>CAZBHW010000050.1:0-1753 GCA_964492045.1 uncultured Coxiellaceae bacterium | reverse complement strand
TAACCAGCAATAAAGGCCTAAATCGAAAAGGCGGCGGTTTATCTGCACCCAGTTTAACTGAGAAAGATTTAAAAGATATCGAATTTATCGGGAACCTGAACGTTGACTATGTGGCCTTATCTTTTCCCAAAACAGCGGCAGATATCAATAATGCACGTGAGTTAGTGAGGAAGGCTGGTAGTACTGCGCAAATTGTAGCCAAAATTGAACGCGCTGAAGCTTGTGAAAATATTGATGAAATTATAGAAGCGACAGACGCTTTGATGGTTGCACGAGGTGATTTAGGCGTTGAGATGGGTTATGCGGAATTACCAGCGATTCAAAAGTATATTATTGCGCAAAGTAGATTGCGTGATAAGGCCGTGATTACCGCAACACAGATGATGGAATCGATGATTAAAAATCCTATTCCAACACGCGCTGAAGTCTCTGATGTGGCCAATGCTATTTTAGATGGTACCGATGCTGTGATGCTGTCTGCTGAAACCGCGACGGGAGATTTTCCTGTGCAAGTTATTTCCAGTATGGATGAAATATGCCTTGCTGCAGAAAGACACCGCAGTGCACGTATTTCACCGCCCGATGATGCGCAATTTCAAAGACACGATCAAGCTATCGCCATGGCTGCCATGTATGTTGCAAACCATATACCCATTAAAGCGATTGTTGCTTTAACTGAGTCAGGATCGACACCGTTATGGATGTCACGCGTGAGATCTGGGATCCCCATTTATGCATTGAGTCGTCATGCGACAACGTGTGGACGAATGACCTTATTTCGTGGCGTGTATCCCGTGGAATTTGATGTGACTCAATATAAAATTTGGGAAATTTCACGTCATGCGCTTGCGATGTTAATAAAACAGGGAATTTTAGAGCCAGGTGATAAAGTAATTGTCACCAAAGGAGATATTTTAGGTGTTGGCGGATTTACCAATGCGATGAAAATATTAACGGCTCAGCCTTTATCTGAATAATCATTTATTAGTACTTGGGAGAATTGAGAATGGCATTAATTACTTTACGACAATTATTAGATCATGCCGCCGAGCATAACTACGGTGTGCCTGCTTTTAATGTTAACAATCTAGAGCAAATGCGCGCAATAATGGAAGCTGCAGATAGGACTAATAGCCCTGTAATTGTGCAAGCATCAGCTGGTGCTCGTAAATATGCTGGCTCCAGATTCTTAAAACATTTGATTGAAGCTGCTATTGAAGAATTTCCCCATATTCCTGTTTGTATGCACCAAGATCATGGCGCCTCCCCTGCGGTGTGCCAACAATCTATCCAATTAGGATTTTCTTCGGTGATGATGGATGGCTCTTTACATGAAGACATGAAAACCCCATCTGATTTTGATTACAACGTTAGAACAACTTCATTGGCTGTACAAATGGCACATGCGTGTGGCGTGTCAGTTGAAGGTGAATTAGGTTGCTTAGGTTCTCTTGAAACGTTGACTGCTGACAAAGAAGATGGCTCAGGCGCGGAAGGTGAATTAACCCACGACATGCTGTTAACCGACCCTGAAGAAGCTGCACAATTTGTGAAAGCAACAAAGGTCGATGCACTTGCGATTGCAATTGGTACTAGCCACGGTGCTTATAAATTTACCCGCCCACCTACAGGCGATATTTTGGCGATTGAGCGTATCAAAGCGATTCACAAAAGAATACCTGACACCCATTTAGTGATGCATGGTTCATCTTCTGTGCCACAAGAATGGTTAAAAATCATTAATGATCATGGC
>CAZBHW010000049.1:0-1784 GCA_964492045.1 uncultured Coxiellaceae bacterium | reverse complement strand
GCTCGCATTAATATTTTAGCGATTTCATGTGCAGGCTGCTGAACCACTATCAAGGTATGGGTTGCTCTGGTAATGGCAGTGTACACACGACTAAATGGTGTGCCTAAGTGGTCGCGCGTATAGCCGCGCTTCATGACACAGGCATCATCTGTCATGTGTTGATTGGCTTCGCGGAATAATTTGCCATTGAATGGCTGCAACACTAATACTTCAGCAAATTCGAGACCAGCACAGTTTTCAAACGTGTAAACTTGCTCTGTTTTATACTTAGCTTTTAACGCATCATGCATTTCTGCATCTGCAATAATCGCGAATTCTGGCGATTTCGCGCGCTCAATTAATTCTGCGTCCATCTCTGCTGAAATGGCGTCACACCAGACCACATTCCCGTCTTTATTATCCGCGCACGCTTCAACTGTCACAGGACGTTCACGGCCAGTGGCTAATGCACCCATGTAAGACACCGCGTTTGCCAAGCGCAGCACGTTATTCGGGCAGCGGTATGATGTCGTTAATAATCGGCGATTAACATCCTGATTTTTCGCATCCATCAAGTCATTCAAATAAGTGTCGTTAGATAAAGTATCTACCTGACTTTGCTGATCATCTTTGCAAACACAAAGCTGGCCATCACACAGTGCGTGTAATACTTTAAGCTGTCCCAGCGACAAGCTCTGCGCTTCATCTACCACGACTGCAGAATAAATTGGTTTGACGGTTGGTTGATGAAATGCCGGGTCATAACTTTTATTCGCCGCTAATTCTTCTTTGTATATTTTATATTGCTCGAATAACCAATGACGTTCTGCTGGCGCTTGAAATAATGATTGATCCAACCCTCTGGATTCATAATATTGACTATCCGCACAACCCGAGATGATTCTAAACTCCTGGTACATGGCAACGAATGATGTATAAAATGCTGGTCGCCAGAAAGACTTCTTTTTTGCTTTCTGATTATCTCTTAAATTAGCCAAACGCTTTTTAATAAAGATTTCAAATTCGTGATAACCAACTGGTGTCAAAGCTTGCAACGTTGGATCAATGCCTTGTAATAATTGATCGTATGATTTGAATGCTACGTCTATGGAATAGTGTGTGGCGTTGTTATCGTTGTTATTTCCACCTACACGTTCTTCTGCCATCGCTAAACCATGCCAGTTGCGGCGCATGCAATTGACTAAATGTTCGTTCTCTGCAACGTAAAGGATGTTGGTGTTGGCTTGTAATACTGGACGCATGGCCAACACGGCATCTTGCAAGAGCGCCATGGCATTAGAAGATTTGCCAGAACCTGCTGGACCCTTGATGATTAAGGGCAGTGTGTTATCACACATGGGTAATTTTATGTATTTGGTGCCGGATAAGATTGCTTCGGAAAAAACGATTTCAACATGCTCATCTGTGTCCATACTCGCTGACGCTAGTTCTTCATCTATCAACGCTTCTTCAAAGTCAGCTTCTGTGATTTCGTGGTCTAATAATTCCAGACCATGCAGGTCCAGGAAATTGCGCAGCACTTTTGGCTGCAGAAAACGAGCTTTTTGATAATCGTGATTGGAGACGACTTCTAATACGATCAATTGCTTTTTGTTGTTGACCGTTCTCTCTGCAAACAGTAATCGGTCGGCATCATTGAGTCTAATACTCAACACATCTGAGCCGCGTAAGCGCTTGAAATTCAAGCCCGCATAGTGACGCCGCATCAATTGCAGCAGTTTCGCTTTGTGATCGCGCTTCAGTGCTTTTTCATCAACGGTGCCGGGACAAAAGAATATCTCGAG
>CAZBHW010000048.1:0-4406 GCA_964492045.1 uncultured Coxiellaceae bacterium | reverse complement strand
CGATCAATTGCACAGTTGCACAAACAGATCCCCGCTAAAAGCGTGCGGGGACGACAATGGTTGACGGTGGTGGGGTGGTTGAGGTGGTTGGGGTGGTGCTAGGTATTCGGTGGTGGGTAGTGGAGGGATGGTGGTAGGTATTGGGTGGTGGGTCGTAGGTGGTGGGTGATGCGGGAGCAGGATATACTGAGGAAAATCATGTCAGTCTTTAACTTGACCAAACGAATGTAAATAAGGAATTCACTGATGGCGTTTCCTACCAGCGTACAAATCGTCGAAGTCAGCCCCCGTGACGGCTTACAAAACGAAAAACAATTAGTGCCGGTTGAGGTCAAAGTCTCACTCATCAATCAACTAGCAGAAGCTGGCGTTAATGTCATAGAAGCCACCAGTTTCGTCTCACCTAAATGGGTACCACAATTAGCAGATGGCAAAGAAGTATTGGCGCGTTTAACTAAAAATGGCACCGTTCGATATCCAGTCTTAGTGCCAAATTTAGTGGGATTTGATGCGGCCATCGCCGCAGGAGCGCGTGAGATTGCAGTTTTTACCACACCATCTGAAGCGTTCTCCAAAAAGAATACTAACTGCACGGTAGCAGAAAGTGTAGAACGTATTGGTGAAGTGATAGTCGCAGCTAAAGAACATCAGTTACGTGTACGCACTTATCTTTCCTGTGTGTTGGGTTGTCCGTACGAAGGTGCTATGTCGCCAGTGAAGGTCGCCAATCTGGCAAAAATCGTCTATGACATGGCCAGTGATGAAATTTCATTAGGTGACACAATTGGTGTTGGTACACCGCTGCAAGTGCAAGCCATGTTAAACGAAGTCAGTGAACATGTGCCGTTGTCACGCTTAGCAGTGCATTTTCACGATACTTACGGCCAGGCTCTCGCCAATATTTATGCGGCACTACAAATGGGGATTGCTATTGTGGATAGCTCAGTAGCCGGAATTGGCGGCTGTCCTTATGCAAAAGGCGCAACCGGCAATGTCGCCACAGAAGATGTCGTTTACATGCTAAATGGCATGAACATTGAAACCGGCATCGATTTATCAAAACTGATTGAAGTCGGCCGTTACATCTCGGAACAATTAGGCCGCAAACCCGTGTCTAGAGTGAACCTTGCTTACGGTGCATGACACTGTGACGGTAACCGTAAAACAGATACACGAGTAATCCAATCAACGTCCACACCACAAAGCTGATCCACGTTACCCAGGATAAATAGACGGTGAGATAGAGACAGCTGACTATACCTAAAATAGGAATTAACGGACTATATGGCAGTCTGAATGGACGATGTAAATCTTTATGCGTCACGCGCATGACGACCACGCCGCCGCACACAAAAATAAATGCCATCAGCGTGCCAATATTGACTAATTGTGCTGCATGATTAATCGGCGTTAATCCTGCAACAATGCCCATCAAAAAAGACATTAGCATAATAATACGTATTGGCGTGTGAGTTTGTGGATTCACATATGCCAAGCGTTTTGGCAGCAACCCATCGCGCGCCATGGCGAGAAAAATTCTGGTTAAACCATAAAACATGACTAACATCACCGTGGTTAAGCTGGCGATGGCACCAATTGCAATGACACCGGCCGCTTTGTGATAACCAATAATTAATAATGAATGCGCGACAGGTGAGCCGACATCTAATTGGGTGTAACTGTTAATGCCGGTTAACAAAGCTGAGACGATAATATAGATCAACGTACAGACGATTAATGAAATGATGATCGCGAGTGGAATATTTCGCTGTGGTTCAATAGCTTCTTCCACGGCAGTCGATAACGCATCAAATCCAATATAGGCGAAGAAGACTAAAGCGGCGCCTGAAATAATGCCGTATGTGCCAAAAGGCATGAACGGATGCCAATTAGCCGTGTTAACGTTAACGGCGGCGATTGCGATAAATAACGCAATCGTTGCCAGTTTGATTAACACAATGATCGCATTAAAACGTGCGCTGTGTTTGACACCAACACACAACAAACCGCCTAACATAAAAATGATGAGTGCAGCTGGTAAATCAAAGATGCCGCCGTTGAAATAATTTTTTGTTAACGCTTCCGGTAAACTAAAATTGATTGCAGTGAAAAAGTTAGTGACATAACCAGACCAGCCAATCGCAACTGTAGACACACTCATGCTGTATTCAAGCAGCAAGTCCCAGCCGATAATCCACGCAATGATTTCACCGAAACCAGAATACGCATAACTGTACGCGCTGCCGGTGCCGCCAACACTCGCTGCCAGTTCTGCATAAGACAAAGCAGCAAACATGGCGGCAAGACCGGCAAGAATATAAGAGAGCAGAATAGCAGGACCTGCTTGAGTGGCTGCGGCCACACCAGTTAGCACAAACACACCAGCGCCTATGATGGCACCAATGCCCATGAGTGTGAGGTCAAACCCGGTTAACGTGCGATGTAATTCGCCATGAACGTGATGGTGAGCAATGTCTTTTTTGACAAATAGCCGGCTAATCATCCTGAACGCCCTATTTGGAGTAAAATTTAAGCATACCTCAAATTCACTAAAGATGCTTTATTTTCATTGTTAGCACAGATTCGACAGTATATGTTGTGCACAATAACGCCATCATTGTATGAAGCTTAACGCTTTTAACTAGTTACATCATTTGATACTGTGGCCCGCTGCCGCCTTCTGGTGTCGTCCAGACAATATTCTGTGTTGGGTCTTTGATATCGCAGGCTTTGCAATGGACGCAATTGGCAGCATTGATTTGTAAATACGGTGAACCATCTTCCTTTTTTACGATTTCATAAACACCGGCGGGGCAGTAACGTTGTTCTGGCGCATCGTATTCTTTTAAATTCACGTTGATTTCTACGCCTGCATTTTTTAAGCGTAAATGCACAGGCTGGTTTTCATCGTAAGTTGAATTCGTTAAAAAAACTGAAGTCATTAAATCAAATGTGACTTTATTATCATGTTTGGGATAGGAAATCGGTTTGCAATTTTTCGCAAGCTGCAAGGTATCATGATCTGGTAATTTGTGATGAAACGTCCACGGTGCACGACCGCGGAAGAGATACGTATCAACAGCAGAGTACATAAGCGCTGGCCACAATCCCCAATGAAATGCTGGACGAATATTTCTGACGCGATATAAATCTTCCCATAACCAACTCTTTTTTAAGTTAATGGGGTAATCGGTACATTCAATCACGGTATCTTGCTGCAGCAGTGGAAATAAACTTTCTGCTGCTACCATGCCTGATTTAATCGCATTATGAATGCCTTTGATTTTGGCGACATTTAAAAAGCCTGCTGCATCACCCACAATCAAACCGCCGGGGAAAGTTAATTTGGGAATCGATTGAATGCCGCCTTCTACCAGCGTACGCGCGCCGTATGCGATGCGTTTACCTTGTTCCAGTAAAGGTTTGATAAACGCATGAGATTTCAAGCGTTGAAATTCTTCATAAGGGTTTAAATATGGATTTGTGTAATCGAGTCCAATCACCACACCAATCGCCAATAAATTTTTTCCTAAATGATAGACAAACGACCCGCCATAAGTTTTGTGGTCCAGCGGCCAGCCTATGGTGTGCACGACTTTTCCGCTTTCATGCAAGGATTCAGGAATTTCCCATAATTCTTTAATGCCTAGACCGTAGGTTTGCGGGTCAACGTCTTTGCGTAAATCATATTTCTTGAATAATTGCTGAGTGAGTGAACCGCGGCAGCCTTCGGCAAAAATCACTTGTTTGGCGCGCAATTCCATTCCGGGTTGATAATTTTCTTTGGGTTTGCCTTCCCGGTCTAAGCCTTTATCGCCAGTGATGACACCTATAATGCGTCCGTTATCTTCCAGCAATGCTGCGGCAGCAAATCCGGGAAACACATTCACGCCTAAACTTTCAGCTTGCTGTGCTAACCAGCGGCAGAATTGGCCGAGGCTAATAATAAAATTGCCATGATTATTCATTTGCGGTGGAGTAGGTAAGCGCCATGCTTTATTAGTGGTGAGAAAGAGAAATTGATCTTGTGTGACTGGCGTGTGTTGCGGCGGATGTTGTTGCTGCCAATCTGGAATTAATTCGTTTAATGATCGCGGTTCTAACACAGCTCCGGAAAGAATCTGCCCGCCGATTTCTTCGGCTTTGTCGATGACACAAATATTTAAGGAGGTGTTTGCAGCAGCAGCGAGTTGTGACAGTCGAATACTGGCAGCCAAACCAGCAGGGCCGGCGCCGACGATGACAACATCAAAATCCATGGCTTCACGAGACATATTATTCCTTATTAATTAATGTAGCCTGAATGAAATGTGTGACAATTTCATTTGGCATGCTTATTACCGTATCACCAATCACCAATCACCAATCACCAATCACCAATCACCAATCACCAATCACCAATCACC
>CAZBHW010000047.1:0-4627 GCA_964492045.1 uncultured Coxiellaceae bacterium | reverse complement strand
AAAGGAAACTGTCTGTATCTGATGTTGATAGATGGGTTATGTAAAGGGATGATTTGCAGCCTTATCAAAAGGGCACGTTTATTCTTAGTTTTTTTTAAGCTGCATATCGAACCTCAATTCAAAATTATTTGAGCTTGATTGCAGGACGATCTTCAGTTTTGACTTCCGTTCTGCCAACGATATTTTGCAGTTTTTTGGCAGCATGCTTGATTGGCTCATGATCTTTTGCAAGCACAATCAATTTATTCAGACCAGTGGCTAGAGTGATTTTACCTATATGAATATCCTGCATAATCTCATTCATCATACGAACAGGCGCAGGTTTTTGATTAGCATACATACCGTGTTTTACATGAGAAGAGCTGTCGTTAAACTTTTGAATTTCATTATTTAGCACTGCCAATGCATCGTATATCTTCTTTTCTTTAAGTAGCGCCTTTCTTGATGCAACCAGTGTCGATGTTACCAAATCTTCTACCACTAGTTGTCTACGTTCTTTTGGTATATCCAGCACCATAACATTACCTTCTGGATTATCACCTAAAGATGAGCGACCTTTGTTAGGGGGGAAATTGCCATCACCGGGATGATCAATATTCACAGTTGCTCTGGTATAAGTATAAAGTTCAGGACGTCCCATTGCGCCAACGGTTAGTGCATCGTGTATCATTTGACGTTTATAACGTTTGCCGCTTTCATCAATATAATAACCAGTACGTCTGACATAAGGATCGCCGGTTCCACCCAATACTCTTGCTGTCCATTCCGATAAAGATGGCACGCTAGCCTGTTCTTTGCTGAGTTGAAGTTCCTGCTTCATGGTTTTATCTGCTTCTCGTAATGGAATTCCAACATTATGTTCACCAGCCAAGATTTTATGACTGGTATTTAAGGGCACTAATAAAATATTAAATTGTTTGTCATTTTGTTTGCGGTTTTGCTCAATTTCATTAAACAAAGTAAATACCATACGTGCAGCGACGGGATCATGCGCAAAATTAAATTCGCCAATTTTATTGTGTGGTTTTAATGGTGTGCCATCTGGCCCAAAGATAGGCTGATTTGCATGCCAGCCATATTCAGGTGATTTACCATCTGAAGGTGAGGCAAATTGCGGCTCATATCCAGGCTGATGAATTTCTTGTGGATTATGATGGTATTCACCATCAGGTCCAATATTTCTAATCACATAATCAAGTTTGGCACTTTCAATACTTTCTGCCGTTTCAGGAAACACACCACCCATCATTACTAATGATTGAATTTTTCCTTCATTAATTTTCGTTTGTAAAAAAGCCCTGGTTTCTGGTGTAATCAAATCTGATAAATTATGGTTGCCATTCAAATATTCTTTGGCTTCTTCTGATAATTCATTTGCATCACGACTCGTTGCATTGAAAATTTCATCAATTAATTTATTTCTATGTTGGGTTTGCTGGCTATTGTCATGCGCATCTTTCTCCAGCATATGCTGCAATTCAAATAGTGAACGAGCAAACGTTGTTAACGCACCCGTCATCAACAATGTAAAAGGTTGATCTGCATGATGCATTAACTCTGCAAATTTGACTCTTGCTGGCAAACCCATAGGTTTAGTGTTGCGAATTTCAGTTGCAACCTCATTTTCACTTAACTGTGTACCTAAACCACTTGAACCATGCGCTGCGCCCGCATTATGCATCTCTTCCTCAGGCACACCGACAGGATGTGATTCACCGCGATACACTGGTGTCGTTAACCCAGCTTTCTCCACCATGAACAATGTATTATTCAATGTCAGCAATTGATTAACGTTTCCGGCACTGGCAGAAATCATAATGAATTCAATATTTTCCTTACCAGCCCCTGAGACATAGGTTGTGTAATCATCATTACCAGGATCACAGTCCCAAGCAACGCGGATTACACCTTTACCAAAGATATCAGCATGAACTGTCTCCAGTTCAGTTTGCTTGCCTTGATGTAAATCGTTCAATGTTTTCATACGCTGCATAATGACCCCGTCCTAATAATTTTAGTTTTTCAGCTTGTGTATTTTATCATCATTCATGAAACGGCAATTAGAGTAGCAATTACTCTATTGGCTTTTTTTACTTAACTTATTGTCGTCACTATCAGAATCAGATGAAGGCTGATCGTGCTTATCAACCAAATGTTTCTTTAAAAAGCCTGCAACTTTATATCGCTGCACCGCCATCTTCTCCAATTCTTCGCGTGGAATGATTTTCCCTTTATAAACAATCTTGATATCAAATCCAGATTCGAACAATTTAGATAATTCCTTTATTAATTGTTTGGGCAGATTAGGCTGCTTATTACTTAGCACCTCATCATCACTGGTTGGCTTGGCGTGTATGCGATAGAATCGCTCAATAAAACTAAAGAATCGATGTAAATTATTTATTTCTAATACGCCTTCTTTAAATGTAGCAATAGCGGTTTCTGATTTACCAGCAACAAATAATAAATCAGTATCAATCACGTGAATAGTCACTAATGGATCATTCACATTTCGTTTGATAGCTCCTACAAAGTGTATCCATGGAAAACGATAAGAAGTCACCGTTGCACTACCTGCAACATATCTACCAGATTTTTCGCCACGCATTTTAACGCGCTTGACAGCCTGATACGGATTAGAGGTATTAACAAAAATTGTCGTATGCGCTTTGGGTGGTGCAGCAATAGAAGCTGGATTAACCGCTTCTTGTATCCAGTTTGGGGCGCGCCCCTGATTTTCCATTATTCTGATTAGTTCCCATGTCAATTCTTTTACACGCCATGCTTCTGCTAATGCGATTTTGCCCCGATGCATGGTAAAACCTTCTAGATTTTGATTGGCAGTTAGCAACTCATACCATTCATCTGAACTAATAAATATAGCCGGCCTGCCAGCTAATAAGGCACGGGCACGATTTTCACTGGTTGATTTGCCACTTGCTACAGGACCGGTGACACCAAAGCATTGACGGTCTATTAGCTCATAACAAGGCATACGTTCAAGTTTTTCATCAGCGACATATGCTCTTACCATTTTTTCAACTTGTTCTTTTATTTCAGCTTGTATTATGCGATGAAATTTTTCTTGCTTCACCAGTAGCAGTGCTATTTCTTCACTGGTTTCATTTATATGATATAAACCAGTTTCTATGTATTTATCCGCGATTAGATTAATTTTTTCTATTAACGCTAGGACTTTCTCTTTATCTTCGGGTGTATCCAGTGATAATTCTGCATAACGTTTTTCCCATTTATCTTTACTGTCAGGATGCGTATTGAAATAACGATGAAACAACTCCCAAACCCGGCTGTCAAAATCTTTTGAATCAATTACGACTGTGCTGACTAACAAATTTGCTATTACGGCTTGCAAGATGAGACGTTCTGGACGCATGGCATAAAATGCAATATCTTCTGGATCCATTCCTGTTTTTGCTGCATAAGCATGAATGACAGGTGAAGTTAGTCTGCTATTTTTTTCATGAAACAAAGTTATTTGCACCTCGGCATCCAATCTGTTTTGCACCCAGCTAATAGCACCTTCTGGGGATACATCTCCCATTTCCCAAGGATTTTTTTCGACGCTTTCTTTATTGAGTTTATAACGATTCAATAACTGCAAAGCTTTTATAAACGTCCAGGTTGTGTAACGCAGCGGGTAATCTTTTCCTTCATATTCGAATAACATATCTTGATTAAATTTCACAACTGCGGTGAACTTTTCATTACGTCGAACATGCTGCAATTCCGATAACTTGAAACAATGCGTCCATTTTGCAAATCTTGATTCCGACTGTTGGCAGGCTCGGGCAATTTCTTGCGGATCACGTTCGCCCAAATTGACATAGAAAAACTTTGTATTGTAATTTTTATCTAACTCCGGGAGACCTGCTCCTTCTCTGTCAATTGGCTGGATATTACGTATATCTTCTGTTTCAAATTTAATGCCAAGCTCACGCACTCGACGCACAATGGCCGCAAGGAAATATGTCATGGATGCATCTCCCTGACTTATCTCTTCCAGCAACTGCCAGGTTTTGTCATTGTTTAATAAGCGTTGTTCTTCAGCATCAACTCGCGTACTGTGCGCTGTCCATTGCAATGGCTCTGGTGTAGTGGCATATACAAGCCCAATATTCTGCATTAACAATACATAAGATTCATTGTTATGGGTAAAATGCAAGATAGGTGCTGCAAGATGGCTTTTATCATGTCTCACTAATTGGCGTGAAATTTCTTTGCGATGTGCGCGGAAGTATTTGAATGCTGGATCTTCAGCTGGAAGTGTTTCCTGAATTAATGCCCAGTCGTCCGGCGTGATTTTAATGCCGGCATTGACAGCTTCAATAATATGCTTAATTTTGCCATCGTATTGTGACGGATCAAGCACTTGATGAAACATGATTTGGACTCGTTATAATTTTTTATATTTAAAATATAGTCGTTGCATATTAACTTTCAAGTCGTTAATTTTGCTCATACAGGGTAATGTCTTGATTGTACTACTATATAAATATACAAATAAATCTTCGATTACAGCCCGTCAAAAGTCTTAATATAAACATAGGGTGTCAAACATAGGGTGTCAGAGAAGAACAGTTGAATATCAAATTCATAATATTCAAAA
>CAZBHW010000046.1:0-4656 GCA_964492045.1 uncultured Coxiellaceae bacterium | reverse complement strand
ACGACGGTCGTAAGTCGTGCCGGGGCGACAAGCGTAGTGTGTGGTACAAGAGCAACAGTGTTGAGCTGCAGGGGCAACCTCAGTGCGGGTTACGAGGACGACAACGCTAGTAAGTGCTACACTCAACACCACCATAACAGTTAAAACAAGGAACCATATGCAAAATAATAAAATTCAATTAGCCATCAGCGCGGTGTTGGCGCTAGGTCTTACTTGCGGCGCCAACGCTGCCACGCCAGAAAGCAAACCTGCAAATAACAGTATGTCCATGCAGCCGCTCAGCATAAAAGGCCAGGAAAAATGTTACGGTATCGTCAAAGCCGGGTTGAATGATTGCGGATCATCGACACATAATTGTGCTGGAGAGGCTCCTAAAGATGGACAAAAGACAGATTGGATGATGGTACCTACAGGATTGTGTAAAAAAATTGTCGGTGGCAGTTTGGTTAGCAGTTAAACATGTCATGCCTAGTAGCATCTCTTGCCTCTGACTTTTTTATAAAAAATCAGAGGCAAGAACCAGAGATGCTACAAGCAAGCCGAATGAATCACTCGTGCTATCTTACAAAATTCTGCAACACCCCGACTCCGGTGTGTATCGATTCAGCAATTGCACTTGCTCCAAATCATCTTTCATTTGCAATTCCGGAAATAAATACTGAACCGCTTCTTGCATATTATAATCATCACACAACACACTCGCGACTTGCTCTGGCTGCATTGCAACCGGTCTAGCACCGGGTGTTTCACCATATTCTGTCACGTAGAGGATAAATGCCTTGCGGCTGTAAGTGCGATTGTCCAAACGGCAAAATGCTGCATCTTGCATGGCTTTTCCGCTCAGCGGACATAACACAGCATCTTGCATCCCTTTAGCATCCAGCGCTTTGAACTTGGTGATGAAGTCATGAAATGTCTGGTTTGGATATAACACAGCCGTCGGTAGTTGATCTCCCAGCTGCGCTCGATTCATGGGAGCATTCCCTTCACGATTCAGCCAACTTAGCACTGCCGGCGAATATGAGCGGCCATCCAGGACACAAATGATAGGATGAGCCAAGAAATCAAAATCCACCGAGCATTCAGCAAATGACGGTAAATCCTTAGCCGTGTCATGCCCTGCATGTAAATGATGCGCCAACAACGGGCTATGCTGTTGGCGCTGACATTCCCGATATTTTATCGTCATATTTTCTAACGCGATGGCAATCACAGTACATAGCGATCGCAACTCATGGCCTAATTCATTCGTTGCCGCAAAATGAAATGTCATCACTCTTAATCGTGCAGCTAGCGCTGCCCAATGAATCAAACTGGCATCGGTTAATTCTATGTGCTGCAAGACATTTAACAGTTGATGTTGTGCTGCCATGAAGCTTGTGAAGTATTCAGGTAATTTCAGCTGACGGACACAATTGATAGAGGTAGCGCTAGTGACTTGAACCGGTGCTGCACAGTACGCTGCATCTTGGTATCGAGTGAGATATTCGCCAAATAATTTACGCCAGAGCCGCAAAACGCTAACCGTTTTACTGAGGTTTTCTGCTACTGAAGGGCCGACGCTATCCTTCGCGACAGAGTGCTTGACTCGTCGTAAATGGCCTTCATAAATATGCAGTAAGTTTTCTAGTTCACTAACAACTGCAAATCTGTCTCCTGCCACGACTATTTGTTTGCCATAAAACGTCATGAGCGCATCATCAATATAATTCACTGCCTGATGCAACATGGTGAAGGTTCCTAATAACTTTGTCTTCAACTGACCATTCATCAACTTGATACACTCAGCCGCACCCATTAACCAAAGCTGTAATTCCTTCCAGTATTTACCGCTAGATTTCATGCGGCGGCTGGTCTCTTCAGCTAACGGTTTGAGACTGGCAGCTAATGCTTGAACTTGCTGGCTTAACTTCTTAGCCAGGATTTCTTCATCATCCAGCAATGAAAGCGCGCTGAACGCCTGCAGTAAGCCTGAGAGAATGGGATCATTGCAAAGCTTGCTCAAAGACAATAATTGTGCCTTGATCACCATGATAACCACGCCAATCGGCAAATCACTGATGGCACTGACTTGTGCTGATTCGGGAATCGCATGGATGCGTTGTCTGTGGGCGTGAATCAATTTGGTTTCTTCGTTTTCTTCCTGTCGCTTATGAAGGTCTTTGTAACGATAAAGAGAGATTTTGCGATTGAGTGTATCGACCACTTGTTTTAAGCCAGCAGCCGCTTTTCGATTGCTTTGCGCTTTGATGCATTGTTGTGTCGTTTCAACGTTATATCTGCCAACGATTTCAGCGTAAAACCGGGTTAACCATTTGGCTGCCATGGTCATATTATCTATGTTGAGCTCATCAATTTTAAGATGCTCGGTTGTATACTCCATTGAGCGCCAAATTGCTTCGGCTCGTTCTGGCTCTTGTTTGAGAAATCCGTCGAACCAGACACTGGCATGCTGTGGGTCAGTTGCTAAATACAGTGCGTAGAGCTCAAGCACTTGCAAGATAAAAATCATGACGGCGATGGAATTGTTAGAGTCGTTGCTTTTGTTGATCACGACCTCATCCTGTGCCGCGATAATAATATCACCTAAAATCAGTACCGAAACGGCAAGCGGTGAGCTAGGTGAGACATATTGCATGTGTTTGGAAAAAGTGGCTGTCTTGCAGTCGCGCAGCTGTTTGTCTTCTTGCGTTGCCATCACGTGCTTGAATAATGCCTGGTATCTTGAGTCATCAAAATTAAC
This sequence comes from uncultured Coxiellaceae bacterium, assembly GCA_964492045.1. GTDB lineage: Bacteria > Pseudomonadota > Gammaproteobacteria > DSM-16500 > DSM-16500 > Aquicella. The sequence goes on along the minus strand of CAZBHW010000046.1, from coordinate 1,913 downwards.
CCGCATAACCTCATGATCATGCGCCGTATCACTTCCTCTCTGCATGCAAGTTCTCCTGAATCTTGAAAAGCTGGACTATTAAACCAGTACTGGAACCTGCAGGGCAAGATGATAGTTGATGTTTACCTGTATTAATTGCATGAGTTAAGATAAGTCACATGAAAAAAACTTTGGATGAAGGCAATGGGTAGTCAGCTCTTGGTGTCGGGTATTGGTTTACGAGCACCACATATTTCAGAATTTCTGGCGAAAAAGCCCGGTGTCGCGTGGGTGGAAGTTCACAGTGAAAATTATTTTGGCGATGGCGGCAAACCGTTATCGCAATTGGAAAGTGTCAGGCGTGATTACCCGGTGAGCCTGCATGGTGTGAGTTTATCACTGGGTTCGACTGATGAACTCAATTGGCAGCACTTGACGCGGCTACGCGATTTAAGCCGGCAAATTGACGCCTGCCTGGTGTCTGATCATTTATCCTGGTGCTCTTATGACGGCCAGTATTTTCATGATTTGCTGCCGCTCCCTTATACCGAAGAAGCATTATTGAATCTGGTGGTGCGCATTCAACAAGTGCAAGAATTTCTGGGACGTCAGATTCTCATTGAAAACATATCCAGTTACGTGAAGTTTGCCGAATCGACGATTCCAGAATGGGAATTTTTAACGGCAGTTGCGCAACAATGCGGCTGCGGCATCTTGCTTGATCTAAACAATATATACGTGAGTGCCGCCAATCTTGGTTTTAATACTAATACCTATCTGAATGCCATTCCGGCCAATCTGGTGCAGGAAATTCATCTCGCCGGTTTTACTGCGACGACCATTGGCGATGAAGAAGTGCTGGTCGATACACATGGTGCGAACATTGTGCCGGCAGTGTGGGATTTATTCCGTCTAGCCAATCAACGCTTTGGCTTGAAACCAACGATCATTGAGTGGGACACGAACTTGCCAGTATTAGATAAATTATGTCTGGAAGCTTGGCGTGCGGAATCTATCATTAAGGAATATTACGATGTTGCAAAACACACAGGCTGAGTTTGTTGAAGCTCTGCTTTCCAAAGATTACGTGACAGACATCGTGACGCCGCTCAGTCACCTGGAAATTTACCGTCATACCATGAACACAAGTTTGTTAACTACGTTGAAGCAGACTTACCCCTTGATTCATGCATTGCTTGGGAATGCGTTTTTTGAGATGGCGGCACGCGAGTATATTCGCGAGTATCCTTCGCGCAGCGGTAATTTGCATGATTATGGTGAATATTTCAGTGAATTTTTAACTAGCTATCAGCCGGTGCATAATCTTATTTATTTAACTGAAGTGGCGGATTTTGAGTGGACTACGCATGTGATCTACCTTGCACCTAACCAGCCGTCTTTTGTGGGGCATCCACTTTCTTCATTTACGCCAGAACAACAAATTTATTTACGTTTCATGATGAACCCGGCTTCGGCGTTGCGTAAGTGTTATTATCCTATCTTGCAGATTATTGAATTATGTCAGCAGCAACGCACTTCTGAATTGGATTTGCATCAAGGTGGTGTTGATTTACTGATATTACGTCGTCATGATGAAATACAATTAATCGCCTTAACTCCGGCGGATTTCGCGTTTTTGCAATCACTTGCGCAAAACAACACGTTAAGTGACGCCTTGCAGGCGGCTGAATTAATTGATCCAAATTATCCTTTGAATGAACGGTTACCGGCGTTTATTCAGGACCAGATTTTGGTGGATTGCTATTTGTAATGGATTTTTCCATCGCGCTGTACCGCTCCCGCGTCTGCCCAATATGTACGTTGAGCCGTGAGGAGCCCAGTATCACCGTCGAGCCGCAGCAAGCCCATACCGCTCGTTAAGCCACAGCAAGCCCATACCGCCCGTTAAGCCGCAGCAACGCCATACCGCCCGT
>CAZBHW010000045.1:0-7109 GCA_964492045.1 uncultured Coxiellaceae bacterium | reverse complement strand
ACGGCCGTATTGAGTTGGTGCGGGGACGACGAATGTGGTGAGCGGTGCGGGTCGACGGTCGTATTGGGCTGACTCGGGACGACGGCCGTATTGGGCTGACTCGGGACGACGGTCGTATTGGGCTGACTCGGGACGACGGTCGTATTGGGCTAATGCGGGTCAAAGGCGGTATCGGGTGATGAGAGAATGGGGCCGGGTGAGGGAAAACCAAGTCCCCGCTCACCCCAATCGAGAAATAAAAAACTACATTAAGGACACATCCGATTTCTTACCTGCCAACATCATCCAAGCAGACACAATCGTATCAGGATTCAGTGAAATATACTTGATACCAACCTGCATCAGCCACTCTGCAAAATCAGGATAATCCGAAGGACCTTGCCCACAAATACCAATGTATTTGCCTTTCTTATTGCAAACGCCAATCACATGTTGCAGCAAACGTTTCACTGCCTGATTACGCTCATCAAATAAATTAGCCACAATACTGGAGTCTCTATCGAGGCCTAACGTTAATTGCGTTAAATCATTTGAACCAATTGAAAAACCATCTACATGTTCCAGAAATTCATCTGCCAGCACAGCATTAGAAGGCACTTCACACATCATGTAAATTTTTAAGTTATTTTCACCGCGCTTTAAGCCATTCAAGGCCATCACATCCAAGACTTGTGTTAACTCGGCAACGGTGCGCACAAATGGAATCATGATTTGCGCATTCATCAATCCTGTTTGTTCACGCACGCGCTTGAAGGCAGTACATTCCAAAGCAAATGCTTCACGAAATTGCGGGCTCACATAACGTGATGCACCGCGAAATCCTATCATCGGATTTTCTTCATGCGGTTCAAATAATTCACCGCCCAGTAAGTTGGCATATTCATTGGTTTTAAAATCCGATAAACGGAAAATCACTTGTGACGGATGAAACGCGGCGGCAATCATGGAAATCCCTTCGCGTAATTTCTCGATATAATATTCAACCGGGTTAGCATAATTACAAGTTTTTTGTTTCACTTGTTCTTTCAATTTCGCTGGTAATTTCGCATACTGCAAACAAGCATTAGGATGCACGCCTATCATGTGACTGATAATAAATTCCAATCGCGCCAAGCCAACACCATTATTCGGTAAAAACCTGGTTGCAAACGCGCGCTCTGGATTGCCCATGTTAATACACAGTTGCACGGGAATTTTCGGCATATTAGCAATAGACGTTTTTTCCACATTGTATTTCAGCATGCCCTCGTAAATATAGCCGATTTGTCCGCTGGCACAGGAAACTGTTACTGCTTTGCCGTCTTTAATTTTTTTAGTCGCATCACCACAGCCTACAACGGCAGGAATTCCTAATTCGCGCGCAACAATTGCAGCGTGACAAGTGCGGCCGCCGCGATTAGTCACAATTGCTGCTGCATGTTTCATCACAGGTTCCCAGTCTGGATCTGTCATGTCTGTTACTATCACTTCACCGGGGCGTATGGTATTCATTTTTTTGGGATCCAAAATCACACGCGCTTTACCGCTGCCGATTTGCTGGCCTATACTTTGCCCCTGCGCCAATACTTTACCGGTTTCTTTTAACGTAAACCGCGTCAAATCACTGTCATGCTTCATCTGACTTTTCACTGTTTCCGGACGCGCCTGCACAATAAACAATTCACCGCTGACACCATCTTTCGCCCATTCAATATCCATAGGACGGCCATAATGTTTTTCTATCAGCATGGCTTGCTTGGCTAGCAATTCAATGTCTTTATCGTTCAAACTGAATTTGATTTGTTCTGCTTTTGGTACCGGTACTAATTTCACCGAACGTGCGGGTTCATTAGAATTGGTGTAGATCACTTTCGCCGCTTTGCTGCCTAAGGTGCGCTGGATAATCGCATCCCTACCCTGCTGTAACGCAGGTTTATACACGATGAATTCATCTGGATTCACACCGCCTTGCACCACCGCTTCACCCAAGCCATACGCTGAGGTAATCAGGATCACTTGATCGAACCCAGTTTCGGTATCTAATGTGAAGATCACACCGCTGCTGCCTTTGTCGCTGCGCACCATTGGTTGAATACCGGCGGAAATTCCGACTTGCTCAAATGGATAGCCATGACGTGCGCGGTATGAAATGGCGCGGCTGGTAAAGAGTGAGGCGAATACCATTTTAATGGCTTTCAAGACATGATTAATGCCTTTGATATTCAGAAAGGTTTCCTGCTGACCGGCAAATGACGCGTCCGGCAAATCTTCCGCGGTAGCTGAAGAACGAACAGCAACGGTTTTGTTGGTCAATGCGCTATAAGCTTTGGCGATCTGGCGTTTCAAGTCAGGGGAAAACTCACCAGCTAGAATGAAACGTCGAATTTGCTGACTAGCCTTGTCCAGCGCTTTAACATCACTAATATTCAACTCAGCCAACTTGTTCTTGATGTTCTCTTCGATGCAATTATATGCCAAAAACTCATGATATGCCGCAACTGTAAGCACAAATCCACCCGGCACCTTAATTCCCGCCTGAGTTAGATTTTGCAGCATTTCACCAATAGAGGCATTCTTGCCACCAACTGTCGCCAAATGAGAAGAGTTTACAGAAGATAAATCTAGGATATAGTCGTTATGGGTAGTCGAGAAATTACTGCTGCTGGCATTCGTCACAGATAGCTCCATTATCACGTGTAGAAGGGCGACGCGGTTAATTTAATAGTAAATGACTAAGAATATCGAATCAACAGGATGATGACATGGTATCGCGCCGCGCTAGTATTGCAGATGATGATAAACACTCACTCAAAAATAATAGATTGATCGCTGCCGACTTGCTGCGTGAACTCAAAGAGCGGGCATCAGCCGTGTCACAGCTTTCTACACAAATCATTTCACCATATCACACGGCTATAAACGATCTCTTTGGTGAGTGCTCTCAACTGAATAACTTGGTAGATAGCTTATTCACTTTTCAACAACGAGCGCCTCACAATCACTTATTACCAGATAAAAATCTACTCTTTGTTTATATAGATAAGCTGACAGCTTTGCAGGTGAGCATTTCCCTGATTCTGCAAAATGCCACCGCTGAGCAGCATGCTTACCCGGCACTGTGGGGAACAGCACAAGAGATATCGGAAGTATTGCGTGACTTTGCTCAAGCGAATCGCAACGCTGCCATCATTGCCGCAAATCATTGTCGGCGTGAATTTGAAAATCTGTTCGCTAACAATTGCCAACAATTACCCGCAACGCACATTGCAGCACGTGCGTTGTTGTCACTCGCAGGTATTCAAAGCCAACAAAAAACATGTCAGGTATTTCAACGCAGCCATACACCTGATCAACTGATTTTTTCGTATGAGAATCTGGAAGAAAATGTAGGCGCGCAATTACAAGACTGGCTGATGAAAGCGGGAGTGAAATCCGCTAGTTTTACCATCATTGAAAATGAATTTCCTTTCACTGTTGCTGAGACAGAGCCTGATAGTGAAGCAACTGCTAATTTTCAATTCGATGAAGACATTGTGTTGCCAGTGAATTCAGCCACCTACGAATGGATGATAGATGCTGCTGAATACTCACAACACATCATGCCACTCGTGCGCAATCAAGCAGTGCAATTATCTAAAACACCGCGTGGGCAGAGTTTTTCTTCTGGGCTGGTTTCATCTAGTAGCTTATGGAGTAGCCATCACTCTTCCAGCGCTGAAACCAGCAAAAACGCAAGTGATGATGAAGCCTTGACGTCTAGCGATCAACAAGAGGAAAAGAAACTTTTCAGTGAATTAATAAATGGTGTACAAAAGCTTACTCAATCAGGTTCAGGACGCACCACCCCGCGCTCGACTACGCAATCGCCACGCGCCCAAAAAAGTGCCTCGGGTAAATTATCGGCACTCAGGTCGCTAGGAAGTTCCGCTGAAGTAAAAGATAGCGGATTGAATAAAGAAGGCGCGTTGAAAAGATCACTTAAATAACATTAGAAAAACATCCCGCAGCTTACGCAGCGGGATGCTTCTTGTCACATTAACATTTACCTATAACAACACCAACTTGAGACATCGCATTTTTAATGGTGGCTTCATCATATTTGTAATCTCTTGCTGCTTTCACGACACCACAGGCGGCCGCAGAGAACGTGGTCGTTTTGGTCCAGTAGTTCATGTTAGCTTGCGTCATGACTTCAAACGCTTTATGGGTATTCCAATTGGGCGAACCGGAAATAATGGTGAATGCTTTATTGAAAATACCGCTGGAGAAGTGCACTTCTACTCTATCGTTATAATCCTTCATGTTATCGATGGAACAACCTTGACCTGGTTTCGCACCATCTTCACAATCCTTGGTTGGTTCATCCATATAACGCAATAAGCGACCGCCAGTCTTTAACAACTCGGGATCAATGTTCCAGTTATTTTCGCCATACATATAGTATTCTGTGGCCTTATCTGCCATATCAGAGAATGACTCATTTAAACCGCCGGATTGTTTGGTGTAGGCCAAATTTGAATGCTGTTCAGTGAAGGCGTGGCTCATTTCATGCGCGACAACACTGGGTGCGACGACTGGATAGGATTCATTATCACCTTCACCAAAAGTCATTTGACCATTTTCATAAAATGCATTTTGACCTTGTGAGTCATCGTGCACATTAAAAATAACGTGCTGCGGTTTACCATTTTTTTGCAGCATGTTGACCTTAAACCAGTTCATATACATTTCACGTACGATACTGTCGCTGTAAACAGCATCATTGTCGGGTGAATAGCCACCGTTGTATTCATCGTTCAAGGTATTCCAATACACGTTATTATGCTGCGCATCGGGCGTTTCACACATGAAGGCAGGGGTTTTGTCATCTCGTACATCGATAACCGTCACCGTATTGTTTTGCAAATAACAAGTTTTGCTGGCTGCATCACGTGAGAACTTTAAAATGGGGCGATCACCGGTTAAACCGTCGTAGGTTTTCTTTCCCATGGTTGGATTTCCACCGATACCACCGCCATTGACAATTTCCATCGCGGTTTTTAAATCGTTCCAGGTATCGAGTGTTGCCAAGGTAGCGGCATCCAGAATATAGAGCGGCATGGAGGGCATACCGTGATGTTCATTCGTCATGAATCTGACTTTATACGCCCAGTGAGCAACAGATTTATCATCCAGATAAACAATGATTTCTGATTGCATGCGTGTCACATTGGCCGGTTTGCCAAATTGCTTGGTATATAAGTCGACGGCTGCTTGTTCGGCTTTCACTAGTTGATCTTTGTTGGTGACAGTAGCTGGGGCTTGATGCAAATCTGCTTGTAAATTTCGGTAAAAAATACCATTCATGCTGACACGATTGGCCATACGCTGATTAGATAGCTGCGTTAAGTCGGGAGTCACGCCTTTTGGCACATGCACTACGGCGTCACTGCCCCACACAGGATAGCCAGCATAAGTCTGCATGACGCGAATATGGGTGGTCTGGTTGAAGTCCACTGAGCGCGAAGTTTCCTGTACCGACGCTGCTGCAACGCCAGCGGCAAGACGGCTAGGCATAAACGTAGCAAAAGTGGAAATTGTCTGATTATTCAAATCTACCGGTGTCGCTGCCATGGCACCTGATGCCGCCGTCAGTGTGATGAGCGCGGCAACTATATTTTGTTTCATAACTAATCCCTCAATTATTAGAATAGGTCTTGATATTACCTAAAAAATTAGTGAAATCCAGCAAAAATCAGTTCATATTTCCCCAGTGTTTTGTGATATAGTATTGGAACTTTTTAGCTTGTATGTAGTTCGAGGGAAATATGCTGCGTCGTCAATTCAGTGGTAACAGATTATTAGATCAACTTCAAACAAGATCTGCCAAACGCCGTTTCGAAAATGCTGAACAGCCCGTTAATCAATCCCAACTATTTTCCAATGCCACCGACACAGTAGACAGCCTATTGACTGATTTACAGCTAGAAGCGCTGGCTGTGGCAAATATTCTTGCTCGCATTAAGCCCGCGCAAATTTATATTTATAATGACACGCCGATTACACTGGTGTCTGACTACGACGATAGCATCACCAAGTGGGCTGCTGGTGTGATTGAACACGCTTGCGCAGAGCTGCTCACTCAAGAAAATACGGTTAAACCCGATTTTTTAAGCGCATTCCCTGTGTACATTGCAAGCGGACTCACTGCAGAAGCGTTAGTTTTATCTTATTTCCATGCATTAAAATCTTCTTTTGAAGAGTTAGTAAAACAAAAGCTGCTTCATGTGAACAACACTAATGTCCAGCATGGCAGCCGTCATGTTGAAAATGTTTATGTTATTTTTGATAAAAAAACACAAGCAGAGGTTTTGTTAAATTTAATCAAGCAAGAATTCAAAAAACGCAATCCATCTGAAAACCAAACCGAAAACTTGACTGCGAGCATGCTCACTTACAAGAAAATTGGTTATCACAGAGTAAGCTGGGCGCTAGGATGGCAAAGCCCTGCCATAAGACCAGGAGCCAAACAACAAGCACCAACAGTCAAAGTCACACCTTGAGGATGTAACATGTCGTTAACCACAAAAGAAAAACAGCACTTAAAAGGGCGAGCACACAGTTTAAAACCAGTCATCATGATCGGCAGCAACGGCGTGACACCAGCCGTGATCAAAGAAGTTGATAGAGCATTAGACGATCACGAATTAATTAAAATTCGTATTCAGGGCTCAGACCGCGACGCCAGACAAGCCATGGTAGAAGATATCGCCGCGCAATCCGGCGCTGAAATGGTGCAATTAATTGGCGCCATCGGTGTTTTTTATCGCAAGCAGACTAAAGACAAATAGCTAACGCGGCTTGAATCTAACGTGCAATAGTATCCAGCTCGTCGGAATGCTGTACCTCTGATGTTATTATTTCCGTGAACCCTCGATACTTCACAGTTTTGGCTGTTGGCAATGTGAGATTCCTACAAGGTCGCTGTTACTGAGACACTCCCACAAAGCCGTCACCCCTGTGGCATTCCGACAAAGCCGTCGTCCCTGTGGCATTCCGACAAAGCCGTCCCTCCCGTAGCATTCCGACAAAGCCGCCCTCCCGTGGCATTCCGACAAAGCCGCCCTCCCGTGGCATTCCCACAAAGCCGT
>CAZBHW010000044.1:0-8072 GCA_964492045.1 uncultured Coxiellaceae bacterium | reverse complement strand
CGTCCACCTACCACCGCCCACCACGATCGTCGTCCCCGCACGCTTTTAGCGGGGACGACGATCGTGGTGGGCGGTGGTAGGTGGTGGGCGGTGGTAGGTGGACGGTGGGTGGTAGCGGGCGCATTGAAGTGGCGCGGGGACGGCGGGTACTTAGGAGTGAGACGGGGACGACGGGCACGTTGGAATGAGACGGACACGCTCAACATTTGCATTGAGAATGCACGACCTGGCAGACAGGCGCGGAAGAGACTCGCGCACAGGGATGTGCGCGTGGACCGCAGGGAGCAGATCCCTCTGGAGCGCCTGTCTGCCAGGTCGTGCATTCGGTGTTGAGCGTAGCCTCTGATTACCCATAGCTTCCTTAACTGGTCGAACGTAGCCTCAGATTATTAATAGCTGCCTTAGATTTTCGAGCGTAGCCCCCTAATTACTAATAGCTGCCTAATGATTTTCGATCGCAGCCCCTAATTACTAATAGCTGCCTTATGATTTTCGAACGCAGCCCTTAATTACTAATAGCTGCCATATCATTTTCGAACGCAACCCCTATTTATTAATCGCAGTCATTTCCTTGCCATCCCCTCAACAAGTCCAGTAAACTTTCAACTTGTCAAAAACTTACTACCTCAGACACAAACCATGAAAAAGAAATTTCATCCCGCGCTGCGCTCATTCTTACCAGCAGCAGCCGCAGCCATACTAGGCATCATGTTGACGCTGGCGTTCGCGCCCTTCTACATTTTCCCTTTCGCCGTGCTGGCACCAGCAGGATTGCTGGCCTTAATCAACCACGCCACCATCAAACGCTCCTTCTGGCTAGGCTATGCTTTCGGTTTGGGATTTTTTGGTTCAGGTGTTTACTGGGTATTCATCAGCATCAGCCGCTTCGGCGATGTAAACATTGTCTTATCTACCTTAATCACCGCCGCACTCATCGCCTTTCTGGCGATCTACCCTGCCCTCGCCTGCTACGCCACCAACCGCTACTTTAACGATAGCGAAAAATGCAAACTCACACTGGCCTTCCCCAGCATCTGGGTATTAAGCGAATGGGTGCGCAGCTGGTTATTCACCGGATTTCCCTGGCTAATCGTTGGCTGCAGCCAGACCAACTCACCATTAAAAGGTTTTGCCCCTATTTTTGGCGTATACGGCATCTCACTTGCTGTCATGGTCACTAGCGGATTAATCGTCAGCGGCATCATCGCATTGCGCAAATCCAACTATTTCCGCTGCTACATCAGTTTATTCCTGATCGTTGCCATCTGGTCTATTGGCGGCTTGGTCAGCTTAATTCCCTGGACTGAACCCGCAGGCGCACCCGTTAAATTCACTTTGGTGCAAGGCAATATTCCACAGTCACTGAAATGGGATCCAGAAAACGTCGCCCTCTCACTCAACACCTACCGCTCACTTTCTTCAGATAGCTGGGGCAAATCCAACATCATTGTCTGGCCTGAAAGCGCCATTCCATTACCCGTTAATGACGCAAGATTTTATCTGAATGAAATGGCACAAAACGCCATTGAGTCAAACACCACACTAATATTTGGTATTCCTGCACGCGCCATCGAAAGCAGCGGCTACTACAACACATTAGTTGCCATAGGGAGATACAATGCCTCTTACCGCAAACATCTTCTCGTCCCATTTGGCGAATACATTCCATTCCAATCATTGTTTGCGCGCGCGTTTGATTTCATGAATGTCCCCATGTCAAACACTGTGCCAGGCCAATCACATCAACCGCCATTACAAATAGGCGATATTAAAATTTTGCCGTCTATCTGCTATGAAATCGCCTATCCTGATTTCACCCGCACCACAGACCCCAGCATTAACTTCATTCTGACTGTCACCAACGATGCCTGGTTCGGCGACTCATCCGCCAAATCACAGCATTTACAAATGGCAGTGATGCGCTCATTAGAAATGGCGCGACCAGGATTATTCGTCAGCAATGATGGCATCACCGCCACCATTACACCCAAAGGTATTATCGATAACACCATACCAACTGATACCGCCTCAGTATTAAAGGCTGCAATATCTCCATATCATGGATTAACACCCTGGATGCGCAATGGTATAGATCCATTACTGGCTGTCATATTGATTATGCTGGTAACCACCAAACGTTATTCAGGCGCAAAACGAAAAACACGTGTAAAGAAAAAGTGAGTGACTTAATGCAAGAACAATACCTACCCGAACAAATAGAAACTAGTACCCAAGCATTCTGGCAAGATCGCAACGCATTTCATGCGACTGAAGATATAAACCGGGAAAAATTTTACTGCCTGACCATGTTCCCCTACCCTAGCGGTCGCTTACACATGGGTCATGTGCGCATCTTCACTATCAGTGACGTTATCGCACGCTATCAACGCATGCTGGGCAAAAACGTGATGCAACCCATGGGTTGGGACGCATTCGGTTTACCTGCAGAAAACGCCGCGATTAAACATGGTATTCCACCAGCAGAGTGGACATACAAAAACATTGATGTCATGCGCGGACAAATGAAACGGATTGGATTTGCGTATGACTGGGACAGAGAAATCACCACTTGTGATCCATCTTATTATCGTTGGGAGCAATGGTTGTTCGTGCGGCTTTATGAAAAAGGTTTGGTCTACAAAAAGAATGCGGAAGTGAATTGGGACCCAGTTGATCAAACAGTTTTAGCCAATGAGCAAGTTGTCGATGGACGCGGCTGGCGCTCTGGCGCACTGGTTGAACGCCGCGAAATTCCACAATGGTATTTGCGTATTACCGCTTACGCAGAAGAATTATTAAATGATCTGGATAAATTGCCGCAGTGGCCAGAACAAGTGAAAACCATGCAGCGCAATTGGATTGGACGCTCTGAAGGCGTTGAAATTCAATTTGAAGTGCCGGATCATGACCCACTTACTATTTACACCACCAGACAAGATACTTTGTTTGGCGTTACCTATCTCGCAGTCGCCGCTCAACATCCACTGACAAAAGCACTGGCAGAAAAGCATCCCGAAATACAGCAATTCATAGACTCCTGCAAAAACATCAAAATGGCAGAAGCCGATATTGCCACCATGGAAAAGAAAGGTGTGCCGTTAGGCATTCATGCCATTCACCCGATCACGGGTGCAAAAATTCCAGTCTGGGCAGCGAATTTTGTGTTGATGGAGTATGGCAGCGGCGCATTAATGGCAGTTCCCGCGCACGATCAACGCGATTATGAATTTGCGTTAAAGTATGAATTACCCATCAAAATGGTAGTCCAACCTGCCACCGATTGGGACTTATCGAAAGCAGCTTATACCGGCGAAGGCACATTGGTGCACTCCGAACAATTCACTGGTTTATCTTCCGCAAAAGCCTGCGTAGAGATTGCTAATTACCTTGAATCAAAACAAATCGGCAAACGTCAGGTGAACTACCGCTTGCGTGACTGGAGCATTTCACGTCAACGTTACTGGGGCACACCTATTCCAATCATCTATTGCAAAACATGCGGCCCCGTTCCAGTGCCAGATAAAGATTTGCCGGTGGTCTTACCCGTCAACGTGCAATTTAGCGGCGTGACATCACCGTTAAAAACCATGCCGTCATTTTTAAATACGTCGTGCCCTAAATGTCATGAACCTGCAGAGCGCGAAACAGAAACCTTCGATACATTCATTGAATCGTCATGGTATTACGCGCGCTATGCCTGCAAGAAACAAACCAAATCCATGCTCGATGGCCGTGCAAATTACTGGGCACCTGTCGATCAATACAGCGGCGGCATAGAACACGCAGTCATGCATTTACTTTATTCGCGTTTCTTCCATAAATTAATGCGCGATGAAGGCTTACTAAATAGCGATGAACCTTTTGTTCGCCTGCTGACACAAGGCATGGTGTTAAACAAAGGCAGCAAGATGTCTAAATCTGTCGGCAACGTTGTTGACCCGCAAGATTTGATCGAGAAGTTTGGCGCAGACACGGTACGTTTATTCATCATGTTCGCAGCACCACCAGAACAAAGCCTGGAATGGTCCGACAGCGGCGTGGAAGGTTCTTATCGCTTCCTCAAGCGTTTATGGGCATTCGGTTATGAAAATCGTGACATCATTCACGCGCAAAATCACTTGCCAACCAGCAATCGCATGGGCTCATCAAACTGGGAAGAAGCTGATTCTGGACAAACCGAAGTGTTTCGCCAGATTTATGAAATTCTGGATCAGGCAAAGTTCGACTACGAACGACAACAATATAATACGGTGGTTTCCAGCTGCATGAAGATTTTAAACGCACTGGGAAAAATCCCTGCGGCAAGTCCAGATAAAACTGATATTCGCGATATTATCGTGCATAAAGGTTTTAGTATTTTATTGCGCTTGCTCGCTCCGATCACACCACACATTACTCATCAGCTGTGGATGGATCTGGATTATGAGGGCATCGTAATGGATGCTGAATGGCCCAAATCCAGTGCCATGGTTTTCAAAGCTGAAACCATAGAGTTAGTCGTGCAAGTGAATGGTAAATTACGCAGCCGCGTGCGCGTAGCACATGACGCGGATTCTTCCTCCATTGAAAGCACCGTAAAAGATGATCATAAAGTTCAGCAAGCCATTCAGGGTAAATCGATCAAGAAAATTATTCTGGTACCTGGCAAGCTGGTCAATGTGGTCACAGCAGGAGAATAACAACATGCGTATGCGGTTAGCAGTCATTGTGTGGTTAACCGCATTGTTATGCGCATGCGGTTTTCATTTACGCGGCAACATCCCATTTGCACCGCCACTGCAAAGTATGTACGTTCAATCCACCGAACCCTACGGCACGCTCACAAAATACTTGAAGCAATCCCTGAAAACATCACACGTTCGTTTGGCTGAACAACAAAGCGAAGCGACGACCATGCTGAACATTACCAGTGAAAATACAGCGCAAGATTTGTTAAGCGTTAACGGCACTTTGCAAACACGGCAATATCAATTACGCGTGATCGTCACATTTGAAATTGATGACAACAAAGGCCGAGTGATCGTACCAAGCCAGACACTGACAGAGAGCCGCGTGATTACCGTGCAATCCAACCAGATTCTTGGTAGCAGCAATGAAGCTGATATGTATTTCGAACAAATGCGACGCACACTTGCTACCACGATGATGTATCGCTTAACTTCACATGAAGTGACAAAAATGGTCAATCAAGCTTTCAAAACCGAACAGAAGCCTCGCACATGAAAGTCAATTTGCAGCAATTAACGCAGCAACTCAGCAGCCAGCTCGCAGCGATTTATCTCGTGAGCGGTGATGAGCCCATTTTGAAGCAGGAAGCGATGCAAGCCATACGCAAAGCAGCTAAACAAAAAGGTTTTACAGATCGCGTGCGTTTACAACTAGAAGCTGGTGCGAACGAAGATCAATTATATACCGCGCTTTATTCACCCTCGCTTTCCGCTGAAAAAACCTTACTGGAATTAGATTGCCGCAGCAAAGCGCCTACAAAATCCATCGCGAGCTTGCTGGCAGAATACGCTGCAAAACCGGCTTCTTCTTTATTACTGATCATCGACACTGCCAAACTGGAAGATGCACAAACTCGCAGTGCATGGTTTAAAGCCATAGAAAAATCAGGCGTCGTTGTCACGCTATGGCCGATCACACGTGACCAATTGCCGCAGTGGTTAATCGCTCGTGCACAAAAATACAAACTAATACTCAAGCAAGATGCAGCCGTGTTATTAACCGATTATGTTGAAGGCAACTTAACCGCTGCCGCGCAGACATTGGAAAAAATCTTTTTACTCAAGCATGACAAGCCTATCGATGCTGAAGTCATACAAACACTGTTAACGGACGAAAGCCGCTTCACCATCTTTGATTTAACCGATGCCTTAATTGCTGGTGATGCTGCTCGACTCTTACATATTCTCGACACGCTGAATCTGGATGGTACGGAACCCGCTATCGTGTTATGGGGTATTACCCGCGAATTACGCTTGATGGCGGAGATGGCAAGCGAGCTGAAAAGCGGCCAGCCCTTCGACGAGCTCTGCAAAAAACACCGTATTTTCTTTCGCCGCACCCAGAATGTGCGCCGCTTCCTGAACCAGTTTAACCGCGCTAAATGCTTGGATACGCTGCAAGAAGCTGCTCATGTGGATGCCATACTGAAAGGCGCCGCCCCCGGCAACAGCTGGGAAGCATTGCAAATGCTCTGCCTAAGACTGGTATAATAGACTCATGCACAAAACACACCCGGCAATCGGCATATTAGGCGGTACATTTGACCCCATCCATCTTGGCCACTTACGCCTCGCACTGGAGCTGAAAGAGTCCTTAAACTTAAACCGGGTGCACATCGTCCCCTGCTATCGCCCCGTTCATCGCAAATTGCCGGCAGCGAACCCTGCTGATCGTCTGGCCATGGTGAAATGTGCCGTGGAAAATGAACCCGCGTTTTTGGTCGATGACCGTGAAATTCAACGGCAAAACCCTTCTTACATGATCGATACCATTTTAGAAATGCGCGCAGAAATGCCGGATAAAGCTTTATGTTTATTGTTAGGCATAGACGCCTTTTTAGGCTTTGCCAGCTGGCATCGCTGGAAAGATATATTAGAAGAGGCTCATCTGGTGGTGGCGCATAGGCCACAATATCAGCTGCCCATTACCGGCGTGATTGCCGACTTGCTTGCCTCTCACCTGCAAGAGGACCCCGCTTATGTACACGAACAACGAGCTGGCGGAATCTTATTAAGACCCATCACCCAACTGGAAATTTCTGCCTCAGATATCAGAAAACAATTTGCAATGGGGCGCAATCCAAGGTATTTATTGCCGGATCGCGTGTATGATTACATCAAACAACAAGGCATTTACAGCATAAGTCGGACAACACTATGAAACCAGAAGAAATAAGAGATTTAGCGATTAACGCGTTAGACGAATTAAAAGGCATGGACATTGTATCAATGGACGTGCGCACGTTAACCAGCATTACTGATTACATGGTGATTTGCACCGGCCGCTCCAGCCGTCACGTTTACTCATTGGCAGATAACGTCTCCGTTCGCGCCAAGGAAAAACAAGTCACTTGCGTACGCACAGAAGGCGCAAAAGAAAGTGAATGGATGCTAGTCGACCTTGGTGATGTCGTCGTGCACGTCATGACTTCCGCTTCCCGCACCTTCTACAATCTCGAAGATTTGTGGGAGCCGGTGAAAGAATTACGCGACAATCAAAGCGCCACCTAACGCGTCATGAAAATTCGCCTGCTGACGATAACGCATAAATCTCCGAGCTGGATTGCTGCAGGTTATGAAGATTACGCCAAACGTTTGCCGCCGCATTGTCAGCTAGAATTAGTAGAAATCCCCGCAGAAAAACGGACGGCCAATGCCGATTTGAAACGCATCATGGATCGCGAAGGTGAAAAAATGCTGGCAGCCATGAAGCCTGGCGCGCATGTCATCGCCATGGATAAAGGCGGAAAAAATTGGGATAGCGAACAATTAGCCGCGCAAATGAAAGACTGGCTGCAAAATGGAAAAAATATCGAATTACTCGTTGGCGGGCCAGAAGGTCTGGCCCCTGCATGTCTCGCACGTGCCAATGAAAAATGGTCACTATCTGCAATGACATTTCCGCATTTGATTGTGCGATTGATTTTGGCTGAGCAGCTTTATCGTGCGTTTACGATTTTAAATAATTTGCCGTATCACCGATAAAATCATTTAAAGATACTAAGAAGATTAGCGCACGACGCTGCTCGTGCGCCTAACTAACCGACCTCAATGCGCACACCGTTCCTGCGTCACCTCAATACGCCCGCCGTCTCCGCGTCACCTCAATACGCTCGTCGTCTCCGCGTCACCTCAACACGCTCGTCGTCCCCGCGTCACCTCAACACGCTCGTCGTCCCCGCATGCTTTTAGCGGGGATCTGTTCGTGCAACCGTGCAATAGCTCGAAGTGGCATTTCCTCGGTTACACGAACAGATCCCCGCTAAAAGCATGCGGGGACGACGAGCGTATTGAGGTGACGCGGGGACGACGAGCGTGTTGAGGTGACGCGGAGACGACGAGCGT
>CAZBHW010000043.1:0-8271 GCA_964492045.1 uncultured Coxiellaceae bacterium | reverse complement strand
TCCCCGCTAAAAGCGTGCGGGGACGACGATCGTGGTGGGTGGACGGTGGTGGTCGGTGCTAGGTGGTGGTCGGTGCTAGGTGGTGGTCGGTGCTAGGTGGTCGGTGGTGCTAGGTGGTCGGTGGTGGTCGGTGGCCGGTGGTGGTCGGTGGCCGGTGCTAGGTGATGCGGGACGACGGGCATAGAGTGGAGTGGCACAGGAACAATCTCTAACTACTCATTCAAAATATTTTTTTGTGATGATGGCAGTAAGGTGCGCTTTCATTCTTTGCGTAATATTGCTGATGATACCCTTCCGCATGCCAAAAAGTCGTGACTGGTAACAGTTTTGTGCTCACATGATAACCTTTAGTTTTTAGTTCAGTCATCACCGATTCAGCGATTTGCTTCTGTGACTCATCATAATAAAAAATCGCACTCAAATACTGCGGACCAATGTCAGGCCCTTGTCCATTCTCTTGCGAGAAATCGTGAATTTCAAAAAAGAATTGAGTCAGTGCACGAAAGTCAATTTGCTTAGGATCATAAATCACACGCACTGCTTCAAGATGCCCTGTCGCACCACTGCACACTTGCTCATACGAAGGAGATTGACGCTGACCACCACAGTAACCAACTTCTGTCATCAATACACCAGGTAATTTCTCCAAATGATATTGCACACCCCAAAAACAACCCGCTGCAAAGATCGCTTCTTCAGTATCTGTCACCGTTTTATCAGCCACAAAATCGAGACTTAAAGAATTCACACAATGCCTGGTATTTTTATCAGTGAATTTTTCACCTTGAAAGACATGACCTAAATGTGCATCGCAACGAGCGCAGCAAATCTCAGTCCGCATACCGTCTTCATCAGGAATGCGTTTTACTGCACCGTTAACTTCTTCATCAAAACTGGGCCAGCCACAACCGGAATGGAACTTTTGGGAAGAGCGATATAAAGCAAGACCACAGCGACGACAAAGATAAGATCCTTCTTCACCAAATTGATCGTATTCACCGGAAAACGGTTTTTCAGTTCCCTTGTTGGCCACTACTGCCAGAATCAGCCCTGGCAAGCTTGCTGTTTTGTCCATGTCGCATCCCTAGACGGTCAATCCTAATATAATCTCATAAACGCTTATCATTTGACAGTTTACCGGTTGGTAAATACTATCAAGCTTATTCTTAATAATGGCTTGCAGGTAAGGACCACCCGATGTCACAAACAGGCAAATGGTTAATCTTCATGAATGACTCCATTCTGCTGCTACGCGAACCGGAACTCCATCTTCCCAATCACACGGAAACACATCCATACCGACCTTTTATGGTACGTGAATATTTGCTGGGTCATTTCAACAACACCGACATCTTCTGTGCTGAAATCAACATGACCTTGACCGAGCAGAATGAGAATATGGAATGGGTACCCTTACGCCGCGCCTTAGATCACTTGGGTGATTCATGGTATAACGCTGCCTCTAAGGCTATCAGCATTATTAATTGGGACCGCAACCATCAGTTCTGCGGCCGTTGCGCGCATCACACAGTGCATACTGGTTTCGGTTTTGAACGCCGCTGCCCCTCATGCCAATTACAATTTTATCCACGTATCTCACCTTCCGTCATCGTACTGATACAACGCGATGACAAACTCTTAATGGCACGCGGTCATCATTTCAAACCCGGTGCCTATGGTTTAATAGCCGGTTTCGTCGAAGCAGGTGAAAGTATCGAAGATGCGGTGCATAGAGAAGTTTACGAAGAAACACAAATCACCATCAAGAACTTGCGTTATTACGGTTCGCAATCTTGGCCATTCCCAGATTCATTAATGATAGGTTTCTTCGCTGACTATGCCGCCGGTGAAATTGTCATGGATAGCAAAGAAATAGAAGATGCAGGCTGGTATACACCAGACAACTTACCGGGAAGACCCAGCACCAAATTAAGTATTGCCAGCAAGATGCTGGATCATTATCTGCAACAACAAGGATAAGCCATGGATTACTACAAAAATTGGAAGGAAGAAAAACGTTCGGCGTATTTGTACGGCGTACTCGCAGAGTCTGAAGCCAACATGATACACCGCAAGTTATTTCATGACTTACAAGTTGCTGCAGATAAGCAAGCTAACATGTGGGAACATCACCTATTAAAAGATCAGTTATCACCGCCCGCGCCATTTAAACCTGATCTACGTACTCGCATAGTCGCGCGTCTGGCTAAATGGTTGGGCGCAGAACGCATCCATTTCTTATTAGGCTCGATGAAAATTCGCGGTATGTCTGTGTTTACGCAATATCACAGCGAACATAAACACACTTCATTAAGCTCATCCAGCAATTTACGAGCTGCTGTGTTTGGCATGAGTGATGGTCTCGTTTCCAACATGAGTTTGCTCCTGGGTGTCGCTGGCGCTTCTGCACAACCACAATATATTATTGTGGCTGGTGTAGCAGGCTTGTTAGCAGGCGCTTGCTCCATGGGCGCCGGTGAATATATATCTGTCTTATCACAACGCGAAGTATTCGATTATCAGATTGCGATTGAACGCGAAGAATTAAATGAATACCCAGAAGAAGAAAAAGAAGAATTGGCGCTAATTTATGAAGCACGCGGCGTGCCAAAAGAAGATGCACGTAAAATCGCAAACTTGATGATTGATAATCCCAACACTGGTTTGAGCACTTTGGCGCGTGAGGAGTTAGGTTTGAATCCTGAAGATTTAGTATCACCAATGGGGGCTATGCTGTCATCATTCTTTTCATTCGGCATTGGTGCTGTCATACCGCTGTTACCGTATTTCTTTAGTCAATCCAGTTGGAACTTAACCATCAGTGCTGTGTTAACTGGTGTTGCCTTATTTACGCTGGGTGCGATTCTAAGTTTATACACACATCGCAATCCATTCTTGCTGGGCGCAAGAATGCTGGCAATAGGAGCAGGTGCCGGCATGATTACCTTTGTCATCGGCAGATTACTTGGTGCAGTCATCTAAGCCTGCACCAGGCAATCAAATCGGTTAGGCTTTTTTGAATTTTGTTAAATAGATCTGGTAGCACAAATAGCCGGAGCTCGCGCCTACCACAATAAACAACAGACGACCTAATAATGACCCTAAGATAGCTTCCAGAAAATTGACGTTGGTAAGACCGACTAAACCCCAGTTAATGCCGCCGATCAATACCAGAATATAGGCAACCAGACTAATCATATCCATGTCTTTCATTCACAACTCCTTTTGCAAAATGCAGATGACCGTTGTCAGCATAACATACAACTTTCTAGTGAATAAATAATGGATTGCTAGACCAAGCGTATTGATATAATATTGATCAAATATAATTATTCAGGCCAATTATGTTATCGATTGATCTACCAAACAATGAAGCGCATGTGTATTTTGCGCGGCTGAGTGAACTGCCATTCTCTGTGAACGATTTGACGCTGCTGCTGGATGAGACCGAACGCGCCAGAGCCACGCGATTTGTGCGCACTGTGCTGCAAGATCGCTATACTCTGACGCATGGATTATTGCGTTTAGTACTAGCAAAGTATTTAGCGATTGCACCGAACGAGGTGACCTTCACCGTCAATGAACATAACAAACCCCTATTGGCACCAGCGCATGCCTCAACACTGCAGTTTAATCTTTCGCATTCAGAGGATGCCGTCGTCATTGCCATCACTAAGGGCATTGCGGTTGGTGTGGATATTGAAGTCATGACTGCTACAGCGAACATGGATGTCGCAGAACGCTTTTTTAATCCACCAGAATTTAATGCTTTAACACCTTACTCTGGGGTAGATCAGGCCAAAATGTTTTATCGTATCTGGGCAAAAAAAGAGGCCGTGGTGAAAGCAGATAGCCAAGGCTTTGCTCTATTACACGCGAATTTCTCCGTCAGCCTGTCGGCAGCACCAGAAATCATTCCACTTGCACAAAACGAATGGTCACTCTATACGCTCGATTTATTACCTGAATACGCCTCAGCATTAGCGACCAGCCAACCAGTAAACATTCGCATACAGTCAATGACCTGCGGAATTTCTTAAGCTATACTAGCCTCTCAACAGCTTAAGGAGGATTGCCATGCCGCTCAAGGAATTTAAAGAAAATTATGAAGCGTTTTCGAATTTGGTTAACCAATTTCCACACGCCAGCGATGAGCAGCTGGATATTCTGGTCAAACGTTACATCGACCAAAACCTGGTAATCATGAATGATGTCTTCACCACCAGCATTGAAAACTTGAAGCGATTGCAGCAAGCGAAATCGACTAACGATGTCATTTGCACGCAAGCACGCTTCACCAATGAGATCAGCAAAAAGCTCGCCATGACCGCACAACGTTTTCTGAATGCGTCATTAGGACACATTGCAGATTACAACGAATGGCTCAAAGCACATTGCGACCTCGCTACCGATTAACAAGTGCTTTAGAACCGGAAATAAATTATGTCTTGTTTACATTACCGCGAGCAGTCGCTCTCAGTTGAGGATGTCAGTCTCGCGGATATCGCGCGTCAATATGGAACACCAACGTATGTTTACTCGCAGAATGCGATACTGAATAATCTGCGTGCTTATCAAGAAGCCTTCAAAAGCTTTCCCACCCAAATTTGTTACGCTGTCAAAGCTAATTCCAATCTCGCGATTTTACAATTACTCGCTAAAGCGGGTTCTGGGTTTGATATTGTTTCATTAGGTGAATTGAAACGCGTGATCGCAGCGGGTGGCCGCGCAGATAAAGTCATCTTCTCAGGTGTTGGTAAAACATCAGTTGAAATTGAAGAAGCCATGAAGCTTGGTATCTTTTGTTTTAATGTGGAGTCAGAACCTGAATTATCACGCATCGCTGAGATTGCCACCAAGCAGCAAAAAGTGGTGAACATTATGCTGCGCATCAATCCTAATGTTGATGCTAAAACGCATAGTTATATCTCCACCGGCATGCGGGAAAATAAATTTGGCATGGACTTAAGTGACGTTGTTACGCTTGTCACCAACATTCAAGCTATGCCGTCCTTACAACTTGTGGGTGTTGGCGCGCACATTGGTTCGCAAATTACTGACATGGCGCCGTTTTTAAAAGTGCTGGAACATTTGTTAGTGTTACAAGCTACCTTGCGTGAATTAGGGATCTCGATTAAATATCTCAATATTGGCGGCGGTTTAGGTATTACTTATCGCAACGAAACACCGCCTACCGTGATGGAATATGCGCGAGCATTGCTGGAAAAATTAGGTGGTCAATCGGTGATTCTCATTATTGAGCCTGGTCGCTCGATTATCGGTAATGCCGGTGTGTTATTGACGAAAGTTGAATATATAAAAAATACGGGTTCACGACATTTTGCTATTACTGATGCGGGCATGAATGATTTAGTGCGCCCTGCTCTCTATCAAGCGTGGCAAGACATTTTGCCCGTCAAGCAGCACTCCTCACATCCTACCACCATGTATGACATTACCGGACCGGTTTGTGAATCTTCTGATTTTCTTGGTAAAGACCGTGAATTGTCTCTAGAACCCGGGGATTTGCTTACCATTGATTGCGCGGGTGCTTATGGTTTTTGCATGAGCTCCAACTACAATTCACGCTGCCGCGCGGCAGAAGTGATGGTGAATGGTGATCACAGCTTTCTAATCCGCCGACGTGAAACGATAGACGATTTGCTCGCGCTGGACAAATTAATACAAGAATAGGATGTCTATCATATTATGAAGCTAACAAATATTTTGTTATCGCTTTCGCTATTAGCTACACAAGCTCACGCTGCTGAAGAAACCGTCATATGGAATAATGAAAAAGGCAACGCCGCTCATACTGGTTATTACAATGTGACGACTAATCCTGCAAAATTTCACCTATTGTGGACCAGAAAGTTTGAACACAAGGGTGATACAGATCGCATGGATGCGAGCCAACCCATACTAACTAGTGACAAGTTTTATTTCTCCATTTCGGATGCCACGAACAGTTGTCATTATAATGGGGTGTATGCTTTAAATCCTTCGACGGGAGATATTATCTGGCAATCACTCTTCAGTGATACCGCCATGTTAGCAGGCCCAGTTTATGATAATGGTCATCTCTATTTGACCCAGTATCTAAAAGATAAAACACACGCCTTGATTACCGCACTTGATGCAAACACGGGTGTTGTGCAATTCGCAACGCCTGCTAATTTAACTATTCCAGATTACAATCGTCTACCAGTTTTATTCGATAAACACCTCTATATTAGTGATGACACCATCACTTATAATTCGATTACTTATACTCAATATAGTTTTGATACCGCCACTGGCAACCTGGTATGGTCGCAGTTAGCTGGAGACCCAATACTAGAACCGACAGTATCAGACCGGTATGTGATTAGACGTAACGTGGCAGGAATAGATGTGTTAAATCGTCTCACAGGTTCCGATAAATTCACTATTACCGCTGATGACAACGGCAATCTACTTGAAGATGATACCATTCCCATGTGGGATGAAAAACGACAACTGGTTTATGTTGTCGTCTATACAAATAATGGTAAGCACGCACCTCC
This sequence comes from uncultured Coxiellaceae bacterium, assembly GCA_964492045.1. Classification (GTDB taxonomy): domain Bacteria; phylum Pseudomonadota; class Gammaproteobacteria; order DSM-16500; family DSM-16500; genus Aquicella. Next base: position 1,726 of record CAZBHW010000043.1, on the reverse strand, counting down.
TCCACCACCACAACTTGCTGCATTTGATATTAGTCAGCGGCAAGTGAAATGGAAAATTCCCCTGTCATATGTTCGAGACTTCATATTAGCGGACGATGCTCTCTACTTCTTCGACAATACAGAGATTTATGAAATTGATCCTGACACTGGGAGCATCGCTATATCCTGGACTCCGCTTGTCCATGATCGCATCACTAATATGAGAGTCACATCAGATATGATTTTTATCACTGGCATGAGTACTTTGTATGCTGTCTCACGCAAGACACATCAAATCGTCTGGCAAACCAGCATCGGGCAATACTTTGATACCGATGGTTACATAGCTATTGATGATCATCGCTTATATCTAGTTTCAAATTATCGGTCTATCACCATCATGGCATTTGCGATTAATTAAAAGGAACAAACATGAATTTCAGCCTAACTGAAGAACAACGTGCAATACGTGATATGGCGCGTGATTTTGCTGAATCTGAAATGGCACCGCTGGCTGCGCGCTGGGATGAAGAACATATTTTTCCAGTGGACACGTTACGCAAAGCTGCCTCACTGGGTCTGGCATCGATTTACGTGAAACCGGATGTCGGTGGCAGTGGTTTATCGCGTTTGGATGCGGCGATAATTTTCGAAGAGCTGGCAGCAGCTTGCCCTTCAACTGCTGCGTATCTTTCCATTCACAATATGGCGAGCTGGATGATAGATCATTACGGTTCAGAAACGCTGCGACAAAAATGGCTGCCAAAACTTGTCACCATGGAAGCCCTCAGCAGTTATTGTTTAACCGAACCGGGCTCTGGGTCTGACTCCGCTTCTTTGAAAACCACAGCTGTGCGCGATGGTGATCATTTTATTCTGAATGGCACGAAAGCGTTTATTTCCGGCGGCTCAACCAGTGACATTTATGTCTGCATGGTTCGCACTGGCGATCAAAGCGCAAAAGGCATTAGCTGTCTCTTAGTGGAAAAAGACACACCAGGACTTAGTTTTGGCAAACGCGAAGAAAAAATGGGTTGGCATAGTCAGCCGACAACGATGGTGTTTTTTGAAAACTGCCGCGTACCGGTGAGCAATTTGATTGGTACAGAAGGTACTGGGTTTAAAATTGCAATGCATGCCTTGAATGGCGGACGCATTAATATTGCGGCATGTTCATTAGGCGGTGCGCGTCATTGTGTCACACTGACTCGTCAATACATGTTGGAACGCACGCAATTCAAACAAAAACTCGCTGACTTTCAAGCCTTGCAATTCAAGTTTGCGGACATGGTCACCGAGCTTGATGCCGCACGTTTGATGGTACACCGTGCCGCCGTCTCGCTTGATACCACACACCCGGATGTCATCATGCATTGCGCAATGGCAAAACGTTTGGCGACTGATTTGTGTTTCAATATCTGTAATCAGGCGCTGCAATTGCATGGCGGGTATGGGTATATTCGCGAGTACCCTATCGAACGCTATTTCCGTGATTTACGCGTACATCAGATTCTGGAAGGCACAAATGAAATTATGCGCCTCGTGATAGCGCGGCATATTTTTCAGGAAAATTTTTCGATTGCAGAATCATTTGCGGCTTAATGCAGGGTGAATTGATCCAAGTGTCAATGACACCGCACGACTCACGACATTTGTCGCCCGTGATGATTCACGACCGGCGCCCCTCGGCACGATTCACGACCGACCGCACCCCGGCACGACTCACGACCGTCGTCACCCTCACGAC
>CAZBHW010000042.1:0-10665 GCA_964492045.1 uncultured Coxiellaceae bacterium | reverse complement strand
TCCCTACCGCACCGTCCGATGGCTGTCGTCCCTACCGCACCGTCCGATGGCTGTCGTCCCCGCTGCACCATCCGATGGCTGTCGTCCCCGCATGCTTTTAGCGGGGATCTGTTTGTGCAACTGTGCAATCAATCGAAGCTTGCCCCTACTATCAATTGCACAGTTGCACAAACAGATCCCCGCTAAAAGCATGCGGGGACGACAGCCATCGGATGGTGCAGCGGGGACGACAGCCATCGGACGGTGCGGTAGGGACGACAGTCATCGGGTGGTGCAGCGGGGACGACAGTCATCGGGCGGTGCAGCGGGGACGACAGTCATCGGGCGATGCGGTGGGGACGACAGGTGATGGAAGGCAGATGTGGACGATGGTGATGGTATATTGGTGTGTGGGTGGGGAACAACGGGGATTGGGAGGCAATGCTTGACGAGCAGGCATTGTAAAGTGACGCGTGAACATCAGGTGCTATGAGTAAACACATTAAGAGCAGGCGTTGTGAGATGAAGAGGAAATTCAGTGAAATTGACGCAGCCAATCAGCTTGAAGGATGTGCTTGGAAATCTGAGTCGGCCTATTCAAGTACACTTATTGAGTCACTGCTTAGCATGAGTGAAATCGAGTACACAGTCACACTTACTCTACAACAATCCACAGAAACAGCGGTCAAATCACTGAATATCCATTCACTGAGACATTAAGCGCACCACACTAAAACATAAACTCCGCGTACCAGTTAGCTCATCCAATATTTATCAACGGCGACTCTGGCAGTATTTGTCCACCATCAACCACAATCGTTTCGCCAGTAATGTATCTAGACTCATCTGACGCCAAGAACAACGCAGCATTGGCAACGTCTTCTACTTTGCCAAATTCATTCATCGGAATGGCTTGCAAAAGGGATTGCACAATGTCAGCAGGTCTATCATCTAAACCTTCAGTCACGATGTTGCCAGGCTCTACGCCGTTCACAGTAATGCCCAAACGCGCAAACTCCAGAGCAGCGGTTTTAATCAAGCCATTCATGCCTGCTTTACTTGCGGCATAATGCGCGAAACCAGGTTGCGTCACTTTGGGGCCAGTGATAGAAGAAATCATGACGATACGGCCGTATTGTTGACGCTCCATGGCCGGCAGACATGCTTTGATTGCCAGAAATGAACCCTTGAGATTGGTATCGCAGACCTCATCCCATTCGGATTCGGTCATGTCTCTAATGAGTCGGGTGGGATAAATGCCAGCGTTTTGACACAGAATATCAATGCGGCCAAAGTGGTCTAATGCGGTTTGCGCGATCTTTTCAATGTCCTCAGCTTTGGTCATATCGGCATTCACAGTCACGACATTTGCCCCAATCTCTGCAGCTGTTTTGTCCAAATCTTTCTGATTACGCCCAGTTATAACCAACTTTGCGCCATGTGCCGCAAACACTTTTGCAATCCCTTTGCCTATGCCTTTGCTGGCTCCAGTCACAATCGCGATTTTATTCAATAGACGTGGCTGCATGCAGAAATCTCCGTAGCTTGTTTTAATTTTGGCGCATGCTATCAGAAATGGTTTATAATAGATAGAACGAATCACGGAGGATTCACCCATGGTGCAAGAGATCACGACAAAATCCTGGGGCAGCCGAATTATAAATGCGTTCGTTGGCATTTTAGTCGGACTAGCTATGATTGTTGGTGCATTCATCTTGATATTCTGGAATGAAGGCCACGCACTGCATACCGCGCAGTCACTGCAAGAAGCAGAACAAGTCTTGATTCGAGTTCCCACCTCACCCATTGCCGATCAAAACAATATGCGTGTTGTCTATTTCACTGGACGCGCAACAACTAACGATGAATTAAAAGATACGTTGTTAAATCTTTCTGAAAAAGCGATTAAGTTGTCACGCAAAGTAGAAATGTATCAATGGAAAGAAGACGTCGAAACAAAAACCGAAAAAAATATCGGCGGTTCTGAGTCTGAAGTGAAGACGTATAGCTATATGCCCGTCTGGTCAGACAATGCTATCGACAGTTCACAATTTAAAGAATCAGCAGAACATAAAAACCCGGCCATGCCTGTGCGCTCTAAAACTGTTTATGCAAAAACGGTGACCGTTGGCGATTTTCTTCTGCCAAAAGATCTGGTTCACGGCATGGCAGGCGACACAGCGGTAGACTTAAAAAATATAGACGTTGAAGCATTAAAAACACGCTTGAATAAACCAGTCCGAGTGACTGAAGATGGCATTTATGCCGGTGATGATGCAGACATTCCCAAAATTGGTGACTTGAAAATCAGTGTCACCGAAATCACTCCACAAGATGTTAGCGTGATTGCTCAACAAATTAATCATACGTTGCAGCCTTACGCTGCGCGCGCAGGGCAGAATGTGAGTTTGATCGAGATGGGAACGTTATCACCGAAATTAATGATACAAAATGCATTATCTGAAAACGCCATCATGATGTGGATACTGCGAATAGTATCGTTCATTATCTTGTTTGTTGGACTGGCGCTATTAATGCAGCCTGTTGTAGTACTGGCAGATGTCATTCCTTTCTTTGGATCTTTAGTTGGTGTGGGCACATCACTGGTAGCGTTTATAGGCGCAATCATCTTATGGTCTATTGGCTTAGCAATCGCTTGGGTCGTCGTCAGGCCATTATGGTCGGTAGCCATTCTCGTCTGTGCTGGCGTGGCTTGCTGGCTGATTTACGTTAGGAAAAGAGCTTAACGCTGACTTGCTAGATAGCGTATTAAAATGTGTTAAAACAAGCTGGTTATACGTCTCATCATATCGCGTTAGCGGCAAGCAATGAGCCGGTAAATCACCATCTGGATTCGACAGCCGTACAGATGAAAAAAATCCGCAGAGTTGCCGATGACTCTCGTCTTTTGAACTTGTCTCTATATGACAATCTAAATGCTTTACTTCTATCTCGATAACAAATGTGAATTCCTGTGTGATTAAATCATCTGCCAACGCGAGCTGACGTGTAGCATAGAGTGCTGTACTGAGACTTGTAGCACGTTCTCGCAACGGCGCAGCGACGTTATCTGCATACTGCTGAAAAGCTGCGGCTATTCTCCAGATATCATTGACTACTAGTTTATAATGTCTGACTTTCTCGATGATATTTTTAGCGTCAGCTAGTGATAAATCGGATAAGTGCGAAATAATGCAGGCTTTTATATCGAGTGGTAATGACGAAAAACAAGTTGTGAAATCTTTAACGGTACAAAGCAACAAGCGGCGTAAATCTGCCGAATTTGTTATAGCCAGGGCCTGATCGAAGTTGAATTCATAACGTTGCATTAGTCTTCTAATGATGTCTGCTTGCTTCATCCAACCTGTCAGTTGCATTTTTATATTTTCATCTTCAGCAGCGACTTCGAGTAATAATTCATTAAAAGCTGGCGTGGAATGAAAAACAAATAGATGGAGCGCCATCGCAGTATTAGGTAGAATTTTTATAAGTATCAGATATTCAACCATCTTCGCTTTTAGTGATGGATTTTTTTGAAAGTAATACGTTAACAATTTAAAGGACATAGGATTATTGTATTTGAAATAAAATGTCGGCTCTAACAAAGGCGCAACCTCAGGATGGAATCTCGTCATATGCTCAATTAAGTGGATATTCCGGCTGTCTGAAATCGCGCGTGTTGTTAGTGGTAACGTGAAGGGGACAATTTTCTTGGCGCGCTTCATTCTTTCATAATACATAATAAGGAAATCGATATGACTACTTTTCCATGCCATCCTGGCTGATTCGTGTTTGTCAAACGCATCTAACGGTAACAACTGTAAATGTCCGCCATCCATCAAACCTTTTTCAACGCCGGCTTCCATGGTGTCTCTTGATTGATTGAAGTGACTTCTGCCTGCCATGGCAGCGCCGGTGTTGAGGGCTGTTTTTGCATCGTTAAGCCGGCACAAGATGTCAGTTAACTCTATCGAGGCACTGCCGGCTATGCCAGCAGCCACCGCTAAAGCATTGAGTTCGTCATCACCAATAAACACATTATCCTGTAGCAGCCACTTTTTAAAGAGCAGATGATGCGCACCCATCACTAGCCCTATGCCAATTTCCAAACTGCTTGCACCATATTTTGTTTTCAATGTGGTTGCGTATTCCATGTTACCAGCATATGCAGCGGCACGTGCGAGCATATCAGGATGTGCACCATGCGATTTGCGCCAGAATTCTGCTTGTTCAACACGATTAGCCAAGGCCGCGCCATAACCAACAAAATCAATATCCGCATGATGACGCACTAAAAACCTGACAGCATCCTCATTAGCATACATCGCATGTAAGCCAGCTGGAGTAATCACACCAAATTTACCACCTACTCTCACATCAATGGTTGCAATCGATTGATTCAGATAGTGAGTGAGATGAATGTCGCTTTGCAATAAAGCGGCATGAAAAACCAAATTGAAGGCGGGTGGTGGATTCAAACCATCATGGTATACACGCTGCATGCTTCATCATCCTTGTTGATCTGTTTCTTATACTTGCACGACATCGACTGGTTAGCAATAAGCTATTAATCATCACTTTATTGTCATCGTCTATACTATTAAGATGAACTATTTAAACACACAAAAAAAGTTGTTGAATGACACCTATTTCCTCGTGCTGATTTTTATTCTTTGCACGGCAGGAATGATGCTTTTCTCAACCATCATCTTTTATTACATCTATATCACCATTTACAAACTATTTACCTATAGTTACTACGACACTGAACCTGCTAATATGTGGTTAATCTTGGTGATGTTCAATTTGATTATTATTATTTGCATGACGGCTGCTTACTGGACGCGCATGGCGTTATTACGCGCTGGTGGAGCGGCTATTGCAGAATATTGCGGTGCGAATGAAATTACCAGACAACATCAGGATTATTATTCCAAGCGATTCCAGGATGTCGTTGAAGAACTAGCCATTGCTTGCAGCATCCCTATACCTAGGACTTATATCTTATCATCCATCACCAGTATTAACGCATTCGCAGCAGGATACACATTAGATGATACAGCAATTACCATAACGCAAGGCGCGATGGAAAAGCTGAATCGTAATGAATTACAAGCAGTCGTGGCACATGAATTCAGTCACATAGTGCATCAAGATATGCGATTAAATATGCAGTTACTTGCGTTTCAATCGAGCATCAACTGCTTTCTAGACTTAGCTTGGATATTCGATACCAATCAATATGAAAGTCTGCTGGATTATATTTACATACCGCTTGTGCCCATTATTATTATAATGGCACCTTTTGGCGTGATAGGGGCTCTATTTGGTTCGCTGCTTAAATTGGGAGTGAATCGAAAAAGAGAATTTCTCGCTGATGCATCAGCTGTTCGTTATACGCGTTACTCAGCTGGATTATTAAGTGCTCTCAAAAAAATTGGCGGCACTCCACCTGACCGGGCCTTTGATAGTAGCTCACTGCAATTTGTCAGTCACATGATGTTTGACAACGGTGATGTCAAAGCCAGTTTAGTGGAATCGCACCCTGCCATTCTGGCGCGAATTCAGCAATATGATCCAGATTTTTCATCCAGTCAATTAGCAGATCTGCGCAATCTTTATCAGCAACAGGTACCAGATGGCAAAGAAGAAGATAAGCAATTAGGTTACTGCCCAGATGGCGTCAACTATGTGCGCAGCCCTGATCATACTGATGCAAGCATTGCTAATATCAAAACTTCTGAATTTCTAACACAATTACAAAAAATTCATAATCAAAACCAACCTGGGGATACCTCAGATAGAATCATCTGGTTTGTACTAGTAATGCTAATCGTATTCTCTATCTTTAGTATGACTAAATTATTATATCGGGCCATTCATCCTGCAGCGACGTTACCACCTCGTATGATGGTTGCAGTCGAGCCGACGATTTCACCCACATCTGACATCCCTGGATTTACGCTGAAAAATATCACTTTCACACCTGTTGCAACTATCGATATGCAAGCTCGTGTGATATCAATAGCTGAGTATAAAAATGATAATTTGTCAGCAGTGAGTCCCCTGGATTACATGGTGGGCTGGGGAAATATGTCTGATTCAAAATATCTTAGTGAAATGCGATTTGGCCTATCGCATCGCTCATACAGTTATTCATATCAATATTCCATGCGCCTTAACCCAGATCAAATCAGCAGTCATTTAGCACACGTCGTCATCATTCCTGCAACAGATGAAATTGCTTCTTTCTTCAAGAATAAAATCGCTGTTGACAGCATCATTGAGATAGTTGGTTATGTGGTTGATTTACAGTTACCAGGCAATCAGAATAAATCTTCTTATTTCTGGTCTAATAGCGACCCTGACAAAGCAGCGAGTTTATACTTATGGGTAAATTCCGTCTCGATCAAGCAGGTGAACTAATCGATATTTTCAGGCTTAATCAACAAATTACAATTCTGTCATGATCACGTCATATTCACGTAATCCTAGTCTGATAATCTAGATACAGAGAATCAAAGAGGAGAAAGTGGTATGTTATTAGAGAGCTTAATCACTCAAGAAAAATATTACGTAGATCGTATTCATCATGCAAACAGGTTTACGTCTCTATTCAGAGGCAATCATGATCACACAACCAAATTAAGCGCTGTGCGTAAATTAATGAAAGACATCAACGATGAAGATGTATGGTATACCAAACAGGAACTGGATATTTTAAACAGTGGGAAGCTGCGTGACTTGTTGCAAAAATACAAAAAGGAATTGCCCACTGGTTTTGTGAATAGTAAATTCATGACCAGCAATAAGTGTCGCTAATCGCGAGTGACGGTGGACTAGTGTTGCATTATACTAGCCGCCGTCATGATTATTGTGAAGGTCAAGCATATGGAAATTTTACCGGTCAAAGCGTTAAAAGATAATTACATCTGGTGCATTCTCGATGAAATCACAAAACAAGCCGTCATTGTTGATCCCGGTGAATCAGCGCCAGTCTTGCAGCTCCTGAAGGATCGCGGTTATCACTTAGCAGGCATATTAGTGACGCATCATCATGGTGATCACACGCATGGCATAGAAGCCATTTTACAAACGAACGGCAACATTCCAGTCTTTGGCTCCTCACTCAGTCCCAATCCACATATTAATCATCCGTTGAAAGATGGCGATGTGTTTGCTTGTGCGCATGTACGCGGAAAAGCGCTCGCGATTCCCGGACATACGTTAGATCACACCGCCTATTTTTATGAAGAGGCCAACGCCTTATTCACTGGCGATACCTTGTTTTCCGGCGGCTGCGGCAGGATTTTTGAAGGCACACCGGACATGATGTTATCTTCGCTAAAAAAACTGGCCGCCTACGCTGACGACACCAAAGTGTATTGCGGGCATGAATACACACAAGCAAATTTACGATTCGCACAGCAGGTTGAACCTAGAAATCCAGCTATCAAACACAAATTGGAAAATTTATCAGAAATAACCCTACCATCAACGATGGGTGATGAGCACAGCTTCAATCCATTCTTGCGCTATCATGTCCCAGACGTTAAAAAGGCCGCTGAACAACATCTGGGTAAGAAGCTGTTCAACGACGTTGAAGTGTTTGCTGCCATTAGAGAGTGGAAAAATAACTTTTAAACCTGCACGATGATCTTGCCGATTTGACTGTTAGATTCCATATAACGGTGCGCCTCAACAATCTCTGACAAAGGAAATATCTTGTCGATTTTTGGTTTGAGCGCGCCGGACTCCAAATGCTTATACACATATTTTTCTGCTTGCTCGCGCAATGCTGGCTGCGCTAATACAGCAAATAAGGTGTAGCCACGCACGGTTAATTCCTTGGTCATGCCCAAAAACAAGGGGAATGGTGTTGGGTTGGGTGATAATGCCCCATAAAGGAAGATGGTGGCGCCATAGGCTGCTGCTTCTGCCAGTTGCATCACACCTTCTCCGCCAATGGGGTCAAATAGCACCGTGGCGCCTTTATTGTTGGTAATCTCTTTGACGCGTTTTGCCAAGTCTTCTTCATCTGTCACAATGACGTGATTGGCACCTAGTGCTAATAATTCAGCTTTTTTATGCGCCGTTCTGGTCACGGCAATGCTGGTAGCTCCTTGTACTTTAGCAATTTCAATGGCTGCAATGCCGACGCTGCTGCTTGCGGCGGTAATCACCACCGTATCGTCTTTGCCAATTTGTGAAATTTGCACTAACGCGCCATAAGCTGTGATGTATTGCATCCAGATGGAACAAGCTTCAATGGGTGTTAAATTCTCTGGATAGGCAGCTAATGCATACGCTGGCACAATCGCCACTTCACCATACACACCGTATTCATTTAAATCGAAACAGGGAACTGTACTGTATTTTCGATGCAGCATTTTCTTATCAACGCCCGGACCAATTGCCTCAACAATTCCAGCCGCTTCATAACCTAATTTCGCTGGCAGCTTGGGTTCTATCAAATATTTTCCTTTGCGGAACATGACTTCTGCACGATTCAAACCAATCGCTTGCACGCGTAAACGCACTTCGCCTGCTTTGGGTTCTGGCAGCGGTAAACTATCCAGTTTAATCACTTCCGGTCCGCCAGTTTGATGGAAGCGCGCTATCTTCACAGTGGTTTCTGACATGGTTAACTCCTATAAATGACTCATGATTGTAGTTTTGTTAAATCAAAATAGATTTTCTGATGCTGCTTGATGGGAATGTTTTGTCGACATTGTTCTACTTGTGCCATGTCGATGCCTGCGATAATGACACCGCTTTCAGTGCCTTCCATTTTTGCCAGCACTTCTCCCCACGGTGACACGATGAGTGATCTACCGTAGGTTTTTCTGCCACCAGGATGCGTGCCGCCCTGGCAAGCGCCAATCACATAGCTAAAATTTTCAATCGCTCTGCTGCGCGCTAAGACTTCCCAATGAGCAGCGCCTGTTTTTTCAGTAAAGGCAGATGGTATCACTATGATGTCTGCACCTTGGTTGAATAAGCTTCTGTATAATTCTGGAAAACGTATGTCATAACAGACAGACATACCAATGCAACCAAATGGACTGCTGGCGACCACAATGTTTTTTCCCGGTTCTGTGGTTGCGGATTCCTGATATTGCTCTGTGTCAGATAATTTCACATCAAACAAATGTAGCTTGTCATATCGTGCTGCTACGCGGCCTTGGTCATCATATAAAAATGACGCGGCACGTATTTTGTCTGGCGTGTTAGTTGCTATCGGAATAGTCCCACCCACTAACCAGATTTTATTTTCTCGTGACATCTGCGATAAAAATTGTTGAATCTTGCCGTTGCCTTCTGCTTCCTTGACTTGCACTTTGTCTTTGCTATCCATGCCCATGATGGCAAACATTTCTGGTAATACCACTAGAGTTGCGCCAGCATGCACCGCTTCCAAAATGTATTGACGTGCTGCTGCTAAATTAGCATCTACGTTAGGTGAGGAACACATTTGTATTGCGGCAACTTTGATGGACATAAACGCGATCGCTTTTATGATAAAAGCGTCCATCCTATCACATCCCAATCCCTTTGATATATATGGAGTTTTTTTAAACAAACCATTCTACGGTATAATGGTGAATAGTCATCAATTCGAGGAGCGTTTGATCATGAGGAAAATAATAATCGCGAGCTTAATGATGATGTCTTTCGCTGGTAGCTCGTCACTATTAGCTGCTGATGCAAAATCTGGAACCGAATGTGTACTCACCGACACCATGAAAAATGACAAAACTCCCGGTGATGCGAAAACAACATTTGCAACCAACACACCAGAAATATTTTTAATTTGCGCAACCTCCGGTGTGAAAAAAGGTGATGTGATGAAAGGCACATGGGTTGCGATTGATACCAAAAAAGTGGCTCCAGACAACTACACCATTGCTGAAAAAGCATTAACAGTTGATCAAGATGTTAAAGATGGTCAAACCTACGATAGCAACATGTCGTTAACCAAACCTGATAAAGGCTGGCCGGTTGGTACGTATAAAGTGGATTTATATATGAATGACAAACTGGTTAATTCATTTAAATTTGATGTTGCCAAATAAAGGCTTGGAACACTACGCACAGACAACTTTTATTGACTGTGCGTAGGTTCAATAGATTACGACTTCTTACCCATCTTCGACATGCAATCATCCATACATTTCACGTCTTTGCTTTTTGCACAGCGTTTTTCGCAGTGCTTCTGGCAACGTGCTTTCGAGTGATGTTTGGAGCATGAGGAAGCTGAAACTGGTGCTGCCATGATTAAGCCAGCCGCTAATATTGTTAGTGCTAAAGCTAATTTATTCTTGAACATGTTTACTCTCCTTGGAAGATGGGATTTATCCTAAACGGTGGGTATTCTAGCACAGGTATCTATGTATGGTAGCCTGCATACACGCGCTGCTTATGATGGAGCTAAGTTTCAACTTAACACGAAGAAGCTCCATTGCGTAATCACTAAGTACAGGTCGTTCCTGCATAAGCTCAATACCGCCGTCGTTCCTGCATCGGCTCAATACGCCGTCGTTCCTGCATCAACTCAATACGCCGTCGTTCCTGCATCAGCCCAATACCGCCGTCGACCCGCACCGCTCACCACATTCCTCGCCCCCCCCCACCACTCACCACATTCGTCGTCCCCGCACGCTTTTAGCGGGGATCTGTTTGTGT
>CAZBHW010000041.1:0-11742 GCA_964492045.1 uncultured Coxiellaceae bacterium | reverse complement strand
ACGGGCGGTATGGGCTTGCTGTGGCTTAACGGGCGGTATGGGCTTGCTGTGGCTTGACGGGCGGTATGGCCTTGCTGTGGCTCAGCGTTGATATTGGGGTGCTGCGGGGACGGTTTACACTTCTAAGCCATATTCTTTCAACAAATGATTGAACCGTTTCCCTTCCTCCGTCATACCTTGATATAAATACACTTTGACATAATTTCGTAAAACATATTCATACGGCGTGCCAATTAACGCAGAAAGTATCGCATCAATACGACTTTTATCGTCCAAACGATACGGATCACAACGCTGAAATAAAATCGCCGCCAGCACTTCCGCTTTGCTAGCTTTACGCATCACATTATCTTCCTGAAAACTTTGAATACACAAATGCAACGCGCGATCTTTATTCCATTCGCGCCAACGCTGAAAAAAGTTTAACGCCAAGGTTTTGTATTGAGCATGTGCTTTGGTATTCTGGTCAAACTGCATCATCACTAAAAAGAATATTGCAGGAATACAAGCTTCTACATTCGCCCAGGAACAATTTCCGCTGATTTGCGCGTCCACTTTCAGTTCCGTGATCGGTCGCAAACCAAGAATCTTGTCCAACTTGGTATTGATATAATCATGACTGTGCTTTTCAAAAATTAAATTACGTATGAATTCAGTCGTCAGGTTTTCCGGATGCGTGACTTCATAAAACATGATGTTGTCATATAAGCGGCTATCTTCCCGCCTATCGCATTTAATCCAGATATTGCCGTGGCGTATAAAAGTAATAGCGTGACCTTCATAACCCACAGGAATTAACACCGGCTGTTCTTCGATTAACGCATCGATTTCGCTGCGTGCTTTACGCGTATCCACCCGGTATTGCTGAAACTTTATTAATTCAGAGGCGCGTTTTAATACTGACACGATGTATTGCGCAACACCGGCGTAACGACGCAACTGTCGCGCAGCAAAATGATTTTGAAACTGACTCAACGAATCTGCAATCAAACCTATCGTAATTTCCAGCAAAAAACCTTCAAAATCGACTTCCACATATTGATTATCAGGATCGACAATACTGGCCATGCCAACAATTTCATACATGTGACCTAATAATTTTGTTTGAATATAATCTTGCGCAAATGATAAATCAGCGCCGCCTTGCACGAGAATTTGGCGGATATTGGATTGGCCGCGTAACACTGGCATCACTAACACTGGCTGACCTGACAGCGTATAGGCATTGGGATCCGCACCGTGTTGCAGCAATAACTGGCATAACTCAGCATTGGCGTTTTCAGCAGCCCAATGTAACGCCGTTGCACCAGTCACTGCCTGCAGATTTGGATCAGCACCCGCTGCTAACAATAATTTTGTTATTTCAACATTATCCACAATCGCCGCTTCTACTAACGCTGTGAACCCATAAACATCGATGCTATTAAGATCCTGTGAGTAGCGCAGCATTTGCTGCACCGCTCGAACATCTTCATGAATGATTGCATCGGTTAAAGAAGCCATATGCTCATGCCGTTATCTTGGTAGCGGAGTGGGCGGAATGAATTTCTTGCCCATCTCAAGTTGATGTTGTTTGCGATACTTGTTTTCCAGTTTCTCTTTATCGCCTTCATTGGTTTGCGTTTCATTGAGCGCGGGCACTTGATTTTCCTGTTTATCAATGCCGGAAAACTGCGCTTTGTCTGCTAATAATGGATGCGGTGGATATTGATTTTCTCTTTCAGCACCCATACCCGCCTGATGTTTATTCGCAGCCTCTTTGCCTTCTTTAGCAGCTTTGCGATTTTCAATTAAGGCTTTTTGTTTTTTGACGCGGTCTTCATGCGCAGCATTATGCACAGCACGAATGCGGCGTAATTCATCTGGGGGCAAACTGTCTTCAGTGATGCCCGACTTTCCTGTGACAAAATCAGCAAATTGAATACTGCTGCCAGCAGCGCCAGACCCACTATCCTCTTGGTCGCGATCGTTAAGATTGATGATTTTTTTCTTTTTATCGTTATCGTTGGGCTTCATCTCTTGCTCCGAGTAGCCTGGATTAGCGTCTATGCGTCCATCTAGGTTCATCACATCGGTTTAGGGACATGCCCCGGATAATGCGTAAGGCATTATCCGGACTACATTAATTATAACAGGTTTTAGGTATTTTATTTTAAACCAATGCCTTATCCAACTCTGCAGACAATTCAGGCAGAATCTGAAATAAATCACCAACCAACCCATAATCCGCCGACTGAAAAATGGGAGCTTCCGGGTCACTGTTAATAGCAACCACCACTTTACTGTCTTTCATACCAGCCAAATGTTGGATCGCGCCGGAAATACCGACGGCAATATAAAGATCTGGCGCCACAATCTTACCTGTTTGACCAACTTGATAATCATTAGGCGCAAAACCAGCATCTACCGCAGCCCGTGAAGCACCGACCGCACCGCCGAGTTTATCCGCAATTTTTTCCAGCAGATGAAAGTTATCAGCCGATTTCAAACCACGGCCGCCGGAAATAATGACTCGTGCTGAGGTTAATTCTGGGCGTGCAGATTGGGTCAGTGACTGACTTTCAAATCTGGATAAAGTATTTGGAAAGATTTTATCGACCAATTGAATGGCCGCTATTGAACTGGATTCTGACGCAGAAGCAAACGCCGTTGAACGAATAGTCATGACTTTGATTTTTTCTTCGGTCTGTACCGTTGCCATGACATTGCCAGCGTAAATTGGCCGCACAAAGGTATCTGGCGTGAGAATGGCACTGACATCACTCAGCATAGTGACATCCAGCAATGCTGCCGCACGCGGTAAAATATTTTTGCCGTAAGTATCAGCTGGCGCAAGAATATAATCGTATTCCTTACCAAGTTCTGCCGTTAATGCTGCGATATTTTCAGCGAGTTGATGTTTGTATTCTGCGTGGTCTGCTAACAAAACTTGTTTCACGCCATCGACACGTGCAGCCTGCTCGGCTGCCGCGCGGCAAGCCTCACCTGCAATTAAAAGGTCTATTGCACCATTTAATTGTTTAGCCGCTGCAACCGTATGCAAGGTGGCGGATTTCAATTGATGATGATCATGCTCAGCTAAAATTAAAATTTTCATCAGATCACCTGCGCTTCTTTTTTTAAACGATTCACCAAGTCAGCAACGGTTTCGACACGCACATTGTTGCGGCGTTTTTCCGGTATAGCGGCTTTCAGCATTTTGACGCGTGGTTGCAGATTCACTCCCAGGCTGTCGGCTGCGGTCACGGTAATCGTTTTCTTTTTTGCTTGCACGATATTGGGCAGCGAAATATAACGTGGTTCATTCAAACGTAAATCCGTGGTAATCACTGCAGGTAATTGCAGCGATAACGTTTCTAAACCGCCATCGATTTCTCTGGTCACGCTGACGCTGCCATCACGCATTTCCACTTTGGAGGCAAACGTTCCTTGCGGCCAATTTAATAAAGCCGCGAGCATTTGCCCGACTTGATTATTGTCGGTATCAATCGCTTGTTTGCCTAAGATAATTAATTCGGGTTTTTCAGATTCTGCGATTTTCGCCAGTAATTTCGCAGCGGCTAGCGGTTCAATTTCTGTGTCGGACTTTAAGAGAATGGCACGATCAGCACCCATGGCCAATGCAGTACGTAATGTTTCCTGACAAGCATCACCGCCCATCGACACTGCAATGATTTCTGTCGCCAATTTTTTTTCTTTTAAACGGACAGCTTCTTCCACGGCAATTTCATCAAACGGATTCATGCTCATTTTTGTTTGACTGGTGTCAACACCACTGCCGTCTGCTTTCAAGCGAATGACAGCTTTGTAGTCTGCCACGCGTTTGACAGAAACCAAGATTTTCATGTTATCCCTCACGCATCTGCTTGTATAATCGCGACATGTTAACACTCAATTAAATTGACTGGAATATTAAGAGGACAATCATGGAGATAAAAAATACGGCAGCAATCGTCACTGGCGGTGCATCTGGGATGGGTGCAGCAACTGCACGCAGACTGGCAGAAGCTGGAGCAAAAGTTGCTTTATTTGATCTGAATCAAACACTCGTTGAACAAATCGCTGCTGAGATTGGCGGCATTGGATTCGTGTGTGATGTCACCAATGAAGACAGTGTTAAATCCGCATTAGCTCGCGCCGCCGAAAAACATGGAGCTGCGCGTATTTGTGTGAACTGCGCTGGCATCGTGCATAGTCGTCGCATGGTTAACAAAGAAGGTCCGATGCCACTGGAAGAATACATGCGCGTCATTAACATTAACGTGGTTGGTACGTTCAATCTGATGCGGCTAGCTGCGGCGGCCATGATGCCATTGCCAACGCTGGGTGAGTCTGGCGAGCGTGGTGTGATTATCAACACAGCGTCTGTGGCGGCTTATGAAGGTCAAATAGGTCAAACTGCATATAGTGCCTCTAAAGGTGCCATTGTGGGTATGACCTTACCTGCAGCGCGTGAATTAGCCTCATTTGGCATTCGGGTCATGACCATTGCGCCCGGGTTGGTTGATACGCCAATGTTTGCCAAACTCACGCTTGAAACTCGTGCGGCGCTCGCAGAGATGGTGCCCTTTCCAAAAAGGTTAGCGAAACCTGCGGAATATGCCCAACTGACTCAGCATATTATCGAAAATGAAATGCTAAATGGGGAAGTCATTAGATTAGATGGCGCATTAAGGATGCAGGCCAAATAACTGTTCTTAAATTGTACAGCCTAACTATACTACCAATAGCATGCGCTATATAATATTCGGCTATCGTTGATTGGGTTTGAGTGTTGATGTGGTTCGCCCTCACCCTGACCCTCTCCCACCCACTGCTGCTCTTTAGTTGGCAGTTAGTGGTGGCGGAGACGGTCAGGGCGAAACCAGTCAACACTAAGAATGCAAAGGAAGTTATTTACATGATAAAAAGAACCGCACTTTTTCTAGCAACCAATTTGCTAGTGATTGTCACTATTTCTATTATTACTTCTGTTCTAGGTTTAAGTGGTTATTTGAGTCGTCATGGCATTGATTATAAAACATTAGCCATCTTTTGTTTGTTCTGGGGCATGACAGGCTCTTTGATCTCGTTATTTCTTTCTAAATTCATGGCGAAAATGTCCATGGGCGTTGTGGTGATTAATCCACGTAACGCCACACCCAATGAACGCTATTTGCTGGATCTCGTTTCTGAGTTAGCCAAAAAAGCTGGCTTGAATCAGATGCCGGAAGTTGGCGTTTATCCTTCCCCTGAGTTGAATGCGTTTGCGACTGGCTACAGTCGTGACCATTCGTTAGTTGCAGTCTCATCAGGCTTGCTAGGCAGTATGAACCGCGATGAAGTGGAAGCCGTGTTGGGTCACGAAATTTCGCATATCGCAAACGGTGATATGGTAACGCTGACGCTGATACAAGGTGTTGTGAATGCGTTTTCATTATTTCTGTCACGCATAGCGGCATATGCAGCATCGACTGCCTTATCTCGTAACGATGAGAATAACGGTCATGAAATTTCTTATATGACGTATTACATTTTTTCTATGGTATTCGATGTTTTATTTACCTTGCTCGGCAGTATTTTAGTCGCAGCGTTTTCACGCTGGCGTGAGTTTCGCGCAGATCATGGCGGCGCCTCGCTCGCTGGTCGTGACAAAATGATTGCTGCATTGCAGCGCTTAAAAGCTGGCGCAGACATGGAGGATGACCGTGCTCCCGCCCTCGCTGCTTTCAAAATTTCACATCATCCAGCGTGGCTGGACATTTTTTCCAGTCATCCGCCAATTGATAAACGCATCGAACGTCTTTCAAAAATGAGTGCCTAACCTTGAATACCCATGATACAGATTTAACTTTGTTTCAGAAAATCAGACATTGGATTGTTGGCGATCCGCTTAATCCATTTAATCCACAAATATTACGTCACGTGTCACTCATTGCTTTCTTCGCCTGGGTAGGCTTGGGCGCTGACGGTTTGTCTTCTGCTTGTTACGGTCCTGAAGAAGCTTATATTGCTTTAGGCGAGCACACGAATTTCGCGTTGTATATTGCAATTGCGACTGCGATCACCGTATTTGTGATTTCGATAGGTTACAACCAGGTCATTGAATTGTTTCCTAGTGGTGGTGGCGGTTATAAAGTGGCATCGCAATTATTAGGGGCGCATTTAGGTTTGATTTCTGGTGCGGCGTTAATTGTTGACTATGCACTGACCATCGCGGTGTCAACAGCGAGCGGGATGGATGCTGTCTTTAGTTTGCTGCCTATTCATTTCATACATTATAAATTATTAGCGGAGGTGGGCATGATCTTTGCCCTGCTCTTGCTAAACATGCGCGGCATGCGAGAGTCGATCAAGATTCTCATGCCTATTTTCCTTGGCTTTTTTGTGCTGCATGTCATCTTAATTATGTACGGCATCTTGTCGCACTATAAAGGTTTGACTCAAATCGTTCCGCAAACCATCGATGAAACGAAAGACATGATTGGTATTGTGGGTTTGCTGCCTGTGCTCTCGTTCATTTTCCACGCTTACTCACTGGGTAGTGGTACCTATACTGGTTTGGAAGCGGTTTCCAATAACGTGAACCGTTTGCGTGAACCACGTGTGATGACAGGCAAGTGGACGATGTTTTATATGGCGGTGTCACTGAGTATGACGGCTGCTGGTATGATTCTGCTGTTCTTACTGTGGGAACCACAACAACACGCCGGGCAAACATTAAATGCCGTGGTGTTTAATTCGATCTTAGGTAATTCCCAATTTGGTCATTTGATTTTGCTGCTGACATTGTTACTTGAAGGTGGATTGCTATTTGTTGCTGCCAATACCGGCTTCCTGGCAGGCCCTAGCGTGCTGGCTAACATGGCGATTGACGGTTGGGTGCCTAACCGTTTTCGTCATTTGTCGACACGTTTAGTGATTAACAATGGCTTGATTTTATTTTCCGTGTTTGCAATCGGCATTTTGATTTGGTGTCACGGGGCTGTTTCACTGCTGGTGGTGCTCTATAGTATTAACGTGTTTATCACTTTCTCGTTGTCACTATTTGGCATGTGTGTTTACTGGGCGAAAAATCGTAGTAAAGCCTCGCCAAAATGGTTGCTGCGTTTGTGTTTTTCATTCTTTGCGTTTTTGATCACCAGTACCATTTTATGCATTACGCTGATTTCGAAATTTGAATCTGGCGGCTGGTTAACGATCATGATTACGTGTGCGATCATTGGCGTTTGTTTGGTAATCAAACGTCATTATCGCAAATTCCACCAGAAACTGGCGCAGTTAGATGTACAGCTTAAGCAATCGATCAACATGCCGCTGCATGCTGTGGAAATTGATCCACATCAACCAACTGCGGTGATTCTGGTTGGCAAGAGTGCCGGTGTTGCCATGCATACCTTGCTGAACGTGATTCGCATGTTCCCACATCACTTTAAGAATTTTATTTTCATCAGTGCCGGTGTGGTGGATGTGGAAAGTTTCGCGGGTCAACAAGAGCTTGAAACCATGCGTCAACGTGTGAATGAGAATCTGCAATATTTTGTGGATTATTGTCATCAATATGGTATTGCGGCAGAAGCTTATGTTGAATTCGGAACGGACACGGTGGAAGAGTTAACCTCGCTGTCGGAACTGGTGACGGAAAAATATTCCAACTGCATTTTCTTCGCGAGCAAGTTGATATTTGAAAAAGATAATTTCATTACGCGCTTCCTGCATAATGAAACGGCGATTACCTTGCAGCGGAATTTGCATATGCTGGGTAAGGAATTGGTGATTCTGCCGATGAGGATTTGATTTCGGATAACTGTTTTTCCCTCAACCTGTCACTCTCCCGCCCATATTAGCGGCGTAGATGACCGGTGGTGGTTGCGGGTGAGGGAAAAAATTCATTTTATTGAAAAGGAAAATAGCATGTCGACAATTACACTAAAAGGCACACCAATACATACCATCGGCCAATTACCAACCGTTGGCGCAAAAGCTCCTGATTTCATTCTAACTAAAACAGACCTCAGCGAAATGCGTTTGCATGAATGCACAGGCAAAACAACTATTCTAAATATTTTCCCAAGCCTGGACACTAGCACTTGCGCTTCATCAGTCGTGAAATTCAATAACACGGCAGCAGAAAATCCAAATGTTTTAGTATTGTGTGTCTCCGCCGATTTACCTTTCGCACAAAAACGTTTTTGCAACGAAAAAAACCTGAGTAATGTGATTCCCGTTTCCATCTTTCGCAATACTGACTTCGGCAAAAATTACGGCGTGTTAATTACTGACGGCCCATTAGCCGGATTGTTATCGCGTGCAGTCGTGGTCATAGACTCGCACGGCAACATCATCTACACGCAACAAGTGCCGGAGATTTCGGAAGAACCGAATTATCAAGAAGTATTAAAACTACTTACGCATTGATGCTAGCGCATTGACTAACTGTAGAGTCTGCGACGGCGGCGCTGGACGCTGCTGTTGCGGACGTTTAATACCAGTCGTATTTTCAATCGCAACCTTACGTTCTTCTTTAAACACCTGTGGTGGCAGCACATATAACGTTTCTATCCAAGGTTTTTTTGCTTGCAGTTCTTTTGCCGCAGTGCCAGGCAATGCTGGTCTGCTCAATGACTTCATCAAACCTGTCGTGATCGTTATAGGCAACAACACCACACCCGCACCCATATCACCCAATTTGTCACTGCTTTCTTCTATGGCTTCATGCAATACACCAGACATCACCGCTGGCAAACCAATACTTAAAAATAAGGCTGCTGCTGTGGTTCCAACAAACTGACCACCGACAAATACCGCATAAGCAGTACCCAGAGTTGCACCAGGTGCCAACACCAATGCTGCGGGAATCAGCACACCAATGCCGCCTTTAATCGCCATGTTCATGGTGAACTTGGTCGCACCTTTTATCACTTTCTTCACTTTTCCGTGCAAACCGCCTTCTACACTTTGAGATAATTCCAACCATTTTGCGTTAACACCATGGTAGACTTTATCCAGCTGTTCGCGCACATTCTTGTAACCTCTTGCTTCCGCAGCTCGCAGGAACTCTTCATCTTTCTGCATGTTGCCTAATTGATAGAGCAACACAGCAAATAATGGAATGATTTCAGCTGTTTTCAGCGCATCGCTGGATTTCAAGTTAATGCCAGTGTCTTTGGCGATGATGTCATGGAAATTAGTGTTTTTTTCGCTCCACAAACCAAATGTGCAGCGCGAATAAGACTTATAAGAGGTTTCCAATCCCATCAAATAATAAAGCAGCAACGCATAGCGAGTATCGTCAGAAGTCTGAGTAATTTTCTTTTCGGCTTCATCAGATTTCATGCAATACGAATACATAAGATCAATAAACCTGGCATCTTCAAGATGTGCACCTTTTGGTGAGACTTCTCGATAACGTCTTTCAACGTCTTGCATGTTTAATCTTAATTGTTCCGGCAGTGGTCTTGCTTCGACTAGCGTTTTGACATCTTTGCGCTGTTTGTAGAGTGTGCCTTGGAGAGCAGCAATCACTGTTTCCAGAAAAAGCTTACTGTTATTTTCCCATGGACTACCTTTCAGGAAAGCATCAGATTTGTTTAACGCTAAATAAGATTCACTAAAATGATAAAACTTGCACATGCATTTTAATTGCACATCCAGAGGAATGCGATCAGAAGTGGTGTTACCAATTTCACCATTTAATTTTTCTAATAGTCGGCTGCCTGGATTGACGTAACCGCCGTCATTGGAAAAAAACCAATCTTCTTGATACATAAGATAGGTGAGGAATAGCGAGGCACCTAGCATAATATCTCTGGCGTCGGTGTTGGCTTTTAAAACAGGTATGCGAAAATATTCATCGAGGAAATTCATATACGCATAACGAACAGGATTACCACCTTTTTTTGGGTAGTTTTCCCTCAAAATTACCGGTAAGTTATATAATTTTTCTTCTGTAGGTAATTGTCTAGTGCTAACCATCAAGCAACTCCCTCAAATCCAATCCTAATTTCAGTGTATGTGGCAATAATTAAGGAAATCTTAAGCATCCCAATTTGTTGCACCTAATCATGTACTTCTTTGTGACATCTGTGTATTTTCGCCATGATTATTTTTGATAACACGGAAGCTACCCACTATGCAAGCTGACCCTATTATTATTTCTAGTTATGCCCGCACTCCGATTGGAAACCTCCTTGGTGAATTAAAAACATTCAGCGCAGTTGAACTCGGTGCCGCCGCGATTGGTGCCGCAGTCAGCCGCGCCAAGTTGCAGCCCTCTGATGTTCATGAAGTCATCATGGGATGTGTACTGCCAGCTGGGCTTGGCCAGGCGCCAGCTCGACAAGCCGCGCTAGCCGCTGGTATTCCTGTGAGCACGCCTTGCACGACTATCAATAAAGTATGCGGTTCGGGCATGAAGTCAGTGATGTTTGCGCATGACATGTTATGTGCTGGTACTGGCGATATCCTGGTCGCAGGCGGCATGGAAAGCATGACGAATGCGCCTTATCTCTTAAAAAAAGCGCGTGAAGGTTATCGCCTAGGTCATGGCGAATTGCTCGATCACATGATGCTGGATGGTTTGGAGGATGCTTATGACAAAGGTCGTCCCATGGGCTTCTTCGGTGAAAGCTGTGCCAGTCAGTTTGGGTTTACACGCGCGCAACAAGATGCGTTCTCGGTAGAGTCTTTATTACGTGCGCGCAAAGCAAACGAGAATAACTGGTTCGCACGCGAAATCATTCCGCTGACCGTGAAAACTAAACAAGGCGATGTGGTGGTAGATAAAGATGAAAAACCATTTAGCGTCAATCCAGAGAAAATCCCACAATTGAAACCGGCGTTTTTGAAAGATGGAACGATTACTGCCGGCAACTCCAGTTCGATTGCCGATGGTGCAGCCGCGGTGACCTTGATGCGTGTGTCAGAAGCCACAAAACGCGGCATAAAACCAATTGCCCAGATTGTTGGTCATGCATCTTCTGCCAAGACACCGGCTGAATTTACCACCGCTCCGATTGATGCCACGCGTACACTCTTGCATAAGACTGGCTGGAAGGTAGAAGATGTTGGTCTGTTTGAGGTGAATGAAGCGTTTGCGGTCGTCGCGATGGCATTTATGCAGGAATTAAAAGTTCCCCACGATAAAATTAACGTACACGGCGGTGCTTGCGCGTTGGGACACCCGATTGGTGCTAGTGGTACGCGCATCATAGTGACATTACTCGCGGCCATGCAGGAGAGGAATATTAAGCGTGGGATTGCTACCTTATGTATTGGCGGTGGAGAAGCCACTGCTATAGGGTTGGAGTTGATGTAAGGTGGATTGTTGCGGTTGATGGAACGTGGATTGTTGTGGTTGATGGAACGTGGATATTGCTATCAGAAACGTAGCCCATCGTCCCCGCACCACCGACCACCGACCACCGACCACCCACAACGATCGTCGTCCCCGCACGCTTTTAGCGGGGATCTGTTTGTGCAACTGTGCAATCAAATGAAGGTTATCCCTACGATCAATTGCACGGTTAAACATACAGATCCCCGCTAAAAGCGTGCGGGGACGACGATCGTTGTGGGTGGTGGGTGGTCGGTGGTCGGTGGTTGGTGGTTGGTGGCCGGTGGTTGGTGGTTGGTGGTTGGTGGTTGGTGGCCGGTGGTTTGTGATTGGTAAGTGGTAATTGGTGATTGGTGATGGGTGATGGGTGATGGGTGATTGGTGATTGGTGATTGGTGATTGGTGATTGGTGATTGGTGATTGGTGAT
>CAZBHW010000040.1:0-16311 GCA_964492045.1 uncultured Coxiellaceae bacterium | reverse complement strand
GTACTAGGTGACTTGACCACCGCCTCCGCCGCCACCTCCACCACCGTCATTGCCATCAGCATCAGCACCACCAGGTTGTTGCATCTTCTTCTGATCAGACATGTTTTTGCCAAAGCCTTTTGCACCAGTACCATCATGCTGGCTACCTTCCATCGCTTTTTGAGCTTGGCCTGCGCCTGAACTGACAGCACCTTTAACTTCACCAACTGCTTCGCTTTCACCATATTGTTCACCTTGGCCGCCAATCCAGCGCATCACGCGTTCTGGAATGATATGAATCGCGGCAAAGCATTTGTTCAGCACCGCAATCAACAAGGTGACATACGCAATCAGCACAAATAACATGGCTAAAGGATTAAATGCCGCAGCCGTTGTCCCACCAGCGCTACCAGTACCAGCAAAATCAAATAAATTTGATACTACCGTACCAAATCCGGCATTCACCATAATCACTGCGATGTTGCTAAGCATAATGGCCGCCATTAAACCAAATATCATCAAGCTTGGGCGCAGGAATATATTGAACAATAACATCAACGCAGGCTTTGCTTCGCCTAACAGTTCATGATGGTGGCTAGGCATCAACACACCCAAAGCAACCAAAGGACCCGCAATCATAGCCTCAACAGTTGAAATTAACCAACCTAATGCACCCATGGTAAAGACGATATAGGGGATCATCGGCAAATAAACACCAAGCGTCGCACCCAGCGATACTAATATACCCATGACAATCCAGATTAGCGGCATCAGGAACATGAAAATATATTCCCAGATACTCTTTAATGGATTATCGATACCTGTACCCAAGACAAAAATACCGATGGTAGAGAGACCGCTAAGAGCAGCCACTACTAACATGATGAGATAAAACACTTGCACCGCCATCAACATCGCATAACCAGCGATAGTCAACTGTAATAGTGGGTTTGGGTTAGATCCCATCACCAGATTAGCATTCTTACCAATATCATTAGCAGTTGATTGTGCCGCTGCCGCCACAGGGGCAACAGTTTTTGTCGTACCGAGATTAGCCATGCCAGACAAACCATTCATCAATCTGCCAGCCGCATCATAACTAGTACGATAATGATTTAAAGCGTCTGGCCTACCACCCGAATCACTACTATCACGACTCATTGTAATAGGCGGAGAAGCCTCTTTTTGCATCGTATTATTCATACGCGCCAATACTTGATACCAAGAGCCTGCCAATATCCACCCTTGGTCTAAGGCTTGACGTAACTGACCGCTTAGCTGTGAAGGTGCATTAAATGATTTAATAGCACCTTTCATCGCGGTTTCATATTGACCCGTCAGCGTGCCAAAGAAATCTGTTGAACCACTGGTACCTGAACCAGATGTTGCTGATGCCAATAACGTTTTCATGTAAGGCAGGTAAATTTCATCTACTACGTTACTTGGTGCACTGCTGGAGTCGCCTAATGGAGACGGTAATTTCGTGCCGTTACATGGCGAGATATTCTTCTTGGTGCAATAATCGCTAACAAACTGCGGTGGCTGACCTGCTGGCGCAGTACTTTTTGGATTGTTAGTCGCATAGTAATATTTTTGATAGTCATAATCTATTTTTACAAAGGCATCAGCAATCGGCAGCATTAGCTGAATGAAGTTGGAGAATTGAGCTAGCTGCGTGGTACAGGCGATACAAGCCATAGACCCTGGCTTTGCGCACTCAGCCAGCGGATCGCAAACATCCATGACACCGCATGCACCATCTGGACCCAGCGACCAGGTCGTGGACCCTAATGGCGGAAACGGTGGCAACCCAGCGCAAGTACCATTCGTTGGATTTGCATTACAGTAGTAGGAGTTGTCGTTACCGCTGGCGCTAGAACCATTCTCACCTGTATATGGGTTAGGTGTGCCAGCCATTAAACGACCGCTGGATTCTGCGCACACTAAGCTCTTAAAGAGATCGCCAATGGTGCGATTTGCCTGCGCTGAAGGCGCTGCGATATTGCCATAAGGATTGGCGAAAGTACCATTCAAGGTCTGCAGCATTGTGTTCCATAAACTATCCGCCGCCCCTATCCCCTGAATAATAAACCACATCATGAAAACCTGGATATAAGAATATCCGGTTGAAGTTGGCACCAGCATGGAAATACCGAGCACAGTACGAATAGGAATCCAGAGGTTATTCCAGTCTTTCCCCATGAATTGACCTTGATGTGCGGTATTCATGATGCCGACAATGGTGGTGTACAACACAACCAAAGCACCAACTGCTAATATGGTTGTATTGAACGTAGAAAACATGTTGCCGAAAATAACTTGATAATACTGGGGCAAACTCAACGGGGCATTTGGAACAATCACACCTGTCATTGAACCAAATAAACCGTAAAGATAATTTACCGATGCGTCATTTTGAGAAAACTGTATCGGATCAAATATATTTGGGATAACCATGCTATGTTTCCTCTATTTGCCCAGATAGTGCTTTTTCCAATCTTGGAAGGTTAAACCTAAACGGCGTTCGCGCATTTGCAGCGCCCAGAAGTCGTATCGAAATGCTTGTGCCAGAAACAATGCTGTCACGGCCAGACCCAAGATCATGCCGAGAATTGAACTGCTGTTTAAGATCAGCTTGAACGCATAGACAAGACTAATCAACCCTAAAATGACAAAAACAATCGCTAAAGCCCGGTAAGTTGCCGCACCTTCTTTCAAATCTTTTTCCGTTAATCCTTGGCGCTTTACTACTTCTTCAAAAGTTTCTGGCTTATCGCCGGTGGGTGCACTGAAGGTATTTTTTAAAGTAGTGTAAAGATAACTGTTTTGGTTGATTAACCCGTTCAAATCGATCCAGGCTGAAGGGTATAAGAAGGTTTTACGGGAGATCTTGAAGATTTTACGCACTTCGTCACGTATAGCCATAGCAATCACTTCCTTAAAACTACTTTAGGCAATTCTATCTATTATTCGCTAATGTCATCATTTAGTCAAAAAATTTCAATACCCTAACGACGATCAAGCTTGTACACTATATGGATTAGCATCAAGACTAGAGAGGGAGCTATTCAAGCATGCAAAAGAAATTATTCAGCAGTTTATTAATGATGTTGGCGAGCACTTTCGCCTTATCCGCCCTTGCAGACACCAAAGGCACTAGCAGCGGACCTGCGACACCAACCTCACCTCCTCCAATGTCACAGCAACAATTCAAATCTTCTGTCGACAAAGCTGTGAAAGAAAATGTGGAAGACTTGAATAGCCGTGTTCAGCAAATCCAGAAAGCTGGACCTGGCGCCCTAATCCAACCTGAACCCATGCATGACCCGAATGCAGCCGATGACCAAAACGTCGCACCGCAAGCAATGCAGCCAGCCACACCTGCTGCACCGCCGGTGATTAAGCCTGCGGCACCAAAACCCATGCCAGCAGCGCCAACACCAGCTCCTGCACAAACTCAACCAGATTCAGCTCCAGCAAACACTGGCCCCACACCCTATTCCGGCTTTGGCGGCAGCAAACCCAGCGACTCTAACGGCGGCAGCAACAATAACAACTCCAAGAGCAACTCTTGGAACATGGGCTATTGATTAAGGAGCATCACAGAATGAATACCGCGTTAAATCATCTGAAAAAAATATTTATCTTGGTGTTTGCTGCTTTCGCTGTCTCGATCGCATATGTTTCCAACTCACCAGCACAAGCAGGTTTGTTACAGCAAATTGCTGACAATACCTTCGGCACCATGGGGGCAGCACAGCAAATTCTATCATTAATGCAGCAAAATACCGCTGACAGTATTGGAAGCAACGAACCGGATGATGGCAGAAATGGCACGTACAGCTTCATCTTGAGTAATTTTGGTTACCTGTTTAGTCTGGCACAGGATTTTATGAATTCACAAAAAGGCCAGGAAGACTACCAGAAACAAGCCTTCGCTGATTTAATCGGTTTTGGTGATAACCCTGGGGCACTTGGCTTACCCATTGCTAACCCAGTGCTAGCTAAACTGCCAAACGCAAATGATTTGGCATATGGCACATTGCTAGGGCAACCGCCTGTCAACGGCGGCAGTTTCGATCTACGACATTATTTGAATAACGTTTCTGCCATGAATATCAACCGGCCATTACCAGATCCAGTTTGGCAGGGTAAAGATGATGACAAGAAAAAATATATCAATTACTACAACACCATTACTTCCATTCAGTCCTTAAACGCATTCTTGTTAACTCAGATAAAAACGGACTATGAAGTAGATAAAAATCCCATGATCAGCGGCCTGGAAAAAACACTGTTGACCCAATTCAGCGATCAAGATAATTTCCTGAAAGCGATCGCCAGCGAAAAAATGGGTAAGGTTTACCGTCAGATGTTATTCATCCAAGCTGCCAACTTTATCTTGAACATTGAAATGCAACGCAATATTCGACAACTGGTTGCCGCTACCGCCGCACAAAACTCACTGATGATCTTGTTCAATGTTCCAAATGAAAATCAGTTAATCAGAAATGCGAAGGGTCTGCAAACAGGCAATTAAGGCAGGACACAGTATGGGCATTCTTGATTTAAACGCTTCACATGAGTTTTGGCGCAACTATGATGACCCGATGATTTATCGGGTCATTGCCTTTATGGAAACCGGCGAAGGCTGGACCCTAGACGGCAATCCTGAACTGGAAAAAGCACTCACTAAATTGGGCGACGAACTGGAAAAGCTGACTTCTTTTGAATTAGGCAAAGAAGAAGAATTTGTGACGGTGTGTGCGCACATTCGCTCTTCACGCATTTTGCGTTTACTGCAAGCAATAGACACCATAGACCCAGGCTCCGCCTCCAAGGTATTGATGTACGCGGAAGAAAATAACAGCCCTGATCATGTCATGGCAAATCTCTTCCTGCGTCGCAATATTGTGTTTGAAAGATTGCGTTTATTAGCGCGCATCTTTTCCAATCAGCGTATTGAATTAATGATGAAGTTGCTTGAACACGAAAATGCTTAAAGGGATGACAGCATGGCCATTACTAATATTTTACGCTCGTCTATTACTTCGTTTATTACTCGCACTCGATATCGCATCGATATTATCACCGCCCTTTTTATCAAGCTGACAGCGTTGTTTTTGCTGTGGGCATTATTTTTTTCTCATCCTAGCGAACAATTGCTGACAACCAATCAATTAACTGATCGGTTCATTTCAGCTGCAAAATAAAACTTGCAGCTGAATACCCAATTGCTACGTTACTCTACGTTTTGAACTTGCTCGCGCACTTGTTCAATCAAGACTTTCATTTCCACTGCGGCGTGCGTAATCACAGGATCAATCGATTTAGAACCCATGGTATTGGCTTCACGGTTTAATTCTTGCAGCAAGAAATCCAGCCTTCTGCCAGCAGCACCACCATGTTTTAACACGCGGCGAATTTCGCCGATGTGCGTTTCTGTGCGGTCAATTTCTTCTGCGATATCAATTTTCTGCGCGAACATCACCATTTCCTGGGCAATTCTGGCGGGATCTAACTCCACTCTTGCATCAGCAAAACGTTTACTTAATCTGTCTTCTGCTTCTTTCATGACAACTGGCATACGAGCGCGAACTTTCTTCATCTCTTCTTGCATTTTTTCCATGCGCTCCATGAACAAACGATTCAACTCACCGCCTTCACGCTCACGCGCAGCCACTAAATCTTTTAGAGCCAACTCAACAAGACGCATCGTTTCTTCTTGCAGTTTGCCTGCATCTGCTTCTTTGGTTTCTAATACACCTGGAAATCGCAACACATCTGATACACCGATAGGCTCACCATTCGGCAGCATCGCCGCCACTTCACTGCTAACCCTCACCAGCTCAGACACTAGAGATTGATTTACTTCATATTCGTTAGACGCCTGCAATCCCGGACGATGACGCAAATTACATTCAATTTTACCGCGCTTGACCATGCCACGTATCGCTTCGCGAATCGGCATTTCAAATACGCGCAAGGATTCAGACAAATGCAAACTGATTTCAAGATAGCGATGATTAATGGAACGCAATTCACAAGTCAGTGTTCCAAACTCACCCTGACTTTGTTCACGCGCAAATGCTGTCATACTGTAAATCATGTTATTTATCTCCACCTTGCTGTTTCATGGGTTGTTTTATCGCTGCGAGCACATCTTTCTCAAGATCTGCAGCTTGTGTGATTGCCACCATTTTTTTTGCTTTTTGTTTGACTGTGGGCGACATGGCTGCCGCTAATCTGGCAGGCTTTTTCTCGCCAGATTTTGCTGCGGTATTACTTTGACTCATTTCTGCTTCTACTTGAGACTGCATAGACTGCATCTCTTGCAACGTGTTGTAAAACTCAAAATTCACAACGCGGTCAGACTCATCGCCTACTTCTACATTTTTACGTACTGCAGCAGCCGTTTGACTAAACCTTTTTTTGCGCTCTGCAATCCAGCTTGCGGTTCGGCCATAATACTCAGCCACGGGCTTTGACCAAGCAGGATGCTGCTCAATTTGCTTGATGCCAACAAAAATAATTGCGCTGGCAATGACAACCAGCACCGCCAGCAGCGCCAAATAACGCGCTGGTTTGTTTTGTCTTCTTCCATGTCCATAATGACTGTTGTAATTCATAATCAATTCCTGCCAGTGTTACATTGTTTCCGGAGCGCTGATGCCCAATAAATTAAATCCATTCATTAAAACCTGCTTCACCGCCGACACTAACACAAGTCGCGCGTCGCGTAATGCTTTGTCATCCACGATAAAATGTTCTGCGTTGTAATATGCATGAAAGCTGGCAGCCAGCTCACGCAGGTACTGCGTTAATAGATGCGGCTCATAGTTGATTGCGGCATCCGTAATGACGTCAGGATATCGTGCCAGTAGTGTCATTATTTCGGTTTCTTGTGCAGCCGTTAATAACGTCAAATTGGATAGACCATTGTTTTCGTTATAGTCCAATTGCTTGTCACTTAATTGGGAAAACACACTGCAAATACGTGCATGCGCATATTGCACATAATAAACGGGGTTTTCATTGGTTTTTGATTTTGCCAGATCAAGATCAAAATCGATTTGATGATCGTATTTTCTCGTCAGATAAAAAAATCTCGCGGCATCATTACCCACTTCTTCACGCAATTCTCGCAACGTGACAAACTCACCACTGCGAGTAGACATTTGCACAGGTTCGCCTTGACGATATAAGGTGACGAACTGTCCCAGCAAACAAATCAATCGCTCGGGATCCACACCACTAGCTGCCACAACCGCCTTCATGCGCGCCAGATAACATTGATGATTGGTGCCCAAGACATCCAAGGCAATATCAAAACCACGCTCGAATTTGTTGAGATGATAAGCGGCATCATTACAAAAATAAGTACGCACGCCGTTTGCCCTGACCAGGATGCGGTCTTTTTCATCACCAAAATCCGTGGTTCGAAACCATAATGCGCCGTCTTTTTCATAGGTATGACCACTGCCGCGCAACACGTCCAGTGCTTTATCAACCGCATTCGTGGCACAAAAGGCGCGCTCTGAAAACCAGTTATCGTAATAGATGCCGAATTCTGCCAGATCATCGGATATATCTTTCAGAATCCCGGCAAGCGCCAGATCAAACACAAATAAATAATGACTGGCACCTAGTAATTGCTTGGCGCGTGCAATAACAGCATCCAGATACACTTCTTTATCGCCATCCGGCTCGTCTTTTGGCAAGGCCTCCATCACCTGCGCCGCAGGCACTGTTAGCGCATCACCTTTAGCTTCGCGTAATTGGCGCGCGATATCGATAACGTAGTCACCGCGATAGGCATTAGCAGGAAATGCCACCACCTCGCCGCATAAACCCAAATAACGCAGCCAAACGCTAACGGTGAGGATATCCATCTGCTGGCCAACATCATTTACATAATATTCACGCGAAGTAATAAAGCCCACCGCATCCAGCAAATTCGATACCACTGCACCAAATACTGCATGTCGCCCATGACCAACATGCAATGGACTGCTTGGGTTTGCAGAAACAAACTCCACCAGCACGCGTTTGGCCCGGCCGATTTTGCTGCGACCAAATTCGTGCTGCTGTTGCAGAATCGTAGGCACAATATAGTGCAGTGCATCAGGGGCTAAATAGAAATTGATAAAGCCGGGGCCCGCGACTTCAATTTTAGCGAATTGCGGTGCGGCTGGGAGCGCTTTGACGATTAGCTCGGCAATGTCTCGCGGTGTCTTTTGCGCCGCATTAGCGAGCACCATGGCGATATTAGAGGCATAGTCACCATGTTGTTTATCTTTAGCAGGCTCAACATGAAAGGAAAAAGTTAACTCTGGCAATTCACCGGCAGCTTGCAGCGCAGAGACAGCATGCTGAATCAACTTTTCAATTTGCGGTTTCATTTGATAACTTAGTCATTCATACTACCTAAACAAAGTATTATCCGCTGTTGTCAGGAACTTGCAATATCGATTCCAATATCAGGTAAATCTCCCAAGACTCTGTAAGCATTTGCTCACACAAAAATTGGGAAATCTGCCCTTCATCACGTACACCAGCAA
This sequence comes from uncultured Coxiellaceae bacterium, assembly GCA_964492045.1. Lineage (GTDB taxonomy): Bacteria > Pseudomonadota > Gammaproteobacteria > DSM-16500 > DSM-16500 > Aquicella. Next base: position 7,771 of record CAZBHW010000040.1, on the reverse strand, counting down.
ATCCACCACAGCCAATTACTCAATGCAACTAAATGATTTTATGCTAGATATACTGGAATGAACCCATCTTAACGCCCTCATTCACGCCGTCCGACAAACCTTAAAATAGTCTTTAGGGGATACTTTAGGGAAATCCGGTTCTATATACTCGCTCTTGTAGTCACGGATGGCTACTCTCGCAAAAAAGGACTTGTGCAACCACTCCTCGTTTTGTGTGTTCAGGGACGGTATTTTTGGCAAGGATTGCCAGACCTGAGTTGAGCATGTGGGCAGTATTCCAAAATACTGCCCTTTTTTTTTGTTTGGAAAATCCTCAGCCCTGTAAATTCAATCAGTTAACCTCAAATCAACTTCCAAAACTTTGACTATACTTAGGATAGATAAATAAAAAGTAGGTGACTCATGACACCTCGCAAAGTTGATCCAACTTTTCTTAGCGATAACGGGAAGCTTTACACTGACCGAGAGATTGCTCACATCAAAAAAACAATTCAGTCAGAAGTACCCGGTAAAGATAATTATTACGTCCCGCGTACCAAAATTAAATTCACTAATGACCTGGATGGACCGTTCAGCGTCACGCGTATTGAAGGTCAATATTATGCGATTTATCCAGGGAAAAAAAACGGCAGCCACCTTGGAGAAGGCGCCTTCGGCAAAACCAAACTCGCGCAGAACCTGGATACTGGCGAATGGGTTGTTATCAAGATTATGCGCAATCGAGATGAACACGAAGCACGACTCTCTAAAATCGCTGGTCTTGGACTTAGCTCCTTATACTCACGAGAAAGTCACAAAGATAAGTCCATCAAAAAACATGAATTCGTGATATCACTGGCGCATGGCGAAGAAATGTTGAATTTTCTTGTCGACGACACCATTCCTTTCAATGAACGCATGCAAGCCGCAAAAGAACTGGTAAAACAATATAGCGAGCTGCATCAAAAAGGAATCTTGCACATGGATGCTAAATTAGAAAATGCATTTTATGACAACAATACTAAAACCGTGACCATTCTTGACTACGGCTTGTCACAACGCATGAATGCGAATGGACAATATATCGGCACACATTGCGGCACACCTACATACATACCGTCAGAAATTCGACCGGGCAGAAACACGAATGTATTTAGTGAAAAAACAGAGGCATTTAGCATAGGCGTGATGATGGCTGAAACATTAGGCTTTGAATTGGAACTTGCCAATGGTACCGAAGATAAATTATGGGCAGAGTATAAACCCGTTCTACCGCCCGATGCATCCAATCAACAACAACGCGAACTAGCAACACTCATCAACCTAATGATAAACACCAATCCAGTGATGCGACCCTCATTAGATGCAGTCACAAAAGAATTGAACCGAATTGAAACACGGCCGATACCGCCTTACATCAATCATTTATTAAGTGCTATACAATCTAATGACCGCCAGCAAATTCAACAAGCCTTAATTATAGCGACTACACACAAAGGATTTAATATTAACAATCCAGTTGATATTCGCGGCAATTTACTACACATCGCCGCCATGCAAGGGAGAGATGTCGCTGTCGAAGCACTATTAGAGAAAGGCGCCAATGTGAATGCACAAGGATTGAATGACCATACACCATTACATTTAGCCGCAGCGACCCCGAGCGTGAACAGTCAAAAAGCTGCTACCGCATTACTGGCTGATGCAGACATTGAGGTTGATATTAAAAATAAAGATGGTGACACCGCTTTGCATGTCGCGGCTCGCATTGGAAATATTCTCGTTGCCAAACAAATTATCAAAGAAATCCCAGATCTTGGACTAAAAAATAATTTGCAACAAACAGCTTACGATCTTGCAAAAGCAGGCAATACTCCAGGTCACGTACATTTACCTGAACTCGTAAAACCAATTGGATTCTTTGAACAATTATCCAAAACACTTGGGCTAGGCAAGACTGAACCAGCAAGCCCCGCTATGCCGCCTGGTGCTACAACCAATCATGGCATACAGAGCAGCACTCAAGCGGTACAACAAAAATTATTGCAAAAGGAAGCATTAACAGAAGCATTACACAAGGCTATTCGCGAAGGAGACTTGTACAAAACCAAACAATGCTGCCGTCAGGGAGCCGATGTGAATCACTTGATCAACGGTCAAGCTGCTTTACATGTAGCAGCTAGATGCGATGCCGCCACATTCAACAGAGAGATCATAGAATATCTTAGAACAAGAGCGGATATTAACCTGCCAGATGCACATGGTTCTACATTACTACATATCGCGGCAGAATTTAATGATACCGTGTTAGTCCAAGCATTAATTGAAGACCCTAAAATAAATATGAATTGCCAGGATGTTAACGGGGACACACCTTTACATATTGCCAATTTATGTGGCTATGTAGAAATGGGCGAAATGCTCATGCGACATCATGACACTGCTATCGATATTAAAAATATCTATGGCTTGGATGCTGTAGAAATATCTGAAAGTCAGCAAGCCATGAAAAATGAAGCGCTGCCTGAGCGCGAAAAAGCCTCGCTATTTACTATTGAACACGAAGCGGTAATCAGCGATGATTCATCCCTAAGTTTGGAGAGTAGCAATCGAGCTTCTATCAAAGTTGGTGGAAAGTAATCCAACACAGAAACGAGGAAGACCATGCGACGAGGTGAAACTGTTACTAAAAAAAGCGCAGCACTTGAAAGCGGTAAATCAGCCGCTGCAAAAAGCGCAGCACTAGAAAGAAGAAACATAAAAGCAGAACTGGAAGAGTTAGACTACCCAGTCGGTTTTTCTTCGGTTGATGGCACTGTTAAATATGGCGCCCCTCGCGTCAACTATGCTGCTCGTTTGTTTAATAACTATCAAAAAAGTCGCAATACCAACATGCTGGATGCGGCATGCAAACAAGGCTGGCACGATGCATTGAAAGAACGCACCGAAATTAACTGTAAATTAATTGTCGATGACACAATTCCAGAACACCACAAAGTAGAAGCAAAAGAAACATTACTGGCGGACCTTGAGATGCTCAGCATGTATTACTGGTCGATGGGCAGCATACATGCTTGCCGTATACTGTTAGACATTGGTAATTACTATGGAAATAAGGAAGCAAAAACAGGCGAGAAAGACGAATTTGCCACTCAAGCCAACACCTACAGAGAATTATCTGCCAGTTATTTTTATAGAGCTAAACTACTGGCAAAAGAAAGCGACTCTGAATACTTAGCTAAAATTCTTTATGATATTGCAGACTTGGATATAGAACTTGAGAATTTTATAAAGTGGGGCAGAGACAAACTACTCATTCTAATTGATGACGCACGGCGGCCCAAATTAGAAGGCGACCAAACTAAGCTAGTTGATAATTGGCTTCATAAACATATATAGCCCGGCACGCAAGCAACGCAGCGCATAATCCGGGATAGAGGCTTCGTTTCAACACCTACCACGCATTACGCGCTGCACTGTTCAAGTGCAGCGCTACAGCTTTACTCCGGAGCTTGATCTACGTAGCCGCAAGTTTGCCTTGGGCACACCAATTCTTTTCCACGTTTCTTGGTCACTTTCACCGTCAACATCGGCCATGCGCATTTCGGACAAGCCTGATTAATTGGCTCATTCCAGACGGCATATTTGCAATCCGGATACAACGAACACGAGAAGAATACCCGTCCGCGCCTGGATTGGCGTTTGACCATTTTGCCTTTGTGGCATTCTGGGCAATCGACACCGGTTTCCTGCGGTTTGTTGAGAGATTCTATGTGTTTACATTTCGGATAATTACCGCAACCTATGAACTTGCCGTAACGACCATGTTTAATACGTAATTCACCACCGCAATCTGGGCATGAACGGCCTTCCACGACTTCAGCAGCTTGTGAAGCATCTTCTGCATTTTCTTTCATGGCACGCGTGTAGGAGCATTCCGGATAACCCGTGCAGCCGATGAAACGATCGCGCTTGCCAAGACGAATAGATAAAGGCTTGCCGCATTCAGGGCAGTTTTCATCTAACATTTCTTGCGTCACGTCTTTACGTTTAACAGTTTCAGCAATATTGTCGACTTGACCTTTGAATGGTGACCAGAAATCTTTTAATAATGGCACCCATTCTTTTTCACCGCGTGACACTTCGTCTAATGAATCTTCGAGATTCGCAGTGAAACCATAATCCACATAATTCGTGAAGTATTTCGTCAAGAAGGAATTAACAACGCGGCCAATATCCGTTGGGAAGAAGCGCTTGTTATCCAACTGCACGTAATCACGAGTTTGCAGCGTTGAGACAATCGCGGCGTAAGTTGATGGACGGCCAATACCATGTTCTTCTAATGCCTTAATCAAGGTTGCTTCAGAATAACGTGGCGGCGGCTCGGTGAAGTGTTGATGACAAGTCACTTCATTCAATTTTACTTCATCGCCCGCTTTTAATTTCGGCAATAATAATTCATCACCCATTTCTTCCGGCTTGTCATCTGAACCTTCTTGATAAACACGCATATAACCAGGATCAACAATGGTTGAACCGGTAGAACGGAAGGTGTGTTTGTTTTTAATCGTCATGTCTATCGTCAGGGTATCGATCACTGCCGATACCATTTGCGATGCCACCGTACGCTTCCAAATCAAATCATATAATTTGAATTGTTCGGCTGATAAATATTTTTTGACGGATTCCGGTGTATGTAACGCAGACGTAGGACGAATTGCTTCGTGCGCTTCTTGTGCATTCTTCGCTTTCGTGCGATAGACGCGCTCTTCATCTGGGACATTTTCTTTACCGTAACGATCCGCAATTAATTCACGCAATTCCTTTACCGCTTCCTGACTCAGGTTGACGGAGTCAGTACGCATATAGGTAATCAAACCAACGAGTCCGGAATCCAGCTCAATACCTTCATATAATTGCTGGGCTAAACGCATGGTACGCTGTACCGCAAAACCTAATTTACGTGCCGCTTCCTGTTGCAAGGTGGAAGTAATAAATGGTGCAGCAGGATTGCGTTTACGTTGTTTGGTTTCAACATTCGCGACTACCAGTTTGCCATTCGCTTCTTTTAATAAAGTGGCTTTGACATCCTCGGCAGCATCAGCATTCGTAATGGTAAACTGTTCCAGCTTTTCGCCGTTATACACTGTTAGCTTGGCGGTGAAATCTTTTTTTGCGGCGTTTAATGCAGCGGCAACGTCCCAATATTCTTGTTGCACGAATCTTTCAATTTCTTCTTCGCGCTCAACAATCATGCGTAATGCTGGGCTTTGCACACGACCAGCGGATAAACCATAACGGATCTTTTTCCACAACAACGGCGATAAATTAAAGCCTACTAAATAGTCCAACGCACGACGAGCTTGCTGTGCATTGACTAAGTCCATGGAAATATCACGCGGATGCTCAACGGCCGCTTGTACGGCTGACTTGGTAATTTCGTGGAAAACCACGCGGTGTACCGGTTTTTTCGCTAACGCTTTCTTATCTTTTAAGATGGTGTAGATATGCCAGGAAATGGCTTCACCTTCGCGATCAGGGTCAGTTGCCAGATAGAGGGCATCGGCACGACGCATGGCACTAACGATGGCTTCAACATGTTTTTCATTTTTCTTGATGAGTTCATAACGCATTTTGAAGTCATCCGCTGTATCGACCGCACCTTCTTTTGGAAGCAAGTCACGCACATGGCCGTATGAGGCAATGATTTCATAATCACTACCTAAATATTTTTTAATCGTCTTCGCCTTCGCGGGCGACTCAACAATGACAAGATGATGTGTCATGAAACCAATACTTCCTTCACTTTAAAATTAATGACAATACGAGATGGAACGGCTAGTGCAAGGCATCGAATGCATCCGATAGAATCATGTCTTGCAGTAAGGATAAAGCTGATTTTTTATCCGGCTGATTGAATAGCGCTATCAACACCACCCACTTGATGCGGCCAAGGTCTATTTCGCGGCGATCTAAAGCCATTAGGCGGTCGATCACAATTTCACGGGTCATGGAGTCCAGAATACTGATTTGCTCAAGGTATAAAAGAAATCCGCGGCCCTCGGTTGAGATTTGTTCGCACTCTTCAGGTGAGTAGAAACGAATAGCCTGAGAGGGTGAATAAGGACTGGAGTGCACGGTTTCTTGCACACGATTTAAGCCATCTAACCAGTCTAAAGCGCGGCCAATTTCATTTTTATGAAACCCGGCTTGCTCCAATTCGGAATAGATAGTGTCCTGATCGGCGTTTAAAGCAATGCCGCCGTCCATGTAATTTTCAAATAAATACATCAAAATTTCAAACATTTACGCAGGTCCCGCCCATGACTTTTACCCAACTAGCGCATATCCGCCGGTGACTGACTGAATATGACCATGTAACTCTAATATTAAAAGGATGGATGAAACTTCGCTGGCAGTCAATCCGCTGCGCAAAATTATCTCATCTAATGGTGTCACTGTTGATCTCAACTGTCGGTATACTTTCTGCTCAATTACTGATAACGACTGTGGCATGATAGCAAGCGGAGGAGAAATTTCAACCGGTCGCAGCGGGTAATGCGGAATTATTTCTTCCAGGATATCGCCTGGTCTTTCCACCAATTTTGCCCCCTGTCGGATTAGCGCATGACAGCCTTGGGCTAATGGATTTTGAATTTGGCCGGGGATAGCATAGACATCCCTGCCCTGCTCGATGGCATGCCGGGCAGTCACCAGAGACCCGCTGCGTAACGCCGCCTCAACGACCAACACGCCAACACTTAAGCCGCTAATAATGCGATTGCGGCGTGGAAAATGATGCGGCAAGGGTGGCGCAGCGAGCGGAAACTCGGAAATGATCGCGCCGCCTTTTGTCAGAATATCAGCTGCTAATTTTTTATGGGATGTTGGGTAGACAGTGTTGAGGCCAGTGCCAGCAACAGCAATGGTTAATCCATTGACTGACAAAACACCATTGTGACTGGCTGCGTCTACACCCAAAGCCATGCCGCTGGTGATCACCAATCCCGCCTTGGCCAAGCTGGCGGCGAATTCTCGGCTATTTCTTTCACCGTAGACACTGACTTTACGCGAGCCGACCATGGCCAGTTGTGTTGCTGTGAGTATACTGGCCTGTCCTTCCACAAATAAAATTAATGGTGGGTCGCTGATTTCTTTTAAGCGCGAGGGGTAATCAGTTTCTGCTGGAGTGATGATCATTCTATTTGATTGCTGCTGCGACCACTTCAACGCAGCCTCTACTGATTGCCATGCTGGGTTTTGCAAGGCGGTGATGTCTTCTTTGGATAGTTGATGGGATCTCCATTCTTCTTCAGAGGCTTTATATAGTGATTGCATGGAATTAAATGATTTTAGCCAATGCCAGAATTTAACTGGTGGAATGGTGGTATGTATGGCGGCTAACCAATAATGTAATTCGTTGTTCATGGGTTTCCTTTAATATTTAAAAATACAATTGTTTTTTACCCTCACCCTGTCCCTCTCCCGCAACCACCCAGAGTCGACTACGCCGCCTCACAGGGCGGGGACCTGCTAAAATGCTGTTGCGGCATTAGCTAAGAATGAACTTGCTAATTTGCCTCTGTAGAATTAGCGCTTTGTAGATAGAGTCTTTAATAACAAGCTACTCACACAAGAACAGGCCTTCCTAACATCCCCTCATAACATCCCCTCATAACAGCCCCTCATAACAACCCGTCATAACAGCCCCTCATAACAGCCCCTCATAACAACCCGTCATAACAACCCGTCATAACAACCCGTCATAACAACCCGTCATAACAACCCGTCA
>CAZBHW010000039.1:139-19306 GCA_964492045.1 uncultured Coxiellaceae bacterium | reverse complement strand
GCGGGTGCTGGTGGTCGGGGACGACGGTGCTGGTGGTCGGGGACGACGGTGCTGGTGGTCGGGGACGACGGCGCTGGTGGTCGGGGACGGTGGGTGCTAGTGGTAAGGGACGACGGTGCTGGTGGCTGTTCGCGCCAGTGTGTGTCCTACCTTAAATCTACGCGCGTAGGTGCGCGTAGATGTCCATAAGGTCGAAGTCTATTTACGTTTACGTTCGTGCTCTTTCAAGAACTTTTTGCGGATACGAATGCTGGAAGGTGTGATTTCAACTAATTCGTCATCATCAATAAATTCCAGCGCTTGTTCCAGTGAGAACTGAATGTGTGGTGTCAGAATAATATTTTCATCTGAACCGGATGCACGCATGTTGGTGAGCTGTTTACCTTTGCAAACGTTCACTACCAAATCGTTATCGCGGGAGTGAATGCCGACCACCATGCCTTCGTACACTTCAGTTTGCGGACCAATCAACATACGGCCGCGTTCCTGTAAATTAAACAGGGAAAAGCCTAGTGAAACGCCTTGCATGTTAGAAATCAGCACACCGTTTTGGCGAGCTGGAATTTCACCTTTGCTCATCGGGCCGTAATGGTCAAACACGTGATGCATGATACCCGTGCCGGATGTCATGGTTAAAAAGTCAGTGTGAAAGCCAATGAGTGCGCGCGATGGAATGATGTAATCCAGACGAACACGTCCTTTATCATCCGCAATCATGTTTTTTAAATCACCGCGGCGTGAACCAAGGCGTTCCATAATGGGGCCTTGATATTCAGCTGGCACATCAATCGCGAGAGTTTCATAGGGTTCGTGCAATTCGCCATCCACTAATTTGGTGATGACTTCAGGGCGAGAAACCGCTAATTCGTAACCTTCACGGCGCATGTTTTCAATCAAGATGGATAAATGCAATTCACCACGACCTGATACTTTGAATTTATCTGGGTCGCTGGTGTCTTCTACGCGCAGCGCAACGTTATGCATTAATTCTTGCATTAAGCGGTCGCGAATGCGGCGAGTTGTCACGTACTTGCCTTCTTTGCCGGCAAACGGTGAGGTGTTGACTTGGAACGTCATGCTGACAGTTGGTTCGTCGACATTGAGCGCTGGTAACGCTTCTACGTTGCTAGGGTCGCAGATAGTATCTGAGATGGTTAACCCATCGATACCAGTAATAGCGACGATATCGCCTGCGTTGGCCATGGGGACTTCTTTGCGATCTAAGCCCAGGTATTCCAGCACTTGTAAAATACGACCTTGGCGAATCTTGCCTTCGCGATCGATGATGGAGACTGGCATGTTGGTGCGAGCCTGGCCACGACGTATGCGTCCGATACCGATCATGCCGACATAGCTTGAGTAGTCGAGCTGGCTGATCTGCATTTGGAAGGTGCCGTTGGGTTCAACTAAAGGTGGTGGTGTGTGTTTGACGATAGCTTCAAAAAGCGGCGTCATGTCTTCTGCTGGTTGATGGTAGTCGTTGGCAGCAAAACCTAATAATGCTGAGGTATAGATGACCGGGAAGTCTAACTGCTCATCGGTCGCGCCTAAATTATCAAATAAATCAAATACTTGATCCATAACCCAGTCTGGGCGTGCGCCTGGACGGTCAATTTTGTTGATGACAACAATAGGATGTAAACCAAAAGAGAACGCTTTTTGGGTCACAAAGCGAGTTTGTGGCATGGGTCCATCGACAGCATCGACGATTAACAACACGGAATCGACCATGGACAAAATACGTTCCACTTCTCCACCGAAGTCCGCGTGTCCCGGGGTATCGACGATGTTAATGCGGTAATCGCCCCATTTGATGGCCGTATTTTTGGCAAGAATGGTAATGCCGCGTTCACGTTCTAAGTCATTGCTATCCATAATACGTTCAGTATTAGTGACTTTTTTGGAAACGCTGGACGTTTGTTGCAATAGTTTATCGACTAATGTGGTCTTGCCATGGTCGACGTGGGCGATGATGGCTATATTTCTTAATTGTTCTGACACGGCATTTCACCTGAATATAAGAGTCTAAAAAAGTCGTCCATCATACATGAATTGGTTAAAAATGGCTAATTTTGTCTAAGGCTTAAGTGCCTGACATGAATTTCATTTGACACTCGCAGTCTAAGTTGTTTGAATGAAATTTCACTCAATTCTCCAATCTTACTAATTCGGAAATCAATTATGGAATCTCGTCGTCCTGAACTAGATGAAAACATCATTAATGTGACCAGTATTGCATTCGATAATTGCCTAGCTCATAAGATTTTTCGCGATGAAGCGCAACTTGGGCGCCGTGTAGATGATTTTAAGGTGATTGCCAAGCAGCAGCAAATTAGCGCCAAATTGATTGAGCAAAACGAACCGTTTCTTCATCGGGTCGTGAAAGACGTCATAGACTCGCGTGCTAGCGAAGCGTATTTGCTAAACGGCTCTGCTCTGCGCCAATCTATCAGTGGTGATGTTGCTAATGCAGACGCACAAAATGGCAGTGGTTTATTTTTCTATGCGCAACAACCATTGGTAAATAAATTCAATCAGCTCTCGGGTCAGCAACAAGGTACCGTCTGGAAGAGAGAGCCATATGTCACAGCTGACTCGCATAACAATAAGCTGCCTGGTGATAATTACAGCGCAGCGATTGATAACAAAGACGATCGTGCGCACGTTCAAGATGGAACTTTTTATGATCCGTCCAATCTTTTGATGCTATATGCTCAAATGTATAAAGTCGCTCGCGATCACAAGCCTAAAGAAATTCATTTCGATTTTTATGCTGGCGATATAGAAGCTAATAAACGTTTACATAAATTCCTGAACGATAATAAAGATTTCATTCCAAGAAATTTAAGACTGCGCATCCGTACTTATCAAGGTACAGGTGAGTATGTTGACTCGCAGATGAGTGTCAACATTGTAGATGAACCTGTAATTATTGGTGAAGGTGATCTAGAGCTCGATTTTAATCAAGCTTATAAAAACATGATAAAAGCGCATGAAAATGAACCTTATCCAGTGAAGGATATTCTTGCTACTTTTATGCCGCGAGATGAGGCTTCACCTCAAGAGAAATTAGCAGCAGCAGAAAGATTGAAAGCCTTCAAGCAATTGCGTCAAGAAGAATTGTTAGCTTTAGTGGCTGAGATGAATGCGGTAAAGCAATTATTACCGCGCGTTGGTGAGGACAAGCATTTAACCGATGATGCTCAAGCATTCGCAGATTCACTCGATGCCTTTTATTGGAAAATAGATGCAGAGTTAACAAAAACGAAAAACGCAATAAAAAATCCAGCGCGACGAGCAAAGCAGATAACAGCGTGCGATGCGGTTGCCGCTGCAGACCGTATGCGACGCTTTTTGCGAACGATAGTCAGTAGTGCAGAATTGCCGACTCCGCAAGAGAAATTTAATGCGCACATAGAAAATCTGGCCGCCTTCAGCAGGGAATTTAACAGCAAACAGAATGTTCGCATTGCAAAAGATGTGGCGAAAGGCGTAGGCATTAGTTTCGGTTCTCTGTTATTGGCGGGTGCAATAGGTGCAGCGATTGGCTTTGGTGTTGGTTTTGCGATTGGTGGCCCAGCAGGTGCCGTGGCGGTTGGCATTTTAGGTGCAATTATTGCTGGCGCAATCGCAGCTGCCATAGGCGGTGGCATTGCCGCACCTGTCAGTGGTGTTTCCATTTACAGGAAGCAGCGAGAACGCAGAGAGGCTGAAGCGGCTGAAAAAGCAGCGCTGGATTTGGCCGATGCTCCCAGAATGGGTTTTGCGGCTGGATAAATATTGCAATATCTTATGATTTTGCCACAAAGTCTGAGCATGCAAACTGCGGCGGGCATTTATCATAACAAACAATTAGTTAAATAGGGAGGGAAAACCTCCCTAAGTATCGTTTTTGGCAGATAAATTTGTTATCCTTATTACTTAGTGTCTCAATAAGGATGTTGATTCATGAAATTGACACAGGAATTGGTTGTAACCATCGTGTTTCTGGGCGGCTCATGGGTAACGTTATCTGTTGTTGCAGTTGCCTTTCCTCCAGCCACCTCCTCTATACGTGCAGCTATCTCTGCAGGCTCCAATACAAAACACGTTAAAGTAACGTCACCGTTACTTGCTTCCAATGCGCCCGTGCCTGCCGAAGATGTGTTGCCAACCGAAGACACCACTACTTTCCTGCAAGACGAAAAACCAAACGTCGTGCAAGTCGTGACAACTGATACCAACAAAGATGAATTATTCATTCTCGGTGAAAATGATACGGTTCCCGAAAAATTAATTGAAGATAATCCGAATGCAAAAATGATAGTCGTTGGTGCAGATGAAACAACGGCTAAATCCAAACTGGATAAGTTTAATTTGGCCGCTAAAAATGTCGCGATTCGCGTGGCGCTGGCTAAGCAGGCAGCCACCAGACAAGCACAAGCTGATTTCGCCAAGCTTCGTGACTGGCGTGAAAATGGTTCTCATTTTGCTTTAGAAGTGAAAGCTAGACGTTTCGAATATAACGTGCACGATGTTTTAAAAGACAAACTGGAAGAAGTGGCAGAGATGCCGGAATTAATTCCAGCAACCGCAAACATGACGCCTATGCCGGTGATGCAAAATGATACTAGCAGCACGACACCGAACCAGATGACCATGCTTGAAGACAAGCTGTCTGCATGGCGCGATGATGCCTTAACTTTTGCAACACAGTTCAGTGCGAAAGAGCAGTTGCATCAAGTCATAGGCTTGTTGGAAAGTAAACCGGCCAAGACAGAATCTGTCCCGGCACCTCAAGCTTCAGTGCCCAATCCAAATGTGAACTCTGCTGTTACACCAAATGCAGGCAAAGCAGATATTCAGTCACTGGATTTGCGTCCTTTAAATGAAAAGCTCACGCTAGACACCAAAGCTAAACCATTCACCTTACACGGACCACAACCTTTAAATGCAGGATTAATTGCGATGACAGCACAGCAAGATTCCCCCGCAGTTGCTGCCGCTAAACCTGCAACGGTTGCAACCATTGCCAAACCTGCGCCGTATGTCATGCCTTCATTCTATATGCCTAGCATTGATGATCATTTTACAATTGATACTAGCGTGCATCGTTACTCAATGCAGGATAAAGCACCGCTTAATGCAACACTCGCTGCCATGAATGATCACGCCACTGATTTGCCATTAGCTACTGCAATCGTATATCAGCCAGCTGTTGCATCAGTGACAGCGATGGTCGCCAGACAACCAGCAAAAACAGTGGTGGTAGAAGCCAGTGTCAAAACTTCCATGACAACACCGCCTGCAGCGGCATTACCACAAGCGATAGTCGCATTGGCACAAGCTGCTTCTAGTTATTCACCGGTGCCGACTGAAGTGATTAAAACTGATGAAGTTAAGAAAGTAGAGCTGAAGACCGCTGAAGTCAAAGCAGATAAGCCGCTAGATCTTAATAGAGTGCATGCAGCGACTAGCAAGGTCTTACAGTCAACCGTCAAAGTTGCTGCAAAAGATAAGTCTTCAGCGCGAGCAGCCGCTCAATTGGCGGCAGCAAAAGCGTTGCACCTGAAACAATTGGCCGCCGCAGATGCTAAGCATAAAAAAGCGATTGCACGTGAAAATGCTATCGCCTCATTAGAGCGTCAACTTTCTGCTGAGCCAGCTGTGATTGTGGTGCCAGCGAAACCTGCGCAGCAACGTGTCGCCAGTGTTGAAAGAACACATGCGCAACCAGCAAGACCTCAGTATCAACAAACCGGACCACGAGCGGAGCAACCAGTTGCACGTGAACAGCAAGTGGCGCGCCGTCAGGTCGTTGAGAGAGATCCGTTCGAAGAGTACTTCGAGCAACAAGAACAAAAGAACCACGAGATGGAAGCCGACAGACAGACAACCAATGTTGCTTCTATGGATATGGCGCCTAGTGATGAAGAAGCAAGAGATATCTCTGGTGACATGCGCAGGCCGGAAGAGTACTCCCGATTGATGGAAGAATAACAACCTGCTGATGTGTCTTCTGGTTTCATTCCCAAAAAAAAGAGCCTCTCAATCAGAGGCTCTTTGGTTTTTATTCGAGATGAGGGCTTTCACTCTTTTTCGGCGCCAAAAAAAAGGCCCTGCAAGCAGGGCCTTTTTGCGAAGCTACTTGGTTACTTCTTAGCAGCCTTACGACGACGTTTTTTTGCAACTGGCTTTGCAGCGCCTTTTGCAGATTTACGTTTTGCCGATTTACGCTTAGCTTTTTTAGCAGCTGGTTTACGAACTGCTTTAGCTTTGCGAACCTTGCGTGTCTTTGCTTTTTTTGCAAGTTTACGCGTTTTTGGTTTTGCTGCTTTTACTACTTTTCTTTTGCTTCTTGCCATGACGAGTTTTCCTTCCGATTGTTAACAATATAAATTTAACATTAGCATTCATAAAAGTATAGATATATTAGGGAAATTACTAATTAGTAAGAGTGACATTGCTGAATTTGATTTGCTTGATACGAGTTTAACATAGGTATGTAACTTTCACATTAGGGAGAATTACTCGACATGATAATGGATTTCCGGATTCGAGAATAATTCCTGTTTTTGCTGTTTTGCAGCCAAAAACAGCTTCTTTTTGTAAATCGCAGAATATTCAGAATGATCTATACGCGTGCTGTCATTGCGGCGGGTTGAATCGAATTCGATTGCTGGTAAACTATGCCTACCCTAAATCCAACTATTAATATTATTGAGAGTCTCATGATCATACTTCCAAAAATTCGTGGCTTTGTCTGCACAACGGCTCATCCTGTTGGGTGCGCACAATCAGTTTTGGAGCAAATTAACAAAGCCAAAAGTATGAAGCCCGCAGTCGGTCCGCGGAATGTCTTAGTGATAGGAGCTTCAACCGGTTATGGTCTTGCTAGTCGAATCGTAGCAACCTATGGCTACGGCGCAAAAACCATCGGCGTGTTCTATGAAAAAGCAGCAGATGACAAGCGCACAGCAACCGCTGGCTGGTACAACACTGCTGCATTTGAAAAACAAGCTCAGCAAGATGGTCATTACGCCAAAAGCATTAATGGCGATGCATTTTCCAATGAAATAAAAGATAAAACAGCCGCATTAATTGCGCAGGACTTAGGGCAAGTCGATTTAATTATTTATAGCTTGGCTTCACCACGCCGCACGCATCCCGTCACTGGACAAGTTTATAGTTCTGTATTGAAACCAATAGGCCATACATTCAGTGGCAAAACCGTCGATGCATTTCGCGCTGAAGTCAGAGATGTCACCATTGAACCTGCAACAGAAGATGAAATTGCAAATACAGTTGCTGTGATGGGCGGCGAAGATTGGGAAATGTGGATTGATCTTCTCGCGAGTAAAAATTTGTTGGCGCCGAATATTAAAACCGTCGCCTATTCATATATAGGGCCTGAATTGACACATGCTATTTACAAAGACGGCACAATCGGGAAAGCGAAAGAACATTTGAAGGCCTCAGCAGATAGGCTCACGAACAAGTTAAGCGCGCAGCAAGGAGAAGCTATCGTCTCAGTGAATAAAGCGGTTGTCACGCAAGCCAGCGCCGCCATACCCGTGGTGCCATTGTATATCTCCATCTTGTTCAAGCTCATGAAAGAGCAGGGAACGCATGAAGGTTGTATGGAACAAATTATTCGACTCTACGCGCAGTATCTTTACACTGCTAATCCCTCTGCGCGCGATCAGGAGGGGTATATCCGCTTAGATGACTTGGAAATGAATGCAGACCTGCAACGTCAAATTGCAGAAATCTGGCCCCAAGTGAACACTGAGAATGTGAGAACGATGACGGATGTGCGTGGTTACTGCGACGATTTCCATAAGTTGTTTGGGTTTAATATGACGGGAGTGGATTACAATGCAGAGGTTGAGCCTAATGTTTCGATAGGCTCGATAACCTAGATTCCCGGAGCTGAAGAGCGTCTCTTACCCTTGAGATTTAGGGCAAGAGACGCAGAACGGCTTAGTTACCCTGTAACGCCATGTAATATTTGCACTATTATTTTTTCTCAACGACCCCATCAATTTCCTTATATTTGCTATAATTAAACAAGTACATAATAAAAAACTGGGGTGGATATGTCCTATCCGCAGCTCACCGGCGACGAAATAGATATGGCGATGCAGATCTACCGCTTGCATCAAAGCAGCGGCGGCAAGCCAGTAGATGTCACATACAACAGTTGCACTTTCAACATCAACTTTACTTCGGGCGAAGTAAATCAACAATTCATTGAGCAAGGCGGCGTGAAGTCGCGCATTAATCCTAAAGATGCATCCCCTTTTGAAGATAAAATTAAAGTTGCACATTCATTTGCGGCAGATATTTATTTGTTGGAATACATCAAATCCATCAGAGATAAAGATAAAGCGTTGGAAGTGACACTAAATAAAATTCTAGATCTGCATAAACAAGATCCTGCAGGTGTGGTGTTGAAACTGTTGGCACCTGCGGCGCAGGCCTCTGCCTTGCAATCGTTTTCCATGCTGCACGCACCTGCACCAGTGCGTTCACCTGTATTAGACAAAGTACGAGATATCTTGAAAGCATCACCGACATTCAAGCTGGATTCAATCGGCAAAGCAGTCGCCACGGTGAAGTTGTTGGAAACCGAATTAGAGAAACTGGCAGAGCCATCAAAAACGGTGACTGCACCCAATCCAAATACCAGATCTGGTTAATTTAATCATCACTACAAGCACAGGCAGCCAGTCATGCTGGCTACCTGTAAATCAATGCTCAAAATGGTAAGATAGCTTAGGTACGTGGGAGAATCGCGCTTGCAGGACGCTATCAGAAAGACTATCCATATCACCTTGGCTTTGTTGCTATGTGCAGCATTAGTCAGTTGCACGAATATGGCTATTAGCGGCGCTCAAGCGGTCTATAACCACAAAAGCATCGAAAACTCAGTGACAGACACAGTCATTTCACTCAAAGCCACTCACGTGATTAATCATCCGCGATTCAAGGATACAAACATCTCAATCGCTGTCTTAAACAAAGAAATTCTGTTATCAGGGGAAGTGAATGAGCCCTGGCAAAAAGCAAAAGCAGGTGAGTTGATTGGCAAAATTGCTGGTGTAGAACGTGTTTATAATTATCTGGCCATCTCAGGCCCTTCTTCCTCGTTATCGCAAGCGGCCGACTCTTGGGTGACCGCGAAGGTCAAAAGCAAAATCATTGCCTCCAGGGATATTGATGCTACTCACATCAAAATTGTCACCGAACGCGGCACGGTTTATATCATGGGTATCATGACACCAGATGAAGCAGCGGATGCGAAATACATAGCAAGCACCACCGATGGTGTGACATCGGTGGTGAGCTTAGTGTCTTATATGAAAATCACCAAAACCTTGTAATTAATCTCTGCCAACGTTACCGAAAGCTTCGCAATATTTTTCTTTGCTCATGCAAGTATTGCGGCCAGCGCCTGGATCGGTGCAGTTACATTCAGATGTGATGGGGTTTGGTTGTTCGCAAGCAGATGTGCCGCAAGTATTGCAGCCAGCGAGCGAAATACTAGAGATGGAAATTAAAGCGGTACCTGCTAAAACAAGTAATGCGGTCTTCATGCGAATCCCTCCATGTGTGTTTTTGGCTGTATAAGCTTATTTTTCCTGTGCCAATAACAACATTATAACATTAAGGCGGGTGGAAATCGGTTTTCGCTAGTTATCTTCTTGATTATTAGTCAAACTCAGGCGGGTGGCGGTGGGGTTGTCAGGATGGGCAATTAGCGCGGTGCTCTCGCTTGGCTTTTTCTGACTAAACTTGGTGGCACAACAACTCGTGACCTTGTCCACCAGATAAGGCACGCCGGATTGAAATAACAAGCGGCTAAACTGACTCACGAGTGCCAACAGTAGTAAGTATCCGGTATAGAATGGTTCGGATAGCGTTTCTTTATCTTCGCGTGCAACATTTGAAATGACATTCACAATCACCACCATGCCAAGCGCGAAAAAAACAATACCAATGTTCCAGGCGATTTTGCCGCCAGTGCTGTTGATGCGACGTGAAGCGTAATCAGAATAAATTCTGCCGCGTACCATGGCATTGCGTTCGACAATAGAATCATCCTGCACTTCCACCATGGTTTGTGCTTCAATGTCTGCATTCACCGCGGCAACTTGCTGCAAATTGACTGCTCGTCTGCTTTTGAAGGGATGGTTTGGTACCATGTTCGCAACGCCACTATCTAGATAAAACAAACCTGCGTCTACCGCACCCACTACCAGAGGAATTTGCGGGTGATGTAATAGTGCTGCTGCGCCAAATCTGCGATAAATAGTGAATGCAAACTTGGTAACCGAGGTGCTGTTAAAAGCACGTACGCCTTTATCGACGACACGTTGCAGGGGGTGTAGTGGTGCATTATACGTATATCGATAAGGCTTAACCGGATGCACTTTGTTTATCACTTTCCAGCTTAGCATGTACACTGGTAAACCCAAGGTAGCATCAATGATGCGTGAAATGGGTGGTAAACAAATAATTTGCGCTGGCAGCGAGCTTTGAATCTGCACGCTATAAGTGGATTTGATCAGCGCGCTAAAGAGGCCAAGTGTGACAGGTGGTAACGATGCCAGTACTACTTTGCCAGCAATCAACGCCGAACCCCAGCCTGCATGATTGCGATATTCGCTTCTGACTCTGCCGACCAGTTCATCCCAATTCGTATTGCAAGCATAGTAAATGAAATATGTCGCTTCAAAATAGACCCAGGTCACACCCCAGGAAATGATATTTTCCAGAAAATAATTTGAAACGGTCGGCCAGCTGTAATTTGAAGTGTTTGCAGCAAGCCACGCGCTTGCTACCATGCCGGTGAATTGCCAGCGTGATTGCAGCATGGGTTCAGGATAAGCGGCAGTTTGAAAATCAGGAATCGTCGCCACCGCGTGACCAGCATGCGGTGACGTATCCGGAATAGTGCGCGTGAGAATGCCTGCTGGCATACCATCATCATTTAGCAAAGTACCGCGTGCTTCCATGGTTGTTGCTCACCGTTTATGAAGCTTTTTGCTTACTCTCAAAAATTTGAAAACGATTTTCCAAATCCCATTGCATCGCGGCTTTTTCACTGCCAGATAACAAGTGCTGACAGGAGGTGCTGGGTTTGGAGCTGCCGGGCACATCTTTGGCACAAGCCGAATTTAAGTGTTGATATTGCTTGTCTTGCCACAGGTTAGCCCCTGGCAAGAAGGAATAGGTAATGCTGTTGCGCACCATGTTTTTCAAGGTGAGGTAATCAAGGTGTTGATCGTTCACTGCTTGCATGTATTGCGCAGTCATGTTTTCACGATTCACGCCTTCATCATCGGTTGAAAGTGCGACTGGTACATCTGATTTTAAATACAGTGCTAATGGGTGTTGACTGCCGCTGACATTTAAAATTTTAGCATTACTGCTTAAGTTAATTTCAACCATGATGTTTTGCTTGGCCATCTGTTTCAGTAATGCTTCGTGATGGGTTTCATTCGCGATATCAACACCATGACCAATGCGCGTTGCATGGCCTGTATTAACTGCTGCATTGATATGGAAGCTTAAGCCTTGTTGTGGCACTAATGCACTTGTCAATTCACCTGCATGCAAAGTGATATGCACGCTAGGATAAACAGTGTGGAGATAATCCAGCATGCGCATATGCAATTGATAATCGCGCATGGAAATCTTGCCGTCTTCTGGCTGTACCATGTTAATGCCGACGATGCGTTTATCTTTCGAGGCGGATTCAAAGCCTGCCAGCAATTGCGCAAACACCATTTCCGGCGCTTGTTCACGCAAGATTTGATAGAGATAATTAATTTTCACCTGACAGCCGGCTTTCGCCTGGTTGGTATCGCACAGCAATATTTCTTTTTGTTTCTGCTCTGCTGTATCCAATGCATTACTGATGCCAGTAACGATTTTATCAAACTGATGAGCCAGTAAATTGGCGCGCATGCGCGAGAAGTCATCGTTGTAACCTAGTTGTTTGCCCAGTATGCCAGAGGCGTCATTATCTGGTGTGACCATGGTTTCAATATAAGATTCATTTTGCTCACCGGCGCGTTGAGTAATTTCAGCAATCACTTCACCTAAATGATTGTCAGGGATGGCGGTGAATTTCATAAATGTATTAAAGAAATGATCGTGGCCTGTTTCTTTGCCAGGCTGGAAGTGGCGCATAGACCATGCATCAATTAACGCATCTTTAAATACCGGATTTTTAATGGCGTTATTTAGCAAATCTGTTGTGGCGCATGAGGCATTCACTGAAACGGTAAATGAGCTGCGATCAACGCAAAGATGATCGTTCTTGCCATATTGCAGCATGGCTTCTGCAAACGTGGCGCCGCTGGCGTGATTATGCAGGTCGCCGCCTTTTGGCATTTGAGCCAGAAAAGACTGTAATGCTTGCTGGTTGTGAGTAATGGAGTTGAAGTAATGCGTGGTGGTTTCTGTTTCGGTGCTGGCAAAGGAGTGTTGGCTGAGTATGAGTAAGGTGATCATTAATAAAGAAGATTTATGCATATGGTGCCTCGTAAAAAGAGATGGCAGATAATAATTTTTATAGGCGGGGAAGTATAACCTGAAATAACTTACCCCGCAAAATTTTGCGGGGTGACTCTATTAGAGCGTGAACGGGCCATTGGAACTGTAAAGATCATCGGCATCAGGATCGGGGATTGTGATAGGTATGGTAACAGGGTGTCTAGCCTGCGGTTGAAACATCAAGGCCGCATTTCTTGCTAAGGTGGCTCTGGTTGGTAACGGTGAGGCTGGTGCACTGGATTCATCATCACTGACGTCAGATAACAAATGCGTTGATTCATTATTGGCGCTCTCACGTAAGGGTGACACTTCTGTCCAGATGGCAGTGTTGGGATCAAACGCAATGTACTCTTCATCTGAAGCTGCACCATCGTCATGAATCAACTTCACCACTGGTTCCTCTGCTTCATCTGACAATTCAATGTAGGGGTGTTCTTCAAAGCTTGAAGATAATTCGTCATCTTCTTGTGTTGAATTCGTTTGTTCATGACGGTGTGACAACATGATGAGTTCAAGTTCAGCAGTGGCTTCATGTAAATATTTTTCAAGAATTTTCAAAAATGAATGTGCTTGTGCTTGATGCGAAGAGTCTTTGAATCGCTGTTCATACAAGTTTTTAAAAAGCTGGTAAATATTTTCAATTTGCGCAATGCGGTGACCGTCGCGATTGATGACGTCATATTCGTGATGTTCGATATAAAATCCTAATAGGATTCTCGCGACATTCAGCGCGGATTTTTCAGCTTTGCAGATGTCTTTCAGGCTTGCGACTTTATCTGGATATTGGGTGAAATAAGCTTGATGCAGCTCATTTAATTTTGTGGCAAGCACATCAAGATATCGAGAGGATTCTGTGTCTGATAGTTCGAAATGTTTATCGAAAAGACGTTGTTCGTTAAAGTTATGCTTGTTCACATCAAACATGATTTGATGTGCTTCTATCACATAATCTTCAAGTAAGGCATGCAGAATATGCGCTGCATCTGAGGTAGTGTGGTGAGTCACGTGTTGCAAGAATTTAACGTAAAATAAATTGAAGATAGACCAGGCACCATCAAGCAATACCGCGCGTCGACTGTCCATTGCCAATTTATCTTGCTCAGCAAAATCAGCAAATTCGTGTAATGCAAAAATTAATAATTCCAGGCTGGCAACGCAGACGGCTGAGTTTAAGTCGTATTCTTTGACCTCAATGAGGTGATCCGAAATGATCGCGGCGGCTTCGAGCATGGTGTCGATTTTTTCTTGTTGGCTTAAGCCAAGATCCAGAATGCCGGCGGCGGGATTGCTGCGTCCTTTCATGAGGTACGTTCCTTATGTTGATTATGTCCATATAAAGCAACACACGAACTAACACTGTAACATTTCTAATATTAAGGATTTCTTAAGGAGGGAAAAGCAAGCGCAGCCCAGTGTTCGCTGGACTGCGTTGAAACGGTTATTTACGGCTTACCCTGAAGGCGTCGTAGCTCGCGACTTGTGTTTTCAACTTCTTGTTTCGCGGGTGCTTTAGATTTATGAAGTCGTGCGTGGCTAGCGTATGGACGACCTGTTCGTGTCGCTTTCATGATAGCTAGTTTTTTTGCTAATTTATGATGGGCCTTTTCCAGATCCTGTGCGCGTTGTTGCTCGGCTTTGGCTTCATCGTCTTCATCAACTTCATGATCATTGTTAGTGATTTGGTTGTCCTCTGCGGCAATGTGATGATCTGCTGCCATGTGATCCTCTGCTGCATTGTTATCATTTGCTGCATGGTTACCAGCAGAAGCTGAGGTTTCTGACTCATTTGCAGTTTCTACCGCTACCGCTGCAACGACAACAGTCTTTGGCATGGTGCGCAGAAGTCTAGCAATGTGTGGGGCGGGGCGCTTTGCGTCATCCATGGCATTTGTCATAAAGGTTTGAACGTCTTTTTCACCCAATGCAACAGTGACTTTGTCGGACCCAACCATGTTTTTTAAGAAATAAGGAGTGAGGTGATCGGTTTTATCGCTAAAGGCGTTAAGTTTTGCTTGCGCAGCGGCTTTTGCTTCGGCGGTTTCAGCGTTTTTAGCGGCTAATTCCAGTGCCATCAATCGCGTTTTGAAAATCTCATTGTCTGCCATCTTTTGCAACAAATAAGCGCGGATCGCTCTTAAAGTTTGTGCCAAGTAATCTCTGCCACTCACTTCGGCTTGTTTAAGTTCTTCTTCGTGCACGGTGGTTAAAAAGTCTAGCCATTGTTCACTTTCATTGGTGTTATTATGGTTTTTGTCTTGTGCTGGCTCGTCTGGTAATGCATGCAACAATCTGACAAGCGAATTGATTTTTATTTGTTGTGTTGCATTGGTTGGCATAACAATTTTATCGTCATCAGTTACTTTTATGCCCCAAGTATATTCAGAACGATAACCGTAATAGGACTCTAGTAACGCAACAACTATTTTTCTCTCTGGTTTACTCATGCTCGTGCTCCTTCCGTGCGTTAATGTTTAATAAATTTAATCACCGCAATGAAATTTTGCCATTCGAGTAAATTAAAAGCAATTAACGTCGATGAATTTATTTTTTGTAAAGCGGTTATTTGAGTGAGAACAACATAGTTAACGCTTAAGCTTCAAGCGTTGCGAGAGAGATTTATTTTAAGTGGGTACTGGCGAGGCAGGAAAATTTTGCTAGAATCCGTCAGCAATGGCAAAACAACAGCATCAAACATGAAGAAAAAAACGAAAATCATCATCATTGGCGCAGGCATGGCGGGCTTAACGTTGGCACTTGCGTGTCAAGCGCAAGGCATGCAAGTCAAGTTGTTTGATAAAGCCAGAGCGTTAAAAAGCATAGGCGGCGGTATTTTTCTTTGGCCGCATGCAGTCAGATACTTAACAACACTGGGTTTGCAAACATTGTTGCAAGACGATGTGCTGGCAGCTAATTACACTAACTTGCGAGGTCATCGCGGCGATTTATTAGTGCGGGACAGTCTTGCGGATATTTATTCTTTGCTCGATGGTGAAATTTTCACAATCGATCGCAGTGTCATGCAGCAGCGTTTTGTCAGTGCGCTATTACCCGATACATTATTTCTCAATAAAGCCTGTGTTGGTGTTGAAAACAAACAAGATTATGCCGAAGTTTTTTTTGCTGACGGCACCACAGAAGTGGCAGATTTAGTCGTCGGCGCCGATGGTGTGCATTCAGCTTTACGCGAATTTTTATTTCCAAGCCATGCGCCCGTTCATACCGGTTTTTGCTGGTGGGGCGGCATGGTGGAAAATCACCATGTCCCCAATCTGCCAAAAGAAGATGTGACTTACATCATGGGCTTAGGCAAGAATTGCTCCATCTGGCCTATACGTGGCGATCGTTTTATGTGGTATTTGCCGGTTAAAATGCCGTTGGAACAATTTTCACGCGAAGCTGGCATCGAGCAGGCAAGACAACTTGCGCAAAACTGGCATCCTGATGTTGCTCGTATCATTCATGCACCGCAATGTGCACAACATTTCAATGTGCCAATTTATGAAGTCGCACCCATGAAGCAATTGTGTCATGGTCGCACCGTGCTAATTGGTGATGCAGCTTGTACGTTTGGTCCGTTGCTAGGACAAGGTGTCAACAAAGCGGTTGAGGATGCGTATCTGTTAGCAACTATGTTGCAACGCGCAGCGCCATCGGCGGAATTATTACGGCACTATCAATCATTAAGAATGTCACGTCATCAAACTTTTTTTGAATTGGAACATCTCTCTGCAGAAGCGCTAATACATGATACTGAAGTCGCGCTGCAACAAATGGAAGCGGCGCTGCCTGGGGTGACATTGGAGATGATGTATCAAGATATTATTCCGCTCACTAATCTTGCCGCTGATCAACAGCTACTGGCTAGTCTCAATCAATTCATGCCAACACCATCTGCCGACAGTTATTTTGATAAAATAGTCACCAGCTAGATCCAGGGTTTGAGCAAAATCGAGCCAGATTTACGCCAAAATATGGCGTTTCCGTTCGTCACGAAGTATCATGCAGCCTCGTTCAATAAAGAGAGTGGCAGTATGAAAAAATATCTCATCCTGTTTCTGGTGTTTTGCACTTTGCTTAGCACAACTGTTTATGCTGAAACAAAAAAATCTAAAACGGCAGCGCTAGATTTTACGCTGAGTTACAAACCACAATTGACAGAAGAACATGTCATGAAAAACGTGGTGAAATTACAAGACAGCAATTGGCAAGTCGCTGGTAAACTCGTGACTGCTGGCAATAGTGATGTCTTGTTATTCATGGTGCGTTCAGTGTCACATCACAATAATAAATATAATTTGGAATACATGTTAATTGATTCACGCAATAACAATACCTATGTTTCTTCCAAGCGTGTCACCGCGGTAACTGGATTGCCAATGCAGTTATCACAAGACAATGTGAAAATGAATTTGCTGGTTAATCTTTCATAAGCGAAGCTTAACCAGCATCGCTGCCTCACCCAAGTAATTGAATTTATAAGCGACTTAATCACTATGTTATAATTTATATAGAGAATAACGGGAGTCGCTGGTATGGTCTGGAAAAAAAATAAATCCAATTTAATCGTCGCAATTGTTTTATCAATGGTTTTTACGATAGAAACATTATTGCTGGTGATAGGTCCTCTACACATCAACAGTACTGGCGGCATCTATCCTGTTAGTTACGAGACATTGAGTGCAGTCATTTTCTGGGTATTTGCTTTGTTACTAACATGGAGTTTCTATTTTACATTTAAAAAATATCCTGAATTTCTTTTCTTCTTGCTAATTGTTTATGGCATTGCAGTGATTATTGCCGAAATGTTCATGTGGGCTCACTACGGTTCATAGGGGGAGGATTTATGCCTTATAAGGTAGGTAAAAAAACCAAAATGAAAGGCTGGCCAATCTTGAAAAATGAAAACGGAAAATGGCGGGTGATCGCGCATTCTTCTACTCAAACAAAAGCACGATCAAGCATTCGTGCCCGTGAAGCAGGTAAACATAATCCAAACTGGCGTGATCATTAAGCAGAAATAAAAAAGCCCCAAAAACGTCGGGGCTTTTTTGCTTTTATTGGTTACTATTAACCTATGGTTTGAATGTCAACGTCTTCATCAACCACTGCCATAACTTGTGGCATACGAACAGCTGGTCTGTTGGTGTAGGCAAGTAAGCCATCATTCACTGGGACGCGTGGTGCAGCTTCACCTTTCACATCTTTGCCGGTTGTTGCTGGTGCTTCTGTGCGTTGATCAAAGAAGTAATTCAAGCTTAGTCCTGCATTATAGGATGAAGGCAAAGTATGTTTGCCTGCTGTGTACTCACCATCTAAACCAATTGCCCAATGACCCATATCAGGAACGTTAGACCAGACCAGGCTTGCCGTGTAATCGTTGTATGGCTGACGAACACCGCATGCTGCATCTAGTTCAATATTTCTGGTGATGTTCTGATAAACGGTTGCTGTGCCGCCAAAACCTGTCACGCGTATTAATGGGGAGAAGATTTTAGAATAATGCACATAATCATAATTCAGAGATAGGCCAGCCTTGGTGCCATTCCATGGATTAACGAACAACCCAGGTGCGAGACCCCAGTTATTGGAGCCAGCGATGTGTCGGTTATCGCTAAAAGTATTTTGTACCTGGCAGAGTTGGCAGAAGTAGGTGCCATTTGTAATGCCGATATTTTGATTTGCAACGTGTGCGTAAAAGCCTTGTAAGTCAAATGAGGGTTTTAGCCTGGTGTTAATGTCGTATTGATAGTCTGCGCCGATGGCGAATTGATTCAACCATTCAGAGCGGTTGCCGGAGAAGAAAGCATATGTGAGATCTTGTGCAATGTATTCTGCGGACACCTTGGTGCGTGTGTTAGCCGAAAGATTGTAACCAATGGTGCCATCGAAGCGATAATTATTTGCGCCATATTCAGCGCCGACACTTAATGCAGAATTGGCATCAATAATACCGGTATAGCCTGCCTGAGCGGTGGGTCCTAAAAATGTTGTCGGATGAGAGGTGTTTGGAATGGCTGCGAAGGCATTGCTGATGCCGGCTATTGTGCCGCCAATGATTAGTGCTAACTGCGAAAAACGTTTCATGCTAAACCTCCCTGGAAAAATCGAAAACTAATTTTATGTGGAATAAGAGAAAAATACAATGTTTGCACATGAGCTTATGTTGAATGTGTTTATAGGTTTATTGTGCATACTGACTAGGTTGGTTCTTGCAATGCTCGTCCTTGCGATGCGCCACAGGCAACGCTTGTCCTTGCGATGCACCACAGGCAACGCTCGTCCTTGCGACGCACCACAGACAACACTCGTCCTTGCGATGCACCACAGACAACGCTTGTCCTTGCGATGCGCCACAGACAACGCTTGTCCTTGCGATGCACCACAGGCAACGTTCGTCCTTGCGATGCACCACAGGCAACGTTCGTCGTCCCCGCATGCTTTTAGCGGGGATCTGTTTGTGCACCTGTGCGCTATATTAAGAGATGCATGCTTCGCTTGCTTTTACGGTTTGACAAACAGATCCCCGCTAAAAGCATGCGGGGACGACGAGCGTTGTCTGTGGTGCGTGTCTGTGGTGCGTGTCTGTGGTGCGTGTCTGTGGTGCGTGTCTGTGGTGCGTGT
>CAZBHW010000038.1:0-19463 GCA_964492045.1 uncultured Coxiellaceae bacterium | reverse complement strand
CCACCGCGGCACCATCACCCACCGCGGCACCATCACCCACCGCGGCACCATCACCCACCGCGGCACCATCACCTACCGCGGCACCATCACCTAGCACGGCCTGCACCACCCACCACGGCCGTCGTCCCCGCATGCTTTTAGCGGGGATCTGTTTGTGCAACAGAGCAATAAAGCGTAGGGAGCTCGCTTAGATAAGTTGCACAGATGCACAAACAGATCCCCGCTAAAAGCATGCGGGGACGACGGCCGTGGTGGGTGGTGCGGCCGTGGTGGGTGGTGCAGGCTGATGACTGCGAGCACGACCTGCTTCATTCATTTAACCGCAACAATTCATGATCAGGATCCAGCGATTTCAATTTATGCCAGGCATCTTTATCCGCCTCACTCTGCCCCGCTGCAAATTCTTCAAAAGTACTCAACGTTAAAAAGTCCAATTCACGTTGTGCAAATCGTCGCAGCAACGCTTTAATTTGCGGCGATTGAAAGACCGTTTCGCGATTATATTTGCTGGATTGTAATTTCAGGATCGTATTGACCGCCGGTTCAACAAAATCAAAAAAATCGGCCATGAGCATGTCTTTTTGTGCTGGCGGCAACGAATCGAGTGCGGCATGAATTTCGTCTTCACGATACTGCTGATAGCGCTGGCGCATTTCTTCCATGCGGCGTTTGATTTCAGCCATTTCAATTTCCAGTTTCACATCATGGATATTGATGACCTCCGCAGTTTTCTTTTTGACTTTCTGGTAATCGTTCTTCAACGCGCTAATCAAATAAGCCGGTAAGTTTTCCACTTTGCCCTGCTTATACGGGCGTGACGCTTCAATCAGTTTTATTTTTTCTTGAATGTATGGCACTTCATATTCGGCGATCACCTGCTTCAACTGCGGCGCTGTCAGGCCAAACTGTTCGATTAAATTCGATTTAAGCTGTCCCAGTTCGTCTACAATCAATTTTCCTTGTTGTTCTACACTTGTACCTAAGCGTTGGCGTTTGGCGCGCTCCTTGAGCTTGAATCGAACCCGTGCGACCTTCCTACCCTCTTTCTGATAATCGGCTTCGACCAGTAGATCAGAATACATGTTCACTTCATCAATCGCTTTGTCCAGCACGCGGCGTTTAAAGTCGCGGAAGATGTCATACGTACCTGGCATGATGCCCATCAACTTCTTCAGTAAATCCATCTCAAACCATTTGGTGTTGGGCAAACCGCGATAACGTATGCAGTTTTCATACAAGGCTAGTCCATAACTCGAACGAAAGCGGGATTGTATGACTAAATCGATTTTGCCAAACATGGAGGGCGAATGAAGTAATTGCTTCATGCGTGGTGAATACGCGAAATAACACAGCGGTCCTTCAAGACTGACGCTCGCGAGTATGGAACTGGCGGTCCAATTCTCTGTGCCAGTTTCGTCATTGATGATATTCCATTCAATAACAGTAGAAATGAGCTCTTTCAGCGCTTCTTTGATCACGGCGTGATTATTACCTTGATAACCAATCAAGCGACACAATTGTTTCACGGTAATTTCGTGTTCTTCTTTCACGAGTAATTCTTTATACGCGTGATACAGCAACGCATTGCTAACTTTGCGTTGTAATAAGCTTAAGGAATTCGAGCAATGAATGGTTGCTGCGTGCTTTTTCAATTCCCTTTTGCTTTCAGTTTTTTCCAATCCCACATCCGTCACCTTTCGTCCCATATCCGTCACATTCCTTCCCATGAACGTCACACTTCATCCCACAGTCGTCACAAACTATCCCACAAGTGTCACGATTCGCGAACAATAAAATAATCTCTTCAACTACTTACAACGTCCTAAACAAAAGCAAACTAAGATTAAACAAAAACACAACTGCGTAGCGTTTCTTTTTTGTTGTTTTTATCTATAACGTAATACAAAACTAATGATATATTAGGCAGTATCGTAATACAACGGAAGGAGTCCTACATGCAAGTAATCGCATTTGTGAATAACAAGGGCGGAGTCGGTAAAACGACTTGTAGCAAACTAATGGCGGAGTATTTAAGCAAACGCAAAAACCTGCGTACGCTTTGCATAGACTTCGATCCTCAATGTAATTTCTCTCATCAATATCTACACATGGAAATTGATCCTGCGGCGCCCGAAGGATTAATGCCTCCCATTCATCCTGATTTCGATCCAACTGATCCCGTTGATGGTGATTGGGATGGTCGCAGCAGCATCGCCGAAATCTTTTATGGCCAAGGTGTAGTACCTTATCCAACATATGTTGAAAAAATGGACATAGCGCCTGGACATGCTGACAAATTACTCACAGCAGAGTCCGTTAGACGCTCAGAAGTCGTAGATAAAGTGCATAAACAACTCGCACAGTTTTTAAATTCACCTGATGTGAACGATGCTTATGATGCCGTTGTCATTGATACCGCACCATCAAAAGGTCCTCTGACGATTAGCGTGATTAAAGCCGCAACACACATCGTGATTCCTTCTGTGATGGAAGAACAACCTGTGCAAGGTATCTATGGAATGTTGCAATTATGGATGCAGGAATCTTTGATGCGCGACAAATCCAAACCGCTGAATCTAGTTGGCATCTTGCCAAATATGTTCAAGCAAACGCGCTTGCATAAAGATATTTTGAAAAGCCTGCAAGATAACTCATCCATTGGTAAATATGTCTTGCCGGTGAAGTTTTCTCAACGTATCGTCTTCGCCGAAGTAGATGCTGCCGATTCCAACCCGCGTTCCATTTTCGATTATCCGGAACAGCACGTTGCAACCGCAGAAGCAGAGGAAGTATGTAGTCACATTGCAGAGAGGATCTTCGCATGAGCAAGAAAAAACGGTTTGGTATTTCAGAAGCACTGACACGCGGTTTATCAGAAACCATTAATGTTGTAGAAAACAATCCTGGTGTCTTTCGTAATGTGGTTCTTCCTTTATCTCGCATTGAATTAGATCCTGACAATCCGCGCAAATTGGCGATCGATCTGGAAGATGTAAGACAAGGCATTCGCCCAGATGATACAAATTACGAACGTAAGCACGAAGAACTCAACAAACTGAAAGAATTAGCGCATACAATTAAGACTAGCGGCATTATTAACCCGGTTGTCGTGTACAAACGCGGTGAATTGTATCGCTTGGTTGCGGGTGAACGACGTTCTTTAGCCTCAATTTTGGCTGGAAAACAAGAGATAGACGCCCGCGTTTTCAATGAAAAGCCAAAAGGGTTTGATCTTAAACTCATTCAGTGGATTGAAAACACCGCTCGTGAAGATTTAACCCTGGAAGAACGTTTGAATAACGTGAACGAAATCATTCAGGAATATCAGACAGCACATGACACCACAGATCCCATGACGGCAAGCACCTTGCGTGACATCACTGGTTTGTCTTTATCACAAACGACTTACTACCTTGCAGCCTTAAATGCACCTGCTGATGTGCGTAATGAAATCAAAAAAGGTAACATTCGCAATCTGGATAAAGCGGCGTTGTTGGCTGGTGTTGAGTCTAACGATTTACGTCGTGATGTGTTGAATGCCTGCGTGCAAGGTTCCAGTTTGAAAGAAATGCGCAGCATGATCACACAACAGAAACAAATTGCGACTAAAACCAAAGTGCCCTTGAAAGTGGTAAACCGCGGCAGAGCAGCAACGAAAGTGAATATGGGTGCAACCAAGCAAGCAGCAGTGGTGCAAAAAATTGTGGAATGTGTCATTTCACATGACAACTATGGAAAGTATGCGGACATCTTTAATCGAGTCAATTGGGACGACTTAAAGCAAACGACAAAAGCGTTTCGAAAATTAATTGAATTACTAGAACTGGAAATGGCGGTGTAAAGATGCAGAACAAAGTAGTGACATCCATCAAATTACAGAGAAAGTTACATCAAAGATTACAGCAACGCATTATTGAGGACGGTTATGGGATGCGCGGTAAAAGTAAGTGGATCATAGAATCAGTGGAGTCATTATTGGGGTTGGTGGACTATCCAACCCTGGTTCAGATTGCTGAAGATATGAATCAACTGACTGAAATCGTTAGTATTCGCCTGCCTGAAGAGCTAATGGTGAAGATAGAGAAGGCTGTGGTGCAGGTACGTAAGCAATACCCGTCTTTAGAAGGGGTAAAAAGCAACCTAATACGTGCAAGCATCGTACAAAGACTGTTGCGAGAACCAGCTACGGTAACCGAAGTATAGCTTAACTAGTTGAAAATACTGAGTTTCATTTAATTTTAAATACCCCCTAATAAAATCCCACAACCGTCACATTAAACAAGTGTGACGGTTGTGGGATTTCTCTTTTAAATGAATGTTCTATGTGGAACAAAAGCAATCATAAGTGAGTGATAGGTTGGGCTAGTTGGTAGCGTTTAAACCGGTATGCATGAGATGCAAGCCTATGTGGTTTAAAGATGGGCTGGATTAGCGTAATATCGCCATAAAACAAGAATCAGGCACAATAACAATGAAAAGCCGTGGAAAGAGTGGGTTAGTCAGACTAGTGACTCGCAACAGCGCGAGTATGCGAAGCTTCATTGCAAATAGCGCGGCACCGAGGTTGCCTCACATCAAAGCGGCAATACTCAACGAACATTACCAGCCATTTCAGGCAACGTTGGTACAAGAATTAGAAAACGAATATCAGCATAATCCCATTTGCCAACCACTGCTCGCACAAGTAGACCAGCTGCTAGCTAAACAATCATTTAGCGTTATCATTTCGCCATCGTTGGAAATTGATAGACTGCATTTTGACAGGTTCAAAACGATTTGTGGTTATGACGTTCGGACAAAAGTGTTGTTGATGCCATCCGCACACGATGCACATCTGAAGTTATTTCCTGAGTCAAAATATACCTCGAAAAATGACGTGGATAGCACAGTGTCTGAGCGATACACACGCATGTTTTTGCATGAAGCCAATCATGCGCATGATTTTGTTGCGGGCGGGTTTAAAACAAATAAATCTGACGCCATCGCGTTGACAGCATGCTTAGCCAATGGCGCGGGATTATTTGCGGATCCTTCCATGCGAAAAATCGAACGCGTGCTAGGTGTTACCTATTCGCAAGAAGTCATGAATCAGCTGAAACGCGCGTTTAAAGATGATTTACTGAGGCTATTTGAGATGGCACGCGATAACCAACACCCCGATCAATTTCGTGCGCATAAAGCACTGGAGACAATGCAAACCAGTCTGATGCCTTATTCCGTTCTCCATTTATTATTTGAATTTAAAAGCCGCTACGTTGAATTCAGTGCTAGCAGCAGTTTAGGCGCAGATTTCATGCAAGCGATGTTTCCAGCCGTTTCCAGCTGGTATTTACACCAACACATGCCTGCTTGTCAGGATGAATTAAACCAATCAAACCATTTGAGAAAATGAACTCATGAATTTAGTACAGCTAATGGCGGAATTAGAACGCGATCCAGCAAAAGTGACCCTGCTGTTTGGATTAACTCTCGCGGAATATCGGCTGCTAAATGTGGCCTTTAATAAGACTACAGATGCCACGTCGAAACTGCCGAAGGAACAAAAATTTTTAGCCATTTTGCTGATACGCAAATTTAATCTGGATTTGAATGGTATTCGTGAGTTGATTTACGAAGATCATAATAAGTCGGTGTCATCCTCGGTTGTAAACACAATGAAAGCAAAAGTAGGTGCTCGTTTGGATACGGCCTTTGCGGCTCATCCTGCACTGGCTGCAAAATTTAATGCAGCACAACTGCCACTAGTCGCCTCTGCTAATAGACCGCTAACATTCACGACACTGGATAAACTAATGGAAACGCTGCAATTTGCAACACACCAAACAGCGTTAGTGACACACCGTGCCAGAGAGTTAAGTGATGAGTGGTTGGCAGCTTATCTAAACAAACGTGTCATCGCCAAAAAGAAAACTGGCCAGCGTGCCATGGAGCAGGTGCTAGATTGTCTGCATTACGACATTGAAAACGGTGCTCCAGTAGACGAATACTTAGCGTGGCAAATGGCAACCGCATTTGGTTTCCATGCCCACAATTCTTCATTCGCACCGCAAACTGGCTTTGGTTTAGTACAACGTCGCGAGAGCGAGCACCCGCTATATTACGCACGCTCCCAAGGCAAACATACACACGGGTTGCTTTTTAAAACGCTAACGGCCACTAATAAAGCACAACAGTGCTTAATGCCCAAAAATGAAGCTCTATACCGCATACTCAGAATGGAATTTAATAAAAAGTTTACTAGAACTTTAGATCATTATGATGTGAACGGTTACAAAAAAGCTGGCACGCCAGCTGCAGTATCGAAAGATTTAAAATATTTCGCCTTACAATTTGGCTATGCTGGCCTGCGCAAAAATCCGTATGAAATAACCCTGGCAGGCATACGCTTTGCCATGAGAGATCGGACCGCGACCAACGTCATCAATAAAGTCAGTGGTGACCTCTTTTACCCATCACAATCTGCCTCTCCCATTCTGAAAGTGCATCGAGCGATCTGGCAGCGTCGCATGCAGTACTATCATGAGTTAGTAGATGCGATTCACGATGATACTTCGCAGTTGGCTTATTGCCCCGACTTGTATCGCAAACTAACGCAATATAGAAGAAATAATGCAAATCAAATAAAGCAGTTTGCAGATGCGGCAGGATTTCAATGTTTGAAAGTGGGATATGACAGAAACACCAATACACTCGATATTCGCTTTTATCCGAATAAAGCGATACCGGATGAAGCCAATTTCACTTTAGGCATAACGAATATTTTAATTAATTATTTTATTGGTCTACTGAATGCAAAACTACAGGCAGCAGGTCTTGAGGTTCAGGCAGAGCGACGTCAGAGTTTTGCGTTTAACCGCATCACTGTCACCGATACTGTGTCCATGACGATGCGCGTGTCATTAGGCTATGAGCCAGCAGATTTTGTCACGATATTTAATGAATGTTTACAGTCATTCAATGAAACATTGCGTGATTGCGATTTTACAAATGCAAAAAATCCGACGTTAGCGCGAGGCTTTGAAGTGGTTGAGCGCCCACGCAAAGAAGGTAAGGTCACAGCGAAAACCGGGATCAGATTTTTTAACGTCATGCGTTCTAACGAAGGCCAGCTGAAATCTACCGTGCTAGCAAAAGCAGCAGCGGCGCATCATGCAGATAGACTAACGGCATTACAAGCGTATTTAGCTAGCGTGACATCAGATCATTTCAAAGACCAGCACTATCGAAATACGGTGGTCAATGTCACCGGCATAAGAGATAGAGCCTCTGCGGAAAACAATATTCTCGTGCGTGGTTTATTGAATAACGTTCTGAAATATACATTCGATTTTTTAAAGGGTGCGCAACGAATTGCTGCTACCACGACGCTGCCATATTCCTATTTGTATCACGTTGGTAAACTGGTGAAACAAGGGTTGAAAGGAAAAGAGTGGTTAGAAGAACATACACATTATTTATCATCACATGTGTATGCGAAAACATTATTACTGATTGAATCCATGATGGAGCATTTGGTCTCGCTGCACACTATTCTGTTACAACATGACAAGCCAGATGTGAATGATAAAACGCATGTACGAACCTTGGAACAGGTAGAAGCTGACTATGTCAAAAATAGTTTGCACACCGGAGCATTGGCCGTAGAGGCTTACTTCACCGACAACGGACAACAAGCCTTAACCACCAGTTTGCTGAGTATGATCATGCAAGTGCAAGCACAACCGCTACCAAAATTATATGTGTATGGCAAATGCTACTTTGAATTTTTCAACAACCTGAAAGAAAATCTGGAAATCGCGGTTCACTCAACGGTAAATAACGCTGGTATTATTTGTGCGGACATTCGTGAGATAACGACTTTCACCGCGGATATCCATAAGATGAATCAAGCAAAAGCAGTCATGATAGATTGCACACACAATCCTTGCTTGACAGACAATCAGGTAGAACCAGCGGTGAATGCTTTGCTGGAAAAAGGATGTTTTGTCTTGCTAGTTGGCAGTATGCTGAAACACGAACAATTAGGACTGGATAAATTCCAGAACGGCAAAGTCGTTGTGATTTCTCCAGCCGGTAAACGCTTAGCGCCTAACGTCAAAGACGAGTTGCGCAGCATTTCAGATCAATCCATGCATCCAGTGGCGGCAGCGTATTTCACGATGATCAATACTATCTGTCAGGAGAAAATACACGATGCTCCAAGAGTGGAAAGAGAGGCTCCTGAAGCACTGCATCACATAAGAGCTGTTCCTCGCTTATAGTGACATTGGTTATTCTGGACTTTGGCACTTTAACCCGCCCGCGGAAGCTAATCTATCAACGTTTCCCTCTGTTCATGCTTTATTTTCATATACTCACCCTCAATTCCAAGATCAGACATTCTCTCTCTCGCTGGGCGCTGTGGTGGCAAAACACGTCAAGTAACTGGGAATACCAAGTCCTATTAAAAAAATGTTGAAGTTTGTTGGCACTCATCTTTCTTCGGTGATACGTGAAAAAACATCTATTATTGAATACTCCAACCAAATCGATTTGCTCTTTCTTTTAATAATGCGATATAAGCTCTTTTCATTTTTTCAGATAATTCGCTTTCCTGAATTAACGTTTGCCAAAGAGATAATTTCGCTTCAATCATTGATAAAATATGATTAATTGATTTGTCGTTTAATTCCATGCGATCTTTGCCAAAATACTCGCATAATAATTTTCGTGAAATACTATTTCTTTTGCCTTTAATTGGTAATGCTACTTCAACTTTTGCATTTAACACAATTGAAGAATTTAATAAGTCATAAACAGGAGCGAGCATCACTTTGCCATCTTTCGTGATTAACGAAAAATTTTTTAAATGCATATCTTCGTTACCAATTAAAAAATTAAAAATGGTCAGTTTGAAAAGTTTAGCCAATTCCACTTTAGGATAAGTACAATATTTTTTTACGATGTCCACCACTTTTTCCATAGAGCTTTCATACTTAGTATCGCGTTGCGCGCCGGATAATTGTGCGAAATATTCTACCTGCAAACGTCTATGTTTACTTAAGCGATCAAAACGCTGGATATAATAAGTAAATTGATGACCGATACCTCTGACCAAACCATGTTTTGGTACTTCAAGACCAATGGTTTTAGCTAATGACATAGTGAGTGCTTCATTCTGGGGTAGCTCCGGATAAATTGCACTTTGCATTTTCAAAATAAAAGTGCCACCGTTATCAACAATATCAAATGCATTTGTTTTAGTATTGAGTACAGCAGAAACCTTGCTTTGTATGCCCTGAATTCACATCTTACCCGTACGATTGATTGCTTCCTGGCGTAATTGCTCAGAGGTTAGTAATAATGGATTAAATGACTTCTTGATTCCATTTCCTCAACCGTTACTGCACCCACCACATCTTTGCCAACCGTTACTAGCTGAGCAAAATAGTCATGCTTATCCAATTTATATTTGTGAAGTAATGCTTGCAGTAATTCTCCTTCAGGTAATAAGCCTTCAAAAAACGGTGGAAATGCATCATACCGATATTCTTTAGATGAAACAGGCATGGTTAATGAAACAGGTGGACCTGCATAAGAAGGGTCGTAGACAAAGATATAATGCGAATCTTGCTTTGTTAAAATACCTGCAAATACGGTATGTACATAAACACGAGCTTGTTTCATTCATGCCGCTCCGGAGCTTTTAATTCAATTGCTATGTTTAATACATCTAATATTTTGAGAAGTGTATCGAGCTTGAGTTTGACCATTAAGATCAGTTAGTTACGCAAGATATTGGTTACATTTCGCGAGCGGCTTAAAAGTGCCAAAGTCGAATTATTATCAGTAAATGTTAGCGCGTTTGGATTAGTCCTGACGATACTCGGCATAAATAATTTGTTGTTGAACCAGCATCTGCAGTCACGTTGACGGAGTGATAATTGCCAGCGAGATTATTTAACAACGTTGGTGATTGATGATCTGGTTAACGCAAAGGTACCATTTGTGAATGACATGATGTTTTCCTTGTTTTTTGCAGTTTCTTGCAAGATACACGGAAAACACCAGTTTGCAAACGTGGTTCAGCACAGTGGCTTAACTGTGTTTAGTCTCAGCTGACAATACCATGGGACCTTGCGGTGGGCTGATATTAATAAACGTATCCTTTTTACAGATGAACGTGGCCTCAGTGAACTTCATCCCGTTTTTCTGACCGATTAATTTATACGGTTTATCACTCACTGGGATGTTGAAGAAGGCAATACCGCCATCTTCAGAAGTCTGTTTGAGATTTTTGGAAAATGGATTCGTTTTATCTTTCAGCGGCCAGTTGTGATAAATCCCAAAATAAAATGGCAGTACATCCACGGCAGGAGACAGCGAAACAACCACACCCGGTTCACCTTGCGGTAAATCCTGCATGGTTTTGTGATACTTGGTGACAGTTGCTGTCAAATGACAGCTGTTTTTGTCAATGCTGGCACCCATGATAGTGGCCAGCATGTAATAGGACTCAACGGAAGGAACTTGAAACGTAATATTATCATATTTGGAATTCAAACCTTCCGGCGGGACGATGATGGTAGCAGACTGAGTCGTTTTATAACCCCATTTAGAAAACTGCAAGGTAATAGGCTGGCCAACTGGATACTGAAATGGTCCAAAATGCCCTTCATTGTCTGTCTTGAACGATTGCCCGGTTTCCAGCACTTTGATGTTAGCGTTGCTAACCTTGATACCCAGTAAGAAAGATTCAGCAAAACCTGAAATGGGAGCCGTCGCCGATGTCGCAGCAACTGGCACTGACATTGCACCAACCAAACAAACCATACGCAATAAATAGTGGATTTTCATGGGATTAATTACTCATGTCGTTAGTCTGAATGAAATTATAACATTTTTTATCAGGGTGACTGGAGAGTAATTATGGAGATAGTTTTAATTACGCAAAATCACAATCTGCCATGTGATCGTTCACCATCCCGATGGCTTGCATATAGGCATACATGATAGTCGTACCAACAAATTTCATGCCGCGTTTCTTTAAGTCTTTTGCTAAGGCATCTGACTCAGGCGTATGCGTTTTAATATCGGCCATGTTCTTTGGACGATTCTTTTTAATTTTGCCGCCAACGAATTGCCATACGTACTTATCAAACGAACCGAATTCTTTTTGGATGGCAAGAAACACTTGTGCATTCGTACGTGCTGACCAGATTTTTAAACGATGACGAATGATGCCTTCCTCATGCATTAAGGCGGTGAGTTCAGCCTCGGTCATTTTAGCCACTTTTACCGGATTAAATTGCTTAAAAGCTTTCTGATAACCCTTACGTCGTTTGAGAATGGTTTCCCAACTTAAACCGGCTTGTGCGCCTTCAAGAATGAGCATCTCAAAAAGTTTGTTATCATCATGAACTGGCACGCCCCATTCTTGATCGTGATAAGCTTCATAATGTGGTTTATCTACACCAACCCATAGACATCGTTTCATGTGAATTCCTTGTTAAGCTTTTTCATCTGGGACAATTGGCTCAGGCGTTTGTTTCTTCATCTTGTCGATGAGAAACACTAGCGGTGTCATCAAGATAAACGCCCAGGCAATGAATGCAAAAACATTAATGAACGCTAACATGGAGGATTGACGCAATAATTCCATGCTTAGCAATTGTGAACCTAATGCACTGGTAGGTGCGACGTGCAGCGGACGTAGGTATTGATATACAGCAGAATTGTATGGTGTGATACCACCGCCTAACACATTCCAAAATACTTGCGCGCGACGTGTGTATAGTGTGATGGCAATCGAGATACCTACCGAACCGCCAATCGTTCGCATCAGGCTGTAAATACCAGCGGCTTCAGTACGCAAGTTTTGTGGCACAGTAGAAAATGCGACAGTTGCCAGCGGCACAAAAATCATCCCCATGCCAAAACCCTGTATTAACATCGGCCAAATCAGCCAGAAAGTATTGATGTTTTCTAACGAATAATAAGTGCCTGCCCAAATGCCCATGGTGCAAATGATAATGCCGCATAAAATAATCCAGCGTGGATCCATGCGTTTTGCCATTTGGGTCACTAATACCATGCTTAACATGCCGGCTAATCCGCGCGGCGCTAGAATTAAACCGGTGGTGAGGACAGGGTAGTGCATGTAGCTTTGCATCATGATCGGTTGAATGACCATCGTGCCATATAATCCTAAGCCGACTATGCATAGCATCAGACAAGCAATCGAAAAGTTTTTATCGCGAAATAATTTCAAATCGAAAATGCTGTCGGTTTGATTGTCGAGACGGTGGACGATATAACCAATAAAACACGCAATGGTGAGATAGGTAGCAAAAATAATTTGATTCGAGGCAAACCAGTCGAACGAATTGCCGCGGTCTAACACATACTGTAAACCGCCGATGGAGGTGCAGATGAGCAAGGTACCTAACCAATCTAATTGACGGTGCTTTCTGGGCGAATCTGGAATCACCGACATAAATAGTAATGTGAGGATACCCACTGGAACGTTAACGTAAAACGTCCAGCGCCATGAGGCAATATCTGTTAAGTAACCGCCTAAGGTTGGCCCAAGAATTGGACCCACCATCACACCAACGCCCCAAATTGCCATGGCGCGCGTGCGTTCTTCCGGCGGGAAGATATCTGTCATGATTGCTTGCGATAATGGTACCAACGCCGCACCAAACACACCTTGCAGCAAACGGAATACAACAATTTCCGTCAAGGAAACAGAAGCACCGCATAGTGCAGAAACAATGGTAAACCCGGCGATAGAAATAAAGAGATAAAACTTACGACCAATCTTATCCGAAATGTACCCAGTTAACGGCATGAAGATGGCGGAAGCGACAAGGTAACTGGTTAAGGTCCAAGTGATTTCATCTGGTGATGCGCCTAAGGAACCTTGCATGTGCGGCAAGGCCACGTTGACGATAGTGGTATCTATGACTTGCATCAAGGTGGCAGACATCACCACCACTACAATTAACATGCGTTGTAGTGGTGTTAAGGTTTTATATAATTCAGTGGTCATTTTTACTCGTATTGGCTGCGTAAACTGATACGAACGCTGGCAGAAGTACCGATGCGTAATGGAAATGCTGGATCAGTTTTCATGACTAACACACGCACTGGCACGCGCTGTGTGACCTTCACCCAATTCCCTGTTGCGTTTTGCGGTGGTAATAATGAAAACGCAGAACCTGTGCCGCCGCTGATACTTTGCACTTTGCCAACAAACGTATGGCCTGGATACATATCAACATAGATAGAAGCGTATTGATTCGCTTTGATGTTAGTCAACTCAGTTTCTTTAAAGTTGGCATCGACCCAAAATTCGCTATCGCTAATCAAAGCAAACAAGGGTTGATTCGCACCCACGACGTCACCTACTTGTAAACTGACGTTGGTGACCCATCCGCTGGCAGGAGCGGTGACATGCGTCCAGCCTAAATCAAGATTCGCCTGATCCAGTGTTGCTTTGGCTAAATTGAGTGATGCTTCTGCTGTTTCCAACGCAGTGCGCACGTTTTCATTTTCTTGCTGCGAGACATATTTATCGCGGACTAAAGTATTGCTGCGTGCGGACAAGTTACGCGCATTGGCTAAATTGGCTTGGTTAATTTGAAATTGTGCATACGCTTTATTCATGGCAGCTTTATAAGACTCATCACCTATATCAAATAGTTTATCGCCTTTATGCACGTATTGATTATTGGTGACATACAATGCAACCACTTGTCCGGTAATACGCGGAGCAATTTGCACGACGTTTGCATTAACGTAAGCATCATCTGTGCCGACATAGAAGAAATCATAAATTTTCATGCCAAAATAAATCACCAGACTCACCGCTAAAAAGCCGATGATGATGGTTTTTTTGATATTCTTTTTGTTAAAAAGTGTGCGCCAGTTTTTCATGTGAAGTCCTTCAAGCTTGCCAGATTAAACTATAAAGAATGACTGTGAGTACAAATCCACTGAATAAAATAAACCAATAGTCACGTTTACCTATGTAGTAGACGAGTAACAAGGCCACGCGTGCGACTTGTATCCCGACTAAAATCATCATGCCCATTTCAATTA
This sequence comes from uncultured Coxiellaceae bacterium, assembly GCA_964492045.1. Classification (GTDB taxonomy): domain Bacteria; phylum Pseudomonadota; class Gammaproteobacteria; order DSM-16500; family DSM-16500; genus Aquicella. Next base: position 5,378 of record CAZBHW010000038.1, on the reverse strand, counting down.
AACCAATGGGTGATAACAAATGGTGTAAACTCCAGATGGCAAAAATATCCAGGCTATAACGATTACCCGGTGATAATAGTTGGTTCAAGGTGGCATCGTGATTCTGCCAGAGGAAAATACTGCCGCCTAATGCAACCAGCACAATGGCCAGGTAAATGCCGCCCAGTAATAAAACGCCCATCCATTTTTTTAATCTGTGTTCTGAAACCATTTAAATTTGCCCTACTATTGTTTCATACAACATTTGCAAACCAATCAGACAAATCATGATGCTGAAAATGAAACGCAAAGCGTAAGTATTAATGACGTGTAAAATGCGTGCGCCTGCAAATGAACCCGCGAACACACCGAGTACAACCGGAAACGTGATAATAGGGTTGATATAACCATGAGCGAAGTAGATGCCTGCACTGGTAGCAGCCGTGATGCCTATCATGAAATTACTGGTGGTCGTCGCTACTTTGTACGGTAGTCGTAATGCCTGATCCATCGCCAATACCTTCAATGAGCCTGAACCCACGCCCAACAAACCAGACAACATGCCGGCCAGACCCATGATAATGAGCCCTAGCGGTGCATGTTGTACTCGATAGGGTGTTTGCACATGATGCAAGGGATACGTTCCATCCAGTTTCAAGGTATCTGACCAGGGGTGAGAAGTCGTATAAGTTTCTTTATCTTCACGCCGATTTAAATTGAGATAAGCAGATAAAAACATAACAAAGCTAAAAATAATGGCTAAATAATGTTTTGGAATAATACTAATTAGTAATGCGCCGCCCAATGCACCTAATACCGCTGCGGTTTCAAGAAACATACCTATGCGTAAATTTGTATAGCCTTCGCGCAAATATGCAGCACTTGCACCAGAAGAAGTCACAATAACTGTGATGAGCGAAGCCCCCATCGCATAGTGAATGTTGACGTGAAATAACATGACTAGCACGGGAATAATAACAATTCCTCCGCCCAAACCAGTTAATGACCCCACTAAACCAGCTAGAATAGAGAGTAAGAACAATAAGATAGAAAACGTAACCAGCGTCACGCGCACCCCGCATTTTTGTCCCGATTAAAATACCACAAATTGGCTCAAAAGTAGCGCGCTCGTAGGAAGACGGTCTGAGATCGAAATAGTACATTCCCTCCCCAGGCCACCTGCAACCTGTGGTAAAATGATTTTATAAAGAAGAAAAAGAACAGGGAGTGTCTCATGCAGATCAAGGGACTGATCACCGCACTACTCATCACAGGCTTACTCTTGCCGCCATCTATCACACTCGCCGGAAAAAAATGGTTTTACGACGAATGCGAAACTGACTCATATACCTGCATGCGTGTGAAGCGCGGGCAATCGTGGGATTCACTATTTCCGGATGAACGTGATCGTGAGATCGTCATGCGTTTAAATCATCGCAATGGTTCATTATGGCCGGGCATGGTGGTAAAGATTCCAAACAATTTGCAAGAAGCGGCAGACTTAAATACCTATTCACCGTTCCCGCTACAGATTCAGCCGCCACAAGAAAAATTAATCGTTTTCGATCCCAAAAGATTTGCATGGGCTGCCTATGGCGCAGACGGCGGCTTAGTCCGCTGGGGACCTGCGACTGGCGGTCAGCAGTGGTGTAATGATATCGACGAAGCTTGTTATACCAAACCAGGACGTTTCAGAATTTATTCCATGGGGAACAGCAGTTGTGTTTCCAGTAAATTCCCCGTGCCAGACGGTGGTGCACCAATGCCATATTGCATGTACTTCAACGGTGGTCAGGCATTTCATGGATCACCGGGTGGTGTTATGCTCGGCAACGAAAGTCACGGCTGCGTCAGAATGTTTGTGAGTGATGCAGAATGGTTAAGATATGAATTTGTTGATCCACCGGATGAAACAAATAATTATCGCGGTACGGAAGTCGTGATCATGCCATATACGAGCACGACCGAATCATAAATGGTATCAAAACATAGGTTGGGTTGAACACAAACGGCAATCCAACCTTCAGTATTCTCAAGGATGACGACTAAAAACAGACATGGTAATCTTGTTCCACTCGAAAAATGGAGCACATGTCTTGTGAAAATTCTGGATCGATTTGAAATTCCGTATTACCAATATCTCACCGAAGAAAGTAAACTCACTGATGAAGTTCCTGCGATTGCTGAAGACAGCAACACTTTGCTGGAATTGTATCGCTTGATGGTGTTAGTGCGCACCATGGATACAAAAGCGATTGCCTTGCAGCGTACTGGCAAATTAGGAACGTATCCATCGACACGCGGACAAGAAGCTGTGTTTGTCGGCATCGGTCACGCGATGCAAAAGAAAGATATTCTGGTTCCGTATTATCGCGACATAGGCACACTCATTCAACGCGGTGTCAGACTCTCACAAATTTTAATGTACTGGGGTGGCGACGAACGCGGTAATGTTTATCAAGACAGTACAGATTTTCCATATAGTGTACCGGTCGGCAGTCAGCCGTTACATGCATCTGGTGCGGCGTATGCATTGAAATATCGCAAGGAAAAACAAGCTGTTTTATCGATTTGCGGTGATGGCGCTACCTCACAAGGCGATTTTTACGAAGCCATGAATGTCGCTGGTGCATGGAAGTTACCAGTTGTGTTTGTTGTTTGTAATAATCAATGGGCGATTTCCGTTTCGCGTGAAGCGCAAACGGCTGCACGCACCATCGCACAAAAAGCCATTGCAGCTGGCTTTGACGGTGAACAAGTCGATGGCAATGACATCATTGCTGTGCAACACCGCACAGCGGAAGCCTTGAAAAAAGCCCGTGAAACACAAACGCCAACCCTGTTGGAAATGGTTTGTTATCGACAAAGTGACCACACCACGGCAGACGATGCCAGCCGCTATGAACCAAAAAACTCACGCGAACGTGAATGGCCTAAAGAACCGATTGCGCGTTTGCAAAAATATCTGCAAACAAAAAATGTGTTAACTGATGCAATCGAAGCAAACATTCAAGCCGATGCTGCTGCGGAAGTTGAGCGTAATGTTAAAGAATACCTAGAGCTGGAACCGCAACCGCTAACCGCGATGTTTGATTATTTATATGCAACCCTGCCAAAAGCATACGCTGAACAGCGGGATTCATTGATGAATGTGGAGAGTATTGTTCATGGCTGAAATGACATTAGTAGAAGCAATCACCTTGGCACTAGCCTATGAAATGGAGCATGACCCTAATGTTATCGTCATGGGTGAAGATGTGGGTAAAGATGGCGGCGTATTCCGCGCTACATTAGGTTTGCTAGATAAATTTGGCCCTGAACGCGTGTTAGACACTCCATTGGCTGAATCCATGATTGCTGGCATGGCCGTTGGGATGGCAGCCCGAGGTCTAAAGCCAGTGGCTGAATTTCAGTTCATGGGATTTATTTATCCGGGTGCTGATCAAATCATTAATCACGCAGCACGTTTTCGCAACCGTACGCGCGGTAGATTAAGTTGCCCCGTGGTGTTTCGTACACCATTTGGTGCTGGTATTCATGCACCAGAACATCACTCAGAAAGTACCGAAGCAATGTTTGCGCATATTCCGGGTTTGCGTGTTGTGATTCCTTCATCACCTGCGCGCGCTTATGGTTTGCTGTTAGCCTCTATACGCGATCCAGATCCAGTCATTTTTCTTGAGCCTTCACGTTTATATCGCTATGCAAAACAGGAAGTGAAAAACGATGGTAAAGCATTGCCGCTGGATGTGTGTTTTACACTCCGTACCGGCGAAGATGTCACGTTAGTGACTTGGGGTGCAATGGTGAAAGAAACACTAGCCGCAGCAGAACAATTAAGCGCTGCTGGTGTCAGTGTCGAAGTGATTGATGTTGCTACGATCAAACCATTAGACATGGAAACGATTCTGGCGTCAGTAGAGAAAACTGGCCGCTGTGTCATTGTGCATGAAGCCGCCTTAACTTGTGGAGTGGGTGCTGAAATTGCCGCGCAAATCGCAGAAAAATGCTTGTTTTCATTAAAAGCGCCGCCCATTCGGGTCGCTGGTTTTGACACGATTGTGCCTTATGCAAAAATGGAAAAATATTATATCCCGAGTGAAAAACGCATTGTTGATGCAGTGCAAAGTTTATTGGAGTACGCATGAAAATATTTCATTTACCAGATTTGGGTGAAGGTCTTGCTGAAGCTGAGATCAGAGAATGGTATGTCAAAGAAGGCGATGTGGTTAAAGTGGATCAACCATTAGTATCCATGGAAACGGCGAAAGCTGTGGTTGATGTTCCTTCACCTTATGCAGGAAAGATTTCGAAATTGCATGGCAAGGCAAACGAAGTCATCAAAACTGGCGCACCATTTGTAACGTATGAACTGGAAGGTCAAACCGCAAAGAAAGAAGAAGACAAGGGCAGTGTTGTAGGCAAACTCGAATCCAGTACACAAAAGTGGGATGAGTCTGATGTCATAATAGGCGCCGCAAAAACACGCTCACCTGCAATTAAAGCCATGCCAGCGGCGAGAGTGTTAGCCGCGCAGTTAAATGTCGATTTAGCGCTGGTGAAAGCCACGGGTCCGCAAGGCTTGATTACTGCAGACGATGTGAAGAAACATTTAAGTCATGCTGCTCCTGCACAAGCTTCATCAGGACAGCGTTTGCAAGGCAACACAGAAGCATTACATGGTGTGCGTCGCGTGATGGCACAAGCGATGATGCAATCACATCGTGATATTGTCCCTGTTACCATCATCGAAGATGCAGATATCTCACATTTACCACCAAAAACAGACATGACCGTGCTGTTGCTAAAAGCCATTGTCGCTGCTGCGAAAGTAGAGCCCGCGATGAATGCATGGTTTGATGGTCAGCATCTGGAAGTAAAAAAGTTTGCGGAAGTAAATATTGGTTTGGCGCTGGACTCTAAAGAAGGTTTGTTTGTGCCTGTGATTAAACACGCGGAACAATTATCAGATACCGAGTTACGTCAGAAAGTAGACCAATATAAAGTCTCCGTGCAAAACCGCTCTATTCCACCTGCAGACATGCAAGGTGCCACCATTACGCTTTCTAATTTCGGCACGATAGCAGGACAATACGCCACACCCATCATCGTCCCACCAGCTGTCGCCATTTTAGGCTGCGGCCGTAGTCGTGAAGTGGCTGTAGTGAAAAACGGTGAAATAAAAGCGGGAAAAATGCTGCCCTTGTCATTAACGTTTGATCACCGCGCCGCGACTGGCGGCGAGGCGACCAGATTTCTGGCAGCGGTCATTCAATATTTACAAAAATGAGAAGATAAATTGCATAACTGTCTTAAATAACAAGACAGTTATGCAAAATACCCCGTCGTCTTCGCCCCACCATCAAACCCTTCGTCTCCGCATCCACCGACCACCCCAC
>CAZBHW010000037.1:0-20589 GCA_964492045.1 uncultured Coxiellaceae bacterium | reverse complement strand
TCCCCGCTAAAAGCGTGCGGGGACGACGATCGTGGTGGGCGGTGGTAGGTGGACGGTGGGTGGTGGCGGGCCCAATGAAGTGGCGCGGGGACGACGGGTGCAGTTGAAGTAACTCTCTACGCGTTGCGTTTGTCTCGCATCAGGTTGCTGCTGCTATACACAACAAAATCTATTGTCATCAAATTCATTTTTTGCTAGTTTGCACGCTCTCATTTTTCGTCTGCTGCCAGACAAAAAAATAATTAGCAATATAAATACACAACAAGGAGGCTGCATTTTCATGAAAGCAACTTTAAAACCTTTGATTGCTGTGCTTGCATTAGCCAGTATTTTTTCTCTTCCAGTATCAGCAGCAGTCACGCAATCTGATATTCAGGATTTAAACGCACAAGCGGCACAATTGAAAAAAACATTAGCCAGCTTGCAAAGCCAAGTCTCCAGCTTGCAAGATCAAGTGAATACCTCGGCAACAGATTCCGCAACAAAACAAACTAAGAAAATTAAAGGCAAATATCGCCGTCATCTTCATTCCGCAGTAACGGGTGAGGCGGTGAATACCACCAGCACACAATCTCAAGGCAGTGCTGAAGACGCAGCTTCTGCAAAACAACTGCGTGATTTAATCGTCGAAGAGCATGAATATTTACCATTCGATATGGATGTACCAGGACAAGCGTTTGTGTCCACCGGTCCGTACGTTGGTGTTCCATTCCAGTTTGCTGGTACCGATTTAATCGTTAACAGCCCAACCATCGACATCGATGTGCAATTGCTGAACATTCGTAAATCGATTCTGAAGCAATTGAATATCATGGGCGGCGAAATTACAAAAGAACCGTACCATTCTCACTTGCTGTTAAGTGGTGTCGTAGAAACCAGTGCCGATTATTTCAATCCAGGTGGCAGACCAAGCACCACTGATATTGATGTCACCAATACCAGTTTAGATTTATTCATGTTGGGGCCCAGTGAGTGGATTTTAGGTTTTATCGGCTTTACTTATAACAACAACACGCCAGCTACAGACGTTTTTGGTGGCACCAGTCAATATCGTGTTGCTGACTCACGTGTGTTTGTGAATAACGCATTCGTAACGATTGGTAATTTCACTCAGTCTCCAATGTATGCAACGTTTGGTCAATTCAATGTGCCATTCGGACAATATTCCTCTGTGATGGTCAGTACGCCATTAACCACGTTGTTAACTCGTACCAAAGCGCGTGCCATTCAGTTTGGTTTCCAAATGCAAAATGATAATGGCTTATTTGGTTCTACTTATATTTTCCGCGGCGACAGTCATGCTACTTCAGTTCCTAAAGTGAATAACGGTGGTCTCAATCTTGGCTTGAAGTTCAAACATGATTGGTTGAAAGGTAGAATTGGCGGCGGTGTGATTGCGAACATCGCAGACTCTAGCGGTATGCAGTTAGGTGCAAATTTCCAAAACGTTGAGCAGTTAGTGCATCGTGTGCCTGGATATAACGCACGTGCATTGGTCAGTATCGGTACGCATGTGGATATCATTGCTGAATACGTTGGTGCATCAACACGCTTTAATCCAAATGACATGAGCTATAAAGGTCATGGCGCAAAACCATCTGCGTTAGATTTTGAAGCTGCGTTTAATGCCGATTTATTCGAAAGCAAACCAAGCTCGATTGCAGTTGGATATCAACAATCACAACAAGCGCTGGCCTTGGGCTTGCCATTGAATCGTGTGTCCTTGGTCTTGAACACATCATGGTGGAGAAACACCTTACAGAGTCTGGAATTCAGACGTGATCGCGAATATGCAGCAAGCGATACGGCGACAGGTGCGGGTAATGTGGTGTCAGCGCCTGAAACTGGCAAAATTGATAAATCTGTCATTGCGCAGTTTGATTACTACTTCTAGTCTGTGTCACGTTCTAATGTCACCCGGAATGACGCGCAGCGCGTCATTCCGGGTGCTTTGCTTAATATCTTGTCCCGGATTATGTTTACGCTGTGTTTTACGATGTCGCTCCGCGCTTTAGTTCATTTAGATACTGTTGCTCATCTGGCGGATGTCCGGTTTGTTGAGCGGCGTGCATGATGCGTGCCAATACAGTTGCCATGTAGTGTTCTGTGTCATGAGGCGAGGGCAATTTTGTTAATAAGGTCTGATGTATTTGTTTGATCCCTGTGGGACGATCTAGCGTCAATTGCTCGCGTATCGCAATATGCAAGCTCATATGAAAGAAGGGGTTTTCTTCTATTTCAAATTCCTGTGTCATAAATTGTTGTGGTGAGCTTAGCAAAGCGTGATATTCAGGATGCGCAATGATCACTTCAAGCACTTGCTGTTCGACTGGTTGCATAGGCAGTTGCTTTTGATATTTTGCCCACACATCAAAAAATAATTGTCGATAAGCGTCACGGTTGTCGGTGTACATACTCATGTTGTTTTCTCTTTGTATTCGCATAAATCGCGGATGATGCAGTCGGGGCAGTGTGGTTTGCGAGCAACGCATGCATAGCGGCCGTGTAATATTAACCAGTGATGTGCATTTGGTTTGTATTCGGCAGGGATGCATTGGTTTAGTTGTTTCTCTACTGCAAGCGGTGTTTTACCATGCGCCAGTCCAATGCGGTTGGCGACACGAAAAATATGGGTATCTACAGCAATCACCGGTTCGCCAAAGCACGTGTTTAAAATCACATTCGCTGTTTTGCGCCCAACGCCCGGCAGGGATTCTAATGCGGCGCGGTCATTAGGGACTTCTCCATTAAACTCAGTTATCAGTTTTTGACAGGTGCCGATAATGTTTTTAGCTTTTGTAGTGTATAAACCGATAGTCTTGATATAGCGAGTGAGGCCTTTTTCACCAAGTGCGAGTATCTGTGCTGGCGTGTTAGCGACTTTATAAAGCTCAATCGTTGCCTTGTTTACTGATTTATCAGTGGCTTGCGCAGAGAGGATGACCGCTATCAGTAATTCAAAATTTGTTTTATAAATCAATTCAGTAGTCGGGTGTGCGGCGGCTTGCTGAAAGCGTTCAAAAATTTCTCGTATGGTTTTTGGTTTCACTTTTTGGCCATTTTTGCTGTATTCAAGTCGATAATCATAATATAATCCCCTTCCAATTTTGTAGCGAAACAAAGGGTTTTAGACATGCAGCAGCCTTATATCAGTGTGGTGATTCCGGTTCATAATGAACAGGAAGTGTTGGAAGAATTGTATACACGCTTAACCTCTGCGCTAGATCAATTAGGTAAGACGTACGAAATTATTCTAACGAATGATGGTAGCACCGATAACTCGCAAGCCATGTTGTTAGATTTACATCGTCGTCGCCCAGAACAAATTCGCATTATTGAATTCAACGGTAACTTTGGCCAGCACATGGCAATCATGGCCGGTTTTGAACGTGTGCGCGGCGATATCGTTATCACCATGGATGCAGATTTACAAAATCCACCTGAAGAAATTGGAAAATTAGTCGCTGCCATGGAAGCTGGGCATGATGTGGTAAACACCTACCGCATGGAAAGACAAGATTCCTGGTGGCGTTTACAGGTGTCCAAATGGCACAACCGCATTCGTGAATGGATGATGCCAAAATTAAAAATGAAAGATGAAGGTTGCATGTTGCGTGCCTATCGTCGTCATATCGTCGACTTGATGGCCTCAACCGGCGAGAACTCAACCTTTATTCCTGCGCTAGCTTTAACTTATGCTTCCAATCCAACTGAAGTGGGTGTGAAGCATGCTGAACGCAGTGCTGGTACCTCCAGTTACAATTTATATGCTTTAATTCGTTATAACTTTGATTTGGTCACTGGCTTTTCTGTCTTCCCATTACAAGTGTTTACCATGATTGGACTCTTGATATCACTTTGCAGTTTTGCATTCGTGGTATTCCTGGTCATGCGCCGTTTGATCGTGGGACCTGAAGTTGAAGGTGTTTTTACCTTGTTTGCGATACTTTTCTTCCTCTGCGGCATCGTGCTCTTTGGTCTTGGTATCGTTGGTGAATACGTTGGTCGTATTTATCAGGAAGTCAGAAAGCGTCCGAGATTTGTGGTCCGTCGCGTGATTGAAGCGCCGTCACAGCCACAGCTCAATGCTGTTTATAACGAAACGCTCTAACCAGCCATTTTTTGATAAGGAAGTCAGATGCAGTCTCCATCTTCCATACTCATTGCAGGTGTCGATGAAGCGGGTCGCGGTCCATTAGCTGGGCCGGTGATTGCCGCTGCTGTCATTCTTGATCCTGCACGACCAATTGTCGGTCTTGCTGATTCCAAAAAATTAACTGAGAAGAAGCGTGAGTTGTTATTCGAAGCCATCCGGCAAAATGCTTTGGCATGGTCAGTCGCGCGTGCGACGGTGGCGGAAATTGACAAGATAAATATTTTACAAGCGTCTTTACTCGCCATGCAGCGAGCAGTGGCGCGTTTGAAAATAGCGCCGACTAAAGTGTTGGTTGATGGTAACCATTGCCCCGCCTTTCCCTGCGCAGCAGAAGCGATTGTCCGTGGCGATCAAACTGAGGCGGCCATCAGTGCAGCCTCTATCATTGCCAAGGTTTGTCGCGACCGTTTAATGATGATGTTAGATCGTCGCTATCCTCAATACGGTTTCGCTGGTCACAAAGGTTATCCTACGCAAGCTCATGTGAAGGCATTAATTGCCCATGGTGTTAGTCGTGTTCATAGAACAACGTTTTCACCTGTGCGCGAGATTTTGATTTTACGCTAATTGATTAATGAGATATGACTGGAAAGTTAAGCCGCTCTCCCGCCTTGGCGGGAGAGGGTAAATAAGGCTATTAAGCAATACTTGTTTCAGCGGTCAGCTCGTGACGCGGAGCGACATCTTCACCAACCACATTGAGATTATGGTCTAAAGTCACACCCGAAACAGTCTTGGACTTCCACGCGTTGCTGATGGCGCGTTGTTCTTTGGTGAGGGTGGTGGTGCCAGCAAAACCGATGGTGGCGAGAAATAAGGTGGTAATGAATAATGCTATATTTTTCATGTTTCCTCCTGGGTTCATTGGAACCGAATCAATAAGTTAGGGTCATTATACATAAAGTGATGCGAGATGCCAAGCATATCGTATAAATATTGATCAGTCACGTCTTATTGTATCGAAGAATCAACAGGTTGCGAGATTGTTGTTTGATGTTTGTAGTTTTATGAAAAGACGTTCGACCGCCTGTCGGGGTCACCACTCCCGCCCACTGATGTTGGTTAGTGGCAATAAGGTGATTGCGGGAGAGGGATAGGGTGAGTGTGTAAAATGATCTTAATCCTTTCAATCCATCAAGCAGGTTCCAGTTCAGGAGCATCATCAGCAGTTGCAACCACATCAGCAGCAACGACTGGCGTATCAAGTTTGAGGCCTTCTAGCTCAGCTTTCTCAATTTGGACAAACCGCTGCGAAATCTTACGCGAAGAAATATGAATTTGTTCTGCATCCGCATGCGCTTGTGCAATGCGCTTGGCAAGACTATCCATGCGAACTTGAAAGCGTTCGAAATCATCGCTGAGATAATGTAAGTGTTTTTGAATTTCGTGAATTTGTTTACGCGTAGCAGCATCTTTCAGTACAGCGCGAGCGGTGGTGAGTATGGCCATCATGGTGGTAGGTGATACCATCCATACTTTGGCATTTTGTGCATATTCAACCAAATCGGAATGATGCGCATGAATTTCTGCAAACACTGCTTCAGCGGGAATAAACATCACAGCCCCATCGGCTGTTTCGCCAGGTATGATGTATTTGTCTGCAATGTCATTAATGTGTTTCTTCAACACCACTTTGAATTGACGTTCAGCAGTAACACGGTCTGTGTCGCTGGTGTTGGTATCTACCATGATGCGATAATTTTCTAGTGGAAATTTGGCGTCTATCGCAATATTGCCCGTAGGCTCTGGTAGAAACAGCATGCAATCTGGGCGGCGATGGTTGCCGAGTTGATGCTGAAAACTAAAATGCTGTTCCGGAATCATATTCTGAATGAGGGCGGATAATTGAACTTCACCAAACGTACCGCGCGAACGTTTATCATTCAAAATTTCCTGCAGGCTCATCACGCTGGCTGAGAGTTCAGAGATTTTCTTTTGTGCCGCATCAATCAACGCTAAGCGCTTAATCACATCATTGAACGTTTCGTTGGTTTTTTCAAAGCCTTCCGTTAAGCGCTTTTCTACTTGCTGATTAATTTCACGCAGTTTGCTTTCAGTTGCTTTGGTTAAATCATTCATGCGTGTGCCTAGGTCTTTGGCGTAATCAGCTAGCGCTTCTTTGACTTGCGTGCGTGAGTCTTGTACGCCTTTTTGAAGCGTATCTTGCAGCAGTTTGAGTGATTCCATGGTTTGCTGTAACTGTTCAATGCGGCCTTGACCGATTTTTTCTGTCACCGCTTCTTGCAAATTACCTAGTCTCAGCAGCATGTTTTCACGCTGTTCAAGATCGCGCATTTGTGTGCTTTTATTGTGGCGCATGATAAAAATGATGATTGCCGACAGTGTTACCGCGCTGCAAGCAATCGAAAGGTAAATTAAATTTTCCATGTGTGTTCCTGATTTATTTTTATTTCACTAATCGCAAAATATCGTTCACCATCGCTTGTATCATCACCAAAAAGAGGAAGATGAAACCCATGCGATAAAGAAAGATAACAACATTCTCTGGAATTTTACGCCGTGAGATGGCTTCCAGTGTTTGTAAAAAGAGATGTCCGCCGTCTAAACCCGGGATCGGAAATACATTAATTAAGCCTATGGAAACGCTAAGGAAGGCAAGGAAGCCGAGGAAGGGTATGAAGCCATAATTCAGCGAATTGCCAGCGGTGCTGAAAATAGTGATTGGGCCGCCCAAGCTATCTAGTGATAATTTTCCTGAGACCATTTTGCCAAACAGTAATAAGTTGAAGTAAGTGAAGTCGCTGACTTCCTGTGCTGCTTTTGCAATAGCGCCAAACGGCGTGTAATGCACTTTCTGTAAAATGGATTCTGGGACATCAACTTTTGGCGCGATGCCTAAGCTACCAGTGTTTTGACCAAACCAATGATGTTGAACACCGATTAACACAGGAATCTCCATGCGTTTGTTCTGGCGTTCAACGGTAAACATCAAAGTCTTATCTGGGCTTGAGTGCACCAACTTCACCACTTGTTCCCATTTCTTTAGCGGTTGTTGATTGACTGCAATTAATTTATCGCCAATAGCCAGGCGAGAAGTGGAAGCTGCAGAGTGTTCTTCAATGAATGCAATTTCTAATTGCATCGGCGGTTCATAAGGTTGAAAACCAAGACTCTTGAATGGGTCAGGATTTAAGTCGTCCATTTTCCAGTTAGCTAATGATAACGTCAGAGTTTCACTTTGTTGTGAGTTTGGTTTTTTAACCATTAAGGTGGTGGAGTCTTGGTCGCCGGTGTGTCTAAGTAATTTGAACAAGATATTCGTCCAGGTGTCTACATGCTGACCATCCACTTCGGTGATTTGCTGCATGGTTTGCATGCCGCCTTCTGCCGCAATGGATTTGGGCGTGACTTCGCCAACGATGGGTTTAATCGTCACAAAGCCAATCGTGAAGATTAGCCAATACAAGAAAAAGGCGCTGACAAAATTAGTTAATGGGCCGGCAGCAATAATCAGGAATTTTTTCCAGAATGGTTGGCGATTATAAGCGCGTGGTAAATCTTCTTTCGCAACTTCGCCTTCGGATTCATCTGCCATGCGTACATAGCCGCCTAATGGAATTAAGGCGAACACATACTCTGTGCCGGATTTATCTTTCCAGCGCAGAATGGCTTTGCCAAAACCAATGGAGAACGTGATGACTTTGACGCCGACCATGCGCGCCATAAAAAAGTGTCCTGCTTCATGCGTGCCGACAACGAAGCAAATGGTCAGGATAATCCCTAGTGTTGCTATCAAGGCGTGCAGCATTAAACCTCCTGTAATGGATGCGTGACGATGCCCATGGTTTTCAAACGTCTAGAAACTTTGTGGATAGAAGCAGTATCGTGCAGTGGTCCGATTTGCACACGATATAATTTGCTGTCTCCTGTTGGCGCTATCATGCGCACGGGATAATTAAATCCCGCCAAATGATTTTTGAAATTCAGTGCGCGTGATTTACTGTGGAATGCACCAGCTTGCAGGAATAGTAGCTTGCTGTCGTTGCTGGTTAGAACCGTGCTGTTGGTTTTGCTGATTTTTGCTGGCGCGGGAGTGGTTTTATGCTCAGCATAAGTGTAAGGATCAAGGGCGACGATGCGAACTGGTGCCGTGCCGTGTCCCAGCATGCCAAGTTTTTTTGCGGCCACGTAGGAGAGATCAATAATACGATTGGAAGCAAACGGTCCGCGATCATTTACTTTTACAATAATTTTACGATGGTTTTTTAAATTCGTGACTTCAACATATGTTGGCAGTGGCAAGGTTTTGTGGGCGGCGGTCATGGCAAGCATATCGTAGGGTTCACCGCTTGAGGTGCGGTGCGAATCAAACATAGTACCGTACCAGGAAGCAATACCAGTCTGCTCAAAGTGTTTGTTGGTTTTCATGACCTTATAGCGTCTGCCATTCACGTAGTAATAAGGCATGTTACCGTATTTTGCTAATGGTTCGGGTTTAGGCACGGCATTTTTCACCCGCGACTCATCTACATAAAAATTGGGTGGCCCATCACGGCGTGTGGTACTGCAACTCGCCAGTAAGGCGAGCAACAGCGCCACACTAACAAATCCTATTTGTTTGCCAGTGAAGCGCCAGTCTTGCATTAGCTGCGCTCCTTGCGCGATTGAATGGAGTGGCTGAGTTGGTAAACCGCCATCGCATACAAGTCGTTTGAATTGTAACGCTTGATCACATCAAAATTATGGAAGCCTACCCAATATTCTTTGTTTTTATCGCTGGTGAGCTCAATCATTTTGATCTTGGCGTCTTTGTCTGAAATAGGTCGTGCTGGCGTGATGCCGTATTCACTTAGCATTTTCACTGTGATGACTGGTTTGCTGCCAGTATTCAGCAGATGACTGTACTTGCTGGAGTTGATGGTAGCCGGTACCGCGACTGGCTCATGCTTGGCCCAGCCGTTTTTGTTGTAGTAATTCGCGATGCTGGCGATGACATCGTCTGTGTTGTTGATTAAGTCTATGGATTGTTTCTTGGAGAAGCTGGCAGCGTAACTACGATAACTGCTGGGGATAAACTGCGGCATACCAATTGCACCGGCATAGGAACCGATGACCTTGAATGGATCCAGATTTTGTTCGCGTGTAAGCAATAAGAAGTCTTCAAGTTGGCCGCGGAAGAAGGGCGCGCGTTTGATATTGCTAAAGCCCAGGCTGGTTAATGAATCAATAACGCGATAATCACCAATGCGTTCACCGTATTTGGTTTCCACACCCAGTGTGGCCACAATAATGCTAGGCGGTACGCCGTAAATCTCTTCCGCTTTTTGCAGGGCGGCTGCGTGTTTGTGCCAGAACTTCACGCCACTGTCTATGCGTGATTGAGTGACAAACATGCGTTGATAAGTGCGCCAGGGGTTTGATTCCAGCGGCTTATTAACGTGTTTAATCACAATCTCATGGTACTTCACCTGATTCAGCAACTGCGTTAGCTGCTGTCGGTTGAAATTATGTTTCTTCACCATCATATTGATGAAAGATTGGACATCTGCGCGTTGTGTAAAAGTGGAGTCAGCAAGAGCAGGTTGAGTGAATGCCAGTAACATACTTGTAATGGTGATAATAATAAAGCGCAACATCCGAAATCCTTTAAGTTGTAAGCAGTTTACGGTGGGTTTGTATAGACATTAGGATACCGAAACTTGCCATGATCGTCACCATGGAAGAACCCCCATAGCTGACTAAAAGTAACGGAATCCCCATGACCGGCATAATACCAGTCACCATGCCTGTATTGATAAAGAAAGAAACAAAAAATGTAATGGTGATGCTGCCTGCGACTAATCGCGAAAACGTGTCTTGAGCGTTCATGGTGATATAAAAACCACGGGCGATGATCAGCAAATACAGCGTAATCAAAAATAGTAAGCCTATAAAACCAAACTCTTCACCGCTGACGGCAAAAATGAAGTCGGTGGTATGTTCAGGCAAGAAATGTAAGTTTGATTGTGTCCCATGCATCCAGCCTTTACCAAACAGGCCCCCTGAGCCAATCGCAATTTTAGATTGAATGATGTGATAACCCGTGCCTAATGGATCATTTTCCGGATTTAAAAAAGTATAAATGCGCTGGCGCTGATAATCGTACATGGCAAACCATGCAATTGGTGCGAGTATGCCTATGCCCGCAATCACCGCTGCAATCAGTCTGAAACTAAGACCTGCGAGAAATAAGACGCTGAAGCCTGCAATCACTAACAAACTCGCTGTGCTTAAATCGGGTTGTTTGGCTGTCAGTAATGCCGGAATTAAGATAATAGGCATCGCGATGACCACGTTGCGAAAGTTAATGGGCAAATGAATTTGATGGTAATACGAGGCGAGTAGCAAAGGGATGGCGAGTTTCATTAATTCTGCCGGCTGAAAACGCATAATTCCCAAATTCAACCATCGCTGGCCACCTTTGCCGATGTGGCCTATCAATAACACCACCACCAGCATGACTAAACCAACGGCATACAACCAAGGTGCCGCACGCTGTAACGTGGCTGGTGAAATTTGTGCGATAAGAAACATCACTAGAAATGACAATAACAAGCGCATTATCTGCAATTCAATGACTGCAGTATTTTCACCGCTTGCGCTATACAGAATGACGAGACCTGCGCTGCACAAGGCAATAATACACATCATCAGCACGATATCAATGTGGATGAATTGCCAGAAGCTGCGATACCGCGTGTCATGCGGGGGTTTTTTGAATTTGTGTTTGAGTTGTTCGATCAGCATTCTGCTGGTTCCCCAAATAATAATCTAACAAGGTGCGAGCGGTTTTTACCGCGTCGTTACTGTTTTCTGTGACGATTGCCAAGGCAATACGCGGGTGATCAACGGGCGCAAATGCAATAAACATATGATGATCGCGCAAACGCTCAGGCCATGAGGCTTGATTATCTTTCGTACCATCTTTGTTGTGTTTGGCGACAACCTGGGCTGAACCTGTTTTTGCGGCGACGGTGTACGTGTAATGCGTGCCAAACAAAGCAAACGCAGAGCCGCGCGGTGACACCACATTTTCCATGCCAGCGATCACGCGTTCCCAATTTTGCGGGTCTTTCACGGTCACTTGACCCACTATGACTGGTTGATACAGCTTATATGGTGCCCCGGGAATTTGATCGCCCAATAATAGATGCGGCTTAATTCTTTTGCCGCGATTCGCGATAGTGGCAACCGCTGCTGCTAGTTGCATGGGCGTGACCTGCATATACCCCTGGCCAATACCTGATATTACCGTATCACCCGCATACCAATTGGAGTGTTTCATTTTTTGCTTCCACGCTGGCGAGGCGACCACGCCTGCAGATTCGTGATCTATATCCAACTGCGTTGCTTGCCCATAGCCAAACTGAGTGAGTATGTCGTCTACCTTATCAATGCCCATACGCTGAGCGAGACGGTAAAAGAAAATATCGCAAGAGCTCATGATGGCCATATTCACATCCACCATGCCGTGACCGCCGAATTTCCAATCATGATAACGATGACCGCCAGGAGTAATCTCAAACCAACCCGGGTCATATATTTTGGTTGATTCATCTATCGCGCCAGTTTCCAGGCCTTGCAATGCAATAATGGGTTTGACAGTGGAAGCAGGCGGATACACACCCAGCAAAGCGCGGTTATACAAGGGACGGTCTAGCGAAGTTTGTAATGCCTGATAATCTTGTTGGCTAATACCAACCACAAATTGATTAGGGTCGTAACTTGGCTCGCTCACTAACGCTAACACATCGCCGTTTTCAGGATTTAATGCCACGACTGCCCCGCGATGTCCTTTTAAGGCATTTTCTGCAGTAAACTGCAAACCGCTGTCTAAGGTTAAATAAAGGTTTTGACCTGGTGTGCCTTTAATCTCTTTCAGTACGCGAATGGATTTGCCGCTAGCATCATTTTCTTCTTGCTTATAGCCAACGTAGCCGTGCAACTGATTTTCATAATATTTTTCAATGCCAAGTTTGCCTATGTAGTGGCTGGCGCTGTAGTTGGTCGCGTCAATTTCATTTAATTCCTGAGTGTTGATACGGCCGACATAACCCAGTACATGGCTGAATGTTTCACCAAACGGATAGTTACGCATGAGGCGCGCTGCGATGACAACGCCAGGAAAACGGTGCTGATTTTCGGTGAAGCGCATGACTTCTTCTTCCGTTAAGCGGACTTTCAGCGGGATTTGATCAAATCGGCGATGTTGTTTTAATTGTTTGCGAAATTGCTGAATATCGTTGTCAGTCAGGGCTATCACTTTACCTAAATCTGTCAGTACATTGTCCAGATGTTTGACTTCATAAGGGGTGATTTCAAGACTGAAGACGGGGATGTTTTCAGCTAGCAGCACGCCGTTGCGATCGTAAATTAAACCGCGGGTGGGCTCTAGCGGGACTAAGTCCATCCAGTTATTGTTGGAGAGGGTGGTGTAAACATCGTTCTTGTAAATCTGCAGCCAGGCAAGCCGCAGGACTAGCAAAGCAACCAGAATGGCAATCACAATCATGGCGACAATGGAACGGTTCGCCGTGAGCTGAATTTCCTGAAAATGATTTTTAACTGCAATACGTTTGCGCATGGGCGGGATCACAATTTGACATGCGTTATATCTTAATTAAAGCGGTATCCAACATCCAGTACTAGCGGTACGGAAATGCCTGAATTATGTGAAGATAAACGAGAGTTGGAGTAGTGCACGGCATGCACACCAAGGGTAACTTTTTCACCAGCGCCGATGAGGGTGCCTACGCCCATGCGGTCTTGAAATGCAAAATGAATGCCAAGATTGCGGTTTTCGATGCGGGTATGGTTCAAGTAGGATACGCCAACACTCAGCTCCAGAAAGGGTTTAATGGGGCCATGACGATGAAACGCATAACGCACAACCGGCGCAATGGAATAAATATTCAGTCCGGAATAATAAGCCTGTTGGTTTTGGTAAAAATGGGTAAAGCCGCCATCAAAATAAACGTTGAATTGTCGCCATTTGTACATATCAGGATCATAATTTAAAAACAGCTGATAACCATGCATAGGTGATGGTTCGGTCGCGATAATGGGGAGAGAAAGCTGCGCGCCATAATGCGGGCTTGCTAAGGTCGCCGTGCTGATGGCGAATAAGACGACAATAAGGGAATGATGAAGTCCTTTCATAAGCCTATGGTCTATCCTTTAACCAAGTTGAATCTATTCTAGCATGAGGAATAGAGCGGGTTGTAGCGGTTTGTGCGACCCTGATGCCGCCACATCAAGGTCTTTCATTAGAAGTCGATATGTTCTGAGAGAATCTCACTGAGCATGTCTATGTGTGACTGGCTGTCGTTCAATGCAGGTATCAATCTCAAAGAGGTGCCGCCAGCAGCGAGAAAGTCTTCTTTGCCGCGCTTGGCGATTTCTTCCAGGGTTTCGAGACAATCGATAGAAAAACCCGGGCAGATCACATCAATTTGTTTGATGCCCTGTGCTGGTAGGGTATCCAGTAATGTCTGCGTAGAGGGTTGCAGCCATTTGTCATAACCGAATTTCGATTGATAGCACAGTGTCCATTGATCTTGGGTTAATTGTAGTGCGGCAGCCAGCAGGCTTGCGGTTTGTTCGCATTGATTTTTGTAGGGGTCGCCGGCATTGGTGAATCGCTCGGGCAAGCCGTGAAATGAAATGAGCAAATGTTCATGTTGCCCTTCCGCTTGCCAAAATGCTTTCACAGAAGCAGCCAATGTTTGTATATAGGCAGGTTGATCGGCGTAATCTCGAATTAATTTCACGTGCGGCAGAGCGGGCCATTTTTGCAATATTGAGGCGACCTGATCGAACGATGAAGCTGTCGTGGTGTTAGAGTATTGTGGATATAGCGGGAGTACCACCAACTCATCGATATTCTCTTTCTGTAGTTTATGTAAGGCTTCTTTAATAGAAGGTGTTCCATAATTCATGCCGCTTTCAATATATATGCCTGGCATATTGGATGTCAGGTGCTGCTGCAATTTTGCTGATAGCCTTTGTTTTAAATAGCGCATGGGCGAGCCTTGCTCGGTCCAAATGTTTCGATAAAGTTCTGCAGATTGCCGCGCACGAAATGGCAGAATGACGAAATACAGAATAGGCAGCCAGATAAAGCGAGGAATTTTCACCACGCGCTTGTCACTCAAAAATTCTTTTAAGTATCGTCGCACTGCTTTTGGAGTGGGGTGTTCTGGTGTGCCAGTGTTCGTTAACAAGATGCCAATTTTTTTCATTTTGATTTTCATTTTTATTTTTTTCTTACATAACCTAATGCTGCCAGGCGTTTTTCTACGCTGGGGTGGGTGGAATATAAATCGTTTAAAGATGCCATCATGCCATGAATACCGGCTTGTGTTGGATCGAAAATATAAGCTTCTCGTCTCACGGCTTCATGTGGAGTTTCTTGATAGGCTTTGGTGTATTGCTCGATATTTTCTTTGTGGTCATCTGAAATTTTCAACAAAGCACGAGCCAGTGGTTCGTTAGCGCGGGTCAATTCTACGCATCCGGCATCAGCCATGTATTCGCGCGTACGGCTTAAGTAGAGTAATAATAAAATATTGATGACAGGTAATAAGTATCTTAACACCAGCAAGATAGCCATTAAGGCATTACCATTACGGGATTCATTGTCATTGCTGCGTCTGCCATAGACAAACGAGTAAAGGAAAAAGTCTAATACCATTAAAGTCAAATTGGCGAGCAGGGAGGCGATCAGTGTTAACTTGATATCCATGTGTCGCACATGACTCATTTCATGCGCCATCACGGCTTGTAATTCATCTCTATCCAGTTTTGACATTAACCCAGTCGTGATCGCCACCATGGCTGTTTTTTCGCTGTATCCACTGGCGAAGGCGTTCATGTAGTCAGCATTGATAATATAGACCTTGGGCATGTAATTCAGGCCAGATGCAATCTTTAATTCTTCAACTACGTTATACAGTTGCTTTTCTTGCAGGGATTGCGCGGTCTCTGGTGTGATTTCACGATATTCTGTTCCAAGTAACATGAGTTGGTTGGAGAAAGTAAAAGTTACCCATAAGGAAACGGCGGCGATACCCAGCATCACAATGGTGGCTAAGGGAAATATTTGCAGGGTTAAAATGCCAATCAGTACTTGCGCTGGGTCGGTTTGTGGCGAGTATTGCTGCGCAGCTGCTGACATGCCGGCAGAGTGTAGTTGGATATAAGCAAACGTATCAATTAACAATCCAACCGACATGTAGATCAAGAAAAACATGCTAATCACAACCAATGTGCGGCGATTATTGCTGCGCAGCGCACCCCGCCAATCAGCCGCTTTGGCGGAGTAGTCATTCAACTCTTCAGTCATTAAAATTTAACCTTGTATTCTTCTTTCTGTGCCAATTGTTCGGTTGATAATTGCCAGTAAACAAAGTTTTTATCTAATGCGCTGGCGAATACACCGACAACCACGTTAGTAGGGAATGATTTTTTATTCGCATTGAAGATTTCGATGCTGTCATTGTAAGACTGTTTGGCAAAGGCTAGTTTGTTTTCGGTGCTGATAATTTCTTCTTGCAGTTGCATAACGTTTTGATTGGCTTTCAAGTCTGGATATTGTTCGAATACCAGATTGAGACCGCTGGCAATGGTAGAGATTTTATTTTCTGCGGCAAATTGTTCGGCAGTGTTGCCGGCAGCGCGAGCAGCTACGGCTTGACCACGCAATGCAATAACATCTTTCAGTGTGGTTTTTTCATAATCCATGTATTTCTTGACGCTTTCGATCAGGGATTCGAATACTTTGAAACGGCGATCTAGCTGGATATCGATTTGTTTGTTGTTATTGTTCACGGCTTCAATCTGTGCGATCAAGCGGTTGTAAGTCAGAATGACAAATAGAACGCTGACAACAATAATTGCTAAGATGATATAAAACATGCTTATCTCCATTGCCAATGTGAAAATTGATAAATAATTATAACCATGACCTTATACTTTCGCTACCGGATAGTTCGCGAACAAATAGTCAACCCAGAGTAAATTGATTTGATCCAGTAAATGATTTTGTGCGGCTCTGGCATCGATGTGATCGATATCAATAATTTCCAACGGTTGATCCTGCCATGAACAAGCAAACACGGCTTTGGTGCGCGCGCCTGTTTCCGGATCAATTTGCCATTGCAGACATTGGGCGCATACGCCTTTGAGCATGCATTGCATGTTGCCGTAGACGGAACCAAATACTTTTGGATCTTTTAATAAATAAGGTTTGAGAGTGGTTTTACGTTGTGACTGAAATTGGCGTAATAAATCTGGTGTGCCAACGACAAAGACGCGGTCCACATCATGTAATGAAATGGTGGGCTTGCCGTCTTGGTATTTTAATAACGAGGCAATGATATCATTCCCAACCAGGCTGACATCTTGGTGACGTTTTGGTTCTACAGGTTGACCGGCTTTGACTTGATAGAGAATCAGGTCAGCCGCAGCTTCCAATTGTGAGCGACAGTAGACGTCTTCGCTGGTATTGAATTGGCCTGCATAGATAACACGATTTCCCGCGCGACGTAGTTCAGAGCCATAGCTGCGGGCGAAAGCAAAACTTTTTTCATCGCCGATAATTAAGACTGTTTCGTGTTCTTCTGGAATTTTGCTGCGTGCACCGGTTGGCCCCATCAAGGAAACCGGTTCGTGTTTTTTCAGGATGGAACACAATTTCGCGCTGGCAGAATGTTCGCGCACAATAAACGTGATGGTTTCATCCTGGCGGTTGCATTCAGCACCGACCAGTGAAATCGGATCCATTTGGATCAGCGTGTGATTGATGTGCGGAGCCAGTGTTTCAAAATTCTGTAAACGGAAAAATTGTCCCGGATGAAAATGCTGTACCGCCAACGGCGATTGTATGGTTAATTCAACAGTATGATCATTCTTGCGTTCAACGTTAACCACGCGTGAAGAAAATAGATGTGTCATGCGTTTGGCAAACTCGTGATACTCCTGCATGCTGGCATCGCTTTGCATTTGCTTTTTCAGTACGGCGACAATTTTAGGATAGGAGCGCAAGCCTGAAGCGATTGCTTTCACCACGTTGCCATGAAACACGGGATGTGTATCACCGACTAAACTCACGCGCTTGTCATGTTGATGATAAGAGGTGAACGGGCCGAACTGCGGATCTTTGCAATGCAGTACTCCGTGCGCGACATCTAATTTACCATCGTGATCTTCATAGTGCTGATATTGCAGATTCAAACGATTAAACGTGCCGCGATGTTCAAATTCATAAGCTGTATTGGGTTGCGTGCCAGTGGCGACTAAAATGGAGCGTGCTGGTAAGCGTACTGTTTCATTGGTGGTGACCCATTCATTGTCTTGATTGCGCACGCGTTTTTTGCAAATCAATGCTTCGCAATGACCATGCTCATTTAAATCGACTGCACTTGGTTCCATGCCTTCGAGATAATAAATACCTTCTTCCAGCGCTTTCTTTAATTCTTCATGATTGTTGATATAGGCCGGCGATTCTTGCATGGATCGTCGGTAAGCAATGGTGACGCCGCCCCAATCGCGAATGAGTTTAATGAAATCCGGTTGGCGTACTTCATGTGCTGCGCGCGCACGCTCTTGTTTGATTAAGTTGGCATGTCGTAAAAATTCCGCGAGTATTTCGCGCGCGGCTGGATCGAGTTGCGACTGCACGAAGTCTTCGCCATACACTTGGATGAGAATTTCGTGACGATAAGCAATTTTTTCAACTTGCGAAATATAGTAAGCCTGCGCTTCGGTTGCGGTATCAACACCCGTTAATCCGCCGCCTATGATTACGGCTGGCATGCGTAGTTGCAAACAGGTTAAGCTGCTGGTTTTGGCGGCATTGCCAAGTTGTAATGCCATCAAAAAGTCATTGGCTTGTCGCATACCTGGCGCAAGACTGCCGGGTATTGGCAGTGCTTTCGGTAAGCCTGCGCCCACGGCTAAAACAAAATGATCGAATCCCATTTTGAAAGCATCTTCCACTGTGAGTGTGCCGCCAAAACGCACGCCACCAAACACCTGGAAGTATGGTTTACGCATCAAGCTTAAATAAATTAATTTCAGGAAATTTTTATCCCAGCGTACGGTAATGCCGTATTCTGCTACGCCGCCGAATCCTGCCATCAGACGTTCATCTAATGATTCCTGTAAATCTTTGTACCGATAGACGGGTGTCTTGATGAGGTTTTCTGGTAAAGGCTCAATCTTCAATCCATCAAACCCGACCACCGCAAAACCTTCCAGCAATAAGTGATGTGCTAGTGTGAAGCCGGCAGGCCCCATGCCGGCAATCAAAATTTTTAAGCCGTTGTAAGGCTTCATGGCGAATTGTGTATCGCGCAGCGGATTCCAGCGCGTGAGTAAGTCATAAATTTCCACGCCCCACGGTAAATTCAAGACGTCGGTTAATACGCGGGTTTCAATTTGTGGGATATTGACGGGGTCTTGTTTTTGATAAATGCAGGCTTTCATGCAGTCGTTACAAATACGATGGCCGGTGGCGGGGCACATGGGGTTGTCCACCATGACCATGGCGAGAGATGCCAGTGTATGGCCGTCGCGTTTCAGTAATTGCATTTCAGAAATTTTTTCTTCCAGTGGGCAGCCAGTTAAAATGATGTCCAGCGGATTTTTTTTGAAGCCTTGCGCTGGGTCGCCTTTTTTGACGGGGAAGCCTTTGGAGCAGAAATCACCTTCATGATCGTGACAGTAAATGCAGTAATTCACTTCGTTTTGCACTTGCTTTGCGGACATGCGCTCATCTGTCAGTTTGAATCCATCGCGCTGACGTAAGGTCGCTTCGGCGGCGGCAGTGCGGCAGAGTTTATCGCCGGCGACAGCGTTGATGGGGACTAGTTGTTCGTAATCCAGGCGTTCCGGAATTTGAAACGCAGTGAAGTGCTTAACGTAATGTTTGCCTTCGTCGGTCACCATGGCTTGCACGCACCATTGCACCAGTTTTTCAATATCAGCCGCGAATTGTTCCGGGTCGCTCAGGTAGTGTTGGCCAAGCAAGGCGATGGCTAACTCATGGTCTTTGGTTTGTAGCGGTGCAGATTTGATGGCTGCACACAGCCAGTTGGTTAGTTCAAGAAAATCCGGGAGACCAGTCGCCTTGTTCATCTCTTTCTTGGCGCGCTTTAACACGTAATATTTCTTGAAAACGGCGATTGGGTTATATGAAGTGGTTTGTGCGGTACTAATCGCAAGTGCTTCTTCAATATCGAAAAATGCGGCGAGAAAGTCTTCCAGTTTGCGCGCTAATGCGATCAGGAATTCACTTTTTTCGAGCGCGGGAATGGATTTGGTGGTATCGCGATAAATTAGCAGGTTTTCATATAACTGGATGTTTTCATGTCGTAGAAATGCCAGAAAATCCTGATCCAGGCGCGAAAGACCTTCTGCGTGAAATAATTCTTCGAAGGTGTAACCGTTTAAGTGTAGCGAATGAGTTTGAGTCATGTGGTTAATTATATGAGTTTTTTGCGGCG
This sequence comes from uncultured Coxiellaceae bacterium, assembly GCA_964492045.1. GTDB lineage: Bacteria > Pseudomonadota > Gammaproteobacteria > DSM-16500 > DSM-16500 > Aquicella. Next base: position 927 of record CAZBHW010000037.1, on the reverse strand, counting down.
ATATATAGCTTTGGTTTGATAAAAAGCTGGAGTTTTGTATATAATCCGGCCACTTACAACTAGAAGAATAATCATGAATTCACGCTATCAGTCATTACAGCAATTAGAGGCTGACATTGAGCGTTGTCTAGATGCTATCAATGCGTCGGCGACGCACATAGAGCATACTTTGCACGTGGCCAAGCTGATGACTTTGCTAAATGAATTACCTGAATGGCCTGCTGGTCAATTTAGTAAGAAATGGCTGCAGCATGAATTGCTCGAAAAGCTAGTGCAGCAATTTCAAACGCGAATTAGTCAGTCAACGCATCTTTGGTTATTGGTGGCGAGAGCAGTGCATAGTCCGTCAGACCGCGCCTTGATGAAGATTGAGTTGAAATGGATGGTAAGTTCCAAGAAGCGCTATTTGTTATGTGCGAACACCCAATATAATTCACCTGAATTGATCAGAATAGTTTATTCATCCGAGAATCAAGAATTGATCGCATTATATCAACGCTATTTGGTTGCGCCCACGCTGCGATTATTTCAAGGCTATCCTTTGCCGGAAGCATTCATTCAGCTATATCGAGCGAGCGTTGCGGTGATTGAAGGCTTAACAATGAATTCGACATTCGAACGAATAGAGTGGGCTGCGAAAGTCATGCAGCGAACTCGGCGCGCCAAGCTTAGAAAGGATTCAGAAATACTTCGATTAAGTAAACTCTATGACATTCCGGCGGAACAAGCAGCGAGTATGCTGCGTGATGCGAATACTCCCTATCGACCGCGTCGATGCTCAAGTGAGTTAAGTGAGCGTATTGTTAAAGCGGCTTCAAGCGTGAAGTGTTTTACAACGGTGAGTCACTATACCAGCAAGAAATATCTGGCTAGTATTTGTGATGACGGTTTATGTGGTCGACGCACGCTGCGTAATAATTTCTATGC
>CAZBHW010000036.1:0-21324 GCA_964492045.1 uncultured Coxiellaceae bacterium | reverse complement strand
GGTGTATTGCGGTGATGCAGCGGCGACGGTGTATTGCGGTGATGCGGCGGCGACGGGTGTATTGCGGTGATGTGGCGGCGACGGGTGTATTGTGGTGATGCGACGGTGACAGGCGCAGGGTGAGTGGTGCGTAGGACGACAGGCGTGGGGTGGGTGATACTACTACTGTATTGGGGAGATCGTCTACTTGGAAGTAACGCACAAACTTGGGATAAATGCCGGTATAGCGCGGAAGTAGGTAAGCGCGTCACCTCAAAAACATTCCTCCACAGATTTATTTCCGGAAACAGACTTAACACCAGTGGATGACAACATCAATTTCCCGCACGCGCTATCAATCCGTGCCTGATTCGCAAGTGGTTGTGCGCCAATTTGAAAATATTGATCATCAATACGCTCCAGTAATAATTGATATTGATGATTGACCGCAAACTCACTCACTCCCAGCGCGGAAAAAGTCGCTTGTCGATAGCTGCCATGCTGCAGTGCATAGTCCTCCAACGCCGAACTCAATGTATAAAGTGCACTAGCCGCTGCGTGTCTTTTGCCGCGTGCTAAAAACTGTTGGTAATTCACAAACATCCATTGACTCATGATAATCATGATCATCAGTACTATTAATATTTCCAGTAAATGAAATCCACGCGCGTCTTGATGTTGCTTTGTCATAAATTACCTTCTCAGTCATTCAGTTAAAGTAAGATTAATACTCTGTTAAGTTTGCGCGCCGAAAATAGAAAGACACAGATTTTTTGCGAGGAGTCCGATCATGATGGATCGTTATGACAACTACGAATTATCTTTAGATGAGCGAGCTGGTTACCAATTTATCCAGCTAGCTTTAAGACTCACTCCGCTCATGGCGAAAGTTCATCATCCTAAACACACGCATGTCAAAAATAATCTGAAAAACCTGGAGGAGGCGCTGCGTAAAGTGGGGGATATTTGGGTGGCGGGTGCAAAAGAACAACCGAAGTTTAGCATCCCCGAGGGTAGAAAAAAAGATTATACCTATTCACATCATCAGTATAGTTATATTAAATCGAATAAAGATGAATACATTAAACGTGAAATGAGCAAGCAGAAAGAATTAAGTGTCATCGCAGAAGATTTGACTAAAGAAATTAACGAAAAATCAATTGAATTGGCCCGTACAGAAGATGACTATCGACATAAAATCCAGGATGCGAAAAATCAGCCAACGGTAAAAAAGAAAAGTTTATTTAAATTCAAAAAAAAGCAGACTAGTGAGCCAGTTTTGTCATTAGAAGAGCTGCAAGAACGCAGCAGCGCAGACATCAGAAGCAAACGCAAGTACTTAACAATGCTGCGGAATTATCGCTGGTATGTGAAAAATCAAATGGATCAACCATTAGATAATTATCACGATCAAAATAATAAATGGAAGCGTGAAGTCGAAGCGTTTGACCTGAATATGAAAATAAACGATAGATACATAAAACACGCCATCTATCGTCATTACGCTAGCGAACCTGAGAATGTGATGTGTAAATTGTTTTATATCTTTTATCTGATCAAAGAAATTGATGCAGTTTTAATGGATAAAACACCCGAGTTGCAAAAATGGCTGGATGAGTTGTCATTAGTTGCTGATGCAATTTACTTGTCTAAAGCCGCAGACCGCACACTGGCATCATTATATAAATACCTGACATTGCATTATGAGCCTGAAACCAGAGAGCGCTTAATGCAAATTGTGAATCAGGAAGCAAGATTGCCCGAGATATTTTTGGCATCATTTGAAAATAGCAATAGCCCGTTAAATAAATTACTGTTAAATAAAAGCAACCCAAACCAGTTGCAAATGTTGAGCGGTGCCGCTGAAGAAGTACCGTCTAAAAAAATAAATGCCTAAACGGCGGGGGATAGTCATGGATACTAGAAATCCAGATAAATCCAGCTCGAAAAAATGTCTAGCGCATATGCCCAGTATGCGTATGCAAAAACATTTGCCGCGCGACACAGAGTCAGACGACAAGCCAGATTTGCCAGCAAATTATTTAAAAGAATTAGAGGTGTTATGGTTTATAGACAGTAAGTCTGAAGAAAAACCTATTGCTAGGTTTTTAAACGCGCTACGTCAACACATGGACGCCATTTATCCATATTTTGAAGACACTGAAAAATGTCATAAAGACTGGTATGAACGCATTAATAAATTATATCAGGTGATGAAAGAAATTGAAGATTCGATCATGCTGGTTAAAGACAGACGATTTTATTCGATACCTCATTTACTGGAACAAAAAGAAATTAATGCGCGGTTAGCGGTTTCACAAAACGAAGCAAAATACCTACTCGCAACCCGACATTACCCAGATGAGATAGACAGACGTCAAACGGAAATTCAGGAAACAGAACGCATCATTAAACTCATAGAGTCGACGGCGGATAAAGATGTGCTTGCACAAATCAAAAGACCAGTGAATCCTGCACTTGATAAATCAACAAAAGTAACCGGATTAGCTTCATTATTTTCACGTAAATCCAAAAAAGAAACTTTAACTAGAGATGAGTTACTCGCAGAATATCAACAGAATTTGTTATATCAAAAAAAATCGCTAGAACTCTTTCGCAATAACGCACCCGCAAAACAATTGCATTTCGCAGAAGATCATCTAGAAGCATTGGCTGATATTAAGTTTCATTGGCTGGATTTTTATAGCTGTCAAAGTAAAGAGGTCATGTTGCAATGTATACGTGCTTACGTATTGGCCTATAGCACCTATTATCAAATCTATCTAGAGTATCCAAACGAAGAAGATCGCGACATTATTCATCCGTATGATAGACGTATTCAACAAATTCAAGATGAGCAATTATTAAGTGAAGATGAGCGTTTTGCTAAAAAAGCCAAAGTCTGCTTCAAGCAAATGCTGGATGGTATGAAAAGTAATTTGTTACTTTTCTATTGCCAACAACCCAATCGGCGTGATTTTATTAAATATCTGGATAACTTTAAAAAGATTCCAGATAATAAGGTCAGGGCGGCTATTATCGCTGGTAATGACGATCCAACAATTATCGATAAAGTCTTCCCTAACTTTCAAACGCAGATGGAGGCGTTTGGAGCAAATAGAATGACTCGTTAATGCAAATAAGGAGATTCGCATGGAAAGTCGTAATCGTGGAGGATTCAAAGCTAAAGGTGATTTTCATTTACGTCCAGCAGTAGAGTTCGTCAGTGTCATAGACGATGTGTTTAATCTAGGCAAAAAACACGTCTGGAAAGCTTATAAAAAATATGCTGAATTCGTCAGCGCCAATACAAGACTAGAAGAGGCTTTAGCAGATGTGCAACCACTAGTTATCGCATCTGAAAAATCGCGTACCGCGTTCAAAGCCCCAGAAGCATTTTTAAGTGCACTTAACACTGCAGAAGAAAATCATAGACAAGCTCAGCAAGAAATAGAAGATATTGAGTCGGGTGAAAAGTTAAAACAATGGGAAGAAGAAGCAAAAGTATTAGGTAAGAAAGAGCGTCTGGAGCGCACTGATTCTCTCAAAAAATTAGATACACATCACAAAGAGTTAGCCAAACAGTTACTGGATGCGCAACGTGAACTCTCTGCGCTTGAAAATAAAAAATCAGTGATGCTGGACCATGAGGTCTCATCTGGTTGTTGTGGCATTGCGAAAAAACCAAAGACGGTTGATACGACAGCCATTGACAAAGACATCGAAGCATTAAGATTAAAAGTAGCTGCTTTACAGAATGAGCTGGATGCACCCTATGTCGATGCACAACTAGATGACTTACAGGGCAAACACGAACGCCTGATTCGTCAAATTGAAAATTTCGAACGCGATAAACCGCAATTGATAAAAGAAGCGCAAGACAGGGTAGGTGCAGCAAAATCCGGCATCGAAAATTGTCATCAAGCCATCATGGAAGCAGAAGATCTTTATTTCTGTGATATCACTGCTGCGAACATGCACGGTGTCGTTCGTTTATACGCAGCGTTTTTAGATTACGTTAATGCGTTTAATGCGCTTGAAAAGAAAAACAAAAAAGAAGATGCGTTCGTGCTTTTGCTAAACCAGAAAAAAAGCTTGATTGATGATCTCATGGCCAAGCTATGCACGCATGATCTTGGCAATGAAAAATTGACAGCGGTAGCTGTCATGGCGAAAGTCAATGAGCTGGCCAAGCAAGATCGCACGCATGTCTTGGCAAGAAAATCTGAAGCCACAGCGTTAGCGGATGCGTTTAATAAGGCGGCTCAACCTCCCGTGGTGAATGTGACACCTGCAGCAGTGGTTGGTATCAGCATGTTTAATCCAGCTGGTGGTGCGCAGCCGGTTAACCCATTGCTGTTGAATACAAACAATAGTAACAATTCTAATAATGCTGCTGCACCTTTACGTCGCAGCGGTCCATAATTTGCAACGACTTTGCTTGCAAGCGTAGGTTGGGTTCAGCGCCAGCGAAACCCAACCTATATCATCTATACCTGCAATTTGATAGCGGTTTCTGCCAGGCGTTTTCCTAGCGCCAGACAGAGGCGTTGTTCTTCATCGGTTAAAGGCAATTTGCTATTCAGGCCTGCCACATGGGTTGCGCCATAAGGTGTGCCGCCGCTGCACGTGTTATTCAAATCGTCTTCGGTGTAGGGAATGCCGAGCATCATAAAGCCCAAATGAAATAAGGGCAGCATCATGCTAATTAACGTGGACTCTTGTCCGCCATGCATGCTGGAAGTAGAGGTAAAAACTGCAGCGGGTTTATTCACGCAATCACCGCCTAACCAAAGACCGCTGGCAGTATCAAGAAAATATTTCATGGGTGCTGCCATGTTGCCAAAACGTGTCGGACTACCAAGCGCGAGTCCCGCGCAATTTTTTAAGTCCTCCAACGTTGCATACGGTGCGCCGCTTTCAGGTATCGCGGGTTCACTTGCTTCAGTATTGGGTGAAACTGATGGCACTGTTCTTAAGCGCGCTTCCATTCCTGCCGCTTCAACGCCACGTGCAATGTGTTGTGCCAATTGTTTCACTGAGCCATAACGGCTGTAATATAAAACTAAAATATATGACATGAGCTTTATCCTTTAAATTTTGAAATGATCCACATGAACAATCGTTCCGGCAGCAGCTTATGCAGCCATGCAACCACGATTGCCGTGCGGCCAACGAAGTAATGAATGTTTGGTCGCTTGCTTTCAAGTGCGTGTATGAGGTGTTTGATCACGGTATCAGTTGATGCTTGAGATTTTTTAGGTTGATTGTCTTTGGGGAAATAATCTTTTTCCATTTGCTCGTAGGTTTCTTTATGAGTGGAGCCTGACTGTTGCGCGATGGTCGCGCGATAAATATCAAGTGCATGAGCGCGCAGTTGGGTTTTGATGGGCCCTGGGTTGATTAAGCTAACTTCAACCCCGGTGCCGCGGCATTCGTCGCGCAGTGTCAGTGTGAATCCCTCGAGTGCATATTTTGAGGCGTTATAAGCGCCATAATAAGGTATCGTCATGATGCCCAGTATGGAGCTATTTTGGACAATTCGGCCATGACCCTGTTTGAGCATAACGGGCAAAATATAGCGTATTAATTCCATGGGTCCAAAGACGTTGGTTTCAAACTGCTGGCGTATCATCTCGCGGCTCAAGTCCTCCGTTGCGCCTGCCATGAGGACGCCGGCGTTATTAAAGAGTGCATCCAGCGTTCCGCCTGTCGCTGCAAAAACGCTGTCGACTGCTTTGCGTATGGAAGCGGAATCTGTCACATCCAGCTGCACGCCTGTCATGCCAAGTTCATTTAATTTTTCCACGTCTTGCGCCCGCCGTGCGGCAGCAAAGACGCGCCAGCCGCGCTCTTTTAATGCGATGGCGGCGGCCAGACCAATTCCGCTGGAGCAGCCTGTAATCAGGATAGAACGTTGTGTCATTCGAGTCTCCCAAATTTACGTTAATATAGCCTGAAACGTTGATGTTCTAACAGCTTGCGTCATATAATACCCACCTTTTGTACTACCAGCGTCTGGATTTAACGATATGCCAATCTATGAATACCAATGCTCAAACTGCGGCCACCATCTGGAAGCCATCCAAAAGTTTTCCGATGAGCCTTTGCACGAATGCCCAGAGTGTCATCAGTCTAGCCTGCAAAAACAAGTGTCAAACAGTGCTTTTCATTTGAAAGGCGGCGGCTGGTATGTCACAGACTTTCGCGACAAAGGCAAGAAGCAACCGGAGAGCAGTACACCGGCTGCCAAAGACAATTCATCAGACAAAAAATCTGGCGGCTCATCTTCCTCAACCGATTCTTCATCAGGATAAACCTCATGTTCTCTTACTTACGTAAATACTTTATTTCGGGGTTGCTGGTCTGGCTGCCTATCGTGGTGACGATAGTCGTTTTGAAATTCCTGGTAGACTTGCTGAGTAAGTCTTTAGAGTTATTGCCTACTAATTATCAACCAGATGTCTTGCTCGGCATGCATATTCCCGGCATCGGTGTCATTTTAACGCTGGCAGTTATTTTTCTCACAGGCCTGTTTGCCGCTAATTTTATCGGTATTAAATTTGTCGCGCTGGGTGATGCCATCATGGCGCGTATTCCCTTGGTGCGCTCAGTTTACACCGGCGTGAAACAAGTCACACAAACCTTGTTTACACCAGGCGGACAATCTTTTCGAAAAGTCTTGTTAGTAGAATTTCCAGGCCCAGGTATTTGGAGTATTGCATTTCAAACGGGAGAAGTGAGTCAGGAAATTGAAGGCAGACTAAACGAACCAATGATTAGTTATTTTGTTCCAACAACCCCAAACCCAACGTCTGGTTTCTTGATGATGGCGCCACGCAGTAAAGTCATCGATCTAGATATCAGTGTCGATCAAGCATTAAAACTAGTGATTTCGCTAGGAGTGGTGCAACCAAAAAGTACTAAAATATAAGGTATAACAATGCGTAGTCATTATTGTGGCGCTGTCACAGCAAAAGAATTAGGTCAGGAAGTCAAATTAGCAGGATGGGTCAACCGAAGACGCGATCATGGCGGCGTTATCTTCATTGATTTGCGCGACCGTGAAGGCGTGGTGCAAGTCGTTATTGCCCCTGAATCAAAAGATGCTTTTAAAATTGCAGAATCTATTCGCAGTGAATATGTGGTGCAAGTGACTGGTAAAGTACGTCACAGACCAGAAGGCACGGTTAACAAGAACTTACGTTCCGGTGAAATTGAAGTGGAAACCAGTTCTATCGTGGTGCTCAATAAGTCTGAGCCACTGCCATTCCCAATTGATGATGAGTATCATGATGTCGGTGAAGAAACCCGTCTCAAGTATCGTTACCTAGATATTCGTCGTCCAAAGATGCTGGATAATTTACGCATGCGTAATCGCATTTCGCATTACTTGCGTACGTATTTAGACAAAGAAGGTTTCATGGATGTTGAAACCCCGGTGTTAACCCGTGCAACACCAGAAGGCGCGCGCGATTATCTGGTGCCAAGCCGTACCAAGCCAGGCAATTTTTATGCGTTACCGCAATCACCACAACAATTTAAACAGTTGCTGATGATGGGTGGTATCGACCGTTATTATCAAATCGTACGTTGTTTCCGCGATGAAGATTTACGTGCCGACCGTCAACCAGAATTCACACAGCTTGATATCGAAACTTCATTTTTGAATGAAGAAGAAATTCAAACCATCATGGAAAACATGATTCGTGGCATGTTCAAAGAAGTCATGAATGTGGATCTGCCAGCAAGATTCGAACGCATGACTTACGCAGATGCCATGCGACGTTTTGGTTCTGACAAACCAGATTTGCGTATTCCATTAGAATTGGTTGATATCGCAGATTTAATGAAGACTGTCGAATTCAAAGTGTTTGCCGATGTCGCTAATGATAAAAATAGCCGTATTGCCGCCTTGCGAGTTCCTGGTGGTGCTGAAATCAGCCGTAAAGAAATTGATGAATACACCAATTACATCAGTGTGTTTGGTGCGCGTGGTTTGGCCTACATCAAAATTAATGGTGAAGGCAAAGAAGGTTTGCAATCTCCAATCTTGAAATTCCTGCCAGATGATGTGGTGAATGCCATTATCGAACGCACAGGCGCGAAAGTTGGCGACATCATTTTCTTTGGCGCAGACAAAGCGCAAATCGTGAGTGACGCTTTAGGCGCGCTGCGTTTGAAAGTGGGTCAAGATCGTGGATTGGTGCAAGAAGGCTGGCGCATTTTATGGGTTGTTGACTTCCCCATGTTTGAAAAAGGTGAAGGCAGACTATCTGCTTGCCATCATCCATTCACTTCACCGAAAGTCACTTCCGTTGAAGAGTTGAAACAACATGAACCAGTGTCATTGTTAGCGCGTGCGTATGACATGGTATTAAATGGCAGCGAAATCGGCGGTGGTTCTATTCGTATTAATAATTCAGACATGCAACAAGCGGTCTTTAATATTCTGAATATCAGCAATGAAAAAGCAGAAGAAAAATTCGGCCACTTGCTGACTGCGATGAAGATGGGTTGCCCTCCACATGGCGGCATCGCATTTGGTTTAGATCGCATCGTGATGCTATTAACGAATTCAGCATCGATTCGCGATGTGATTGCATTCCCCAAAACACAAACCGCAACTTGTCCGTTAATGGAAGCACCATCCACCGTTGAACCGGAACAGTTGATTGAACTTGGCATTAGAGTCGTTAAACAAAAAGAGTAGGGACGTATGGCAGGACATAGTAAGTGGGCGAACATCAAACGTCATAAAGCAAAAGTCGATGCAGTACGCGGCAAGCTTTATACCAAATTAATTCGTGAATTGACGGTGGCCGCACAGCAAGGCGGCGGCGACCCTGGTTCTAATCCGCGTTTGCGTGCCGCACTGGATAAAGCGAAAAGTGCGAACATGACAAATGATGTCATTGATCGTGCGATCAAGCGCGGCGCTGGTGGGATGGAAGGCGAGCACGTAGATGAAGTGCGTTACGAAGGATACGGTCCAGGCGGTATTGCGGTCATGGTAGATTGCATGACGAATAATCGTAATCGCACTGTTGGTGAAGTGCGGCATGCGTTTACTAAACATGGCGGCAACTTGGGAACAGATGGTTCCGTTGCGTATCTCTTCAAAAAACAAGGCATCATGACGTTTGCACCAGGCACCGACGAAGAAAAACTCATGGAACATGCGTTGGAATTGGGAGCAGATGATGTGGTGACGAATGATGACGGCAGTATTGATGTCACCACCAGCCCGGAAAGTTTCATTACTATCAAAGAGAAATTGGCCACCTATGGCTTGAAACCAGAAGAAGCCGATGTCACTATGTCCGCCGCTACCAGCGTCGGCATTACTGATCAGGAAACTGGTGAAAAAGTCATAGAATTAATTGACGCGCTGGAAGATTTGGACGATGTGCAAGCTGTCTATACTAATGCAGATATCGCCGCGGAGATTATGCAGCAAATCTCGTAAAAAAATTTTTGAAAAGGAACGACAAAAATGCAAGTAAGAACACCGAAACAAACGCGCAAAGAAGTGGATGCAAAACCAGAAGTCATGACCGCAGGCGAGTTAGCAGAGTTCGTGAAAAAATCCATGATTACTGCCTACACGAATCTGGTTAACGGCGCAACAGCATTCGATAACTACATTGCGTATTTTGTTGCTCTCACCGACTGTCATGATGCCTTGAAAAATGCAATCAATGCTGATCATGCACAAGAAGCTAAATTAAATGCTGCATTTTTTGATGCGTTGAATAGTGATGAAGTCGCTAGACAAAAAAATGCATTCTATCATCCGCAAATCCAGTCGCACGTAGCTAGCCTTATGGTTGAATATAAAAATGTAGATGTGTCGAAAGGTTTGGCTAAAGTGGGTAGAGATGTGAAGTTAATTAGACGTCAGGTTTGCACGGTAGAGTTTAGTGATGGTGATAGGTCTGTTACCTGCACTCAAGCTGAATTAAATAACGCAGCGGTGAAGGCAAAGATGAAAGAACAATTTGATGCGAAAGTGAAAGCATTGAGTCCTGTAGTGGTAGAAGATGTTGGTTTAAGACGACGTTCAGGCGGTATGTAAACTATCTAGGCAGTCTGTCGACCTCGTAACATCGCTTCACGCAGTCTGTCGTCGCCGTTGCTCGTCGTCCGTAGTGCGTCGCCCGTCGTCCGTGGCGCGTGCCCGTCGTCAGTTGCCTGTCGCCCGTCGCCATCCCGTCGCCCGTCGTCCCCGCATGCTTTTAGCGGGGATCTGTTTGTGCTACCGAACAAGCAAACGAAGGATCCACCTTTCGATTATGTGCACAGTTGCACAAACAGATCCCCGCTAAAAGCATGCGGGGACGACGGGCGACGGGATGGCTACTGGCGACGGACGACAAGCTACTGACGACGGGCTACGTCGAGGGATACAAGCCGGCACATCGTCACGTATGATCTACGTGATGTTGCCGAGTGCGCGGCCAGAAATAAATGTATAATGTGCAAACAAGGAGGCGTCATGACTATCATCATAGGAATCGACCCCGGCTCACGTCGCACCGGTTATGGTGTCATCAGGCTCGAAGGCAATCGTCACGTTTATCTCACTAGCGGTTTTATCAACCTCACTGCTTACCCAGCGCTAGAACGTATGCGCCAAATTTATTTAGGCCTGCAATCCATCATCGAAACATGGCAACCAACGGAAGCGGCGATTGAACAAGTGTTCATGCATGAAAATCCGGGCTCTGCTTTAAAGCTAGGTCAGGCGCGTGGAGCGGCAATTGTTGCACTCAATATGCCGATCGCTGAATACTCTGCCAGACAAGTCAAAAAATCTGTTGTAGGCATGGGGGCGGCGCAAAAAGATCAAGTGCAGTTCATGGTCAAGCGCATCCTCAATCTCACGGGTCAATTACAAGTGGACGCAGCAGACGCACTAGCCATCGCTTTATGCCACGCTCATTCCCGCTCTTTAAGCAAGTTAGGTTTGCCCGTCTAATCGTCATACTCCCACTCATCATGATACACTTGCCTTACGTACACTCGTCGTGCATACACTCCTCATACATACAGTCGTCGTCCCCGCAAGCTTTTAGCGGGGATCTGTTTGTGTTACCGTACAAACTAACGAAGAAAGCAACCTTCGCAAGCTAGCACAATCGCACAAACAAATCCCCGCCCAAAAAAACAAGCGGAGACGACGGAAAGGAAAGAAAAATGATAGGCCAAATCCAAGGAACCCTCCTCGAAAAGCAACCACCACAGTTGCTGGTCAATGTGAATGGCGTAGGTTATGAAATCGACGCGCCCATGAGCACGTTTTATCAACTTCCAGATGTCAATCAAACAGTCAAACTCTTTACCCATTTTGTTGTCCGCGAAGACGCGCAGCAACTTTATGGATTCTATACGCGCGAAGAGCGCACATTGTTTCGCACATTATTAAAAGTAAACGGCGTTGGCCCCCGCATGGCCTTAACCATACTTTCAAGCGTCTCACCAGATGAATTTGTGCGTTGCGTTTTAGATAACGACACAGCAAGTTTAGTTCGTCTCCCAGGCATCGGTAAAAAGACCGCCGAAAGATTAGTCATTGAAATGCGTGATAAATTATCCGACTGGTATAAAAACGAAATCACCGCACAACCGACAGCCACGCGTGGCGATCAAGGTCCACGTCATCAATCGTTACAAGACGCCATCGCCGCTTTAGTGGCGCTGGGTTATAAACCGCAAGAAGCAAACCGCACAGTGACAAAAATAGATGATGGTCAATCCAGCAGCGAAGATTTAATCCGCCGCGCATTAAGAGAGATGGCATAATGATAGAAACCGACCGCCTGATATCCCCCGAAGCACAAGAAACCGAGCAGTTAGATAGAGCGCTGCGCCCGAAATCGTTACAAGATTACATTGGGCAGCACAGTGTGCGCGATCAAATGAGTATTTTCATTCAAGCCGCCAAAGCACGCGGTGATGCGCTGGATCATGTCTTGATTTTTGGTCCGCCGGGATTGGGTAAAACCACATTGGCGAATATTATCGCGAATGAATTGGGTGTGAGTTTGAAACAAACGTCGGGCCCTGTGCTGGAACGTGCTGGGGATGTCGCCGCATTGTTAACGAATATGCAGGCGGGTGATGTTTTATTTATTGATGAAATTCACCGCTTAAGTCCGGTCGTCGAAGAAGTGTTATATCCTGCCATGGAAGATTATCAAATTGATATCATGATAGGCGAGGGTCCTTCGGCGCGCTCAATCAAATTGGATTTACCACCGTTCACTTTAATTGGCGCCACCACACGCGCTGGTTTGTTAACTTCACCATTACGCGACAGATTCGGTATCGTGCAACGTCTTGAGTTTTATCAAGCAGAAGATTTAACGCACATCGTGCAGCGTTCTGCAGATATTTTGAAAGTGAATATTGAAAGCGAAGGCGCAGCAGAAATTGCGCGTCGTTCTCGCGGGACACCGCGTATTGCCAACCGCTTGTTAAGGCGTGTGCGTGATTTTGCAGAAGTGCGTGCAAATGGTGTCGTCACAAAGTCAGTGGTGCAACAAGCGCTGGATTTTCTGCGTGTTGACAGTCACGGCTTCGATCTCATGGATCAAAAATTATTATTAGCCTTAATCGAAAAATTCAACGGCGGACCTGTTGGTCTTGAAACACTGGCTGCATTTATCAATGAAGAAAAAGGCACGATTGAAGACGTCATTGAACCCTTTTTGATTCAGCAAGGTTTCATCATCAGAACGCCGCGTGGCCGAGTTGCCACGCAGCATGCGTATTTGCATTTCGGTTTGAAAATGCCAGAAAGGGCAGCGATGTCACAGAACATGAATCTGTTTGAAACGGTTGAGTAATCTAATGCTGCCCCGCAGATAATGCGGGGCAATATCCCAAGTAAAAAATAATTAATAAGAGAGTCATCATATGCAAAGAAAACAAGTGGTAGGCTGTTTGGTGGGCGCGAAAGGCGTTGGTAAGACCTCGTTATTGCTCGCCTATTTTAATAAACATTTTCAACAGGATCAAAAACCAACTATCTTTCCTGATTTTTCATCTACTACACTCATGTATAAAGATGAAGAAATTACTTATAAAATTTGGGATACGGCGGAAAATGATGAGGCTTTTAATAAAGAACCTGTCACCGATGTTTATTTTGCCTGTATCGATCTTGAGGATAGAAGAACGCTAGATTACATTGACGGTGCCCTCACAACTATCAAGCAACGCTCGCCCGAAGCGCTGATCATGTTGGTGGCAACCAAAACAGATTTACCCCAAGAGAATACAGTTGCCCACGAAGATATACAAAACTTAACAGCAAAACATCAAATTACCTGCGTCACCCAAGCCTGCGCAAAAAACTTTGATGATGGTCAAGTCGCGGCACTGTTTAAGTCGGCTTTTAACTTGGCAGTTAGACGTAAATTTCAGGCTGTACAACCAGTGGAGGTAGTAAAAGACGCGGCTAGCCAATCGGGGCAAGCATCGACTGTGTTTAAATTGTTTGATCAAGCTAGACAAGGCTGGCCGGCTCAGCAACCAGAAGCGAAAGACGCGCATTTAGTACTACGCCTGAGGGGTCCTGCTAAATAATATCGCCCGCGTGGCGCACATCCGTCTCGACCATTCCCAAATCAACGTAGGTTGGGTATCGCTAAGCATAACCCAACCTATCGTTGCCCTAGACCCCGTATTTTACGGGCGTTCCCATTAGCCGATAAGTAGTTGTCCGCCCCCTCCCAAGTCGCTAAAATGATTCCATCATCGACCAAGGAGTCAGTACCATGAATTTCGATCTCAATATATTCAGTTATTTCTTCCAGGCCGGGCTGGTCGTTAAAACAGTCATGGTAGTTTTGCTCACCGCCTCAATCTTTTCCTGGGCGTATATTCTGCAAAGACTGTTTTATTTGCGCGATGTGAACAATGCCTCCAAGAAGTTTGAATTGGCATTTTGGTCGGGCGAGGATCTTTCCAGACTTTATAACGAAAGTGTGCGCGGACAAACACCCGGCACCGAATCCATCTTCCATGCCGGTTTTAAAGAATTCATGCGTTTTCGCAAGCAGCCTGGCGCGACGGCGAATCAAATCATGGATAACACTTATCGTGCCATGCGCGTAGCGCAAATGCGTTTGCAAGACAAAATGGAATCGCATTTATCATTCCTCGCCATTGTTGGTTCCACCAGTCCCTATGTTGGATTGTTCGGTACCGTATGGGGGATTATGCAATCTGTAGGCGCACTCGCTAATGCTCAACAAGCCACACTGCCAATGGTGGCGCCCGGTATCGCCGAAGCCTTAATTGCCACCGCCATGGGTTTATTCGCGGCCATTCCAGCTTCTATCGCTTATAGCCGTTTTATCACCGACATCAACCGCCAGATTAACAAGTTTGATGTGTTCCAAAATGAATTCACCAATGTCTTGACCAGACAAATGCAATCACAACCTGCGGCAGCGCGTACTGAAACAGTGGAGGTGTAGTATGTATCAGCCCGGCTCACGCCGACCTATGTCGGAAATTAATGTGGTGCCATTCATCGACGTCATGCTGGTGTTGCTGGTGATCTTCATGATTACCGCGCCGTTACTGACACAGGGCGTCAAGGTAGAGCTGCCAAAAACCACCGCGAAAGCGATGCCAGAGCAACAGAAAGAACCGTTAATTGTGACCGTAGACGCTAGTGGCAATTATTATCTGAATCTGGCTGAGAAGCCAAATCAGCCAATTACTGCCAGGGTGTTATCGAATCTAGTGACGCAGCAATTAGGTAATCAGGATGATAGCAACAAGCGTCCTGTGATGGTGCGCGGCGACAAGAACGCGAATTATGGCAAGGTGCTGGAAGCCATGGCGTTACTGCAACAGGCAGGCGCAAAAAGCGTGGGCTTGATCACTGAGCCTGCTCCCGAAACCAAAAAAGCCAGTTAGTGTATGAAGCGAGCTCAATCAGACAAGAAGTTTTTTATCGCTTCCTGCGCGTTTCACGCAGGGATTGTGCTCGCATTGATATTTAGTTACGAATTCGCCAGTCCGTTAGTGGTGGTTGAAAACACCAACCAGCATGACGTGATTAGCGCAGTGGTGTTGGGCGACACAGCCAAGAGTAAAATCCTCCCGTATGAGGAACCCGCTGCACAGCCTAAGCCGGAAGTCTCAAAACCGCAGCCCGATGTGAAAAAGCCGCCAGTATTGCCTAAAGCTGCCCCGATAAAAACCGTGGATAAAGAGGCGATAGCACTCAAGGCAGCCAAGGTTGCTGAGAAAAAACTGGCCGCCAAAAAAGCACAGGAATTAAAAAACAAACAGAAAGAAGCGCTAGAAAAAGCGTTATTGGCTGATATTAAAAAGCAAAACAAGAAAATTAAAAAACAAGATTTGCCTAACAAGTTTGCCAAGATGCTGCGCGAGCAATCCGAGTTATCATTAAGACAAAGCTTGATGAATGAAAACATCAAAATGCGCGGCAAAGAAGCGCATTATTCCCAAGGGGTTGTGAATAAGTATCAGGCGCTCATCACGCAGGCGATTCAGGAAAACTGGAATGTCCCGCCATTGGTGAATCGCTCACTGTCATCGGTATTGATGATACGTCTTTCACCGGATGGTAAAGTGCTGGATGTGCAAATCTCCAAGAGCAGCGGTGATGCATCGCTGGATAGCTCTGCACGTACGGCGGTGCTTAAGTCATCGCCATTACCGGTGCCTGAGAAGGCCAGTGATTTTGAAGTCTTCCGTCAATTCACGCTAACCGTTTCACCTAAGAACATCGTGCAGGGTTGATTAGCCTCTCGCTGAATGTGCTATTCTATTATGATCTTAGGGAGAAGATGATATGCCCACATTATTGGCTATTTCCGGTTTTTTGACCGTAATATTCGCATATCTTTACCTCTATAGTAGTTATCGCATGCGCCGTATTGTGCATCAACAACATCTCAACACTATCCGTCTGAAAGAAGAAATTGAAATACTGCATCAACAAGCTCAACAAGCATCCCGTGACCAGCTTACAAACTTAGTCAGCTGGAAACTCTTTCAAGAGCGTGTAGAGCACGGCCTAAAAGAATGTGATCGCTATAAGTTTATTTTAGGCATGTTGTATGTCGATATTGATGAATTCAATTTGATAAATCATGCGCTGGGTAATGCCGCGGGTAATGATTTATTGCGTGCGGTGGCTGAAAGGTTGCAATCATGTTTGCGTCAGGTGGACGGTTTGTGCCGCCAAAATAAAGATACTTTCGTCATTCTGCTTGGCCAGTTAGCAAAACAAGAAACAGCTATCATCATTATTCAGCGTATCATGCAATCTATGTCTATGCCGTTTGCTATTGGCCAACATGACTTGACTGTGACGGTATGTATTGGTGCGGCTTTCTATCCGCATGATGGCGCCAATGCTGCAAACCTTTTTCAAAACGCTGAATATGCCATGCTGCAAGCAAAAGAAATGGGCAAAAACAATTATCAATTTTATCAGGAAAAACTCTATACCGACAGTCAACGTGAATTGACTTTATATAATAGTTTATCCAGTGATTTATTTTTAGAAGATTTGGAGTTGCTTTATCAACCAGTCATGGATATGCAAACGAAAACCATGTTGTGCGCAGAGGCGCAAGTGGCATGGAAGCATAGATTACTGGGCACTATTGCGAAAAGCGAATTGTTTGATTATGCCGATAAACATCATAAATTGAATAAGATTACCGAACGCGTATTGCGTGAATCGTGTAAGAAATTCATTAATTGGCAGACGCTGGGGTTGAAGCCGCAAATGTTGAGCCTTGCGATTTCCCTGAAACAATTAGAAAACGCACAGTTTGTTTATAATATTTCGCAGATTTTATTGGAAGTGAAAATGCAGCCGCAATGGCTGATGTTGGAAATTCAAGAAGCGGCGACTCCGCTTTCGCTGGATATCCTGGAAAAATCTTTCAATATGCTGCAATACATGGGTGTGAAAATTGCTTTAGATGGTTTTGGTTCCAATCCTTTTCCGCTGCGTTATCTCAAAGCGTTTACCGTCAGTTATTTAAAATTGGATGCGGCACTGATAGCCGATGTGGTCTTGAATGAAAAAACTCGCGCCGTGATAAGAGGTATTGCCGCCTTCGCAAGCGAGTTGTCATTGCAGGTGATTGCAACGGGGGTGGAGTCAGAGAGTCAGGTGGCCGTCTTGCGAGAGTTGGGTATTGTCTTGATGCAAGGTCAGTTGATGAGTAGACCCTTATCAGAAGCAGAAATGACTGATAAAATGATCGACGTTTAAATGCTTGGGACGGGATAAATCAATGCGAAAAATAATAACGGCGATTTTTATTGCACTAACGTTTGTGCTATCGACATCTTCTTACGCTATTCTCAACATGGAATTAACTCAAGGTATCGCAAGCGCCATTCCCATTGCGGTGGTGCCTTTTGCTAATGCCAGCGATATGCCGCAGGATGTGTCAAACGTCATATCCAATGATTTGCAAAACAGTGGTCGGTTTAAAGTGTATGGCAAAAGTGCACTGAACCAGTTTCCGACCAGCGTGGGTGCGGTGTCACTCGATTACTTTAAAAAGCTGGGTACGGATAATGTTGTCATTGGTAAAGTGACTTCTTTGGGCGGTGATCGTTATACCGTTAGCTTTGATTTAATGAATATGTACCAGGGTAAAGGCGCCAGCAACGTGGTGCTTAGCAAGACATATACGGTCAGTGGCCGTGAACTACGTGCGGCGGCGCATCATATTAGTGACCTGGTGTATGAAAGCATTACTGGGGTGCGCGGTGTGTTCTCTACGCGTATCGCTTATGTGGTGATTCAGCCTAAGGCAAATGGTCAGCGTCGTTATGTGTTAGAAGTGTCTGATCAAGATGGTTATAACCCGCGCCCCATGTTGGACTCACCAGAGCCGGTGATGTCTCCTTCCTGGGCTCCGGATGGTAGAAAAATTGCGTATGTTTCATTTGAAAACCGTCGCGCTGGCATCTACATCCAAAACGTTTTAACCGGCGCCCGTCAATTAGTGAGTGAATTCCCAGGGATTAATGGTGCCCCAGCTTGGTCACCAGATGGTAGAAAGCTCGCGATAGTCTTATCCAAGAGCGGCTCGCCCAATATCTATGTCATGGATATTAATTCCAAAGCGTTAACCCAGATGACCAATGACTTTTACATCAACACTGAACCAGTTTTTAACCCCAAAGGTCGTTCGCTGTTATTTACCTCTAACCGCAGCGGCGGTCCACAGGTGTATCAGTTAGATCTGGGCTCAAAAAACGTGTCTCGTGTTACCTATGATGGTGACTACAATGCCCGTCCTTCGTTTACACCTGACGGCACGCACATTGCCATGATTCACAAAGTTTCAGGCGTGTATAAAATAGGGATGCTGGATCTGGATTCTGGCACGATGCGCGTGTTAACTAACGCAGCTGGCGACAGCACTTCGCCCAGTATCGCGCCTAACGGCAGCATGGTGCTTTATGATACCTTGTCTGGCACCCGTAATGTGCTCGGTATGGTGTCTTCTGACGGCCGCATTCAGCTGGTATTACCAGCCAGAAATGGCGATGCCCAAGACCCAGCCTGGTCACCGTTTCAGTCGTGACTAGTCTGAGCGCAGAGATAGAGGTATACTTTTGCGTTATTGCTAAGCTAATGCGCAGTATTTAAATGAATTAATTAGGAGCTAACATGAAGTTAAAACAACTTATTCTGACGGCGGTGATTGGCGTGAGTATCGTCACACTCTCAGCCTGCTCAACCGGTCGCAAGCACGGACAAGGTGATGTTTATAGTGAAAATCAGGCATCCGATGCCTCCGCTTCTGGCGTGGGTGATGGCACCAATTTTGGTGACCAGGCAGGTGGACGCCGCGTGGCATCTAATGGCCGCGTTTACTATTTCGATTATGACAGCAATGTTGTTCATGAAGATGACAAACCTGCTATCATTAGCAATGCAAACAAATTAGCTTCCAATAATGGCAGTGCCATGCTGGAAGGTCACACTGACCCACGCGGCAGTCGTGAATACAATATTGGCCTCGGCGAACGTCGTGCCAAATCCGTTGCCCAGGTGATGGCCAGCAACGGCGTAGGCGCCAAACAACTGCGTATTGTCAGTTATGGTGCACAAAAGCCTGCTTCACCCGGTAATACCGAAGCAGATTATCAACAAGACCGTCGCGTAGTACTTGTCTACCCCCAAGGGTAATATATGCAAAAATTCTCGCGTTTGATCACAGTAGCAGGTTTAACGGCACTTATCGGTGCTGTTCAACCAGTTTGGGCAGAATCAGCTCCCGTATTTGATGTCGATAATTACGATCAGGGAGCTGAGCAAAGTCAGGATTTGCCAATGCCGCCGCCACCAGGCGAAGAAGCTGGTGCTAGAGCGACAACGCATCAGGTTGCGCCTACCGCGCAAACTGATCAGCAGGCTGGAACGTTTGTGCCTGTGGATGCTAATGGCAATCCACAGCCGGCTAATCAGCAGGCTCAAGCACAGGCCCCGACTACAGATCAAACGCAGAATCCAACTCAACCGACAGTGACTCAGTCCGCTGCCGCTCCGCGTTCAGTACCAAGTGCTGCTCAGCAAGATCACGGCGCAGAGCAACAGGTTGCGTCAGACCAGACTGCCAAATCGGCTGGTATGTCTGTTTCAACCGAGAATTTAACGCCTGAACAGCGTATGCGTCGTTTAGAGCAGCAGCTGAGTAACATGCAGAACAATAATGGTAACCCGGCACAAGTTGAAGCGCTGCAAGCTGAAGTGCAGTCTTTGCGCGGGCAAGTTGAACAGTTGAATCATCAATTAGAAAAAGTGCAGGCTGCGGACAAAGCGCCGGCTGCAAAAACCGCAAAACCAGCAACAGAAGTTGCTTCTGCCGCTGGTGCTGATGTTGATCCTGAAGTCTCGCCAGATGATCAACCAGTTCCAGCTAAAAAGAAATCGAGCAAAGCCAAAGCATCTGCTGATAGCACCACCCAAACAACAGCTGGCGCTGCTGATGTGACTAAGGGGCAGCCTGATGTTGCTGAAGAACAAAAAGCTTATCAAGCCGCTTACGATTTAATTAAAGCGAAGAAATACCCCGAAGCTGTTAGCACCTTGCAAGGCATGTTGAAGAAATACCCTAGTGGCCAGTTTGCATCAAACGCACATTACTGGTTAGGTGAGTTATATGGCTTGATGGGTAAGCATGACGAAGCACTCAATGAATTTTCAACCGTCATTGAAAAATTCCCAGGTAGTCCACGCGTGTCTGATGCACAATTGAAAGTCGGCTTGATCCTTGCCGCGCAATCAAAATGGGCAGATGCGAAAAAAGCATTTAACCGAATCATTAATACTTATCCAGGAACGGCATCCTCAAGGCTAGCATCGGAGCAATTGAAGCAGATTAAGCTGGCAGGGCATTGATGTACCGTTTGCGTCTTACTGAAATCTTTTATTCCCTTCAAGGTGAAACCAGGACTGTCGGCTTGCCGACAGTCTTTATTCGTTTAACTGGTTGTCCGCTGCGTTGTCAGTATTGTGATACGTCTTATGCGTTTCAAGGCGGAAACTGGATGGATGCCGCTGCTATTCTGGCGGAAGTAAAAAAGTACCCGACGAAATATATTACCGTGACTGGGGGTGAACCGCTGGCTCAAAAAGCTTGTCTGCAATTACTGCAAGACTTGTGTGATGAGGGTTATGAAGTCTCGCTTGAAACCAGCGGTGCCATAGATGTGGGTTTGGTAGATAAGCGTGTCGTCAAAGTGGTGGATATCAAAACACCCGGTTCATTAGAGGTTGATAAAAACCATTGGGCTAACATCGACTATTTGTTGCCGCATGATCAAGTCAAATTCGTGATTTGCAACGAGGCGGATTATCAGTGGTCTAAAGATATTATCCAGCAATATAAGTTAGCTGACCGTTGCCAGTTGCTATTATCGCCTAGCTACACAGAGGTCAAAGCCGGTGATCTAGCCGACTGGATTTTGCGCGATCAATTACCTGTGCGCCTGCAAATTCAACTGCACAAATATCTTTGGGGTGATGCGCCTGGAAGATGAGGTTGTTGTAATAAGCTTGACCTGACCTTGCTCGTAGATAAAATTGTAGTATCCATACTTAAAACCACCCCGCACGTCAAACCACCCCGCACGTCAAACCACCCCGCACGTCAAACCACCCCGCACGTCAAACCAACCCGCACGTCAAACCAACCCGCACGTCAAACCAACCCGAACGTCCACTCCACCGCGCCCGTCGTTCCCGCATCACGTCAATACGCCCGTCGTCCCCGCATGCTTTTAGCGGGGATCTGTTCGTGCAACCGTGCGATT
>CAZBHW010000035.1:0-21365 GCA_964492045.1 uncultured Coxiellaceae bacterium | reverse complement strand
AGTTAGAGAATAATACTCTCTTAGTGAGGTGTCCGTGAAGTCGGGGCTACTTCACCTTGCGTGTTTTACTAATCTGGACAGCTGATTGAATGCTGGCAGTTCGTATTTATTTTTCCTTAAATCCTCAATGACAACATTAATAATATCCGCTGGAAAATTCATGGATTGAGCTGCGCTGTATGCGACTTTAATAGCGTGGCTTCTGACCTGCTTATCGTATCGCTTTATTTTTAAATAATCATAGACACGGCGTCGATGACGGTTGAACGAACTTTCATGTTCATACCCAAATTCAGCCGAATCATCAATGTGTGGGATCTGTTCTCTGATGTATTTAATGATAACTTCTGGGATTGTATTAATTGCAGGGAAATAACCCATGCGCTGAAATACTTTAAGCAGAACAGTAAACCCAAGTCTCATGCTATCGCCGCGAATATTTTCCTTGATGTAATTTAATTCGACATGAGTTAAAGAGTAATCTGCTTCCAGCTCCGTCGCCCTTATTTTCTGGTTCGGATGAAAGCGCGGGTAGGCTGTACGATAAATCGATGTCATTTTTCCCTCATTTTGTATCAATTCTTTATCATTATTTGATCATCTAAAAAACGGTCGTATTCTTTACACGATCGACAGTTGCATGGGTGGCGCAGTATATGTCTATTTTTGTGTCAAACAAAACATCTAAATTTCAATGATAAGTATCTATTTTAATTATATGGGTTCATATACAATTCACGCACAATGTCAACTTGGAACAGTAATGAAAATAGGTTATGCGCGTGTTAGCACCATTGATCAGCACCTCAGAATGCAAGAAGATGCATTGAAGAGTGCTGGCTGCGAAGAAATTTATACCGACGTCATCAGTGGAGTAAAATCACAACGCCCAGGTCTGGATAAGGCGCTAAACTATCTTCGTGAAGGCGATACCTTAGTAGTGTGGAAGCTCGATCGGCTTGGACGATCCATTCAGCATTTGATACAGACTATTAACTCGCTTCTAGATAGAAAAATTGGATTTAAAAGTTTGCAGGAAAATATTGATACTTCAACCAGTGGCGGAAAGCTTATTTTCCACATTTTTAGTGCACTTGCGGAATTTGAACGTGATCTCATTCAAGAAAGAACTCAAGCCGGATTAAAGGCAGCGCGGGCGCGTGGAAAAATGGGCGGTAGGCCACCATTACTTGATAATAGACAGATTTCCAGAATGATTGAAATGTATGATGAGCAGAAAAATACGGTGGCTGAAATCTGCAAGATTTACGACATAAGCCGACCATCTTTTTATAATTATCTCAAAAATAGAAGAATTGAATTAGCTAAGAGCAATGACAGATGAGCAACCAGAATGATTAAATTAAGTTTGTCTTTTGTATATCGTACGTGGTTAGCACAAATATTTAAACAGATCCGATGGAATTGAAACAAGAGGATACCCTCGTAACATGCATCTTTCTGAAACTATAATTAGTCTATAAATCAATACATTGTAACTAAATAAGCCTAAATAATACCTGCTATAATTACATATATTATAAGGTTGAATATTATTTTTACTTTCCTGAGCTTCAAGAAAATACAAGGCACATTCTGGGGGATACTTATGCAATCTAATAGAACGAGTGAAATAGATGACTTACTTATAAAAAGTTCGCTAGATAATCATCTTTTCGGCAACAAAGAAGTTAATCGTAGATTAAGGGAATTATCAGACTCTGAATTTGAACGTTGGGTTGGCGAGGGCCTATTAAGTAAAGATGATGTTATCAAACTTAAGACTAACCTTCTTACATCGCGTAATTCAGCAGTTTTTTTGTCGACATTATTTAAAGAGTGGATTAATACAGGAAAATTTAAGAATTTAGATGACGCGGCTGATTTTGCGAGACGATTAGGCTCTGTTCATACTGGGTGTTTTGCAATTTTAGCAAGCCAAGAGTGCAAGGATTTAGTATCCAAAGATATAGTAAATCCAGAAACCATGGTCTTATTCATAGAAACTATTTCATCAGTATGCTCATTAGAAAATATTGGATGGCATATAGATAAAATAGCTGGATCCTTCGAAAAGCGTTGTGAAATTGAAAGACAATATTTTCGCCAGTGGACTGTGAGATTATGTGTTTATTTGTTAAGTGATACCAAGGTAAAGGAACTGCTTCAACAAGGTTTACCAGAAGCAACGGACCAGATTAGGGAAATTGCACTCAGTGTTTTAGTAAAGTACAGAGATGCTGCGATCAAATTCTCAATCGATACTGAGAAATATTTTAAAAGTGGTGATGCAGTCATATCTACTCCATCGGATGAAAGACCGGATATGAAATCAATAAATGAATTGCAGAAAAGAATTATTGACGGAACACTTGCATTTCCTATTCAGTCTATTTGTGAGCTTGAACCCAATCAAGCGATAGATGTACTACGATGTTTATTAACAAGAGAAGTTTCCCCTGAAGCGCTCCTTTTAATTGTGTCTCTCAACATAGAAGATGAAGTTAAATTCTTTCATGATGTCATGTTGCATCCATGCCCACAAAATAGATCAACTTCATATCCCTATTTTGGGCAGCCGAATGATCCATCGATGATTGTATATAAAAACCAGGATGGACGACCAGCTTTTGAAAAGCGAGGATTATTAAGTCTTACTGCAAATAATGATGAAAGTACGTCTGTAACTAAAGAAGCGACCTGTAACTATATTGTTTCCGTAGTTGAAGCTGAAATTAATAAACTCTCGCAGCCATGTCATTCCGCTATCAGTGCAGCCTGTTCATTTTGGGACACTGATTCAGTTCAACAAACATTTGATGAACTGATCAATAATTTAAATCAACATTACCTGCGGTATAAAGAACTTGATCGAGACCTTGTCTCAAAAATTAAAACATTTCCAAAGCTAGGATTATTATTTTCACGTTCTGATGTAACTGCTGATAAGCTTGAGATGTTTCAATGTTTATTGCTTCATTTCTCTGAGATTGGTGATGTAGAGTCTGTTAAGGGCTTACTGTCTCACAATAAAATTGATGTGAATTTTATTAAATATTTTGGTAAAGATGATCAAAATACTGCCTTATCAGAAGCAGCTTACCATGGCCATCCTGAAGTTGTGCGGTTACTTCTTAGCAGAGCAGCACTAATTGACACACAAAACTCGGGATTATCACCTTTTTTATGGGCGGTAAGAAAGGGACATGTTGATGTCGTTAGAGTTTTCGTTGAAGCAAGAGCGTTCAGTGATCTTGTTCCAGCAAATGATGTTGATAAATTGCAAAGAACGTTGACTCATTTACGCTTAGATTGTAAAGGCATCCGAGATGATGCAAAAAGGGAAGAAAAAACCATGGCATATAATACAATTGCGGCGTTACTGAGGGATAATAAGTCTGCTGGTCATAATTTCACAAGCGCTAAGCCACCCACATACTGAAAATACAATGCTTTTTTCATTGGGATGTGTTCGGCAAGTACTAACAACGATATAGAGTTGATTGCTAACTACTGTCAGGAAGAGGTAGCTTGCTTATTGGCTTATGGGGGGTAGTAGCACGTATCCCGGCTTATACCGTAACTGCTGGCGGACAAATTCTTCGATATTCTCAAAATGCTCGACCTGCTCTGCAAATTCTTTCACAAATTTGGCAATATCCGCGCCCTGCTTAGCGGCAACCTGTCGATCTTCCGACCACCGTTCATATAAGTTCACAAACTGAAATAATATCGCTTCCAGTTGCTCCGATGGTGTTAATGATTCTTCCTGCTCCACGCTTTGCAATTGTTTTGACATATACTTCCCCTATCGTTCTAGTTCAATATCTCGTTGTCGCTGAAATTCTCTTGCTATTTGGTTAACCTGTTTCTCCATTGGTGTATCGTGTTCACGCATGTATTGCATGACATCCTTTTGACGAGACATTTTGTCCGCCAGTTTTTCAAGGTGATCTTGCGCCATGTGACTGGAACGCCCGCCCTTCTCGACAATGGCTTCCAATCGCTTAAATTCAGCCATCAATGATGCAGCCTTTCGCCCGTGTTCCGGCATAATCTCGTTACGCAAAGCATTGGCACGCTCTGGGTTCTTGGCTTCAAATTGTCGTTTAAACTCGCTCAAATCTGCTCGCGGCTTGTTTGCCTCTCCCCTGTCACGGTCTATATCCCTTGATTCACGCATTGCCTTAGCAGATTCCGTAAACTCTCGCAGTTTGGCTTGGCGCATAAGCCTGTCATTTTCTTGGGGTGCCCTATCAACCGTTTTCTCAACCCGAACACTTTGCATTGGTTCTGCCAGTCTGTCGCGATTATTGAGGTAATCAAGTGTAATGTCTTTGGGACGTTCTCGGCTTAAGGTCTTAGAAAGATCATCTTTATTCAAGAACACATCTTTCCCATAGAAAAGATCGGCACTTTCCCGATGGCGGCTCATTGCCACATAGGTGGAATGAGCATCTAAGTATTTGGAAGCCAACACATAACTACGGTCTACTGTTACACCCTGCGCCTTATGGATAGTCGCCGCGTAACCATAATCAAGCTGGTTATACCGCTCCATTGTCACGGTCACATGCCGGTCGGAGTTAGTACGTCCGTCATTATCGAGGCGTATGGTGACTGCTCCGTCCTTGATAGCCTCAATCGTGCCAAGCGTGCCATTCATCACCCCAAGCGATTTATCATTCTTCAAGAAATAAACACGGTCACGCTCTGCAAACGCCCGCTCGCCCCGCTCTGTCTGGAATAGTACATCTTTGCCAAGTTCACCCTGTTGGTGACGCAAATTACGCGCGAGCTGATTCATTTCCAGCACATCATCGCGGTTGTAAGCCAACATGATTTGGGTCTTGGAAGGGTCGCTTAACCTTGCGTCATTCCATACCTCAACCAATGCCGCCTTAGCCGCTGCCTTGGTATCAAACCCATGGACGTGAGAATGTTGGTCATATTGGGAAATAGCCTCTGTCGTTTTGCCAGTCGCCATCTGAATTGTTGCAACTTGTTGCCACTTTTCATGTTGCCGGCGAATGTCAGTCAACTCTACATAACTAACCTGCTCCGCTATACCCCTGAATGCGGCTCCTGCTTCGATTGCCTGTAGCTGCTGCGGGTCGCCAACCAGTACCACTTTGGCGCCGCCCCTATGGGCTTCTTCCATCAACCGAGCCATCTGGCGTGATGACAACATACCCGCCTCATCCACCACCAGCACATCTTTGTTTGTTAAAAGCTGTTCGCCCTTGTCCCAATAGTAACAACGGCTGGCGAAGGTTCGGCTGTCTATACCGCTGCTATCTTCAAGGTTCTCGGCTGCAATACCAGAAAGGGTCACGCCATGAACGGCGTAGCCTTCGCCCTCCCATGCTTCTTTGGCCGCACCTAGAAGATAGCTTTTGCCCGTTCCTGCAAACCCTATTACGCATTTTAAATCACCCTGGCCGACCAAATGGTCAAATGCTGTTTTCTGCTCTGGGGTAAGTGTCTTTTGAGATAACGCATTTGACTGACTGGCAACGCTGACGGCGTGGGTATCTAATTTCGACAAGCTGTCGGCTCTATCCATCATCTTTTGTTCAAGCCCAAGCATCTCTCTGGTACTAAACCGCTCACGATCTTTTTCATCTCTCCCCAAGTTAACAATGGATTCATGGGGCTTTACCTTTTCATAAACAAGAGCAAACTGGTCAGCATCAACAGTATGGCGGTTTATAAAACGGGCTATGTCTTGATGAGTAAAGGTTGATTGCTGGCGTGTTATTGCCGTCAAAGCAATGGATGGGTCGGCCAATAGTTTCTCGCCATTCTCGCGGGCAATACGCTGGTGATCTTCCATGCGAACCATGCGATCACGCGCAACAGCCGCACCGATTTTATGTTGTGGCTCAAGTGAAATCCCCTGCTCAGCCAAGGTGCGGTGGTCTATTCGCAAATCATGCCCGTGCAAGGCAAGGTGCTTATTAGCAACCTCCGCCCATTCTTCACGCCACGATAAAAGCATTGCCTTATCATTCCATGCCCTGACTTTTTGACCAAAGCCTTCATGCGATACTTCCCGCATGGTTAACATTACGTGGGCATGAGGATGAAGTTGGCCATCCGGCTGTTTGTCGTTATGAATGCAAAGATCAGCAACCATACCCTGCTTAACAAACGTCTCTTTGACAAACTCTCTGGCCAGCTCGATGTTTTGTTCAAGCGTCAGTTCTTTCGGGAGGGCAAAGTTAAATTCACGGGCAAGTTGGGCATCTTTTCGTTTTTCATTGGCTTCGACCGCGTTCCACAGTTTCTCACGGTCAGCCATCCATTCAGGGGCATTTTCAGGCAGAAGTATGTCAGTATGGGCAACATCTTGTTTATTGGTGTAGTCATGCTCTCTATCATATCTTTCATCCTGTAGTTTTTCAGCGGAACGATACGCCGCGCAAGCAACTGCGCTTCTTCCTTGGCTGCGTGAGATGACTGTTCCACTAAAATGATAGATTGCCATGTTCTTTATTTAAACTTCCGTTTTTAAAAGTTACTCATTTAACTTTTTAGTTATTCTACCGCACTCTATCAGAGCGAACGTTGCGAAGCAACGTATAAGCGCGCACTTCTGTCGTCAGTGGGACTTAAAATGAGCTCGCTATCGCTCGCAAATTGATCATATTATCTCTGTTGGATTTATGGATATTGTTGTGTATGATGCGTTGACAAAATAAAAGGAATGATAGGGAGTTCAAATATGGTCAAGTCATCTAAACATTCTCTTGAGAAGTTAAAGCAACAGCGCGACAAGTTAAACGCTCGCATTCAACAGAAAGAAGCCAGACTCAAAGCATCCGAACGAAAAACTGATACCAGAAAGAAAATACTTGTCGGTTCTTATTATCTTGACCATGCCATCAAGGAAAACAAATTCGATGAAATCATAAAGATCATGGATAAGTACCTGAAACGCAATTCAGACAGAGCATTATTTGATCTTGAACTATTGCCGGAGAATTAATCTTTCATGGAAGACATCCTATCAGAGCTACGTCGAAATCGTCAGGAAAATAACCCCATCATCAGGGGCAATATTCCTGTTGTTGAGCATACCCAATATATCTGGGTTGAGAATCTTGTTGGCGGCATTGTCATTTTCGTTTTTTCTATTATAGCCGGCCTTTTTTTCTTTAATTCCATATTACCTTTTGGCCTTGGCACTCCAATTGCTTTTGTTGCAGCGGCAGGTTCAGCATCGCTTTTTCTGCTTTGGCCTCTCTTCAATGTTTGGAAAATTACTCGTGAGACGGGCAAAAAACCTGACGCCAAGATACTGGAAATGTATGGCAATCGTTATAACTGGCTAAAAAAACATATCATCGAATGCGGAATGGTTGAGCCGAGTCCGTTAGACAAAAAAGACAATCAACCTATCTCCACTCAACCAAGTGCATCCGGTTTTACTTTGTGGCTTGGAAAATCAACAGGGCTTCTATCAACATTGTGGCATCGTGCTGGCATGGCAGCCAACCAGCAAGTATCCCTTACGCTGGAAGACGCTTGTCAAAACATTTTGGTTTTAGGTGGTATTGGCTCAGGTAAAACAACATGCGTCATGCAACCCCTACTCTTGCAATGCCTAGACCAGCATTGTGGCGGTCTCATTTTTGATATTAAGGGCGATGTGAAGGAAGCGGTCAGACAGCTTTCAACCTTAACCAAAAGAGAATTGGTGGTACTCGGGCCTCATAACCAGCGAATGAATTTAATTGAAGGACTAACGCCGGAAATAGCGGCTTCCTTTCTTAAATCAGCATTCCTTCTGGGTAATAAGGGAAACGTCGATTCATTCTGGGTGGATACCGCAAGCGAATTGTGCCGGAATACTTTGGGGATGCTGTCATTTCTACCGAATCGCTACAACCTACAAAGCCTTCATCAGTATTTGTTTGAAATGGATTCGCACGAAGCCATTAACAACGATATTGATGCACTGCTCCCTACCCTGCCTGAAAAAGAGGCGCGGTTATTAAAAACCTATTGCAACTACCACGATCTGATCTTTTCTCATTTTGACAGCAAGATAAAAAGTGGGGTCAACGCCACAATCGCCCAGGCATTAGCACCGTTCAATCACCCTGACCTGCTCGATGCTTTTTGTTCCAGCGACTGCGAACCAGCTAAGATGGAAAATATCTTGAATGGTACGCTTTACCTCGTGGATATGCCACTCTCAATCTGGGGATTGGGCGGTAAAGTTGCTTATACTTTCATTAAGTTACGTTTCTTTAACTTGATGCAAAACAGAAACCAAAACCCAGCTGTAAATAAAACTAACCCGGTATTTTTCATGTGTGACGAGTATCAGGAAATCGTCAGCGCCAGCCGTGACGGCCTGTCTGACCTTAATTTCTGGGATAAATCGCGGAGCAGTAAAACCATTGGCATTATCTCATCACAATCCATAGCCAGCTTTTATGCTGCGCTTGGCAGCCATGATCTCGCCCATGCCCTCTTGCAGAATTTTCGCCAGAAACTTTGCTTGCGAACAGAAGACCCCGTAACACTCGACTTCATGGAACGCCTTGTAGGCAAAGCAAGAGTTAAAAAAGTATCTGACAGCATGGGACACCAGCACCAAAGCAAAACCATCACCGAATCACGAGAAGGCGTTGTGGATGCACAGCTATTCAGAGAACTGCATCCGGGTCAGGCGGTCACGATATTATCGCTGTCAGGTCTTAGCATGGATGACATTGTGACTTTGAAACCTGTTTACGTTTGATATGAATAAAATTATTTTTCTATGTTTAAAAAATAATTAAACATCCAGTTTTTGATCTCAATATTGTCTATCCCATAAGTCCGATGAAGTACCATCAGTGATGTTGGAAGTTTTTTCTCGATATCTTTCCTCTCATCATCGGTAAGACCCGCTTCCCAAGCCACAAATTTTTCCTCTATTAGCTTTTTGCGTTTATCCTCTGCTCTCCTAGCCATTTCTGAGATAATCGCATCCTGCTCGTTTTTGAAGCCTTCTGAAACATATGAATGTCCTGACCTCAGTAGCCCCATTAGAAAATTTATTTTGTTAGTCTTGATTGGCGGAAGCATGTTGTTATCGAGATCATGACTAAATTCGATTAATGACTGTTCTACAGAAGCCGCCGTGATAATACCAACTGATGCAAGTTGTTTAATGTGCGACTGCGTAAATCCAAAACGTGCGTATGGCCTAATGTCAAAGCCCCATTCTTCTGGAAGTTCTGTAGTAGTAGTTTTATTTTTTAAATCACTACTACTACTAGAGGCACTTGTTGCCAGTTCTGTTGCCGGTTTAGTTGCCACTTTGTTGTCGGTTTGTTGTCGGTTTGTTGCCACTTTGTTGTCGGTTTCGTTTCTTAAGGCATCATGGTAGATGTGATCTGGTACTTCATAACGTGACCAACCGCCTCTCCCATTTTTAAACCCTATCCTAAGCAGTACGCCCTTTTTCTCTAATCGCTGAAGGGTGGTTTTAACCACACCAGCACTATGTTTTACGGCATTTGCAATGTATTCAAGTGTGAGAGCTTCTGTAATTCTTGAGCGTGAATTTTTACATTCATGTGACATGAATATGATTATTTCTCTATGCAAACCAACAAGTTCTGCAAATCCAATATTTGTTGCCACTTTGTTATCAGTTTGTTGTCGGTTTGTTGCCACTTTGTTGCCGATAGTGTTGCCAGTTTGGTTGCCACTTTGTTGCCAGTTTTCGTGTTTAACCAGAGACTTATTAACAGGTTGTTGTAGCTTTGTTGCCAGTTTGTTATCAGTTTGTTGCCACTTTGTTTCCACTTTGTTATCAGTTTGTTGTCGGTTTGTTGCCGGTTTTTCAGGCGGCATTTCTATAGGCTTAGCTGTTTCAGCCATTTTAAATTCCAGTTCAATCTTTTTCGCTGTTGGTATAGGCGGCTTAACAGATTGAGTAGGGGAGGGTGGTGGTGGTGGAGGAGAGTATGGACGATCTTCTTGTGCAATGTCAGCAGGCTTGCGAGCAGAGATGGGCTTTGTGCTCTTAAGCCTTGATTTGTTTTTTTCTAATAATGCTGTTAAATCCATCTTTCAGCTTTCCTTATTGGCCGCTCGCGTTTTTAACCTCTTTCCAAGCATTGATACCTAGTATTTCTTTAGCAAACTGGTCAATGTCCTCTCTAATCGGTGCTTTCTTTGGTAATTCAAATACAGACTTTGAATCAAAGACCGCATTCTTGAGCGAAACGTCCACGCGACAAACAACAGGTAGAATGTTATTTTCCAATCCCTCACGCTTCATTAATTCGTGCATATAGACAGCGCCTAAGCGTTCGCGGGCGTCATATTTGTTCCAGACAATGCGATAATCAAAAGACAGCTTAAAATCATTCTTGATGCGATTAAGCTCGGATATGGTGTAATCCAGGCCATCCATTGCGTATGGGTCTGGGTTAATCGGTACGATTACAATATCTGATGCACAGGTAACAGCAGCATTAATTTTGTTAATGGCCGGTGGGCAATCAATGATAATTAGATCGTAATTGTGGCGTATTGGTGCCAGCGTGTCTTTGATCATGTCTTTTAAATTGGCTGAAGACTGCGTTAATTCTGTATCTAGTCGGGAGTTATTTAGGTTGGATGGAATAAGATGCAGAGTCTCAGATATGGGAACGATTGCTTTTTCAGCCGGTATTTTATCACGGTACAAGTTAAGCCATACAGGCTTATCTCTGGCCTCTACGTTAAATGAACGTGTCAGGTTGCCTTGCTGGTCAAGGTCTATAGCCAAGACTCTAGCGCCATAGTGGCTGGCTCTCACGGCTAAACAGAAGGAGAGGGAGGTTTTGCCTACGCCACCTTTAACGATCTGAAATGAGATAATGCTCTTAGGATACTGAAAACCACGGTCTTCAAAGAGCTTTCTTATTCCTTGAGCAGGGATAAGTTTACGGCGGTTATTCGTTTCTGTCGGGATATTGTGGGATTTAAGTGCCTTGTAGACGCCTTGGACAGTGATTCCGCCTAAACAATCAGCCAACTCAATGGGGGTTATTGTATTATTAAACTGTTCCATGTCATCACCTACCTTGTATTGGTTTAAAAAAATATGCTTTCATTTATAATATATGAAACCTAATAACATTCAAGTGGTTAATGGAAGAATCTGTATAAAATCAAATTAAATTAAGCAGATAAAAACAACTTATTGATTTATATAGAATTAAAAAAGATGAAAAACTAATACAGTTATGCTAGATTTGGCATATAATAAAGGGGTAGCTAGTGACAGAATCAGAGAAGAAGCAACCGAAGCCACTAAAATGGGTAGGTAGTAGTAAAAAAGATTTATCAGAGTTTCCGGAAGAGGTGCGCTTTGAAATGGGTTTTGCACTTTATACTGCCCAGATTGGCGAGACACACGAATCAGCCAAGATGTTCAGAGGGCATGGCTCCGGTGTTTATGAGATTGTAAGTGACCACGACAAAAATGCCTATCGAGCAATTTATGTGGTTAATTTGGGGGATGCAGTATATGTGCTGCACGCATTCCAGAAGAAATCGAAAAAGGGTATATCAACGCCAAAAGAAGAGATAGCGGTTATTGAAGCGCGGTTAAAGCAACTCAAACAGACATTGAAAGAAAAGGGGTAATATTTATGACCAAAAATAAAACAGCCAACATTGAGATCGAAGAATCTAGCGGTAATGTTTTTGCTGATTTAGGCGTACCAAATCCTGAAGAATATTTGGTCAAGGCAGAACTTGCGATTCAGATCAATCGGCTAATTAAGAAAAGAAAATTAAACCAAATTGATGCGGCTAAATTATTGGGGCTAGATCAGCCAAAAATATCAGCTTTAAGCCGTGGTCGTTTGGCGGGCTTTTCTGTTGAAAGATTATTTAAACTACTTGCTATCCTAGATCAGGATATTGAGATTGTGATTAAGCCGCATCATGGCCGTGAAGAGCACTCTGTTCCTCATGTTCATGTGCGATATGCCGTTGCTTGATTTGGATTATCATATGTTTAGTTTAAAGTTACATAAAAGAAATATTAAAGAAGAGGAATTGCTTGAAGACCTGCACAGAGTTGCAGATAAATTGGGTAGGGGAAAGACACACCATGTCTAAAAAAAATCAATCAAATAGATTAACCAAACAACATAAAAAGCCTCAAGGCGTAGTTGGCATATTTGGAGATGGAGCAAAATCGTTCGATTACCATAAACATTGCCATTTTTATTCATTAATGGCAATGTTATAGAAACAGGCTAGGATAAAAAACAGGGAATGAGCAGTGAATCAAAGCCGCATCAAAGCACCGAAAACGGCAAAGTTATCAACTCCGCCGCGTCGTAAATCGAATAATGAATTAAGAACACGCGAATATTTAACCGCCGCTGAAATTGATTCTATCCGAAAGTCTGCCCGAACGATTGGCCGGCATGGTCATCGTGATGACACCCTAATATTGATTATGTTCCGTCATGCTCTGAGGGTCAGTGAGGTTATTACATTGCGCTGGGAGCAGGTCGATTTAAAACAGGGGTTGCTCCATGTCCGCCGTCTTAAAAACGGCCTTCCATCAACTCATCCGCTTAGAGGAATTGAGTTACGAGCATTGCGCCAGATCAGGCGCGATTATCCAGACTCGTCCTATGTTTTCGTGAGCGAAAGAAACGCTCCGCTAACAGCCAGGACGGTACGTCACATAATTGCGAGAGCGGGTGGCATCGCTGAGATTGGCTTCACAATTCACCCACACATGTTGAGACACAGCACCGGATTTTATCTTGCCAACCAAGGCCATGATACACGTGCCATTCAAGGCTATATGGGACACGCCAATATAAAAAATACTGTGATTTATACTGACCTTGCGCCGAATAGGTTTAAATCTTTTTGGGAAGATTAGAAGAATATTGTCATGACATATACTTGATATACGTTAATGATAACCAACGTCTGCACGTACCTTTCCACGAAATACCCAATAAGACCAAGCGCTATACATAAGAATAATCGGAAGGAGAAACATTGTGCCGACAATTAAAAATGCTTGTGTGTCAGGAGATGAAGCTGCTTGCCACAATGTAAAATGATGCGGAACAATCATAGGAAAAAGGCTAATGCCTATTCCCAGATAAGACATAAGAAACAATCCGATTGCACCGATAAAAGGGGCAACTTCAGAACGATTGTTTAATGAGCGCCATTCGAATACTGCGAATGCTAGAGTAATAATAGGTATCGGTGAAAGATAAACTATGTTTGGCCAGGAAAACCAGCGTTGATAAATATCTTCATACACAAATGGAGTCCATAGAGAAACGATACCAATTGCGATAAGTACGGCGATGAAACACCAGCGACCTTGACGACGCGAAGACGCTTGTAATTCTCCTTCAGTTTTCAAAATCAACCAACCCGCGCCAAGCAATCCATATCCGAAGATAAGTGCAAATCCTGTAAAGATTGAGAATGGTGTGAAACAATCAAAAGAACTCCCTGAAAACGTGCGTCCTTCTATTGGAAACCCTTGGATAATTGCGCCCAGAACAACTCCTTGCGCAAATGTAGCGATAAGTGATCCGACACTAAAAGCATAATCCCAGAAGGTAACGTGAGCGGCATCTCTGTAATGAAATTCAAAAGCAACGCCTCGAAAGACTAAAGACAACAACATCACAAGAATAGGAAAATAAACCGCTGGAATTATGATTGCGAAAGCAAGCGGAAATGCTGCGAATAGACCGACACTTCCTAGCACTAACCAAGTTTCATTACCATCCCAAACAGGAGAAATCGAATTCATTATTAAATTACGATCTGCGCGATTTGGAGCAAAAGCATAAAGTATACCCACACCCAGATCAAATCCATCTAGCAAGACATAGAGAAAAACAGCTATGCCTAGAATAAGTGTCCATAAAGGTACAAAGTCAATGATCATTGCGTGTGTACTCCGGTGGTGTAACAATAGGACCTCTTGGTTGTCCACCTTCAACAGGTTCTTTTTGCGCTGCATTCGAAGGACCATTGCGAACAATTTTTGCCATTAACAAAATGCCAAAAGGGAAAATAATCAGATAGACAAGCATATAGCTCGCGAGTGAAAGCAAAACATCTACACTCGTCAAGGAAGGGCTGACGGAATGAGCTGTTCTTAATAGACCATATACAGTCCATGGCTGACGTCCCGCTTCAGTCGTTACCCAGCCTGCGAGTACCGCTAAAAAACCAATTGGCGCTGCGTATTGGCATGCATACAAAAAACATGACGAGTCGAAAAGCCGATGACGAAAACGCAGCCATAAACTTATCAAAACAAGTCCTAACATCACGACGCCAAGCCCTACCATAATGCGAAAAGCAAAAAATGGAATAGCAACAGGCGCGCGTTGATCAGCAGGCCATTGTTTTAATCCCGGAACCTCGCCATCTAAAGAATGTGTAAGTACAAGGCTGCCAAGTAAGGGTATTTCAACTGTGGCATGGTTAATTTCATTTTTTTCATCAGGTATAGCGAAAAGTATTAATGGCGCACGTTTTTCTGACGTCCAATGCGCTTCAATTGCGGCCAGTTTCGCGGGCTGATATTGTAATGTATTGAGCCCATGCATATCTCCAAGAATAATCTGAAGAGGTATAAGCAATGTTAACAGCCAAAGCGTCATAGAAAACATGATTCGGCTTCCGTCAACAAAAATATTTCGTCTAATAAAATAAGCGGCTACTGCAATGACAACGAAACCAGTCGTTATATAAAATCCAATAACATTGTGTCCAAAACGATATGGAAATGAAGGATTAAATATAATAGCTAACCAATCTGTTGGGAAAAAAAGACCATCAGAAATTTTATAACCCGCGGGTGTTTGCATCCAGCTATTAGCAGATAAAATCCAGAATGTAGAAATGAGGGTGCCGAAAGCTACCATCAATGCTGCCACAAAATGAGCCCACCGTGGAACCAGGTGACGACCAAATAAGAGCACACCAAGGAATGAAGCTTCGAGAAAAAATGCGGTTAAACCCTCATATGCAAAAAGGGGCGAAAGTACATTAGCCGTTGCATCGGCATAACGACTCCAATTCGTGCCAATTTGAAATGGCATGACAATGCCTGATACAACACCCATACCAAAAGATATTGCAAAAATCTTTGTCCAGAATACCGAGAGGCGGAAATATACTTCGCGTCTAGTAAAAAAGTGAATGCCCTCGAGCACAGCAATAAAGGAAGCAAGTCCAACAGTAAATGCAGGTAACAAAATATGAAGTGCAATGACCCAGGTAAATTGTAAGCGCGATAAAATAAGTGGATCAAGATGCATACTTAATTTTCCTTTTTTAATGGTGTCAGGTTGCCCATTAAACACAATCTTTAATCAGCTGCTAAATCTTAATTATTTAACATCTTGCCTTACCCCTAATATACATTCCTAGTCAGCGCCTTGCTGACAAAGACTTGACAATGTCACCTTCAACAACTCTAATAAAGTCATAAGATGTATTACAAATGCATGTTATGGTCGAAGAGATTTATTGTCAAGCAGAAAACCACTTATTGGTATTATATAAGAGAGATCATCTAATGCAGTTAACGCTTTATACGGATTATTCATTACGAGTTTTATTTTATTTAGCTAACATGCAGCAAAATACAACGACCGTTTCTCAAATTGCAGAATTCTATAAAATTTCGCGCAATCATTTAGTGAAAGTAGTACATCAATTAGCGCTAGCGGGATTTATTACTAGTACGCGCGGCAAAGGAGGCGGAATAGCCTTAGCTAAAGACCCAAATAAAATTAACATTGGTGATGTGGTGCGAAAAATGGAGCCTAACTTTACGATGGTTGAGTGCTTTAACATAAAAACTAACCGCTGCCGTATTACTAATGTGTGTCGTTTAAAAGGGATATTAAATCAAGGATTGGAAGCTTTTTTTAGTGTTCTTGACCAATACTCAATTGCAGATGGTAACACTAATGGAATGAAAGGTATGCTTGCGGCATTTTCAAAGAAAAACAAATAGGCACATATGATGAGCATTAATCTGATTGATACGAAGTCTGTCGCGCCATCTGGGTTTTCGCTTTTTAATTTAGGTTTTAGACCATTTTATCTGGGAGGCGCGATATTTGGAGCACTTGCTATCCTGTTATGGATGAATGCGATTTATTATGGCGTGCAAGTTGGCGAACCCAAAGCAATAACCGGCATGCTATGGCATACCCATGAAATGATATTTGGTTTTACAGCGGCCATTATTGCAGGATTTTTACTAACGGCTGTTCGCGCATGGACAGGTATCAATACGCCGCATGGAAAGAAATTGGCCTTGATTTTTTTATTATGGATAGCAGGACGCTTATTGATATGGACGGGGCCTGAATATATCGCTGCTGTGGTAGATTGCGCTTTTTTACCGATAACAGCGATTGTATTGATCCGTATTTTGGTTACTGCAGATAATCGCCGCAATTATTTTCTCGCTGTTGCCTTATGTACACTTGGATTGCTTAATATGCTTTTTCACTATTGGGTATGGCAAAGCCGTTTTGATTTATCGTTACGCACAGCTTATGCTGCGATTGGATTTGTTATCATGTTTGTCACCGTCATTGGAGGACGCGTGATACCCATGTTTACTACCAACGCAATCCAAGGGTTTAAGTTAAAACGGTGGAAGACCATTGAAACACTTGCCGCGCCAATCGTCATCGTGACATTTCTTGCAGATGCGACTAGCGTCGCGCCCTGGATAATTGCTGCATGTGCCGTGATCGCCGTTGTTATACATTCAGTAAGAATTATCGGGTGGCGATCATGGGCGGTTGGTTATCGTCCTATTTTAACCATTTTGCATATTGCCTATGCCTGGATACCTGTAGGCTTTCTGTTACTCGCGCTAGCATCAATGAGATTAGTATCACATTCACTTGCGATGCATGCTTTTACCGTCGGCGCAATGGGCTGCGCCATTATTGCTATGATTACACGAACAGCATTAGGCCACACTGGGCGCGTATTAATTGCAGGTACAGCTGAAGTATGGAGTTATGGGTTTATGCTTACAAGCGCAGTTCTTCGTGTGTTCGGGCCGTGGTTAAATAACCGTCACGCTATCATCTGGATATATCTTGCTGCTGTTTGCTGGATTGCGGCATTGAGCATCTATGTGATTAAGTACACCAAGTTTTTAATACAACCGCGCGTGGATGGTAAAGCAGGATAATTAACAATTATTATTGGGTGGTAACTTATGAAATTGCAGCTTATTGGTATTGTCGCTCTTTTATGGACAGGGATGATACTTGGCATATCATTCCTAGAAAGCTGGGTAAAGTTTCGAGCACCTAGCCTCACTAAGCCAATTGGTTTAGATGTAGGACGAACAGTTTTTCATATGTTTCATAAAGTACAGAATGTTATTCTCATTCTGATTATTTGCATGAGTCTATTTGCTCGAATTTCCGTATCAGATTGGATTATATTGTGTAGCATTATCTTGATTCTTTGTTTTCAATTCTCATGGTTACTTCCTAGGTTAATTAGTCGAGTTGATATTATCCTCGCTGGAGGCCAGCCTGCATCATCACCCATTCATGCGTTATATGGTGCTGCTGAATTAATTAAGTTCATTCTACTTCTTATTTTTAGCGTTAAATTTATTCTATGAGATTTTACAGTTTCAATAGCGGTAAAAATTTCGCTGATTCCTGTTATTATAGGTGAGTAATCGAACAGTTTTATTTATGTTGACAGGCCATCATCTTCACGACGTTTTACCGCCTATGGCATATCAAGGCGATGGTTGAAGTAGCCCAAACCTCAGATTTTTATTTTAGGAAGTTTTGGCCACATGCAAATTACCTCTCGTAATATAATCGCATGATTATGTTCTATGTCTTTTGCAGCATAAAACAAGGTTACAGGCGCATGCTTAGCCATTTTTCGCACTTGTTCTATTAACAAACCCTTTGTTTTTAATTCTGTCATATAACGTTCTTCAAATTCGCGCCATCTTTCTATTGGATTTTTATGAAACCATTGCCTTAACTTCGTACTTGGGGTGATATCCTTCAGCCATAGATCAAAATCAAGAGCTTCTTTTTTCAACCCTCGAGGCCATAACTTATCCACCAGTATCCAGGCTCCAATTTTTTTTGGTGGCGGGGTATAAACTCGACAGATATGAATTAGTTTTTGATAACTTGCAGACATATTATCTCCTTGTTGGCTTGTCCATTTTAACTAGTGCAAAATTCAGTCTTAATCCAGAAACTAATTTTGCCTATCGACATTATCGCTGGTTAATTGTAGACCACTCATGTGATTACTCGCTATTTCTACGAGTGCCCTTAATAAACCACTTCTTCTTTTCATCTGTCAATGTTGGCCATACTTCCGAAAATGTTCTCCCAAGCTCGTAGGTTTTCATATCCATTTCAGTCAAAGGCAATGTCGGTTTAGGCATCACGAAATAAACGATCAGCAAACTGGTTGCGATAGATGACAACACCATCGCGCCAAGTATTTTCCAGTGGGTCATATTTAATGACGACTGATAGCTTGCCAGCAACCCCTTCGCCTTACTAACAGCATCGCGTATGTCATCCGCGGCTCTGGATGTTTCTTTTTGGATAGTATCGGTTGCCGCCCGACTAATAGATGAGGCAACCATCACGGTGGCATCGTTCATGCTAGCGCGTAACTCGGTATAAGCCGGGATACGTGCTACTACCCCCCATAAGCTAAAATTCCAGTCCTTTATTCAAATTTCAATATTAAATTCCACAACATTTCTGTTAAGTAACTTATATAAAAATCAATATTACCACAGCACCAAGCTCCGACTCACCGTTATATCTTTTGGAACCCGGCTCATATCGACAATGTAATCGCCGTACCGTTTGATATGCCCCGTAAGATATGGACTTAAAAATCCCGCGTCCTCCTTCTTGATATTGTGTCCATCATTTTTTAACTGACCTATTATGTTTGTTTCATCCACAATGTTTTGCAGGATAATTGAATCCGTTAAAATATCATTATATTTGATGGCCTTTTCCATCTCTTCTTCGTCGTTGCTAGCAACTAAATGTCTTGAACCAAAAGATACCCATTCGCTTAATGCATTGTAAGCTTCGACTTTGTTTGTTTTTTCGGTGATGGTTTCGCGTAATGCAACATCTGAAATATATTCCAGTAAGAATTGTGTTCTAAGAACTCGGCCTAATTCCTGGAGTGCCAAATAAAGCTTATTTTTACGGCTATAATTACCAAGTTTGCGTAGCAATGTTGTCGAACTGATTTTACCAGCCTTAATTGATAAAACAACTTGCATCATGTCCTGCCAATGCGTTTCAATGAGATCCCATTTGATAACATCACTAAATAAACTATCAATATTAGTATAGGTGGTTTTCTTGCTGGGACGAAAGAATTTTAAATCATCCCAATTTCTAATTCTCGGCATTAATTTAAATCCTAGTAAATATGCTACCGCAAATACGACAGTTGACTGTCCTTGTGTATCAGCATGAATCGTATCAGGTTGAATATCTGATTTGTTCTGTAATAGTCCTTCAATGATGGATACAGCTTCCCAAACACCGCACGGTATAAATGTTGAAAATAACGCAATATAATTGTCAGCAACATGATGGTACGCAATGCCGCCTTTTTTGCCGTAACGGACATGAAATTCAGCAATTAAATTTTCTTCACGCAACTCGCGAAGATTACCATCGGCTGCGCATGATTTACCATCACCCCATGCCAAGATAAGTGGAAATGAATTGGCGCAATTAATAAGAGATTCTCGTGCATGGTCTAGCATTTTTGCGGTTATGTGACGACGATTAATCCATGACAACATGTGTGATGATAGATCAAGATGCGTTTTAATGTGCTGCGCTGCCTGTGTTGCTCCCATTCCAGATCCATAAGCAAAATTGGTATAAATATATTTCTCAATTGCATTTTCCATTTTTGAATCACTGCCAGAGATAGGACCGAACATATGAGCCCAGCCAGTATAATGATGGGTGCTACATAAAATATCTACCAAGTTACGTTCCGGCATACGTTCTTTAATTGTCTTTGCTAGCCAGATCGCGCTAGGTGGCCGTTTTTTTGGGCCACGTCTTTTTAATGTTGGAACACCTTTGTCATCGATAATGAATTCTTCAATTTCAGGATAAGCACAATCAACTTTTTCAGCAAGTTCAATAAAATTAGTACGGATATGGTCAACGAAATCTTTCGCACCACTTGGAAAATTTACTTTTTTGCAATAATCACATAATAAAGGCAGACATTCATTCCAGCTCAATAACTCTCTTCGATAATCTGAAAATGATTCAGCGCCATCAATAAAGATATCACCAGAATTCAAGTATTCTGCAAGATGAGAAAAAACACAAATTTCAAAATATCGACGGGCAAGCAGTGTATTTTCATCTTCTTTCTTCAAAATGAGCTTTCGCCAAGCTTCCGTTGTAAAAGACAGATTGATCTGGATATCTAAATACTCTGACTTTTTATCCTCATTCTCTAACATGATATACATTGCTTTAATAAGTAAATCATTTTGCGTGGCGGAACGTAAATTTATTGCATGAAGCAATTTAAATAACGTTGGTCGCTTATTTTCATAAAATTCCCATATTAATGGTAAGTGATTTTTGCTGTTGCAAGCGACAGCCTGTTCGCAATCGGCATATAATTTTTCAGCTCCGCCATGGCAATCAAGTTTATCTATGACACAGTGCAATAATTTGTTAGTCGGCTCTCTTTCTTTAATTTCGATTAAGATGTTGGAAAACAAAGTAAGCAAATCATGCGTCGTTTGCTCAGTATTTTCTTTTATTACCTCAAGCATTTCCTTTGCTCTTTTATGCATTTTAGATATCGTTCTACAAAACGTTACTGCAAGCGCATTTTTTGCGCGAGATTGGGATTGATGTAAGAGACATATCATAAGGGCATAGCGTTTTGCTGGAGTAAAATTCTTTAAATCACTTGCATCAAGTGATCTCGCCTGCTCAGCAAATTGCTGTAATTTTAATTTTGAAATATTTACCACATATTGTTCTATACCATCCATAGTCATTAACCAATCATGGTGCTTGATTAATTCCCTGAAATTACTTATGGTTGGTTTCATCGGTATTTGTTTTAATCCATTATAACCCGTGCGATTATAATCAGGTTTAATTATCAGTAACGCATCCAGTATTTCAATTTGATGTGTTTTTAATTGCTGATAAATGTTACGGAAAATTTTATTGTTCACCATAAACCTTGATGTCGCCCCGAAAAAACGGACACTCAACTAAGCAACATTTTGCGTTTCAAAA
>CAZBHW010000034.1:0-23079 GCA_964492045.1 uncultured Coxiellaceae bacterium | reverse complement strand
TATCAATTGCACAGTTACACAAACAGATCCCCGCTAAAAGCGTGCGGGGACGACGAATGTGGTGAGTGGTGCGGGGACGACGAATGTGGTGAGTGGTGCGGGGACGACGAATGTGGTGAGCGGTGCGGGTCGACGGCGGTATTGGGCTGATGCAGGGATGAGGGCGTATTGAGCCGATGCAGGGACGTCGGCGGTAATGGGCTGATGCGAAACCGCCGGGCATCCTAAAGTGCAGCCGTCACAACGCGATTACGTTTGCGTTAACACAAGTGCGCTAACTTCCGTGTAATCTACTTTTCCCGACCCTAACAGCGGCAACTTACTAACAGTAATGATCTTGCGCGGTATGCTGATTTCGCTAACTTGTTCAGCGCGAGCATATTTCACCAACTCTTCTCGCGATGCCGCCGATCTGGTTGTCACCAGCACTAATTGCTCGCCTTTCCTGTTATCCGCAATCGCAACGACCGCATGTTGTTCTTCCGGCCATAGCTTACTGATGTAATGCTCCACCATGGTCAGTGACACCATTTCACCGCCCACTTTCGCGAAGCGTTTCACGCGACCCAGAATCGTGACAAAACTGCCTTGGCTAACTGAAACAATATCACCCGTAGCATACCAACCGTTTTCTGGCGGTTGGATGGTGCCAGGCTGATTCGCCATTAAATAGCCTTTCATGACATTAGGCCCAGCCACCCATAATTCGCCCCCAGTCTCAATACCAGGCACAGGTTTGATTTCATATTTAATACCAGGTAATAACTGTCCAACCGTACCAGGACGATTTTGCATAGGCGTATTCATCGCAATCACCGGTGAGGTTTCGGTTGCACCATAACCGTCAAAAATACGCACGCCGAATTTGTTAGACCACAGCGCCATGGTTTCAGGACGCAGCTTCTCAGCACCGGAAAACACATAGCGTAAACTATAAAAATCGTATGGATGCGCGTGATTTGCATAAGCCATCAAGAAGGTATCTGTGCCAAACAAAATGGTCGCATTCAAGTTATAAACCAGCTGTGGCACAACACGATAATGCAAGGGCGAGGGATAGAGGAACACCTTAATCCCAAACAAGACTGGCAATAACATACCGCCGCTCAGACCAAAAGTATGGAACATGGGTAAGGCATTGAAAACGCGGTCTTGCGATGTGAAATCGACAATAGAACTGATTTGGTATCGGTTCGCTTGCAGGTTTTGATGCGTTAACACCACCCCTTTAGGTGTGCCTTCCGAGCCTGAGGTAAATAACACAACCGCTGGCTGCGCCGAGGCTGTGCGTTCT
The DNA here is from genome assembly GCA_964492045.1 of uncultured Coxiellaceae bacterium. Lineage (GTDB taxonomy): Bacteria > Pseudomonadota > Gammaproteobacteria > DSM-16500 > DSM-16500 > Aquicella. Next base: position 21,785 of record CAZBHW010000034.1, on the reverse strand, counting down.
TTTTTACGATTAATACGACGATAGAAAATAGCCGGAAAGCTCGCCATAACACTGCCTTCCAGTTTGCTGCCCCACGTGATTTTATTGCGGATATCTTCCAGATAAATCACGTTCAACCCTGCTTTCTTCATTTCATCGACCAGATGATGCAGTTTGGCGGTATCGACAAAACGCCGTGAAGTATAAACCGTATTAAGTTTTGCTATTCGGCAAGCATGCAAAACGTTGCGTACACCTGAGGTGAAATTCAAAATAGCAGGGACACGCAGATAGGCTTGCATCGCAAAAAAGGTCACCACCGTGCTCACCATGTTTGGCAGCATAATACCAACGTATTCGCGCGGCTGGGTTTTCTTCGCAATGAATTTACCCAGAATGTAACTGCGTAAAATTAATTGGTAATACGTTAATGGCGTGAAATCGATATCTTCTGCAATTTGGAAATGATTGCCATGAATCGATTTTGCATCTATTAACGCTGAAAATAATGTCTGCTTGAGATCAGCACTCTCAAACACAATATCAGTCATTAATTTATAAAGCTGCTGACCTATTTCAAAACGACGGCGGCGACCACGCAGTTCAGGGTCGACTTCCATTTTACGCGCCGGGAAAATCGTGATGGAAATATCTGGGAATATCTTAATGGGCAGTTTGCCGCGCATGCGTGAAAACGGCGTATATTGCGCGCCTTGAATACATATCGGCAACAACATGGCATTAGATTTATCTGCGACCATGCCTGGCCCTTCGTAAATCTTCATTAACGAACCAGTGACTGTGATTCTGCCTTCTGGGAAAATCACGCAGCGCTTGTTGCGGCGCACTAGTTGAATAATCGATTTAATGGCCATGGGATTGGTGGGATCAACCGGGTAGGCATCCACCAAGCGCAGGAAATAACGTATCCACCATTTTTCGGAAGTGCGCTTATCAATGGCAAACATAGGCTTGTCGGGTAGGAACGCAGCAAAAATAGCGGCATCCAGAAAAGATGTATGATTTGCAACAATCACGACCCGCTTACCAGCATTGTAATAATTTTCCATGCCGTAGACTTTGACACCATAAAGCGCCGTCAACACCAGCCTTAAAATGGATTTCAATAACAAGTCTGGTAACAGTTTACTGATATAGACCGCCACAAAAATATTCAGAATCGCAATCACCAAAAACACATCGTTGACCGTAAAGTTCAATTGCAGCATGACCACTGTGCCAACAGCCGCCACCACCATGAACAGTGAGTTCATGACATTATTACTGGCAATGACCCGGGCACGATGTGAAGGCGTGCTGCGGTGCTGCAAAATAGCGTACAGTGGCACCGTATATAAACCACCACAGATAGACAAAAAGAGTAAATCCAGCGAAACATGCCAGCCAGAAAACGTGGAAAGATAGCTGGTTAAATCCAGTAAGCCACCCGATGTCATGGGTAGAACCTGATTCGCCGCACGATACATATCAAACGCAAAGATCGACATACCAATGGCTGCAAGCGGCACAAACGTGGCATTGACCTGCCCTTTCAACAAGCGGTTACATAACATGGAGCCAAGCGCAATACCAATCGAAAACAAAGCGAAAAACCATGTCACCACGTGTTCATTGGCGGATAAAATATTTTTGGCAAACACTGGTAATTCAGATAAATACACAGCGCCCATTAACCAGAACCATGAAATACCTAACACGGAAAGATAAATATCCCAGCGTGCTTTGGAATAGCTAAGCAATTTTGCTGTTTCAGCAATGAAGTTGGGGTTTAGCTTCAGCTCAGGATTTTGTTGATCGGTACCGGGAATAAATAAGCTCGCGGCATAGCCTAGTACAGCAATTGCGACCACTGAGAACGCAATGATAAAGGTGCCATGACTAGTTAAGATAAGTATGCCACTAAATAAAGTACCCATGAGAATCGCTAGAAACGTGCCCGCTTCAACCAAACCGTTGCCTGCAATTAATTCATTTTCTTTTAACTGCACCGGCAAAATGGCGTATTTTAACGGACCAAAAAAAGCTGCCTGTGTCCCCAGCAAAAATAATAGTGTAATGAGCACATATATATTCTGTAGGTACAGCGCGCCAGCAGCAGCCACCATCAAGAGCACTTCTGCAAACTTGACTAAGCGAATTAATTTAACTTTTTCGAATTTGTCGGCAATTTGTCCGGCATTAGCGGAAAATAACAGGAATGGGAGGATGAAAATACCTGCAGCAACGGTCACCATGATTTGCGCATTCATACCTGAGGCTTCAGCAATGCGATAAGTAATCATGATAGCTAAGGCGTTCTTGAAAACGTTATCGTTAAATGCGCCTAAGAATTGTGCGATAAACAACGGCAGAAAACGCCGGGTACCAAGTAGTCTGAATTGATTTGCGGCCATGAGGGTCCCCAAAGTTTGTTGCGTAATATAGCATTCAGGCTATATCAATGCAAACCAGCGGGACATCAGCCTAGGATAAATTCTTGATTGATTTTGGAATTTGTGACAGCGGCATGAACGTTCCATGCCGCTGCACGCGCGCGTTATTTCAGTTGATCAATCACTTGTTGGGTAATATTGATGCTGTTGTTCAGGTACAAGATATTTGCGGTAGAAGTGATCATGTCATACTGACCATCTTTCGCAATCTTTTGCACGATGGTGTTCAGTTTGCCTAATAAGGTCTGTACACCTTGGTTTTGTGCTGCTGCTAAATCTTTTTGTAAAGAAGTAGCCATCTTGTCTAAATCAACACGTTGTGCATTGATTTTATTTTGCAGGTCGGTACGTTCTTGAGGAGATAACTTATAAGAAGTATATGTTAACTTATCAACGGTGTCCTGCAAGTTTCTTTGCGCAGTGTTAACTTGGTCTTGACGAGCCTGGAAGTCGGTACTGATTTTCGTGTTTAACTGAATTGCTAAAGGTGATTTTTGTAATACTTCATCCAGATTCACCACACCCACTTTTAACTCCGCAGCATAGACGTTAAAAGCAAACAAGGTAGACATGATTAAAAGAAGTAAGCGCTTCATAGTGTACACTCCGTCTGTTTTTATCCATTAATGAATATTCATTGAAACACTTAACTATTATATCAGAACACTAACTGTGCGCTGGCTTGATAACTGATTTCAATTCAATCAGTTAAATTTAGGTAAATACCCTAAGTGCACATTTCACCGCGGCATTCAGGCAGTTGGCTTACATTCTCGGCACATTATGGTTATCATGCACGCCTATCAACCTACCTAAATGGAGAGATAGACACATGGCCAGTTGCAAATACTTACCGCTGCTTTCCTTGCTTTTTATCACGACCACCGCTATAGCAAGCACGAACGATCCTAAAATTATTCCTGCTGATCAAATGATCTGGAAAAATCTGCCGCACCACACAGGTCTGCAATACACTATTTTATCCGGCAATCCGCTGCAAAAAGATTGGTTTGTAGCACGCATCAAATTACCCGCCAATTTTAGTGATGAAATTCATACGCATGACTTAACACGTTATGACACAGTCATGTCAGGCACCTATTACTTTCAATTCGCCGATGCAGCCAAAAAAACAGGCGTTACAAAATTAGCGGCTGGTGGTTTTATTGAATGCCCGGCGAATGTCAAACACACTGGTTATACCAAAGCAGAGACGGTCATTGAAATTGCCGGTATGGGCCCGTGGGAAGTACTGAAATCCAATGGTCAACAAAGATAATCATCAAGGAAACCGACATGCAAGTTTTAGCATCCCGCAATCCGAGTAATAATGCTGTAGTCGATCAATTGTCGGTTTCCAGCAGTGAAGAAATCCGCCATAAAGTTAACCAAGCACATGCTGCCAAACAAGTCTGGCGCGCATTCGGTGTTGAAAAACGTGTGGCATTGTTACGCCCATTAGTTGACCTATTAAAACAACATAAAGATGAGCTTTGCCGCCTGACAACCATGGAAATGGGCAAACCCATTTCAGAAAGCATAGATGGCTTTAATGATGATCTATTTTATTTCGAGGCATTTTTAAATGACGGCCCGCTCTATCTTCAAGACGAAATCACGGTCAGCGAAGGCAATATCAAACATCGTATAGTCTATGAACCAAGAGGGGTGGTTGCTTGCATTGCCGCGTGGAATTATCCACTTAGTAATTTTCTCTGGAGTGTGATGCCGAATTTAATTGTCGGTAACACCGTAATATTTAAGCACTCAGAAGAATGCCCTTTATTAGGCAAAAAACTTGAAGAGATTATTCAGCAATACGGCGAATTACCCGAAGGTGTATTTAGTGAGATTTATGGTGACGGACAAACTGGATGGGAGTTAGTGAACCAAGCGATTGATATGATCTGGTTTGTCGGCAGTTCTGCTGTCGGCAAGCAATTGGCAGAAATTGCCGGGCGCAAACAAATTAAAGTCGTACTGGAAATGGGTGGCTCAAATCCAGCGATTATCTTTTCCGATGCACACCTGGAAACAGTCATTAATAAAGTGATGGCTTGCCGATTTTCAAATGCCGGGCAGATATGTGATGCGATTAAACGTATCATCATTCATGAATCAATACACGATAAGTTTATCCAACAATTATCGGCGAGACTAGCCGCGATAAAATTGGGCGACCCAATGTCGCCAGCCACTCAAATGGGGCCGTTAGCGGCGATGCGGCAGTTGGAATTACTGGAAGCGCAAGTGCAAGAAGCAGTACAGAAAGGCGCAAAAATCATGATTGGCGGCACACGTCCTGCAGGATTAAATGGCGCTTATTATCAGCCAACCATACTGACCCAAATCAAAACCGATATGCGTGTGTGGCGCGAAGAAGTCTTTGGCCCAGTACTACCTGTCATGTCTTTCGCAAGCACTGAAGAAGCCATACGATTGGCGAATGATACTATCTATGGTTTAGGTGCTGTTGTCTTCACTCAGGATAAATCATTAGCTCAACGAACTGCTTTAGCGCTAGAAGCCGGCTTCGTGGAAATCAATCAGGCAAGTCATTGGCGGCCATGCAATCCGTTCGGTGGTCATAAAGCCTCAGGCATGGGCTGCGAACATGGCAGATTGGGTTTTCACGAGTTATGTTTATTCAAGGTGATAGCAGAAGAGTAAGTTTTTTTTCACACTCATTAATTCGCTAAAAATAAATCATTTAACCGCGCTCATGGCACGCATCAAAAAGAATGGCTGCGTGCACTCATGTTATAATGCTTTCACCCTTAAAAAAATACAATAATAAGGAGAAAGTTATGACTAAAGCAATTCTCACCAAAGGCATCACAATTGAAACCGCAGACACCGTAGGAACAGCTGCAAAAGTCGCCCAGCTTGTTTCCAGTCAGGCGAAAGCCAATATTCGTGCTGCATGGGCCGCTGGTGAAAATGGTCACGGCTATTTTTCTTTAATTACTGACAGCAATGCAAAAGCACTGGATGCTTTAAAAAAGGAATTTCCAAAATCTCAGGAACAAGAATTACTGGTTTTTGGTGCAGCCAATCAAGTCGGTGAAATTTTCGCGATCACTGAGCAGCTGAGTAAAGCCAATATCAACATTAATTATTTATACACCACGCAGTTAGACAATAAGCCAGCTTTAGTATTGTCAACGAATGACAATAAGAAAGCATTAGGCATATTTGCACACTAATAGCTGTTTACATGGGATCAAACCCCAACTTGGATGTTGGGGTTTGTGAACGCGAACGCGCATGTTTTCGATATTACCAACGGCGGCACGCATCACGAATTGAAACTTGCCAAACCGGTTTGCTGTTTTGTCATTAGTGGCAACAATGATGTTGCTGTCATCGTACACGACCGATTAGATACTGGACTTGATATCAAAACTATTCATATCCTTGGCAAATTAAGCGAGGTATTGGCGACCAAACACGGCGGACAAACATCCATTCAGCCGCAGTCAATCATTCGGTAAGTAGTGATATTTGACGATGTTGATAATGTCATCGACATTGGCCATCGCGCCCATGCCTATGTCCTGACACGCTAACTTTTTCGCGATAGGCGCTATAATCATGGCTTTGCGTTTCTGCACGATGGCAATTTGTTCTGCCGTCGGTTCGTTATCCCACATAAACGTATTCATGGCAGGACATAACCACATTGGTTTTGAATGATCCCAAGCACGTACCACACTCAGTAGTAAATTGTCGCAAAAACCCATTGCGATTTTGGCTAGTGAGTTAGCATCTAACGGTGCTATGACCATACCATCGGCCCAGCGGCGCAATTCGATGTGAGTGATAGGTGCATTCATATCATACTCACCTGTTAAAACCGGCCATTCATCTTGATCTCTCAACACTGTAATATTATTTTTTTGCAGCACCGCTAATTGCGATTTAACAAAATACTCGGCATGTGCGGTCAATACGATTTTGACATTAGAAAACGCTGATAATTTTAGTGCTAGCTCTTCAGTTTTGATCGCGGCTACACTGCCTGTCACACCTAGAATCATATTTTTCATGCTTGTACCTGCAACATAGATACGGCAATCACCGCGTTTGCTAATTGTGATGTGAATTTTTGATAACTAGCATCTTTCTTCACGACAATAATTTCATGGGCGTTGCGCTTTAAACTCAGCAAATCATTCGCAACACAGAGATCTAACTTATTCTTCTCAATACTGGAGCGCGCCGCGAAAATCAGCTGCTCATCGGTGGCGTTCACTAACAATTTAAAACCTACTAAAAAAACATCCGGCAGCCACTGTTTGATGTTACTGATCAACTTTGGCGCCGGTTGCAACTCAATTTGTAATTCCTGACTAGAATTGATTTTTGTATCGGTATAATTGGCGACTAGATAGTCACTAACGGCAGCGGCTAAAATAACAATACGCGGCTTGTTCTGCAAAACTAACTGTTCTAATTGAATTGCATAATCGTCGTAAGTTTGAAATCGATGTTCTGAATAACTCGCGCGATGCTGCAAATAAAAATCATGTTGAGCCTGTAATCGCTCTGTCACCGCCGTGATATCTGCATCGGTCTGAAAATCCACACAACTTGTGAATGGCGTTTCTGCGCGTTGCGCCGCGAGATAGGTCACACGCATGCCAGCTTTCAATGCCGCGGCAGCAATTTCTGCACCAAAATGTCCTGTGCTGTTATTACTTATATTTCTCACTGGATCGATTGGTACGGTAGTACCGCCGCTAGTAATTAAGATAGAAGTCACGCTTCACCTCGTGCTTGATTTGCCAGTAATTCCGCTATCACTTTATTCCACGGCATTTCCAATATTTTATAGCGCGCCGTCTCACCTCGCCGCAAAATAATCTTGGATTTAGGCACGCCGCTTAACTTGGCTAGAAACGAAATTAATTCTGCATTCGCCGCACCATCTTGCGGTTTTGCATGCAGCGCGATAATCAAACCTCTGTCATCTTTACCAATCAACTTTGTTTGCTTTGCATTGGGTTTGACATACACGGATACCATCAACAGCGCGGAATTAGCCATGTTTCAAACTTAGCTCTTGCATGGTAACGGCCGGATTGAACGCTTTGACGTTTCTACCAAGATAACAAGCGGTAAACGCTATCATGGTCACAAAGACAATATAATAAGCTGGCGCTAACAGGGAATGGAATGAGTGAATTAAGATGGTGCATATGACAGGACTCAGACCACCAAAAATCGCGAATGCCGCATTGTAACTTAAGGCAATGCCTGAATAACGAACCTGCGTGGGAAACAAACTGCTGAGTATCGCGCTATAGGAACTTGGTATATAGCCTATGATAATAGAAAACACTGAGTAACTAATCACGACCCAAGTCACACTTTGCAGCGTGAGCATCAGGAATAATGGATAAGTGACGATACCCAAAGCCAAAGCACTTGCCATATAAACGCGGCGATAACCTACTCTGTCACTCAGGAGACCACCCATAATAATCACGATATTCAACACTAACGTACCCATGGTGTTAATCTTCATCATGGTATTCAAATCATAATGCAGGTTTTGATGCAGGTATTGCGGCCAGTATAAATAAAAGAAAATCGTGACGGCGCCTAGCGCAACCAAGCAGCAACCTTGCACTACTTGGCGCCAGTAAAAGCGCAGTAAATAAATAACCGGGACTGACACTAAATCTTGCTGACGTAAGCCTACGAACGCTGCTGTCTCGTGTAAATAGCGCCGCAAGTAAATGGCAATCAACCCAAAAAATCCGCCAAGAATAAAGGGGAAACGCCAAGCATAAGCCATCACCGCAGCTTCGCTAACATAATTGGTTAACAAGGTTGTCACCAGTGAGCCTAGCAACAGGCCCAGGTTGATGCCAAAAAACAAGGTAGCTAATGCGAAACCCTGACGCTCACGCGGCACATGTTCCGAAACAAAGGTAATTGAGGCCGGAATCTCGCCACCCAAAGCCAAGCCTTGCATTAACCGAAGCACCAGTAGCAGCAAAGGCGCAACCGTACCAATTTGACCCGTAGAAGGTAAAAAACCCATGGCAAATGAAGGAATCGCCATGAACACAACTGTCAGCAAGAACACCACTTTGCGTCCATATTTATCGCCAAAATGTGAAAAAATAATGCCGCCCACTGGCCGCACCACATACCCAGCTGCAAAAATCGCCAATGTTTTTAAGGTTGCGACATAAGAAGAATTGCCGGCGAAAAAGATTTTTTCGATAAAAGGCGCGAGAAATAGGTAGATGACGAAGTCATAGTATTCCAGCACACCACCCAAAGCTGACAGGCATAACACTTTCTTTTGTCGGGCGGTTAAAGCTGGTAAATCTTTCATCTGCGCTCGCTAACGTTGTATAAATTGTGCCCATGAGAATACTATACTTAACCCTCGTATTCAACAAACAATTTTTGAAAAAAACGTTAGGTCAATTGGAGCATCTCGATTACTATGTGCACGCGTCAGGCCAGTCCTTGCGCAGGCATTGTATTTTTTAAAAACAACCGATTTGGAGATTTATCGATTATGATTGTACGTGAACTTAAGCCACAACCTGCTGAATGCTGGGGCATTAGCTGCAGCGTAGACGTTAAAGATTGCGATCCCGCCATTATTCGTGATGCCGCTTTAATTAAAGAATATGTTATTCAGCTCTGCAACCTCATCGAAATGAAACGCTTTGGCGAATGCCAAGTTGTTCACTTTGGCGAAGATGAAAAAGTAGCTGGATTTAGCATGGTACAGTTGATTGAAACCTCCCTCATCAGCGGTCACTTTGCTAATGCAACCAACGCAGCTTACATCGATGTTTTCTCTTGTAAGGCTTATGACAGCGCTGTGGTTGTAGCATTTACCAAGGAATATTTCAAAGGAGCATCTGTACGCGTAGTTTCTACCGACAGATTCTAATGAATTGGTAAAATTGGCGGGTAAGATGGCTGAACGCAGTCATCTTCCCTGTCCCACTCAACGTAAACTCACCGCCGGTACAAACATTCCCACCCATTCTCGCTTCCACCAATTGCCAGTTGTTTTATATTCTTCGCTATTCGTAAACGTATAATCATAAAAATTCGCACGTATTAACATAGGCGGCAAATCTGGAAACGGGTTGTTATCCAATAACGCCAGCACATCCGGCGAATTTTCCAATAATCGCTGCAAGAACATCGCAAACCAGGGACTGAACTCCGGCGGCGCTAATGCTGCAAACCACATTTGCCAATCGAGACGTGGTTGCAGCGGAATATTCCAACTCAAGGGTTTATTCAAAGGGCCCGGTTTATATTTAAATTGATAGGTGTACCACGTCAAGCCGTCATTCGAACCTTCAATCACAATTTCATATCGCTTTTTGGTCATGACCGCAAACGGCCCGTAAGTATTGACGATACCAAACGGCGCAATCGCTTGTTCAACGCGCGATAAGATGAGCGGTGAAAATCCCAAATAACGATGATTGAATTGGCTGATGCTAATGACGACAGTGAAAACAGCAAAACATCCAACAAGCGCAGGCGTGACACTCAATGGTTTGCTTGTTGAGACACGCTGCTGACAGTGTGTCGTAACAAACTTAGGTAAAATACAGCTTAAGGCAGCATCATCAAATAATGTCAGGCATAAAGCTAAGGTCGTTAGATTAAAGAAATTATAATTGCCGGTGAGAAGAATACCCACTTGCATCATGATAATGCAGATACCGGCAAAAAATCGCATGCGGCGCGGGCAGAAGATGAAGAATGGTAAGACCAATTCAATCACGAGCGCACTAAACGTCAGTATTTTTAAAATGAACTCAGGCAAGTAATACGCATACCATGCCAGCGGCGTTGGCAAGGGCTGGGTAAGAAAATGATAATTCAGCGCTGTCATGTCCCACCACGATGGGTCACCGCTTAATATTTTCACGAGACCTGAACCTAAAATATAGCGCAACACCAACCAGCGCATTAACCATATACCCAGCGTACGGTATCGTACTAAGACAATCGCAATGAGTGATGTTTCCAGCAACAACATATCCCATTGAAAAGTCATGAACACTTGACCGCCGACACAGAGTGATAAATAGAGTAGGTATAGCACTAACAAACACAGACGCGGCACGACGTTAAAGACTAATAACAATGAGATGATGACGCCGGACCACGCGACACATTGAATGAAGAGATCGCTGGCATTCAACCAGAATAACATCGGCAACTGCAAGTAAGCGCTTGCACCAAGTAGGTGATTAGCATTTGTTATTAAAGTCGTTACTGGTGTGATACCACGGCTGCCAATTAACCCTAAAGACTGTGTGGCGAAAGAATAAAATGCGGATAAAAATAATAAACCGAAAAAGCGTAAGAATAGCCATGTCACCACATCATAACGTGGCGGCTCTGGGTGGCGGCCCCAAAGTAATAAACAGAGTTTAAAAAAGAAGGGACGATGTTGTGACACCACGTGGTAACACTTTTCCGAAATAGACGCAAAACCTGGCAGATTGCGGTATAGCTTCATCCAGATACCGCCTTCCGGTGCCTGCTCAAGGACTTTAAAGGCCGCCGCGGCGCCGCTTGCGACAGTGTGATCAGGTGCTATGTATTGAATAGCCGCCTTGAATTCATCTAGCGTGATGTGCGGGTAATCTTTGCCGACTAGTTGGTAAGGTTGATAATTGACAGCCGATCCGGTGGCTTTCTGTAAATAGTCCACCGAATATTGGCAAAAACTGCAATCGCCATCATAGATTAGCAGGGGCGTTTGAGGTTGATCTGTCACCTTGTAAATTCCTTCTCAAGCAAGCAACTATTATAACTTATTTTTTCTCGAGTTTGCGCATCACGGATGGATTTTGTTGCGACTCGGGAGCCGGCACAAATAGCGCAGACACTGTTTTGCGCTTGGGCGGCTTATCCAAGTGATAGAGTTGCTTTATGACGCGGTGTTCGATGGTCTGCACTAGCTTGTCTATTTGCATCAGATTGATACCTGAGAGGAAGGACCTGATCGTCTCTTTCAGTGCATCAATATTTTTACTCAGCTTGGTTTTCAGTTTAGAGACATCCAAATAGCAAATGACCAAACGTTTTAATAATTCAATTCGTTCTTTCGCATATTGCTGTTCAGTTAATTCATGTTGATATTTCTTTTGCAAATAAGCATCAAAACTCGAGAATACATCACTCACTTTTTGCATTTGCTCAGTTGTCATCTTGTCAAACGCAGGAAATATGACGCGGAAGAAATCGAAGAACATCAGCTCATCAAACGATTCTTTAGCATGACCGCGTAAAAAGAGTTTTTCCCAGTCAATGGTATTAATCGTTGAGTCAATGTCAGCAACTTGCTTAGAAAGGCGATCTGAATTAACAATCATGCCTGTGCGTAATGCATAGGTGGTCGTGAATGGAGCGCCAACTTTACGGAAATAGGCCAATCGGATAATTAACTTGATCATAGACATGGGCGAGTCTTCAAACTTCACCACTGGTCGTGGCTCTCTCACAACACTGGTGATTTTGCTGCGTTTAATCAGCCATTCATATTGATGGTAAAAATCGATGATATTGCCATGATATGGATTTGCCAGCAGACTGCTAAACCAATAAGATCGCTGCATTTTCTTCATGTCTGCAATCATGGCAGGACCGATTAATTTACCATGACAGACCAATTCCATTTTTACCGGGTCACCATTTGGTTTGGTCTCTTTTAAGAATATAAAAAGTCTTTCCGGATGATTTATGTCTAATGAACTCCATGAAATCCCTAAGGCTTCTTGATGCTCATGTAAATATTGCTGCAATTGCAATGAGTCTACATAACATAATAAATCGATATCGGTTACCGGCTTATTTTTCGCGGCACTGATGACAGAGCTGCCATGCACAAAAGTCTCATGACCGCAGGTTTCTAACATGCGCATGATCACCCATTGGCCTTTCGTGAATGGGAACACTAATGGTTCTCTTTGTTCTGCTGGTTTATTTTCTGCTAACACCTGCTGCAAATTGAACTTTCGGTGATGCGTTCGTTTGACGACCGCAGACTTATTAAATACCGTCGCAGGAACATGCGAGACCACGATTGGCTGCGTTTCTGATTCTAGTTCTTCAAAGTCTTCTGACGCAGAATCTGTCATCGCACTACTATCAGTGGTGTCACTTTTTTCTGATCGTTCATCTTGATCGACCCTTGATAACACATCGTACACGAATGCTCTGTCTTCATTAAATTCGGTTCTTTCTGGGAAAAAACATCTAGCTTCACTAAAGATAGTGTCTGCATTTTGTTTGATAAAAGTTGCCACGTCCGACTCACGCAACTTCTCAAGACAAAGTGCCAGTGCGACTAAAGCATAATATCTGTCTACTGGTGTCACTTTTGGCAGAAACATTTTAGAACGCACATAGGCAGCTATACTTGCATAATCACTTTCAAAGAAAGTCTCTAAAATCGGGAATCCGGCATTAATATTGGGTGGTATGCGTTTAGGCGTTGTGTCATGGACGACCTCTTCACGCTCGAGCTGTTTCTTTTTCCGCTTGGATTTTACCGCTGCTAGTTTCCTTGGCAACTCTGGCGGTAGAAATCCTCTACCATCATTTTTTACTGTTGCAACGGCAAGGGGTTGTCTTGGTTTTACAGGCGCTTCTGGAGCGTTGCGAGCATCGATGATCTCATACTTTACTCCACAGAATTCACCTGCTTCAATTCCCATTTCACGTATGAATTTAAAGCTGCACTCTGACATGTCGTTGCGATAAAAAGCTAACTTCACACCGTTTACACAATTACCTTTAGGTGACTTCGCAAAGAAAATAGTGCCAAACATGACAAAATCGATGTGCACATGGTAGTTCATTCTGTTTTTGTCGTAGAAATCGAGATTTCTAAAGGAATCCTTGGCTAACTTGAATAAAGCCGTATATTGCTTGTGATTCTTTTTTTCCAAATAGGCGACAAATTCACTAGTCAGATCTGAAGCGTTTTTATTTTCAGCCTTCAAAGCATGTAGCACCGCATATAAGAATTGGTATCTTTTTGCGTGCACAGATTGCTTGACTAATGCAGCCATTTTCTGCGGCAACTCACCTGTCATGACTGCGGTGTTTTCATTGGCATAGGCGCTGAATTTCAATAAATAGTAGTATAAGTCTATCGCAATATGATGGATATTTTTCTTCTTCTTTATATCCGTACTCGCTTCTGCCAACTTTAATATACTATTCAATTTATCGACTAAACTACTAAATAGTAAATTGCGGTTACCTTGATTATCAGCTCTATTGCCAGAACAATGAATGGTGACTTTTGTAACCAGCCAGGCACTCACTAGCGATGTCATGACATCGGATACTGACGCGCAGTGAATCACGTTTGCAAAATCAGCTTCACTGATTTCTTGCCCGATTTCGGTCACTAACCATAATTTATTGAAGGACTGCGGTGCAACAGATCTACGCGGAAGTGCATCTATATTCGTCGTGGCATAAATCAATGCCAATGCGTCTAGCCCGCGCTCTACCTGCAATGCAATGTCGGGATGACTGAATTTTACAACGCCCGATTTCAATTGTATGCGCGCTAATAAAATTTCAGTAGCAAAGATATTTAAAGCATTCGTTGCAATACGCTGCCATGTCATTGCACCATCGCCATCCAGTGCCCTGTTACTGATAATAGCGTGCATGATGCGTTCTATCTTCTCACAACGCGCAGCTGATTTGCCTAGCAGATTGAAATAAAACGCATCGCAAACGCCGGGCACTTGGTGAGCAAACGGCAAAAACTGTTCACGCTGTTCGGCAATTTGTTGCTGAAACGGGGTATCTTCCTGATAATTGTAAAACCCACACAAAGTTACCAATGTTGTTTCATAATGAAAAAGTGAATCCAAAAAGGCATGGTTCAGGCCTTCTCTTCTCTTGCTAATCGAGTGACACCACGCAGCAATTTTTTTGTATGCCTGTTTCGCCAGTGCTTTGGCAAACTCATCCATCGATGTGCCACTTGATTCATGACCACTTAGCATGCAGGTTAAGCCACGCTTTATAGTGTCATCTAGCCTATTCTTTTGTAGCGCTCTTTTAGCAGTGTTGGCAGCCATCAATAAAATCACTTGTGCTGCCATTAAGTATTCTTGAATATTTTGCGGCTCTACATTATCTAATGACTGTGGTAATTCAATGATTTCTTTAGTGACTAATACGATGCTGAATATCAGGTTTGTGATATCGGTAAATGAGTGATGCGGTGTCGGCACCGACATAAATACCGTTTTTTTGACGTTTGCGCATTCAGTCAACTCAGCCAGACTGAGCTTTACCTTGAACTCCAGACAAGTGCGATAATAGAGAAACAGCGCGGTGTGATGGAGCAATTCATTCAAGCTATCGTCTGATAAAATATTCGTTTGACCAACTGACGAAGACATCATGATGACTTGCTGTAGAAGATCGTCGATATCTTTCTTAATCGCAGGTAACTGTTTGGCGTCAGTCACTTGAAATAATTTAACGCCTATTGCCAGAAATGATTCCAAGACCACAAGCGGGCCTATATTTTCGATTATTCTCAAGCCTAATATATCTGCTTGCTCGTCGTGGTTTAGCAAGCCTGAAAAGAAGTCTCTTACAAACATGTCGGGGGTCTTTTTATCTTATAATTATAATAGCCGCATGCTAAACAATTAACAGATGGCGGTCAATCCTTGACCTATTTTAATACAGAACGATAAAACCAGCCGCACAAGAGTGTGGTGACTATCACACTGAAAATTCCGGCAAAAGACTGTAGAGCGTCTGGCATGATTCGCAATACATCAGCATTTTGCGCCAAGGCAAATGGAACCGCCAACATCACACCCATGAGTGAGGCCCCAGCCACCATGCCGCAAGCTAGCAGCAACCCACGATGGCGGTGTTCATGTAAACGCTTTTCATCCTGCTCACGTCCGCGATAATAACGCTGGTTGAGTTTACGCTGAATTAGCCATGCCAACACGCCGCCAATCACGACTGGCATGGAGCTGTCTAACGGTAAATAGATACCTAAACCCACCGCTAAGACGGGTAAACGTGTTGCGTAGTGTCGTTTTAATATTTCATCCAGCACCACGCATATCACTGCAATCAATGCACCTACGCTGATCATGCTCCATTCTAAATGATGACTAAATGCGCCTTGCGCGACGGTGGCCATTAACCCAGCTTGCGGTGCTGCCAGCATTTGCGCGGGATTCATACCTGGGCGTGGAAACACACCGCCTATGCCATAGGCGTTATATAGCAACTGCAAAATAGGCGGAATGACAAACGCAGAAACGATGACGCCTAAAATTAACATCACCTGTTGCTTCCAAGGTGTGGAACCAACGATTTGTCCGACTTTTAAATCTTGCATGGTGTCATTGGAAATGCCTAATGCAGCACCGATAATGACCATGCTGCCTATCGCTACAATTGAACCTAATACTTCTTTGGTGGTTTCATTATCGAATACATTGAAGTTGTTAAATAGCGCCATCAAGATCAGGCAAATCACTAATAACGCTGACACCAGCATGCCTGAGATTGGACTGTTAGTAGAACCAATTAAGCCGGCAAAATACGCAATGATCGAACAGAATATGAAACCGCCGAATAAAATATAAATGGTGCTGACACCTGAAATAATGAAGCGGAATGATTGAGTCACATTCAAATGATCTGGAATGATGGCATACGCAATCAAGAAAAAGACGGGAATCATTAAGAGAATGGCGGAGATAAAAACATAATGAATAGGAATATCGCGTTCAGTGCGAATTTGTTTTACGTGTTTGCCCAAACGAATTTTTGCCAGCGTCTTGAATGACGTGCGCATGCTGTCAACGACAGGTCTGAATAAGGTGCACATTGTCCACAAACCGCCGATTAACATCGTGCCGACGCCGATATACCGAATGTGTGTTTTCCACAACATGCTTGCCGCTTCAGTGGCAGTCGGTGCATCGGGCATGCCAAAATGCAAGGATAATAAAGGAATACCGGCTATCCAGCCGATGACAATACCTACCAATAAACTCAATGCGACGTTGACACCAACAATGTAGCCGGCTGCAATCAAGGCGGGTGATAAGCCTAATCCAAAACCAAAAATGACTTTGGAGCTGCGCACCCAGAATTGAAATGAATCAGTGAGGACCTGCAACCCAGTTTGGCACAAAGCGATGAATGCGCCTATGAAACCGCCGACGACTAATGATTTCAAATCATCTGCTTCACGTGCTTCATTCGCTTTTAATACATTACCGATAGCCACCGCTTCGGGATAACGCAGCGTTTTATCTTGCAGCAAAGCACGGCGCAGCGGGATAGTGAATAACACGCCCAAGCCGCCGCCTAACAATCCGGTTAACACGGTTTCCCAATAATTAAATCTGTCCCACACATGCAGAATTAACAAAGCTGGTAAAATAAAGGCGATGCCGGCCGTTAAGGATTCACCCACAGATGCCATGATTTGCACCATGTTATTTTCCAGAATATTGGAGTTTTTAAAAAATCGTAAAATTCCCATGGAAATCACGGCCGCCGGTATCGAGGCGGAAACCGTTGTACCCACTTTCAACCCAAGAAAAGCATTCGCCGCTGCCAGTACGATAGTGAGTATGATGCCGAGTATAATGACCTTTGGTGTGATCTCAGGCAAATTGGTGGACGCCGGAACAATAGGTGACTCTTCATGCTGAATGACTTTGCGCTTTGGCATGTCGTTATATCCTGTTAACGCTTTGTGTGATTACGTTATAATATCGTTGAGTACATTCAATATTGCAATAGAAAAAACGAGTATCGATATGAATAATCAATTGCTGGAACCTTTTCATTTAAATCATTTGTTCACGTTAAAAAATCGCATTGTGATGGCACCCATGACGCGTGTACGCGCGACGGATGACAGTGTGCCGACACAAGAAATGGCTGACTATTACGCTCGGCGCAGTGCGGCGGGCTTAATTGTGACTGAAGGTACGGTGATTCAGGCTGATGCATTAGGTCAATGGAATGTACCCGGCATTTATAATGAAAAGCAGATTGAACATTGGCGTGTGGTGACTGATCAAGTGCATCAACATGATGGCTTGATCTTTCTGCAAATCTGGCATGTGGGGCGCGTGTCTCATCCTGATTTCTTAGGCGGTAAGCTGCCGATTGCACCGTCTGAGACGGTGATGACGGGACGCATTGCTCGTGGGAATGGATTAATGCTTGGAAAATCACGCGCGGCTACGGTGAGTGAAATTCATCAGATAGTCGATCAATACGCCTCTGCTGCTGCAAATGCGATGCGTGCGGGGTTTGATGGCGTGGAAATTCATGGCGCGAATGGCTATTTGATTGATCAGTTTCTACATTATCATACGAATTTGCGTACTGATGATTACGGCGGCTCTGCCGAAAACATGTCACGCTTTCCACTGGAAGTGGTGCGCGCAGTGGGTGAAGCGGTAGGCTTTGAACGTGTTGGTTTGCGCTTGTCACCGGGCGGTTATTTAAATGAAATAGTGGGTGATGAGCGAGATGCTGCTGTCTTTGCGCAGTTAATTGATGCCTTGAATCAGTTACCGCTTGCCTATTTGCACACTGGTAATTTTAATGATGCGCAGGTTTTTCCTGAGTTACAGGATCGCAATATGACTGCTTTTTTGCGCTCGCTTTACAAAGGTAAATTGATTGCTTGCGGTAGTTATCAATTTTCTCAGGCGCAAGAGGGGATAGCAAAAAATCTGTTTGATTTGGTGGCGATAGGTCGACCGTTCATTGCGAATCCTGATTTGATTGAATTATTAAAAACGGGTCAACCGTTGAAGACTTATGACGTCAGCATGCTGAATACGTTATTTTAAATTTCTTTGGAATGAATTGTATTTTCCTCATCCTGTCCCTCTCACGCAGCCACTAGTTAACAATAACATCAGTTCGCTGCTGGAATGGAACAGGTTGAGGGAAAAATGGTGCGACTGGTTACGCATAATTAGCATCAATAAACCCAATCGCCATCGCACTAAAGATAGTATGCACAACGCGCGTAGGATGCACTTTATCCCAGAAAATATGGTCATCCTGATTATCACAAGGCTGATCTCCCGCATCCGCCATCAAACCAACTTCATAAGTAGCAGACAAGGCAGGAGAACGTAAAATCATATCCGCAAATTGCGCAGAAGACATCGCAAATGGCGCCGCCGCTTTATTTTTATGAATCTCTGCCATCAAGGCATCACGACGTTGCACTGCAGTCATGCGTTGCAGCGAATAACCGCCTTTCCAACAAGACTCGGTAAAATCAGAAAGATGTGTCTTATATTTCTGATTATAAGCATCAGGATCCGCCAATATCCCAGCAAACTCTGAACTAAAATCAAAAAGTTTAATCGTTACATCCCGATTGGCTTCCTGAATCTCCTGAACAATCTTAATCAACTTATTATTATGCATTTCTGTCATCAACGTTAATTGCTCACGATACGGCTGCGCTTGCCCAAACGGGGTTTTAGCAAGATCCGGCAAATTCATTAGTAAAAATTGTTTAGCGCCATAAGAAATTAATTTCTGAATATTCTGTTTGATCGCTTCCACCACAGCCGTAGTATCACCATCAATGTCACTAGAACCATTCAAATAATCATTTGCCCCTATCCACACCACAAACAAAGTCTGCGATTTATCGCTAAAAGAATAGCGCCATAAATAATCACTCACCGACATAGACAACGTGTATGGCAAATACCCTTTCACCGGATTATGAAACACCGTGGTCTCACTCCCAACTGCAAAATTAGCGCTAATCATCTTTTCAGTTTGCGCATAATGATCCGCAACACCTTCTGCCCACGTCGGTCCGTTAGAAAATCTGCCGCTAAAATAAGGCGGCGATTTTGGAATGAAGCCAAATAATCTTGAATACAAATTGCCGTTATCCGACAAGCTGTCGCCGAAGAAAATGATTTGATTAAAACTTTGATGATTAGCAAAAGCGGTTAAGGAAAAAACCAGCAACCATAGCAAACTGACACACCGTGCAAAGAACTTTGTCCTGAACTTCATGTTCATCCTCCTTTTGTTATTGCAACAAAAAACGGCGGCATCTTTACGTTAGCAAAATAGTCACTCTGGTTCAAATCTGATCATAATGACAATGATTCTCATTTGCATTTAGTAATATATCTGCCTATAATCCCCCGCTCTAACGAGGTGATTGATAATAAGGAACTAATAGAATGGGACATCATACTAGCGCAAGCGAGGATGTACAGCAGAACGCTTCCGGTTTTGACTGGTTGTTAGCGCTATTTTTCCAAGTGCTGAAACTATTTGCCAAGTTATTACCTAGGCTCATGTGCCTGATTGATGACGTGCCGTTTTTATTAATGCACACCGGCAGCATAGGTCCTTATTTATTAGCAGCAGCAGGCTTCGTTATTTTCCCCGTTCAAATTATTTATAGCGGGATCAAACTTCACAATGCCAGAAAGTCTCCGCAATCTCCCTACTATAAAACCAAAATCGCTGCGAATGCTTCCACCATTGCGTTTGCTTCAATCGGATTATTGGTCGCCGGTGGATTACTGACTTGTATCATTCTGGCTTTCCCTATTTTTGCCGCTGTCTGTTCGATTGCGATTCCTGCCATGATGTCAGTGATAGGCATCGTTGAGTTAAGTGAAAGCATTGCGAAACTCAATATCGCTTACAAAAATCATGATCAGCTCACGCCATTCGAGCACAAAAAAGCGGTAACAGATGCTGCGCGCGGCGTAATGTTCAACTCTATCTTTTTAGGATTAAGTTTAGCGATCACCGCACTCGCCGTTGTCAGTGTTTTATCTGGTCTTGGTGTCTTGTCATTAGGCTTATTACCAACCTTTATTTTGATCGGCGTCGTTGCCACGGCACTGGTATTAAAAATTTTTGAAATCGCCGATAAAAATCATGGTAAAAACACAGGGAATAACCACAAAGTCACCAACGCCATTCATAGAGCCTGGTTGGGTTTCACCGCCATGTTAGGATTTAGTCGACAAAAAGCATATTTGTCAGAGATCCAAAAAGAGCGCAGCGTCAAAGCACATCCTAATTTGCACGCAGCGTTAGGAGTGAATGAAAATGATGATGATACTAACTCATCAGCCAGCTCGCCTAGCAGTGAACGCAGCAATAATGGTACGCCATCACCACCGCCAGCTTCGCCTCCAACAGATCAAACAACAAGAAAAGTCGTGAGCTTCACTGGTAAGTCGTTTTAAATCAAGACTGTGCTAATAATGTGGTTAACAATGGTCTTTCTTCTTCACGCAAAGTAAGTATTTCAAAACCTGTTGGCGTGACTAAAATCGTGTGTTCCCATTGCGCAGACAAACGTCTGTCTGCAGTGACTGCAATGTCCCAGTTAATATCTTTTTTGTGGATCATTTTGATTTTACGCGCGCCTTGATTAATCATGGGTTCAATAGTGAATGTCATACCTGCTTGCAAAACCATTCCTTTGCCCGCGGTACCAAAATGCGCAACGTTAGGATCTTCATGCATTTTTCTACCGATGCCATGTCCGCAATATTCCTGCACTACCGAGTAATGATTGGCTTCGGCTAGCGATTGAATCGCATGACCAATATCACCGAGTGTTGCGCCCGGTCTTACTACTTTTATACCGGCATAAAGACACTGCTGCGTGACATCTACCAAGCGTTTCGCATGCGGTGCCACTTCTCCCACGCAAAATGTCACACTGCTATCACCAAAAAAACCATCTTTAATGACCGTGACATCCACGTTCACAATGTCACCTTTCTCTAACACTTCATCATGAGACGGCATACCATGACACACGACTTTATTGACTGAAGTGTTAACCGAATAAGGGTAGCCATACTGCCCTTTACTGCCAGGAATAGCATGCAAGGTATTCACAATATAGTCTTCACAAAAATCATCAATCGCTCCAGTCGTGACGCCGGGCTTCACAATCGCCCTTACGGCTTCCAGCACCTTTGCGGTCAAACGCCCAGCTTCACGCATTATTTCAATTTCTTCCGGCGTTTTAATCATATTGGCGCTAGGCTGTTTATTGGAATTCATATTGGACATGAGCTAAAAACCTGTTTTTATGTTGGCAACAAGGGCAAAGATTACCTTAGAAGTGGCGAAAATTCTAGCCGACCTGCTCCCGCGTCAGCCGATACCGCCATCGATCTGCACCAACCCAATACGGCCGTCAACCCGCACCAACTCAATACGGCCGTCGTCCCGCACCAACTCAATACGGCCGTCGTCCCGCACCAACTCAATACGGCCGTCGTC
>CAZBHW010000033.1:0-27237 GCA_964492045.1 uncultured Coxiellaceae bacterium | reverse complement strand
GATCGCGCTTCAGTGCTTTTTCATCAACGGTGCCGGGACAAAAGAATATCTCGAGGATGCTTTCTCTGCGTTGCATAGTAGGGGTACCCAGATTTTTATATGGTTATTGTTGGTGGGTTTTATTTGGGTCAGCATTTTACACTAAGTACATCATGGTAACAATCAAATGATGACATAATAATACCTGTAAAAACAGTAAGATAGAGGTAAAGAAGGCTTTGTATGACTGACATCCAAACAGATAAGGATGGCACTAATGACCTCCACTATGACCACAAGCTCATAATCTTGAGTGCAAGTTATATTGAATTTATTTATCATGTCGATTGGAGCGATTCCATCATCAATCGCATACTCTCATCTCAATATGGATATCAGGATGAAAATGAATTGGATACGTTTAGTGTTGCAAGAGTTGCTATTACTCTTGTTGATGATCAGTAGCATGCCAAGTGTTGCAGGAACCCCAGTTTGGACTTTTACGCCTGATCCCTATTATCCACCCAATATTTTAATCTCCGATACAAACACAGAGACGGTTCAATACGTCATTACCAATCAGTCACGTGTAACACATACTTTAATGATGCAGCCCATACCGGGTGTGACACAACGCACTAACGTGGGCAACTGCGGTAATCCGTTTACATTGGGCTATCTGCAGTCTTGTACCTTGAGTTTGTCTGTGACTGGTAGTGCGCTCATTCATGATGTGCATGGCGGTCCTGTTGTTTGTCAGCAAGGCTCGTCACTACTGTGTTATCAACCGAGTGCAGCGAACAGCTTGAATATCACTCGTATTCCTATCTCACAATATCTTATTTCAACTGTTGCAGGTGCACATGGCAGCATTGCCCCTGCTGGGCAGCTGGGTGTGGAAGAGGGTGGGAGCGTCGCGTTCACCGCCACACCTGATGCTGGTTATCATGTCGATAAATGGATTGTGGACGATGGTATTGCTCAAGTTGGAGGTTCATCATTTACTTTGCCAGATATCATCGCCAATCACACCGTCGAGGTGACGTTCACACAGGCAGGTGTGATTTTTGCCGGCTCTGCCAGCGGATTACTACATTACTCAAATGATAATGGACGCACCTGGACGGCAACCACCACGCCTGCACCAGGCGCTTCTTTGAACGGTATTTTTGTCAACTCAACGATACTATATGTTGGCAGCGCGGATGGTCACGTTTACTTTTCAACGGATAATGGAAACACCTGGACACCTACCGCTAGCGTGCCAGGAGGAACTGCTATCACTAGTCTGTTTGTTGCAACCATTAGCAGTGTGCCTACTATTTATGTAGGGACACAAAATGGAAATGTCTATCACACGGTTGATGGCACCACCTGGACGCCAGACACGCCACCAGGTAGTGGTGCGGTGAATAGTATTTTTATCACGGCACAAAATACTATTTACGTAGGCAGCGCGGATGGCAATGTGTATTACTCCACGAACCTGGGCACCAGTTGGAATTTGATTAATGGACCCTCGGTGATGAGCGGCTCACCCATTCAAAATGTTTTTGCAACCAGTACACAGTTGTTCATTAACTCTCGTCATGTTTCAAGTGATCCGACTTTACCACCGGGTACAGTTGATTTTGAATATACGTTTACGAGCGGCAGTTTGACGAACCCCAATCCGGTCTGGTCCATCTTCTCGCAAATTACTTACACATTATTTGTCAATGCAGATGCTAGTGTCATTCAGGCTGGTACACAAAATGGATATGTGTATTCCTTAACAACTGGCGATGAGTTGGGGTTTGTCAGCCCTGATCCTATTACTAGCTTGTTTTTTCTGGCGTAACACAGGAACTCATTTATGAAAATGAAAATAGTGACAACATTGGCTTTGATGATCGCCTCGCTAACAGTGGTAGCGGCACCACTAGAGAAGCAGATGACTTTTTCTGTGTGGCTTAAATTACGCCATCAACGTGAGTTAGCACGGCTGGCACAAGAAGTCTATGATCAGCATAGTCCACGCTACCATCAGTTTTTAACGCCTGCTGTGTTTGATAAAAAATTCGCGCCAGATAAGCAGGCTGTAGCGGCAGTACAGCAATATTTCATTGCTGCTGGATTGCGTGCACAAAATATCAATCATCATTTAGTGGTGACAGGCACGCAAGCACAAATAGAGCGTGCATTGCATACTAAAATACTGGATACAACGCATATAAAATCACATCTGACTGCAAGTCTTGATGCTGATGTAGCAGGTATCACAGGACTAAGTGTGGCGACTCAGCGCACTGCCGAACCTGTCAACTACCAACGAAACAATCACGATGTGCATAACCTTAATTTTTCGTGGAAAAACTTCACTCCCGATGCTCTTCCAACCGATCTTTCGCTGCAGGGTTTTACTGGCGCTAATTTACGAAAGACCTATAGCGTAAATAATATTCCATTGATTAATGGTAAGAGAATTGATGGAGCGGGACAAACCTTAGTAATAGTGGATAAGTGCGGTACAAATTCGACTGAAGATATTTTATCAAACGCTAATACGTATTTTAATGAAAATCACATAAGACCATTTATTCCAACAGGTCCCGATAGAAATTTTTCAGTGATTAATTCAGATGGTACTCCGTTTACCAAATGTCCTAATGCGACTTCCTACAGTCAAGAAATCATGTTGGATATAGAATCCTCTCATACTATCGCACCTGGCGATAATACCGTTTTAGTGTTAGGACAAGATCAAAAGACCATCTTAATGGATGTGATATCCACGTTAACTACCACGAATTTTACCATCGCTGGATTTCCAAATGCCTATGTCATCTCTAACAGCTGGAGTGGGCCAGAAAGCGCTACACCAGATACTTTGTTGGAATCGTGGTTATCGGCTGCGGCTGCACATGGTATCAGTGTTAATTTTTCTTCGGGAGATTGTGGAGATAATACGTATACCACCACTAAAAAATGTCACGGCACTTGGCCTTCATCACCTAAAGTAGATTATCCATCCAGCTCTGCCTATGTCACAGCGGTAGGCGCGACGGCGGTATTTGTTGATAATCAATATCGCTATGCATTTGAAACAGTCTGGGGCGCGGTGAAAAATCTGGCTTATGATGGTGGGACGGGTGGTGGTATCAGCAGGCATTATGGCCCTGTCACATGGCAGTCATCCATCAGTACTTTCTCAGCTGGTGGTTATGGACTCATTAGCAGTCATGCAAGTCGACGCGCGTTACCTGATATCGCCATGTTGGGTGATCCAAAAACGGGATTGATCATTTACTCTAACAATTCACATGTTCAAGATGGTGGTACTAGTCTTGCTTGCCCTTTATTTTCAGCAACATTGCTGTTGGTGAATCAATCGCGTGTGTTACTCAATAAATCTACGCCTATCGGTCAAGCGGCTCCTTATTTGTATCAAATGAATGATACATTACGTTCTGCGCATGCGCTTAATTTAATAGTGCCGCCGGCTGTTATCATTAGTGGCGCAACGCCGCCACCATCTGGTGTCATTCAAGCTAATACGGCACCCGCATCATCCTTTACCATTCACAATGATACTTATGGTTGGGATTCTTCACTCACCGTTGAGCCAGAACAACAATTTTGGAATGATGCAATAGGTGTAGGTTCACCTAATATTCCCAATTTTGTGATGACAATGGCAGGCTTCTGAGAATGGATCACCTGGCGATACATGACAGACGGATGTTTTGATTTAACAAATTCTCTGCTAGCATCGCCACCATGAATAATCGGCCTAATGTTGTATGGTTTAAGCGAGATTTACGATTGCATCAGCATGCACCGCTAGCGGCAGCCACTGAGGCTGGTGCTATTGTTTTGTTGTATGTGATTGAGCCGGATCTGTGGCAATTACCCGATAGCTCTCGTCGGCATTGACATTTTATTCATGATAGTCTAGTTGATTTGCAACGTGAGTGTGCTGCACGCGGAGCATCGCTAGTCATTCGAATTGGCAACATGACGGATGTGCTGCAGCAGTTGATGCAGGAAATAGGCGTCTTTTCGTTATGGTCGCACGAAGAGACTGGTAATGGCTGGACTTACAAGCGCGATCGAGATGTGGCAAAGTGGTGTCAAGCTCGCGGAATCAGTTGGACAGAATTCCCTACCAATGGGGTTATAAGACTTTTAAAGCAACGTGACCGATGGTCTGCCTTGCGTCATCAACGTATGGCCGTACCAGTGATTCAAGCACCGTTATATCTTCATAACTCGCTGGCACTCGTTTCCGATCCACTCCCTGCAAAAGATCATCCTATGTTTGGGAGCATGCAAATTGGTTCAGTACAAGTTGGAGGCAGAACGGCTGGGCTGTCTGTCTTGCGTTCATTTTTAGATGATCGCAGCCGGTATTATATGCAAACCATTGCCAAACCTGCTGCTTCAGCGCGACACTGTTCTAGACTGAGTGCGCATATTACGTATGGAACCCTTTCAATCCATGAAATCGAACTTGCGACAAATAACAAAATGCATCATTTGGCAGCCAGTCATCATCCTGAGGATGTTTTTCATCATCGCAACCTATCATCATTTTTATCAAGATTGATTTGGCATTGTCATTTTATACAAAAGTTAGAATCGCAGCCGGAGATAGAGTACAACTGCATCCATCCGGCATTTGAAGGTATGCGTGAGCCGCATTTTCGCGAAGATTTTTTTGAAGCATGGAAAGCGGGTCGAACTGGGTATCCTTTGGTGGATGCGTGTATGCGTTCACTGCATCAAAATGGCTGGCTTACCTTTCGCATGCGTGCGATGCTCGTGTCATTCGCGAGTTATGATCTGTGGCTGGACTGGCGAATCACCGCGCCGTTTCTGGCGCAGTTGTTTACCGATTATGAGCCAGGTATCCACTATTCACAATTTCAAATGCAATCCGGTGTGACAGGTATGAATGCAATGCGGATGTATAATCCAATCAAGCAATCTGAAGACCATGATCCTCAAGGTATCTTCATTAAACGTTATCTACCTGAACTTAACGCAGTGCCTATCTCAGCTATCCATGAACCTTGGCTGAATGGTCATGCAAAGGCTAACTATCCCGCACCGATAATAGATCATGAGATTGCGGTTAAGCATGCCAGAGCTGAAATAGCAAAACGGACCAAGCAAGAGCAATTTGTGGAGGTCGCAAAGAGCGTAAAAGCAAAGCTAGGCAGCCGAGCGAGATTGGCTAAGTCTGCGAAGAAAACTAGGAAAGGATCCAAAAGTAATCAATTGAGTTTTGATATATAAATGAAAAGGAGTTATGAATATGGCGCATTATCTGGTAATAGCAGCGAGTAGTGGCATAGGGCAAGCAGTGGTTTCACTATTGCAGCAGAGCGGTCATACCGTTTTTACAACCGCAAGAGATAACAGCAAGATCACGCCAGATGCGGTGCTTGATGCCTGTGATTTTGATGCCGTTGATGAGGTGTTCAAGCAAGCTGGAGAGATCGATGGCGTGGTAAACTGCAGTGGCTCATTGTTGCTAAAGTCAGCGCATCAAACCACTAAAGAACAATATCAGGCTGTGATAGATGCTTCTCTCACAACAGCGTTTGCCACCGTTCGTGCTGCGGGTAAACAAATGAAAAATGGCGGTGCTGTTGTATTGATTTCATCAGCAGCAGCGTTAGAAGGCCTAGCAAATCATGAAGCCATTGCTGCAGCCAAAGCGGGGATTATTGGTCTAACATACGCGGCTTCTGCAAGTTACGCACATCAACATCTTCGTGTTAATACCGTTGCACCAGGGTTGGTGGAGACAACGCTCACCAAGTCATTAACATCCAGTGAACTAGCACGCAAAGTGTCGGAAGGGATGCATGCATTAGGACGTTTAGGACGACCGGATGATGTCGCTCGCGCAATTGTCTTTTTGCTTGACCCTGCAAATGACTGGATTACAGGGCAAGTCTTAGGTGTGGATGGCGGGTTATCACGTGTCAGGCCAAAGATGAAGGCTTAACATGGCTGCCAATAGGATTTTGAACCAGCGGCAACTAAATCAGCTTTGCGTGCATGCCACTCTGCCATATGCGGCATAGCGGTATGCGCAGCATGCGCTGCTTTGTTTTGCCAAATTTCATAAAACATAAATTTTCCCGGGTGCTCATCTGTTTCATGCAAGCGATATTCAATGCAACCACTTTCATTGCGGCTTGGTGGCACCATTGAGTTTAGTAATGCTTTTAACGCTTGTTCTTGTCCTGGTTTAGCTTCAAGCGTGACAATTAAAACGTAAGGTTGATTTTGCATAGGTGAGTATCCTTTTGCGTGTATATAAATTCTAATGATGGTTTTGTGTCAGTCAGTATCTTTATATGATTGTTGATGTTCTATCAAGGCGATGTTGAATCTACCTAAGGTGACTTGAATCCCACTAATTAGCGCATATTTTTGGTTATTTTATAATCAGGATATTTTGATAATATGGCGCTGATTAAAAGGGAGTGGTTCAAGTGGGATATAAGCAACTGGATTATCTGAAGCGATGTCAAATTTTAGCGTTCTGGAAGGCAGGTTATAAGCAAAAGGAGATAGCAACAGCGGTAGGCGTTAATCAATCCACAATCAGTCGGGAATTAAATCGTAATATCGTCTTTGTTCGAACCAAATTAGGTTCTTGGCAGTATAAGCCAGATTACGCGCAAGGCTATGCTCGAGAGCGACACAAGAAGAAGCGTAAAAAGACAAAGCTAACCAAAGAAGCTGAGCAGTTTATCAGAGATAAATTGCAACAGAAGTGGAGTCCTGAACAAATCAGCGGATATGCAAAAAAGCATGAGATTTTTTCAATTGGAACTGAGTGGATTTATCAGTTCATCTTAAAAGATAAAGAGAAAGGCGGCAAATTGTATATTAATTTGAGGCATCAGAATAAAAGATACAGAAAGCGTTATGGCAGTAAAAAACGAATCGGCGCTATCAAGAATCGCCGCTTTATTGATGAAAGACCTAAGATCGTAGAAGAGAAAAATCGTATTGGTGATTGGGAGATAGATACAATCATCGGCAAGCAACGACAGCAAGCTGTTGTTAGCATCGTTGAGCGAGTCTCGAAAAAAACTATTTTGAAGAAAGTCAGTAGAAAATCCGCAAATGCAGTTGCAACAGCAACCATTGAAGGCTTAAAGCCAATTTTAAATTATGTTTTAAGCATTACGGCTGATAATGGCTCAGAGTTTGCTTACCATGAATTGATTGGCCAGGAATTGAATACGGAGTTTTATTTCGCGCATCCTTATTCTTCATGGGAGCGTGGACTGAATGAAAATACAAATGGGTTGGTGCGGCAATATCTAAAGAAGGGTTCAAGCTTTACTGAGATTACAGACTCTCAATTAGAAGCAATTATGCTTGAATTGAATAACAGACCTGGGAAAAGCTTAGGTTTTTTGACGCCTAACGAAGTTTTTTATAACAGCCAGCTATACGCTTAACGTCTTTTAGTTTTACATATTATCTCGTAGCTTGATCGGAGGGATTTAATCGAAAAAAGTTACCATCCAACTGCAGCGTATACTTTGCTTGCATGGCACCAGCTATTTCGTGAGGTTTCGGAAAGCGAGTGTGACTTTTCTCGTATTAATTAGACTCTTGCAATATCTCACTCATTAGCCGGTTAAATTCCTCTGGTGCCTCCAGCATGGGGTAATGGCCAACACCATTAATGATTTTAAGATCATAGTCTTTGATTTGCTGCTTATTCATGATTGGATCTGTCGGATAAAGATCCGATTGAATAGCTCTAACTGGCACGTTGAGACTGCGACAAGATGCTTCGATTGGTGTCGTGTAGAAGGGTTCCAAACTGGCAATTGCAATTTCTGGTTCAGCTGTGACAAATTCATTTATAATGCGCTGCTTTACATCTTCGGGTGATGTCTTTGCGAACATGAACATGGGAACCATCGTAGTGATTGTGCCGTGATAATTGCTTTTCATGCCGGCAAAAAGTGGCTCGACTTGCTCCATCGTTGGCATTCTTGAAACATGGTGGAGCGTATCAACAAGAATAATTTTTTTTACGACACTCGGAAGATGGTTCGCAGCGCGCACAACAATACTACCCGACATGGAATGCCCTATGAGAACAACATGGTTGAGCTCAAGCTGTTTGATGACTTCAACCACATCTTCAGCAAAAGTATCGATTGACCATGCTTGCCGTGATTTCGATGACTTACCGTGACCCACCAAATCCATTTGTATAATTTGATACTTATCAGCAAACGCATCCCGCTGATTATTCCACCAATTTAAATTTCCCAACCAACCATGCAGAAAAAACAATGTGGTTTTACCTTGGCCGGAAATTTCAACATTTAATGATTGGCCATCTTTTGTTTGTATTAACTTATTCATATCCCGCCTTTTAGAATCACAGTTTCTTCGCTCGGTTTTTGGGTTCATAGATGCCCCACATCGGTTGCCCACAGAGTAACTTACGATCGTGTCGTAAGGTGTCTTTTCTGTAAGGCAGCATAATACCTCAATATTCACCCACCATATTAAAAATTTATATCCGATTAATCAGAATCTTATTTAATTGAGTGATAATATTTGCATTGAAATACCTCTAGGATTATGCATAATTAGTTGAATTATTTTTATAAAATACGTATGCACTTATTGGTGGAATCCAAGGTACACTTACAGTTGATGGTACCAGTAATGATGATTAAAAGCAGGGTAATGTAGCCGTCTAATTCGTACCGTGCGATTAAATATCAATGAGATAACAATTGCAAGTTTCTTTGCATTTACCATTGGTGATTGACATACACCCAGTGGAGTGAACTGATAATCTCAACGTAATCTATAAGCCCATTTTCTTATACAGATTTAGTAACGCAATGTATTTCTTGGCATCATTGTTACCTTTTGCTTCAGATTTTTTAAACCATTCCATCGCCTTTGAATAATCTTTTTTAACGCCAAGGCCACCTGCATATAATCGGCCGATATTGAGCTCTGCTTCCGAATCACCTTTCTCTTCTGCTTTCATAAACCATACCATTGCCTGCGTATAGTCTTCATTGACGCCCAAGCCATGAAAATAAAAAACACCAATATCATTTTGAGCCACGGGCTCGCCTTGAGCGGCAGCTTTCTTGAACCATTCAAGCGCTTGCACATAATCTTTTTTCACACCCAAGCCATCGGTATACAGTGCGCCGACACTTACTTGTGATGTCACAAGACCTTGTGTAGCTGCTTTCCGGTACCACTCAATTGCTTGAGCATAGTCTTGTTTAACCCCGTCACCGGTTTCATAAATATAACCCATAGCATCTTGTGCAAGAGCATCACCATGATTAGCGGCTTTCTTGAACCATTCAATTGCTTGCGCATGATCTTTTTTCACACCCAAGCCTTCTTGATACATCATGCCTATACTAAATTCAGCATCAGCATTATTTTGAATAGCAGCCTTCCTATACCATGCCAATGCTTGCACATAGTCTTGCTTTACTCCAAATCCATTTTTATACATATAACCAATATTAAATTGGGCTTTATCGTAACCCTTTACAGCGGCTTTCATGAACCAATGCATAGCTTCAGCATAATCTTGCTTAGTTGCTTTTCCTTCTAAGTAGTATGTGCCAATATGGTTTTGAATAGCAGGGTCATCATTCTCGGCTCCTTGTTTAAGCCACTTTAAAGCTAGGGCATAATTTTGTTGTACCCCGTATCCGAGTTCATACGATAAACCAATCTGAACTTGAGCGTGTGCGTTACCTTGGCTGGCAGATTTCTTGTACCACTTAAATGCTTCTAAATAGTCTTGTTTTACCCCATAGCCATTGCTATACATTCGACCTATATCATATTCAGCATTGCTGTTACCTTGGGCTGCAGCTTTCATGAACCATTGCATTGCCTGCTTATAATTTTTTTTAACAAGAACACCATCAATATAGATAATGCCTAATTTTACCTGATAAGTTGTATCACCAGCGTTAGCTTTTCTCTGTATTACATCGAGAGAGGTAGGTTGTTGTGCGAGGGTGACATTTGCGCTGCTAATTGCGAGTAAGCAAAGCGATAGGAGAAAATAATTTCTTATTGATTTAATAATTATGACCAACATTTTATTGCTTCCGGACATTAATATGTGTGATTTATTTATATTGAATGGTAGCTCTAACTACCAGCATTTTAGACAAATTATCAAACATAATGGCCAGAATGTAAACAAGTGGATCGCTCTTTAGATAATTATTAATTATTACAGCTAGTTATACGGCGTTTAACACACGAGTTCGGTTAACCATTGAGCTAACAATTAGGGGTTCTCAATCGAAGAACTTCAAAATTGATGAGTTAACCGAACACATGCTATTTGCACATTCCTTTTATGATTTTTTTTATGTAATTCCCCATATACAATTTCTAACTGTTTTCGTAGCTCCGCATTTTCAATTTCTGATTCTTTAAGTCGATTTTTCAAAGAAGTTATCATTGCATCTCGCGATTCAATAGCTGAAGGCAGGATAGGTCGATGAGCATCATGATTTTGCGAGCGGTATTCTTTAATTTTGGTGCAAAGATTATTTTGTGCATATAACCATGCTTTTGAAACGTTAGCTTGCTTAGCAATATTATTAAAGGAAATGACCTGCTTATCATTTAGCATTTGCTGTATGACAGCTTCAACTCTTGTAATAGATATCTGGCTTTTATTACGAATAGCATTTTGCATGCCTTCCACATTACGTTTATGTTGGCTCATTTCTTTGCTCCTTTTAATGAAGCGATAATGGTTTCTAAATTGATTTTCACTTCATGGTTCATGTCAACCTGACGCTGCCAGCCATGTTGTTTGGCTGTATCTAGGACTGCATTAGTTTCTTGCAATTGACGTTCATGTTGCGGCAAGAAGCTGCTGTCAGTTCTGAAACTGGTGCAGGTTAGGCAAGCGTTGGCATGTGGGCAGCGTTGTTGTTTTGTCGGCAGACCGCAATATCCGTTTGGCAATGCTTGTGCCATGATATTTTTCTTTAGCCATTGTTCTTCGTTATTGCGCGCTGGGTGATCCAGCGTTGTGTTGCCGTATACATCAACCAGGTTACCTTGAAATTCAAGGAATGCTTTCTTTAACGTGCGATCATGGATATATGCATATCGACTTGTCATTTCCGGGCTTTCATGCCCCAAATATCGCTGAACAATGGGTTGAGATACTCCAGCATTAATCATACGCGTGCCGACAGTGTGGCGAAATTGATGCGTGTGGAAATGCCAGATGTCGCCATTTTCATCACGAATCTGCTTTTTATTGGCTACAGTATTTAATAACTTATGAATGTAGCGAGCAGTGATATGTGGTGCGTTAGAGCGGTTACCAACAAATAAAAATCCATTATTAACTTTATTGGTTTTAAGTGCATATTGTTGCTGCTCTTTAAGAATATTAGCGCATTCATCTGTAATGGGAATCATGTATGATTTCTTGGTCTTTTGTTCAGACACTTTCAAGAAATAACTATTTTCTTCATCAAGATGTAAGCAGTCGTAGGGCAATGAACAAATCTCACTGATCCTGCGGCCTGTTTCTTGCAATAGATATATCAATCGTCGATGACGTTCCGGAAATTCTTGCATATGCTCTTTAAGCTGAGCCATAACAGTCTCAGGAATAAATCGAGGAATAGAAGAGGGGATTTTAGGTATATCACTGCTATAAATTAAACGTACTTTAGTAATTGGCAGCCATTCTTCCTGACTCACAATTTCAAGAAATGTTCTGAGATGTAACAATGCCATTTGTCTAGCCACAGTCTTAATAGACAGCGTAGTTAAATAACTTAAATATTCCACAATTACAGTACGATTTATTTCTCATGGCTTGATATCTGATTGATAGATTGTAATGAACTTACCGAAATGTCGTAACCCAGTAATATAACTACAGCAGGTAAAAAAAGCTTTAGTATTTGCCTGAAAATAAATGAATCGTTTAACAACATCTTTAAACCACTTCGGATTTATATCGTTAAACTTTACTCGATAAGTTGAATGTGTCTCGTTAGGCTTTAATCCGATTTCTTCTGCATACCAAATATCTTTCGCAAATAAACGTTCACGTTTTAAATCAATAGGGTTTTTAACTTTTAAATTTCTCGCCTTCATGCTTTTTCTCCTTTCTTATATTCTTGAAATGCTTTCTTGAGATCGTTGTTGCTCAGATTGGCGTAAGTGTTAATGGTGGTTTGAACACTACGATGTCCAAGTCTGCGTTGAACGTAAGAGGCATCCCAGCCATTGCGTAATAACTCAGTAGCATGAGTGTGTCTAAGCATGTGAGGAGAAACTCGATAACCAACTTTCTTTGAAACTCGCGCAAATAAATCACGTACAGCGCGATAATTTAATGGCTTTCCTTGCGTATGATGCTGACTTGTTTGTACAAAAACATAATCATTATCAATTGTATCAACTTCATCAACTAAATAGCGTGTATATAGCGCCATTAATTTCATGGATACATGAATAATGTTGGCGATTATTGATTTAGTTCGCGCTTGATTCTCATTATAAGGGCGAGGCTGAATATGGATTTCATTGTCCCAGCTTTTTATATCTGTATGACGTAATCCTAATGCCTGACCGATACGTAAACCGCCTTCGTATAATAATGAAATCAGAAACTGATCGCGTAAGCTGCAACAAGCTTCAAGTATTTCTTTAACCTGATCGGTTGTTAGCGTTTTTACAAATGTTTTCGGCTGTTTCAATTTCACCAAACGTGTCTTGATGGGTTTAGATTTAGTGATGTGATGCAGTAATGGCTTATAACGCCGAGATGTAGCGGTTGACGTTTTAACAAGAACAATCTCAGTATTGCCTAATTGTTGGTGAAAATTATAAAAGCTGGAAACTGCTGCCAGTATAGTATTAACAGTCGATTCAAGGCGCTTGGCTTCTTCAGGAATCAACGAAATGACATTCGGGTGAGGTTGCCTTAGCCAGCTAATAAACGCGGCAAAATCATCTAATTTAACAGCATTCCAGTCTTTGCCAATATATAGCAAATATTCCCAATATAATTTCAAATGATTGGCATAGGCCTGAATCGTATTAGGACTGCGTTCGACGTTATCAAGATAGCGAATAAATTCCTGAATTGGTTTGATTGGCAGATAAGAATCATCGAGAACAAGCCAGCTGTAGCGGTGCTCAGCGAGCTTAATGCGTTGTAGCTTCATTTTTTACTCCGTATACGTTGTAGAAATACTGTAGATAATTGATGCAAATACATCCATTAGCTGGTCAATTATCTATGATTTGTACGATTTATACGGTCAAAATGATACTGCCGGTAATGAGAATTACTGGAACCATCTTATTTGGCGCACGGCCAATTCAACAGAAAAGTTCACGCGTAGATTAACGCATTTGTAGCCCGGATGAAACGCTTCACCTCATCCGAGATAAAGAACCCGGCATGAGGTGAAGCATTTCATCCTGACTTGCTAAGCAATCGCAGTAATGGTTTCGTAGCCTGATACTTCTGCGTGTTTGGTAATTGCGCGAAAACCTGCATGCTGCAATGCGGCCATCACCGTATCTGCGTTGCGTAAGCCGCCGTATAAAGCATTGATCAAATGTTTGATAGAAGTGGCTTGAGTGGCGGCGGTTGTGGCGAGTGCTGTTGTAATTAATATTCCGTTTGGTTTTATTGCGAGTTTTAATTTTTGCAAACAACTAGCCAGATGTTTGTCATCAATAAAAACATGAGGGAACCAAGCAACATCTACTGTGTGATGGTCTTGAATGTCTTGCAGCATGCCTTTACGTAAATCTATGCGGTTTGCATAAGCAGATGCGTTAATATTTTTCGTCGCTAAGGTAAATGGGACATCAGCTGGTTCAAGTGCTATCACTTTTAATGCGGGATATTCAGCGCATGCTCGCAATGCAATTTGCCCTACTCCTGCGCCTACATCCAGAAAAACTGTGTTAGCTTGTTGCAAGAGATTTTGCACCGCAGGCACTTGCGTAAAGCAATCAGTGACGATGTATTGTGAGTACAACCCTTGCGATTGCAAAATCAATTCATCGGTATAATGCCAGCCTGCTTGCAATGTCTGCTGACGTGCAGAATTAACATAGGAGGCTGATAAACCATGGGTGATACATAAGCTGGCTCGCAATCTATCTAATCCAATTTCGTCGATATATTCCTGCATGCCAGTTGCTAACTGAATTTGATGGTTAGTCTTCGTCACAAATCCAGCTTGTGCGAGTAAATTGATTGTTTGTTCTGCTACAGTTATCGGCATATTGATTTGTGCGGCGAGTGTTTGCAGGGAATAACTAGCCGAGTTCTGAAATGCACCAGCAGCAATTAGTGCGTTTAATGCGGCGAATAACCACATGGATTCAGTTAAAGTTTGTATGGATGCTTTGGCTTCTGCAGCCGTTTCCATTGAATTTTGCATAGTGCGTGCAGTTTAACTGGCTTCCAGAATTGCCGCAACACCCATGCCGCCAGCGGTGCAAATAGAGATAAGCCCGCGGCCGCTGCCTTTTTGATGCAGCATTTTGGCGAGTG
The DNA here is from genome assembly GCA_964492045.1 of uncultured Coxiellaceae bacterium. Taxonomy (GTDB): domain Bacteria; phylum Pseudomonadota; class Gammaproteobacteria; order DSM-16500; family DSM-16500; genus Aquicella. Next base: position 12,662 of record CAZBHW010000033.1, on the reverse strand, counting down.
CCCCTACTATTCTTGCGCCAGTTGCAGCAAACGGATGACCCAGAGCCACGCTGCCTCCATTAATATTTAACTTGCTGCGATCAATGGAACCTAGGGCGGCATCTCGATGTAACACACGTTTGCAATAATCTGCAGATTCCCATGCGGCTAAATTACATAAGACTTGCCCGGCGAATGCTTCGTGAATTTCATAAAAGTCGAAATCTTGTAATGATAATTTATTTCGTGCCAGCAATTTGCTAACGGCAATTGTTGGTGCCATCAATAATCCTTCGCCATGCACAAAGTCGACTGCCGCCGCTTCAGCATCAACAAAACGCGCTAACACTGGTAATTGATGCTTGTCAGCAAATGCTTTGTTAGACATGAACACAGCTGCTGCGCCATCAGTTAATGGACTGCTGTTACCCGCAGTTAAACTGCCTTTATCTGTTAAATCGAATGCAGTTTTCAGTTTACCTAACTTTTCTATTGAGGTATCACCACGCAAAGTTCCATCGCGCTTTTGTCCTAGATACTCGAACACTAAATCATCTTGAAATCCATTTGCATAACCGCGAGTTCCATTTTGGTGGCTCATCAACGCCAGTTCGTCTTGTGCTTGTCGCGAGATATGCCATTCCTGTACCATGCGTTCACAATGTTCACCCATGGAAAGATGTGTTCTTGGCTCAACAACCGCGGGATAAATGAGTTTAAAATCAGAGGGCCGCATGGACAAAAGTGTTTTTAATTTGCTGAAAAAACCTTTGTCATTACGTAGTGCTAATAATTTCCTGACTAAGGAATGACGAACAAACACAGGCAAATCACTATTACTATCACAGCCTGCAGCAATGCCGTTTTCAATTTGATTAGCATTAATCTTCAATGCAATTTGCCGCGCTGCTTCAAGACTGGTGCCGCAGGCGCGTTGTAAATTATACGCCGGTGTATGTGGATGAAGTGTTGTGCCAAGTACGCATTCACGTGCGAGATTCCAATTGGCTGAGCTACTAATCACAGCGCCTAGTGCGACATCACCAAGTAGATGACCATCCAGATGTAACTGCGTTACTAGATGCTGCATTGTGGCGGTCATTAAATCTTGCAATAAGACTTCGCGATATTGTGTCATGGATTTAACAAAGGGAGTACGTGCACTGCCGATGATGTAGGCTGCTGTGGGGGTCATGACTGAAGTCCTTTTATTGAGTGCGGTTTGATTTGGTGCTTGAGTGATGATTGCATTATATGGGTAGGCTAGAAAAGCTGTCAATTTGTGGGCTTGTCGATTTGAATTTCCGTTGCTTTGATTTGCTCCCGCGTCAACTAATAGCATTGTCGACTTGCATCAGTCGGATACTGCAGTCGATACGTACAAGCCCAATGTTGCAGTCGATATGCACAAGCCCAATGCTGCTGTCGATATGCACAAACCCAATACTGCTGTCGATATGCACAAGCCCAATGCTGCAGTCGATACGCACAAGCCCAATACTGCTGTCGATATGCACAAGCCCAATGCTGCAGTCGATACGCACAAACCCAATGCTGCAGTCGATACGCACAAACCCAATACTGCCGTCGATACGCACAAGCCCAATACAGCCGTCGATATGCACTACCCCAATATTGTCGTCGTCCCCGCATGCTTTTAGCGGGGATCTGTTTGTTATACTGTGCATATGATCGAAGCGAGCTCCCTACGTTTTATTTCTCTGTTACACAAACAGATCCCCGCTAAAAGCATGCGGGGACGACAAGTGTAGTCAGGTGTAGTGTGGAGTGGCACGGGGACGGCAGGTGTAGTGTGGAGTGGCACAGGGACGACAGGCGAAGTGTGTGGAGTGGCACAGGGACGACAGGCGAAGTGTGTGGAGTGGCACAGGGACGACAGGCGAAGTGTGTGGAGTGATACGGGGACGACAGGCGTAATGTGGCGTGGTACGCAGGCGATGGGTCTGATGAGTTGTGGCGCAAGCAGGACAGAGTGAGGGTAAGGATAAACATTTTACTCTTGATAAAAATCCAGTAACGCCCGAACTTTAGGATCAAGATATCGATCAAACTTATAAACCATATAATAATTCACCGGCGCCCGCATGTAGTCCGGCAACACCGCAATTAATTTTTTATGTTTGAGGTGCTCACGCATTCTATCTTCATGCACATAAACAATACCTAAATCCGCCAGCGCCGCTTTGATCATCTCTTCCGTGTCATTCATGTATAAATAAGGTGAAAGTGTGATAGCGATATCGTCTTTCAATTCCAAGACGCGGTCATTAATTCTAGCCGTGTGAGAAATATATTTATGACTGAGCAAATCCGAAGGATTTTTAATCGGTTTGTTCTGAGCTAAATACCGAGGTGAGGCAACTAAAATGTTTTGCACCATCCCAATACGCTTCCTAACATAGCTTTCTGGCAGCGGTGCGTATTCAGACAAGCCAATGGTAATATCAATATCCTCTTTATCAAAATCCGGTAAGCGTTCAGCGCGGTGCAACTTTAGTGAAATCTTAGGATAGCGTTGCAAAAATGCTGACAACTTCGGAATGAGATCCAAGCTGGAAATGTAATGAATCGTTAACTCACCTGAAGGTTCTTGCTGCTGCGATAAAATCTTTTGATTTGAAGCCTGCACGTCATTCAAAATCCGTTTGCAGTCTTCATAATAGATTTCACCAAGTTTCGTTAGTGTGAGTTTTCTGGTGGTGCGCTCAATCAGTTTGGCTTTTAAATCTTCTTCTAATGACGAAATCCTACGACTAATTTCTGCACCTGATGTGTAGAGCTTTGCGGCGGCGCGGTTAAAACTGTTTTCTTCAATCACCGTAATAAAGGTTTTCATTTTAGTGAAAGTGCCCATGCGAGTCCTCGGAGTGTGATATTCTTATTATTACGCAATTAGTAACAATAGTTACAAATATACGGTATTATAACTCTTTAGGTAAAGGAATACAGTATCTCTGAAGTTCATAAAAATAACAGAGGTGCACCATGAGAAGTGGAAAAGTGAATCATAAACATATAGTTAACAATGAAGAAAAGCAAGTGGCGGCAGTTGCGCCGCGCCCTTTCCCCCGTATGACATTTGATGTCCTGCAAGAAGGTCAAATCAGGGACTTACGCGGCATTTCAGCCATCAGTTTATTTGCGCTCCGTCACAAAAACAAAGTGTTTGCTGCAGCAGAAAAGACATTGAAAAGCATCATGCAAACTCATTTATCTAAGCACAATGTGCGCGTGCATGAGTTAGCTAAAGACTTGACTGTCTTTCAACAAACTACCTCCATGGATCTATCCTATGTGTATCCCATCATGCAGCCAGCTAACACGAATCGTCATAAATTAAGTAGCGCGCGTAATATGCTGCAACATGTCATCAGCAAGTTACACAATCATGTTAATGTGGTTGATCATCGTCTCAAGAAGCAGCAAGAAAGACAGCGCTTGCATCAAAAATTCAATCGTGAAAAAGATCATTATGAAAGAGAAATTGCTAATCGCAGCAGCATGCAAAAGATTTTAAATCAATTAACGATGCCTGCTTCTTTTAAACAGTTTATGTTTGAAGTTAATCAGCTCACAGCCGAAGAAAAGCAATCGCTGGTCCGGCTGACCACCGTGAAAGAATCACTCTCACACAAAAAAGAATGGGTAAAAACGCCGTATGAAGTGATGTTTGCCTACGACCCAGCACAACAAGATTATACTGTTGGGATTCGTGCGTTATACGATCATGATCATCCGCATCCAACTTTACTTGGCGGCGTCGATCCAGTCATTCGCGTGGCAGGCACGATGGATTTAACACTGAGTGGCGAGACAATTAAAATCTCAAAAATACGTAATGATTCTGGGCATTTTCAACCAGCTGCAGAATCCATTGAAGAGATACTGCGTTATATCAAACTGGAATTAAATCCTGCCTATTATGATGCATTAGAAGTGCATTCGGTTGATGGCGATTTGCAAACACCCAGAATGTTCATTTAACCAAGTCTGCCGGATTAGCCCATCAACAATGAGCTAATCCGGAGATGACACTCAATCACCATCGCGTGTATTGAGGAATATCATGACGAACATAATCATACTAATAAATAACCCAGACTTGGACTGACCATTCCAAGTCGGTGATTGCCACATACTAAACCATTCACCTCCTAAAATAATAAAGCCTAGCAAATACAACATCACACCTGAAAACAAGCCTAAAAAAGCCAAGGATTTTGATTCATGAAATAACGTGTTGTTATCACGCATGCTGGCGATCAGTGTAATCACGCCAAACCAGCAAATAATGGCTGTCATGATTTGCCACATGATAATCAGGTAATAAACGAACGATTGAGTTTGCTCACTGGTGATGGCGCGCTGCATGAGCGAGGGGTCATGGAAAGTGGTATCCATGCTCAAAACATGCTGAACAAACAAGAGATTAGATTGGTGATCAATGACGTTATCGAACGCCACTACACTAAAAAACAAAGCAATTGTGGCAACTAGGCAGATCTTAATAACACGCAAGCTATATAGCATAAAGTTAACCTACTATGGTGGTTGATTATGTGTCATAAACTTAGTAACTTATTTGATCGATGTCAATAAACAAGGAAGCTGCCCGACATGGATATGTCTCAGGCAAATGTTGCCATTCCCATCAATCAGCATTATTTACAGGGCATCCTCACCCTGCCCGCCAAGGCCAGGCTTTGCGTGCTGTTCGCGCATGGCAGCGGCAGCAGTCGGTTCAGCAAGCGAAATCAATATGTGGCAAATAGCTTAAATGAAGCGAATATTGCTACCTTGTTATTCGATATGCTCACGCCAGAAGAAGAATTGGCAGACAATGAAACTCGTGAGTACAGATTCAATATTCCTTTATTAACCGCAAGATTATTAGCCGCAACAGACTGGCTGCTGGAACAGACTAGTTTGCATGATTTAGCGCTAGCCTATTTTGGCGCAAGCACGGGCGGTGCTGCTGTATTGTGTGCGGCAGCAGAGCGCCCGCATGATATCAATGCAGTGGTAGTGCGCGGTGGTCGCCCAGATTTGGCTGACTTGGTTTTGTCTCAAGTACAATGCCCATGTCTGTTTATCGTTGGTGGATGCGATGAAGAGGTTCTTGCGCTGAATCAATCGGCCAAGCAAAAACTTCATGGTGTGTCTGAGATGAAAATCATTACCGGCGCAACGCATTTATTTGAAGAGCATGGCGCACTGGAGCAAGTGGCGGAAATGGCGAAACAATGGTTTTTGCAATATGCTGATTATGCTGCATCGCAGGTTAGTCACCTAACCCGCGATGAGTAATGGTGTTACGATTTATTATAAATTTGTGCGCCGTCATCTATTTCACAAGTATAAGTGACAGGTTTAGCAACGGCCATATAAGTCGCAGCGTCTAGTACATTTGTCGTGATTTGAACGACGTTAGAGGAATTAATGGCGTAGCGAACATGTTCATATACCGCATGATTTGGCGTGAGTGGATTTTGGATGGTGAAATGGGTGAGTGAAGCATTCACATCGCCGGCCATGTCGATAATCATTTCATTTGGTGTGTATGAACCAAACCCGTGCATGATTCTGGCATCTTTGGTTTTGCATAAATCAAAATTAATGTTAATACGAATGACGTCGCCGTTTTCTATTGCAGTGACCAGTTGTTCGTAGTTGTGAATTCTGGCGGCATACAGATTAGTTGATAACAGTATTCCGAGCAGTAATAAACTTTTCTTCATGTAACTCTCCCTAAAAAGTAATCTGTCTTTCTAATAAGCGCGTATCTTGCCAGCAGACATAGAAAATATCTATCTCAGTGTGTTAACATGTTAAAATTGATACAACTTGAAATAACAGGGAGAGTGACTTTCATGGAACGTTCAATATTCTTAAGCAAAGCATTGGGTATTTATCTGTTGATTGTCAGTTTGTCCATGCTAATCAACATGCCTTATTTTTTCATCCGTGTTCAGCTGCTCATGCATGATCCAAATGCCATGTTTATTACCGGTTTTATGACACTCATTTTGGGTATTTTAATGGTGTTAAGTCATAACGTTTGGGAGTGGAGCTGGCGTGTGTTGGTGACCATTATCGCCTGGCTGACTTTGTTAAAAGGGATGAGTGTTGTTGCCTGCCCTACTTATTTAATCGATCTGACGAATTCCGTTTCTGCTAGCAAAGCCACCATCTATAGCGCAGCGGTGATTGATCTCATCTTGGCTTTAGTGCTTTGTTATTACGGGTTCAACTGTAAGAAAACAAAGAAATCCAGATAATTACTTGGAATGAAATAACATGTATCAAAAAACATGCTATGTGTTGCTTGGTCTGCTGGTACTTGCGGTTGGTGTTATTTCATTTCAGTTTTACGCAGCGTCTGATAAACAACCACTAATCTCACTGTTTCCGCTGGAGCATTACAGTCAAAATATTGCTGACTGGATTAAGCCAAGTGATGCTGATTACGATACGCCACTCTTGTCTGATGCCATGCAAAAAACGCGTCTGGAGGCTTATTTCAAGCATTATTTCGGCAGCTTGTCACCTTGGGATGAACAATATATCGCGCAGTTGCTACAAGAAGATGGTGACTCGATTCAATCTATCGAGCAATCACTCACTGTCGATTATAGTAATGTTGATAAGCAGCCAAATGAAATTGGTTACGCGGAAAATTTTCGTCCGTATCAGGCAGCATGGATTAAGCAGATATTAAATAATATTGATACGGCGCAATTTAAACATCAAACGTATCACCCGGAAAATCGCGCCATTGCAGTGGATAATCTTGCGGTGCGTGTGTTGCCTACAACGGATGTTCACTTCTTTAGTCACAATCTCGCTGGTCAGGGTTATCCTTTCGACAATTTGCAAATTTCCGCATTATGGGCAGGTACGCCGGTTTATGTACTTGGTCGTACCCGCGATCACGCGTGGTCTTTAATTATTTCACCGGATTTTATTGGCTGGGTGCAGACGACGGGCCTTGCTTACACGAGTGCTGCCTTTATTTCCGCATGGGAAAATGCCGCTAAAATTCAATTGGCAGCCATCATCAAAACGCAAACGCCGATGGTTGCAACTGACGGCACCTTTTTATTTTCTGCCTATGTCGGCACTGTGTTACCGATGATTCAAACTGCCGGCAAGATGCGAGTGCTGGTCCCAGCTGCCACTGCAGAGCGTCAAGCCAGCATAAAATTTGCTGATGTCAGTGCAGAGGAAGTGGTTGCTATGCCGCTAAAATTAACCAAGCATCATTTTGCTGACATCATGAAAACATTAATTAACCGTCCTTATGGCTGGGGTGGATTATATTTTTATAACGATTGTTCCGCTGAATTAAAAAGTATTTTTACGCCGTTTGGTATCTATTTACCGCGGCATTCTTCAGGCCAAGTCACGGTTAGCAAGATGGTCGACATGACGTCCTCAGCACCAGAAGATCGTCTGCATTATTTAATGCAGAACGGCAAAGGGTTTATTACGTTGATTTATATCGGTGGTCATGTCGTTTTGTATTTAGGTAATTACCCAAATCCGAATAGCGCTGACCATGCGCTGATGGCGATGACTTATCAAAATATGTGGGGCTTAAGCCCTGCTCCGCCAACGCGGCGTGCGGTGATAGGGCAATCGGTGCTGATTCCGATGTTATTGCAATATCCCGAAGACACAACGCTGACTTCGCCAGCGGCTAAACACTTCTTCCAGGTGTCTTATCTGGATCAATTGCCAAATGAAATGTCTGGTATGACGCATCAAATATTTGATGTGAAAACCTTCATGATGCCCGATGGTTAAACTTGATTAGAGAATGACAAGTGAGCGCTTTTTTGAGACAATTCAATTAATAAACCAACGAATTGATTAAAAAATGATCAGTAATAACCTCATCATTAAACGAACTGGCGCAGGTATTACGTTAGTACCGCCGTCAGTTGCTAACGTCCAGCATCCTGCCAGTGTGCAGTCGATTATGAATATGCCGGCGAATATGTATTTTATGGATAGAAATAGCATGATGCAGCGTATGAATGAGCGCACAGCGGAAACGTCAGGCTATCTCTCGGCCACGGATGCGATTGGTAAGTCTCTGCGTGATGTGGGTAAGCCTGAGACGATTAATCCTATTTTAGAAAATGACCGTCAAGTGGTCGCGGCTGGCCGCTATAAAATCGACTCAGAAAGTTATGTTCGCGTTGATGGGCTCGAGATGGTGGCTGTCTCCATTAAATTTCCCTGGCTGCAAAACGATGCTGTCGCAGGTATTTTTGGCTGTTCTATTCTGCTGGGCACACATTGTGGCCCGACTTTGTCTCAGACTTTATCGCAGTTAATGCAGGTTGGAATTTTAACGTCAGATCAGACCGATATGCCGGTCATCAAGCTCAATCAAGCTTATTTTGACCAAAGAGATCATGCCATTATGCGCTTGCTGGTGCGTGGTAAAACCGCTAAGCAGATCGCACGAGTCCTCGGCTTATCGTATCGCACCATTGAGCACCGCGTGGAAAGCATCAAACACAAATTACAGGTCAAATCCCGAGCAGAATTGATAGAACGACTGGTAGATGAATTTATTTTCTTGCCAAACACAGACGGTAGTTAGTACCCTGCCATTTTGTGCCTTTGCACATTAGGCTGGCACCTTGTCCAAGGATTGTGTAGCGGGATATTTATGATTACCAACAACGTCATCAAGCTGCATCAGGCAGATATCAATGATATCGAAAGCCTGATTGAAATCGAAATTGAAAGTCATCAGAACCAAGAGTCTGGTAAAGTCGTAGACCATGCGCTGAATGCTTTGTTGTTGCGAGAATATAAAAAGCGTTGGCTGCAGAAACTCCAGAACGGTATGTCGACTATCATGGTTTCATTCGACGGTCAGCCGGCGGGGTTTATCGCTTATTCCTTACAGCAAGATCATGCTGAAATACATAATATCTACGTGATTTCAAATTTACGCCGTCACCAGTTGGGCAGAATGCTGGTGGTGAATGCGCTGGAACAGATCATGAAACAAGGTGTTTCCAAAGTAGTGGTCTGGCTGGTAAAAGGCCGCGTTCAGATCATCCGTTTCTATGAAAACATGGGTTTTATTGCCACTTCGCAATCAAGAGTTGACAGAATTAGTCATGAAGTTTCGTTGATTGAGAAGAAGTATGAGATGATTATTAATCATTAAAGCTCGACGTTTTCGCTAGATGCTACATAGCCATCTAGCTGGTGCTGATAGGTTTCATGGGTGATCGTGAGTGCGTGTAAATACAATGCATCTGCTAATACACCACCACTGATCTTATCGACTTACCCTCATGCATCAAATCAAAAGCATCATTAATTTTTTCCAGCGGCATTTGGTGCGTAATCAAATCATCAATATTAATTTTACCTTCCATGTACCAATCAACAATTTTCGGTACATCAGTTCTGCCGCGCGCGCCGCCGAAAGCGGAGCCTTTCCAGACACGGCCTGTGACTAATTGAAATGGTCGAGTTGCAATTTCTTTGCCAGCAGCGGCCACGCCAATAATGACACTGACGCCCCACCCTTTGTGGCAGCATTCCAGCGCTTGACGCATTAAATCGACATTGCCCACACATTCAAATGAATAATCCGCACCACCATTGGTGAGGTCTACGAGATAGGGAACTAAATCTCCCTGCACTGCTTTAGGATTCACAAAATGCGTTAAGCCAAATTTTTTCGCTAAAGCTTCGCGTGCAGGATTGATATCCACGCCAATAATCATGTTAGCACCTGCCAGACGTGCGCCTTGCACAACGTTCAAGCCAATACCGCCCAAACCAAACACCACCACGTTTGAACCAGGCGTGACTTTTGCCGTGTAAATCACAGCACCAATACCTGTCGTGACACCACAGCCTATGTAACAGACTTTATCAAATGGCGCATCTTCGCGAATTTTGGCGACCGCAATTTCAGGTAAGACCGTGTAATTAGAAAAAGTTGATGTACCCATGTAATGATACAGCGGCTTACCGCCAAGACTAAAACGACTGGTGGAATCTGGCATTAAACCTTTGCCTTGCGTGGATCTAATGGCCTGACATAAATTCGTTTTTTGCGAAAGACAATATTTGCAATGTCTACATTCTGGCGTGTACAGCGGGATGACATGGTCACCTTTTTTCACGCTGGTGACCCCCGGGCCTACATCCACGACGATGCCTGCACCCTCATGCCCTAAAATACTCGGAAAAATACCTTCAGAATCGTTGCCAGATAAAGTGTATGCATCGGTGTGACATACCCCTGTTGCTTTAATTTCCACTAACACTTCACCAGCTTTAGGTCCCTCGAGATCAACCGTTTCAATGGTGAGTGGAGCACCAGCCTGATGCGCAACCGCTGCTTTAACTTGCATAGAATCTTCCTGAAAAAATGTGAGATGAAGCGACAATCATATAAATGCAGTTGAGTAATTTCAATCTAATTCGTCTTCAAGTGAAACTGAACTCAGGCTATACACAAAAGACAAATCGTGTCGTCCACGCATGATTTTAGCGTGGATCTGTTTGTGTCTGCACCAACTTGAACAAACAATGTTCCAACCTTTTTTGCACACCTAAACAAATAGATCCAGGCTAAAATCCACCCGTTATAACATTTTGATAAATGATTGCTTGCCACAAACGCTAAAGCTAGAATCCCAAACATTCATAAGTGCAATTCTTACTAGGGAGACAAAAATGGAAAGCAGATTCAGCGGTGTGGGTGCGGTGATGAAAGCTGGCGTTGAGTCCTTAACACCAGAAAGAGTGTTTGCAGGAATTGGCTTTGTCACCATAGGCGCATTTTTATTAGATCGTTGTTACAGTTTGTCATTAGCTGCAAGACATGCCAACACCATGGAAGTAGGTGATTTTGATCTCTTAAACAAACGCATGGAGCATATACAATCTTTATTCGACTCCGCAAAAAAATTACGAGATGAAGACTCACTAGGTGCGGCGCTGGAAGAAAACACGAAAGCAATCAGAAAATTTCATCAAGCGACTGACAAGCAGGAAGCGGCAGAACTTCAAAGCAAAAAATACGCGGAATTACTGTATCAACGAGCAGAAATTTATTATCTGCTGGGTAAATATAAGCGTGCAGAAGCTGATTTACGCAAAGCTTTGGAGCATGACAATACATTGATACAAGCTTGCAATTTGTTACTGCATCTGTATGTAGATTGTGATGAATTGAAACAGTCTAAACAAGCACAGTATAGTTTGCGCTATTCTCACGAATTGAATGCAGAGCAAACCTTCGTGAAATATTACAGCGCCATTCTGGCAACAGAGCAATCTGAAATTGATTTTATTAATCGACTTGCGCACCAATTGATTGCGGAATTACAGAATCATAACGGCCAGCCAAAATCAACTATTCCCACTGTTGTCATCCCACAGTTAATGGCGCGGTGTATGCAGTTGAATATTGAGCGCGCTGAGAATCCCGAAGTATTGCAAGAAGAAATCGCCATCGTTAATGAATTACTAAAGACAGCAGGACTGGTCGTGAATCAGCAGCTACGTTTGGTGTTAATGGAAAGCATTGCACAAGCGCGGCTTAGAATGGCGCATTTGTTGAAAGCTGATAGACGCATTAGTAGAGATGATGCAGTGATGATCGTTCGCCAGTCTTGTACATCGAACATGAGTAAGGATCGAGTTGGGTATTTAGCTGATGTGCAGGTTTTACCATGCGAAATCGTCGACAGATTAATAAAGCTCAATCATTGTGAACAATACTTGCAAAAAGCTGAACACAGAGATGAATTGTTTACTGTGATACAGGAATTAGAGGGCTTGGGTAAGTTCGATGAACTTGAGCATGCTGAATTAAAGCAGCTGGTGCAAGAACGTTATGAGAGACCAGATGAATTAACACAAGCTTTTATCCATTATATTAAAAAGCAAGGTTTGGATGTGTGGACTGTTGCAGCAATCTCTACTGCTGAGAAGCATGTCAGTTCCTTGATGAAAATTGCCTGCGCAGAAGCACGGATTGATTTGCAAGTGTTTATGCATGATGACGCCCAAAGTTTAACTTGTATGCGTGAATATCAATACCAATCAGGCGAAATCGAAAATAATCAACGTAAGAAATTGCAAGTGGTCATGATACCGGGTCAGCACAGATTACATTTATTGATGGAACTGAATACGCCTGCTATTAAAGAGCAGTATCTGGTTTTAAAAGCGTGTGAGAGTGTGCTGTTGTTGAATCCCGAAAATAAAGCATTTAATACGTTGCTCGCGCAAATGGGATTTGTGCAGACGAAACGCAAAGCTGTTAGTAAACCAATTGGTGGTAGTCTGTTTTCTAGATATGCTTATCCGTTAATGGTGCTAGGTGCAGGCGTGTTGGCAACTGTTGGTGCCGCGGCGTTTTTGAAGAAGCAATAGTGATTCCTCGTGTGACCTGATAGCCCGTCTCCCGGATTACGCACTGCGTTAATCCGGGTGTTTTATCCCCACACCCGTACCCTACCCTTACGTCTGTCGACCTGACACCAACCCACCACGCCCGTCGTCCCCGGCAGCAGCCTAGTACTGCCGTCGAGTCACCGCCGCCAACAAAGCCGTCGTCCCCGCACGCTTTTAGCGGGGATCTGTTTGTGTAACTGTGCAATAGATCG
>CAZBHW010000032.1:0-30902 GCA_964492045.1 uncultured Coxiellaceae bacterium | reverse complement strand
GTGCGGTGGGGTTGTGCGGGATGGTGATGAGAGGGTGGGTGTGGTTGGGGTTTGCGGGGACGGTGAGGGGTTGTGGTGAAACGTAGATGCTCGGTGAAATGGATGGGCAGTTGGTTTGGGCTTCTCGTGTTAGTAGGCAGTAGTGGGAATTGCAAAGATGAACATTAGCAGGTCCCCTCTCACGCCCTGTGTGGTGGAGCATCGACTATGGGTGGTTGCGGGAGAGGGCCAGGGTGAGGGAAAATGTGAAGGTTATTTCAACTTCGTTTCAAACACATCAAATAATTTGGCCGTCACTTTAGCGTCACTATCAGCTTCAACTTCACGAATACAAGTAGGGCTAGTGACATTAATTTCAGTGAGATAATCCCCAATCACATCAAGGCCCGCAAAATAGATGCCGCGCTCTACTAATACCGGACCAACAGTAGCTGCAATGAATTTTTCCCGTTCACCTAATGGCCTCACAACGCCTCTGGCTCCAGCCGCGAGATTACCACGCCAATCCCCCGCCTGGGGAACACGAGCCAACATATACGGCATGGCCTGACCATTAACCATGAGAATACGCTTGTCGCCATCGATAATTTCAGGAATAAATTGCTGCACCATCATGAAATTTGCACCACGCTGCGTTAATACTTCATAAACAACGTTGGCATTAACATCATCAGCACGCACACGAAAGATGGAATCGCCACCCATGGTGTTTAATGGTTTGCAAATCACATCTTTGTGCTCTTGCCAAAAAGCTAAAAATTTCTCACGTGAAGCTGTCACCAAAGTCAGCGGCGTGCATTGGGGAAAGTCACAAGCAAATAATTTTTCATTGCAAGCTAACAACGCACCCGGGCGATTCACCACTAACACGCCAGCACGTTCTGCGTATTCCAGTATCTGCACCGTATGGATATAAGCGGCATTAACCGGCGGATCTTTACGCATTAGAATAATATCTAAATCAGCCAGCGGCACCGTCACTTCGCCATGGAAGCTAAACCATTTTTTATCGTCATGATGCACTTGCAGCATTTTCGCGTTACCGAAAGCCTTGCCTTCCAGTAAATATAAATCTGCCTGTTCAAAATAATAAATATCGTAATCACGGCGCGACGCTTCCCATAACATGGCTAGCGTACTGTCTTTTTTATAATGAATAGAACCGATTGGGTCCATCACCACGCCGAGTTTTTTTCTCATGTTTGATCCCGCATTTCACGCGCTGCTGCCAACATACTCAGCTTGGCTACAATACCGTAAAGATAAAAGCGATTTTCAGCTGCCGTTGGCTCTTTAGAAGAACATGGTTCATTACAAGGACGCGCAAAAGCCATTGGCTCAAAATGCATGCCGGGCGCATTTAAACTCTCATCCACATCACGGTCTTTATGCACACGATAAAAACCACCAACCACACGCTGACCCCACAAATACACGACTGGTTCTGCTACCGAATTATCATCACCAACGGTTTCGAATGTATGAACACCTTCTTGAATGATGACTCTATTCACCGGCTGACCACCTTTAATAGTAGACATTTTGGTGCGCAGTTTGCGATTCATGTTGCGCAACTCATCCACATTGCGCACAGTCATAACGGCCATACCGTAAGTACCGGCATCAGCTTTAATAATTAAAAATGGCTGATGAGGAATGTTGTATTCTTCGTATTTCACTTTTAAATCTGCAAATAATTTTTCAGCATTCGCGATTAAACACGCCAAGCCTTCTTGCTGCATGAAATCAATTTGACCGCAGTGACGGAATAACGGCGCAATTAGCCAAGGGTCGATCTCAACAATTTTCGCAAATTCATCGGCAACTTCTGCATAATATTGAAAATGCCCTGACTTCAATCGCTGACTCCAGCCAAGACTAGCTGGTGGAATGATCGGTTGCTTCACATTATCAAGAATAGGTGGTATGCCGTCAGATAAATCGTTATTCAGTAAAATCATTTCCGGCTTAAAGCCATCAACAAACAAATAATCCCCTTCACGACGTAATGGCTTAATGGTCACAGACGCGCCTGATGGCAATTCAATTTTCTGTTCGGCCGTTAATTCTGGCGCTAAAAATCCAAGTTCAGCATTCACACCAGCTTGCTGCAAAATATTCAGCAGCGTGCGCACATTTTCCCAATAAAACAAATTACGCGTGTGATTTTCAGGAACCACCAACACATTTTTTGTGCCTGGCTCTAATTGTTGTATCACTTCTTTTGCGGCACACACTGACACGGACATAAAGTCAGGATTGAGATTATTAAACCCGGCAGGAAATAAATTCATGTCAATTGGTGCGATTTTAAAACCTGCATTACGCAAATCAACCGAACCATAAACAGGCGGCGTGGTTTGTTTCCACTGCGCATCAAACCACTCATTAATCTTTTTGCAGTTACTTAAAAAATGCTTTTCCAAATCTAGCAACGGTGCGATTAACGGTGTTTTTAATTGCGGGATTTTTGGGGTTGCCAGCATGCTTTATTCCTCAATGATTAGCATTGTGCTTGTTTGGTGCAATTGCCTGCCATGAATACATCCATACGCTTCAGGAAATCACTTGCGCTTAACTCACCAACAATACGTCTGCTTTCCACTTCTTTGCCAGCGGTATTAAAGAAGAGAACAGTTGGCGGAGCCACAACATGGTATTGTTGTAATAGTTGTTGATCGTCCGAAGTGTTTTGACTGAGATCAACACGGACTAGCATAAAGGGTTCTATGGATTTTTGCACTTTGTTATTTGCAAAGACTTCCTTATCCATTAAGACACATGAAGTGCACCAGTCAGCGTAGAAATCCACGAGCACAGGCATGTTGTTTGCTTTGGCTTCGGCAATTTTTAATTGTAAGCCGCTAATGCTATGCACCACGCTAAAATCACTCACGGCTACTTGATCTGAGTGAATAACTGAACTCACCCATTTATTCGTCATGATAGGCAAACCCATCGTGCTGCCTATCATGAGCAAACCAAATAGCCCGGATACAAACCCCAGTGTCAAATTAATGCCACGCTTACCAATCACGCGTGTTAAATACAAACTGAAAAACAGGGCAATGCCGATTAAATACAACCCCCACAACACCAGCATCACTGGTGACGATAAAATACGGCCAAGCAGCCAAATGGCCATACCAAATAAAATAATGCCGAATGACTTCGTAATGGCTTGCATCCATTTACCACTTTTTGGCAACCAGTGCCCCGCAGACACACCTAACAGCATTAACGGAATACCCATGCCTATGCCCATGACAAATAACGCGCTGCCACCGAGCATGAGATCGCCGGTGCGGGCAATATAAATTAACACGCCAACTAAAGGCGCAGTCACGCAGGGAGACACCACCAGCGTTGATATCACACCCATTAAAAAAACACCGAGAAATGTGCCACCGTCGTGTTTGCGGCTCCACGCAGACACTGCATTTTGCCAACGACGTGAGACGGGTAAATCAAAAAATTCAAACAAGGAAAAAGCGAGCATCATCATGACTGCGCTGCTTAAAATAATCGCCCATGGCTGCTGTAGTGTTATTTGCAGCGAGCTGCCGACTAACGCCACCATCACGCCGACTAATGCATAGGTGATAGACATACCAAGCACATACGTTAACGATAATAAAAATGATTTTTGTGTATTCGCCGTTTGTTTTTGCCCGGCGATAATCCCGGTCAAAATGGGCAGCATAGGCAATATGCAAGGCGTGAACGCAAGCAAGATTCCAATACCTAAAAAGATCAGCAGAGCGATGCCGCGATTTTGCATCATGAACAATGACCCAATCGCATTTTGATCCGTCACCATTGAAACAATTTTCTCACTCGTGACAATACGATTGTCCGCAACGTTATTTCCCAATGGTGAATTGAAATCGATAGCAAACGTTTTACTATTTGGCGGATAACAAAAACCTTCTAATGAACATCCTTGATACTTAATCGTTAACTGATACGCACCGCTGGCATTTTCAACCTTCAACGGGACGATAAAATCCCCTTTGAAAACGTTGACCGGACCTAAGACGGCATCTTGCTTGATGGTAGAAGCTGGCAGTGTGGGTGTGAGGGTCACCTCAGGCGCCATCCTAAAATGCAGCTTATTAGCATAAAGATAATAATCCTTGGCTAACTGAAAATGCACATCCACTTCATGCGCACTAACAACCGTCGCGTTGACGTGAAATGCCTGATCTGGCGGCAGCGGACGTCCTGCGTTCACCGTGGAAATAGTCATGACTACCAACATTGCCGTCATCAGCCACTGCAACACTTTACTCATACTACGTTCCTCTTAGCTTTGTTACTTGCGATGATAGGTTTGACTCAACTCATGCACCGCATCAACCAAAACTGCCACATGCTCGGGCGGCACATCCGGTGTGATGCCATGACCAAGATTAAAGATGTGACCAGCACCTTGTCCATAAGAAGCTAATATATCTTCTGCTTCCTGACGAATCTGATTGGCGCTACGCAGCAAACTGGCAGGATTCATATTCCCCTGCAGCGCAACTTTTCCAAGCGTTGCCGCTTTCGCTTCTTGCAAAGTGATTTCCCAATCGATTCCGAGAACATCGCATCCGCTTTGCGCCATTTGAGGCAGCCAGCGCTTGCCGCCTTTGGTGAACAAAATGACTGGAATGCTCTTATTATTATAGTGTCTAAACAGGCCGGAAATGATATTACGCATGTAAGAAAGTGAAAATTCTTCATATTCCTGATCACCCAGCATACCGCCCCAGGTATCAAATATCATGACCGCAGACACCCCTGCTTCTATCTGTGCATTGAGGTGCGCAACGACAGACTTTGCCATGACATCCAATAACTTATGCAACAACTTGGGGTCTGAGCGGCGCATGCTGTTCAGGAGTGGGAAACCGGTTTTACCTCTACCATCAACCACATAGCAAGACAGTGTATAAGGGCTGCCGCAGAAGCCGATCAGCGGTAAACGACCGTCTAGTTCGCGGGTGACCAGCTTGATAGCCTCGTACACATAACTTAATTTTTCAGGGTCCGGCACTTGTAATGCAGCAATATCTTTCTCGGTGCGAGCTGGGCGCGCAAATATCGGGCCCTCGCCTTCTTCAAATCTGAGCCCCAGATTCATGGCGTCTGGAATCGTTAAAATATCTGAAAAAATAATTGAAGCATCTAATGCAAACCGGCGCAAAGGTTGCAGTGTCACTTCAGCCGCCAGTTCTGGCGTCTGACATAACCGCATAAAGCTGCCGGCTTCGGCTCTGACTTTGCGATATTCAGGTAAATAACGTCCGGCTTGCCGCATAATCCAGATGGGCGTTTGATCGACTGGTTGGCGCAAACAGGCTTTGATAAATCGTTCGTTTTTGAGGTCTGACATGGCGGGTTTTTATAGTTGATTGTTGGGGTGAGTAGTGTAATGAGGGTGACAGGAGGATACAAGGACTTGGGTGAGCGCGCGATACGCGCCACCCAAGTTATTTACTGCTATTGCTTACCTGAAGCCGCTTTGTCTAACTGTTCATTGACGACTTTCTGGAAGATGATGGGATGATTGATCATGGAATAGAAATCTGAGACGCCAAAGGCATTGATAGACACTGTGCCAAAATCCGCCATCGAGCCTATGATGTTTTGGTCTACGTTAACCTGCGAAATAGCCGTTAAACGCATTTCATTGCTATGGCGCGTGAAAAACCCTTCACGCATCATGACGCGCTTGTTCGTCACCGCAAATTCGGAGGTGTAGTAATTCAACCCGACGCCAGACCAAATCAAAATGGTCACAACCCAAGGCACCCATTGCACACGGCTTAATATCTGGTTACTGCCCATGTAACTAGACGCATAAGCGCAGAAAATCAACAACAGTATCGGGAAGAAAAAGATAATGAGGTGTTTTTTGGTGCGGAAGATGACGCGTTCATCCGGGAGCAAGTTACGGTCGATATAACTCATAGATTAAGTCTCTGCTAATCCATTTGATTCAGTTATAATATGCCGAATCACTGAAGTCTGCAAACATGATGATATTGAATGTACAAATGAATCAACGTTACCTCATGGCCATTGCCGCGGGCTTGTCATTATTGGTGGTATTTACCTTTTGCTACGACTTTAGCGCTTGGTATTTTGACTGGAAGCTAGCCCATCAAGTCTTGACTGCCAAAGTAAAGATAGACGACAGCTCGGCCCGCCTAATCGCCAGCATTCCAGAACAACATTTGTTTGGCCTCTCAGACACCGGTGAAATGCCGATTACCAACCTGCAGTTACGCGTGACCGGCATCGCCCGCGAAAGCAACGCGATGGGTGAAAACGTTTCCAAGGCTTATATTTCGATTGCTGGCAGCCCCAGCAAAATTTATCAGGTAGGCGACAGCCTGCCGGATGGCGTAAAAATTAATGACATCAAACCTGATACCGTGATTTTAGAGAATGGCGGTCGACTAGAGAAACTGCCGCTGCCACGCGAACCATTGCAATTTAAACCGCGAGAAAAAGAAGGGGATAATTAATATGCGTCGTATAGCAATTTGTCTTATGGCCGCCCTACTCCTGACAGGCTGCGCCACCACGCCACCAAAACGACCCACACCGCCTTATCCCAAACAACCTAAAGAGATGTCCATTACCACCATGTCAGAATTGGAAAATGGCAAACGTCTTTTCAAGGAAGGCTTTTATAAGAAAGCCATGGAACAACTACTGCCGCTAGCTGCTGAAGGCAACATGGAAGCGCAGTATGCCGTGGGTTATATGTATTATTACGGTTTTGGCACCTCGCAAGACACTTCGTCTGGAAAGTTCTGGATTCAGCGCTCTGCAGACCAACAATTTGAACCAGCCGTGAAAGCACTTAACATTATTCGCACGAACGTGAAATACCAGCCGAAAAAGAAAGCGTCTGCGTCGATTCCAATAAACAATCGATTGTATGAATAATCTCTTGATGGTTAAGCGCAACAGCCAGCTCATATGTCGTTTTACGGTTATTAAGATGCTGACTAGTTAATACCGCCACCACCGCATCTCGAGGTATTTTTTTCACAATCACTCGCACCACATCTGATCTGGCATGGATAATTGCCAAATCAAGTCCGGTCATGCCTGCGACACCCCGATTGCCCTCTATCTTCAGCTCGTGACAAAACTGTTTGTAACGCAGCTCAGCAGCTTTGTCTGTGGCTCTGAATGTCAATTCTACGCGCTGGTCGATGGGGTCAGACTTTAATTCGGCGCCATTATCTATCAAAAGACCAATGAGTGCAGCACTGCGTGTTGCACAACCGCGATTAAATGCATCGTTAATATAACCCCGTTGAAAAGATTCATTTCGGTTAAAAGACTGCGCGAGCAAAAGCGTGAGTGACGCCTCACTCAAGTAATCATGGCAAAGCAATAAATAATAAGAGGCAGGATATCGACTTGCACCTTTCTCATCAAGATTCAAACCAGCACGAATCAGGCAAATAACAGCTTCATTAAACATAGGCCATTCATGCAGCGCGAGGAATCCAAGATGACTGCCTTTTTGTGGGCCCAGTGAAAGATTAAAAGCATCTGCAGGATTTGCACCAGCGTTCACTAATGCAATCACATTAGCAAAACAACGATCTTTCCAGGGGGCACTCCCCGTTTGATGTTTGAGGAAAAGCGAGCGTTTCAAAATACGTTGAAGGGGAGACTCTTGATCGTGGCTTTTTCTATGGACTAAATTCGGGGCACGACTCAGCAATAATGTCAGCATTTCAGTTTGCTTATATATCGCTGTCATCATATTTGTATCATGATCAAATTCACAACCAACCGGGATCTGTAACTCATCTAATAAATAAGTGAGCATGGCGTGATTTGATTCTTCCGATTCTAGCGTAGCAGCAACCATGCTATATCCCAGCGCATCACGCGGGTTTTTTAAGCGCTGCAATAAATCAGGATTCAACATCAATATTTTTTTTGTTAATGCGAGGTGACCACTTTTGACTATCGTACGTAAAGTAGAGCTATCCACTTTGCCCCATGAAGTGTTGGCCTTGGCGAGCTCAAGCAACACGCACGCCAAATCCAAACAGTTATATCTCATCAATCGGTCACGGAGATGGGTGATGCCTACTTTATTTTGAAGTAAGTCACAGTACTTTAACATGGCGCGCAAAGAATAAGAGCGCATGGGTTGGCGCTCATTATCATCGCTGATTAGAATATCCAAAATACCGGAAGTAGAGATGAAATCACGCAACGCTTTTGCCGTGACTAGCGTTGCCACACATGACCATGCTGCTTCGTTACCGTGTAAACAAAGTTCATATAAAAACGATTCTTTAAGTTGATCACGCTTACTTTTTTTCACCCAATAATTGCCTACAATTTCTACCACCTCGGGTATCAGAGCTTGCACAGGCATGCGCATACCTTCGCAAAAAAAAGTTAAAGCGGCCGAGCGCTCACTCATTGCGATCAGCAAGCAATAACGCCGGATTAACTCCGGGGAAAATTGTTTGATTGCGCGTGAATCCAGCACTCTTTGGATTAAATTCGTGTTACCAGAAAGACAGAAAATATCGTTCTCAGTGACGGGGCTACCATTAAGATAACTCGTGAGCCAATTCAATCTGGAATTTAATTCGAAAAAGTTACAGAGATTATTGGGATGCTCATAAAGCTCAATAAATCGGGGATCACACGCCCAAAAAAAATGGTCGAGCAGCTGGTAACGTTTCACATGCAATATCGCCTTTCGAAGTTGCGCACAAGTACCGAAAAGCGCACGACTCCCCGTTCTTACTTTACCAAACCCTTGCTGTTGCTCTCTCGCTTCCATCTGACAAAGAAATAAAAAGATTTTTATGATTAAGCCCCAATGGGTACTCAATGATAAAAGCGATTCATCGCGTTGCATTCATCTCAGTCCTTGACATTACGAAATGGCCGCCATCTTACAGTAGACTTAATCGTCTTGTCTGTATTAATTGCGTTGGGTACACTGAAAATAATTTTAGTTACCAAGGAAGGTGGCCTATGCAGACACGTGAATTCAATGATGAAAGATTAAGCGGTTTATTACGCGACTCTTCTGTGTTTGGCGAGAATCCACACGGTGACTTAACCAACACGCTGCCTGCAGAAGAGTTTTGGCGACTGTTTGTTGAGGATTTCTCCAGCGAAGAAAACGAAGGTGACTCCGCGCCTGATGCCAAAGCCACGCTTCAACGTCAACTTGGTCTAACCAGCACTGAGTTAGCTTTATTGTCGGAGGATGCTATCAATCGACTTAAAGCTGGCATACTATCCCACGAACAAAACCAGCCTGAGTTATTACAAACTTTACCTACCGCTTATGAATTCATCTTTAAACGCGCAGATAAGCTTTCATTGCCACTGATATTAGACATGCATAAAGCCATGACAGCATTTTTATCCGATGGAACCGCTCAAGATGGCGGCAAACTGCGCTCTGCCCATGCCTGCATGACCACAGTCGATAAAAACTTCACACATGAAGGCATGATAGAACTAGTTGAAGAGTTTGATGCACATACTGCATTTAACATCAACGGTATGTTTATTCACAAAGCATCGTTAGAAAAACTCATCAAAGGCGAATCTGTCTTTAGCTCAGAAGAATTCGCTCAGCAATTTCCCGGTCTTTTTCAAGCCTTGCTAACCTCGACAGATGATAGAACTATCATTGGAGAAGTCCTTTACAAAATGGCAAACACAACAGGCATCGTTGTTCAGCATTGGACTATCATTGATGAGCATGACAACGTGAACAAAGTGTTATCTCGACAGTTGAATCAACTCATCGAACAATTTAATCACGACATCAGCGCTAAAGCGTTAAGCCCGGCGCAAAAAATGAAATGCATTGTGACCTTGATACGACGACTGGTGCGCATGCATCCTTTCGATCATTACACACTACCGACACTGGCTATCACTTTGTTTCAGCATTTGTTAGTCAATCACTTATCTGTACTCAGCGTCTTGCAAAATCCACAAACGTTTTATGGTCATTCAACAGAACAATTACTAGATGCTGTCACCAATGGCGTAGAACATGTGATTGCTATCGTGAACAAACGTCAAGCTTATAGCACTAAAGGCAAAGACACGCTAATTGTGGTTGAAAAACCCAACGCCCTTGGTGTGCCACGACAAATATTTGAACCTGATGCCGAAAAACAAGACAAGTTACGTGGACTATCTGCGCTAGGTAAACAAGCTCATTCTATTAGCATGTTTAAATTAGCCGATAATGCACAACGAAAAAGCGATAGCGAGGCAGAAAGTAAGGACAAGCAAACATCTTGCTGTGCCTGCTATACACTTCGGCGCCGATAAGAACTTCCGCCTCTGTTATTTTTCTATTACAATGCAACGCTCCATTATTGCTGGATAGCTTGCACATGAATAACATGGCGCTTTTGACTAACAAATACGGACAATTAATCTGGTCTGAACCCCACAGCCACATCGCTGATGCCATACGCAAAAAAGGCATTTATGACGATCAAGCTATTCTGTATATCGAGCGCATTTTAAAAAACATTCCAGATGCTGTGGTATTAGACATAGGCGCACACATAGGTAACCACGCGCTGGTGATGGCGAAATTTAGCAAAATGGTTTATTGCTTTGAGCCACTGCCAGAAAACGTGGCAGTACTTCAGCTTAATCAAAAAGAAAATCATATTAACAACATGCAGATTTTTAATGTTGGCTTGTCCGATCAAAACGAAACCCTGACATTTTATCAAGACGGCTCTACTTTTGTGTCTGACTTACAGCATCAAGGGTCTGCCACGCAATCGTTAACTTGCCGCGTTGGCGATGAAGTGATGCAAGAACAAAACATACAAAAAATCGATTTCATCAAAATGGACATCGAAGGATTCGAACCACGCGCACTGCATGGGTTACAAAAAACCATCGCCACATCGAGACCTATCGTCATCATGGAATGGAATAATGACGCAACCCGTGAAGCATTTAAGAAACTGGATTTATTCAATACCATTTTCAACGATTATCAAGTGCGGGCCATTGCACATAACCATCATAAATATTATTTCGGCCACCACTGGTACTCAGGCTTGGCAAGATTTGTCTATCGCAAATGTTCACGCAAACGCCGCATGTTAATTCCGTTTAGCCCAAAAGGTGACTATACTAATATCTTGCTTATTCCTAATGAGAAACTAAGCACGGTTAACATGGCAAGATAATATTGGCGGTTTACTTCTATGGCAAAAATGGATTTTTTGCTGCTTAATCTACTGGCTGTATTCGTTGGCGCGTGGCTGCTGCAAAACTTATTCTTGCTAAACTCTGATGTTAGCTGGCTAATTCACGCATCACAACAAATGTTACGTGGCGGCACGTATGCTGGAGCGTTTCTGGAAACGAATCCACCGTTGATCTTGTATTTGTATCTGCCGGTCGTATTGCTGAAAGAATTCACTCAGCTCAATGTAGTTATCGCGCTAAGAATCTATGTATTCACACTTTCTGCCACTTCACTCTGGCTAGGCTCGCTCTACCTCAAAAAGCTATTTAGTACAAGACAAGACATCTCCGCCTTGCTATTAACTTGCCTCAGCGTCATTTACTTAATCCTTCCTCTGTCAGACTTCGGCCAGCGCGAGCATTTAACCGTGCTCTTGATCACACCTTATTTATTCCTCATCACCGCCAGATTAAAAAATATCGATGTTAGACTTACCGGATTAATCGGCACACTGGCGGGACTTGGTTATTGTTTGAAGCCATTTTTTCTCGTTATTTTTGTGATGAATGAAATTTATATCTGGCGCCGAAAGCGCACGATACAAGCTTGCATTAGGACAGAAACTGCGGCGGTGATTCTAACCAGCTGGCTCTATTTAATGGTGATTTATTACCTGCATCAAGATTATTTAACCGTGATACTGCCGTTAATTGCCCCCTCTTACTACACACTCTACACCCAAACTCTCAGCCATATGCTTTACCAACCAGCTAGTGTTTTCACCTACTGCACCATTTTGTTTTATTTGATGCATCGAAAAATCATGGACAGCGACCTGAGTTCAGTTCTATTAATTTCGATGCTAGGATTCTGGCTGATTTATATTTCACAGCGCACTGACTGGTACTATCATGAATTACCAAGCCTGAGTTATGCATTACTCATCATGAGTTATCTTTATTTCGCCTTGACTCATCAGCCAGCGCTAACACGTAATGAGCTCTTAAAGACTACGCTATTTACGCTAGGCGTATTCGCTTATTTCATTTTTGCCGCTAGCTATGTATACACCAATATTCCTTTCCCATTCTATCTGTCTGCCTTTTTTTGTCTGCTGGGTATTATGGCTGCGTTTTGTATCAGCGGCGTACGTTCTGTGCTTGCCAGCTATTGCCTGTCCATTGCCATAGTTTTGTTAGCTAGTTTGTTCTATCAGTATCTCGCTCACACCATTTGGTATCAGCACCAAATCGCGCTCACTGTGATCATGGTGTTTTTAATATTAGAACTGATACTACCGCACCAGACGCTCAAAACATCGATTAATTGGTTAGTCTTGATGTTAACCGGCATCGCCATTTTTACTTATCCATTTTATCGGGCTGCCTTTGTGACTGTTTATTCAGAACATTACTTTTATCTTTACCGCCAGCTTTTGGCGAAAGCAAAACCTTATCAACATCACTCAAGCTATTACTTCACCAACACATCAGAGTTAACTTTTCCTTTGGTTGAATACACGCAGCAATCCTATGCTTCTCGTTTTTGGTCGATGATTTGGCTGCCACAGCCAACAAATCCACTAGCCATTCATTCGTATACTGACTTTTATCAGCAACATCAAACTGCATTAGATACCTATGTTAAATTCATCGTGGAAGATTTTAACATGAATAAGCCAGAGACTATTTTTGTCGATGATCGCGTGAATAGTACGAGTTATTACTATGGTGCGGCGGCACCGGACTTCCTGGTTTTATTCAGCTCTAACTCTGCATTCAATCATGTGTGGTCACATTACCGAATGACCAATGTCATCGATTTGCCGCCGTTATGTCGATTTAAAGTGTATACCTATCAGCGTTAAAGTCCGCTCGAAAGCAGCGCCCTGGTTGTCATGATGTTATGCATCGCGTCACTGAAAAATATTGATTTGTCGGCCGATTCCTCTGCATTATTGAGATAATCAACATATTGATCGCATAGTTTTTCAAAAAACTCCTTATGCTCTGATGACGATAATTTTTCTTGATCAAATAAATTAAGCAGAATTCTAAGATAGTGATCCCTGTTAGTTTTTACCAACCATTCGAAAGCTGAAATATGTTGATACTCGCGTCGGCCATCATTCCATGCAGGCAAGCGTGTCACCAATAACATTGGATTAATTGTTATTTCTTTCTCGAATAACTCGCTCTGCTCTTTCGATAGCTCGCCTTGCTGTTGAATAGATGCCATGAACTCAAGGCACTTTGCGGGTGTCGGACTTTCATTTATTTGATGATTGCTATTTTGTCGCAAGCGGCCTTGCAAGCCATACCTGGAAGCGGTCGCACCGCTTACAGTGCTTTTTTCTTTAGCTTTGCTTTCACTTTTTTTCGCCTGCTTTTTTTCTTTTATTTTTTTATTCAGGTCAGATATGGGTCTAAACACAGTACACCTCTCTAAGTCATTCTTTTTAGTTCAAATCAACCATCTAAATAATCAAGGCATTATCGATTACATGCCATCAAAGTCCCTGAATTTGATCACAAATGATTTTCATAGTCTATATTTAGTATAGAGCATTCACTGTTAATGATTTTTTAAGATTCATACCAAATACTTACCATATCAGGCTTAGACGAGGACTTAGTATGAAATCACAATCATCTGATAAAGCGCTCTCAAATGACGCCAAGATCAGCAGCTATTTCAAAATATTTTCTCCTGGCTCACATCGCACTTCATACTCAACCATTAAATCGTTGGGTGATGTCATCAGATTGACTGCAAACTATGTTTATGGAGATGACTCCCTGCCCAAGAATGCACGCAGGAATTCCGACAAATTGCAAAAGCTAGACCCATACAAAGCATTAAACGTATTCAATCTCGTACTCGCGATAGGTTTTGGTCTTCATGTTGGAATTTCAGCGCTAATTGATAATCTGGACTCACGTAGACAAGGAAACAGACTTTCAAAAAAATCTTCCACACCAGCCGCCATTGCGAAATCGATTTTAACTTTCATCCCTGCAGTAGCCGTGACATCTGCACGTCTTATTAATGACGGCTTAGAGTTCGTTGCGCGCACAATTGGTAACGGCATCAGCGCGATTAAGCGTTTATTCTCCGGCAAGAACGCTAACGCAAGTGAAGATATCGAACTGGAATCTACTGCGAAATTCACTCCATTAAGCATTCCTAAAACAGACCTTCCAGCAAAGCAACGGGCAGCCTTGATCGAAGGCAAAGACTCTCTTAGAGAATCCCCGTACATTAATCCAGCAGTCGTTCAAGGGTCAACGTTTCATAGTCGAAAGCAAGCACCTGTATCATCTGAGGAACCTGAATTGAAAAACAACAATCCATACAAGAAATAATAACGCTATTGCGGTGATTGCGATCCACTCAAACCCAACAGAATATTCGCATCGACCATGCCTGGTGTTTTCTCTGCGACAGCGGAAAATTGTGTGATCGTCACACTGCTGTTTTGCAAGACTGACATCAGCATTTTCATCAGGCGATCAAACGAGACATTCTTAAACTGCAGCTGAATGGAATCATTCGCAGCCTGTTTCATGTCTTTCAATGCATCTTTTAAATCAGACTGTAGGATTTGATCTTGCAACATTGACAATAACGCAACCGGTGTCATCACTTGTGACGACGCAGTGCTGGCCGCACCAGATAATTCTTTGATGCGCTGATCAGCTTGCTTTGCCCACACTAATGTTTTTTGATCGGTGACAATACGTTTACGCAATGCCTCAACGCGCCCCAAAAATGGTGACCAAATACCAAAATAAAAAACAGCAATGGCCAGCGCAGTACCGCCAACCTTTACTGCACGCTGTTCACGCAGCTCGAGGCTTGCATACCACACTTTGAATTTCTGCACGTATTCTTTCATCGGCTTCTCACTCTATTTGCAGCGTGGCACTGACACGCGCTCCATTCAAATTGGCGTTTTGCTGTGTCACTCGCAAACCTTGCTGACTTAATGCGTCCGTAAACAATGAAAATGCCTTCGACGTATTCGCGGCAATCTCCAGTGTCATAACATTATTTTGATAGTCCATACGCTTTAATGACACACCAGAAGCTTGAGTTAGGCCTTTACCAATGTCCGCCATTAATGACAACAATCGATTTTCACTGACACCTGACGTTAGCTTATTTAATTTTTGCTGCATGCGGTCTCTGGCAACTGCCAGATTTTTTGTATCTGGGAAATAGCGCTTGTAGATCGCAGCAAGCTGGCTATCTAAATCCGCCGCACGTCTATCTAAAATACCGTAAGACACCACTGGATATAAAAACAATAATGCGAGCCAAGCTGATGCCAAATACACGATCACCTTTAACATGTTGGTGAGTTTCGGCAAGTGGCGTGATTTTTTAGTTTGATAATCACCTTGTAACAAATTCACTGGTGCAGACTGCCATGCTGCAATCGCCATGATTTCCAGCTGCTTTTCAGGTGTTATTTGATTTTGCTCTATGGCCACAGGCAAAGTGAATGACAATGCATCTGCATTCACGTTTTCAATTCTGATGAGTTGCGGTGGCAGCGAAAAGCCTTCGAGTGACATGGCAAGCAGATCAGCGATATTTTCTTTATCACATGCAAAACCACTGTCTAACCCGGTACGCACAACGACAGTATGATTTGCCATCACCATCCATTCTTGCGGCACGACTGGCAGCGCAAACGTTGCAGGAATCATTTCATCTGCAGTGACATGCCAGGACTGCAACAAGGATACCCAATCATGCATTTTTGTACGTGATGCGACTAACACCGGGATGGGTTCGTTGGGACGAAAGTTACCTGCCGCAAAATGCAGCGTATCCACATCTTCAATAATTTGCTCTTCCAA
The DNA here is from genome assembly GCA_964492045.1 of uncultured Coxiellaceae bacterium. Classification (GTDB taxonomy): domain Bacteria; phylum Pseudomonadota; class Gammaproteobacteria; order DSM-16500; family DSM-16500; genus Aquicella. The sequence continues at coordinate 14,801 of CAZBHW010000032.1, read as the reverse complement.
CGCAAACGGAATAGCTTGCAGCAAGCGAGCACGATTCATTTTGGGCAACGTGACCGAGGCCACCAACACATCCTCTGCCGGCACAATGACTACCACTGTGCGACCAATGGCCGCTTGCGCTAATTCAGTGCCATCACATTGCAACACCAGTTTCGTGACTTGGCGCTGCTGGTCTATCAACGCATAAGCAGGCGCCGCCGGCGTATGCGCATTAATCACAATGACTAATTTCTCTGACATTAACCCTGGCCCCTGGTTTGCAAGAGGACGATCACATCCGACTTGCTGGAGTTATTGTTACGTTGCAATAAAGTATATAGCAGGATGTGTTGATCCTCTATACTCACATCTGTTTCCACCGTGAAATAAAAGCTGGTCCATGTCACCCTGTCAGTATTGATGGGATGATTCTTGAGGAAGTCCAGCGCTTTAAATGCATCCAGCGTAGGCGGTGGGTTTTTTGTCATTTGTTCCTTCAACACAGTAGCAGACTCAAGGGTTAAATCGGGACTTAACATCGTCAACAGAACAGGATCAGCAGACATTGGGTTAATTTGCGTGACCACTGGTAAGGCAGTGATGTAGGGCTTCATCGCTTGATATAAATCTTCATTCATTCCTTTCACCAAGCGCCACTCTGAGCGACTGACCATAAAGCGATGCGCAGCACGATAAGGCACAGGTAAATTGGCATAATAACGAGAATATTCATTTTCACCTGAGCCCGGAGAAATCCAATCGACGGTGGCTTTCGTTAAGGCAGTGGCATCCTCTTGTGAAATTTTCGGGTACACGCTGCGCATGAAGCGAATGAAATCCGGTTGCCAATCTTGCTTGGAAAGATTATTTAAATTGAACTTGCCTTGCGCATCATTAATCGTGCTATTAATTTTATAGCCATGCATTTCATTTGCCGGCGATTTTATTGGGGTTTGATCAACGCGCTTGTCTTTCTTTTGATTAATCCAATCGACATGCAACGTATCTTTCGCCCACATCACCGAACCTGCCGCATAAAGCTCTGCTTGCACATCATTCATAATAAACTCGGTGCGACGCATGTCACGCGCAAGACGCGCCATCATGACGTAAGCCATGGTAGCAACCATCGCCACTAAAAAGAGTGCGATGATAATGACCACTCCTTGCTGACGTCTAGCCGACGTCAGGACGAGTTGGCCTTGCTGTCGGTTGGTCCTGGCCTTGCGGCGCGCCAGATTCGTCTCCACCTTGTCCGGCTGGAGCGGCGGCTGCTTGCGTTGGGTCAGTTGGATTTTCTGCGGGTATAACATAAGTTTGCCTGATGGTTCCCCAATCTTGAATGGTTAATGTCATGCGGACAGCTCTTGGCAGCGGTTTATTGTTACTACTACTGCTGCCATCTTTTACCGGCCAGTCTTTGTGAAAGCCTTGCTTATCATCCATGTATTCAAAATATCCGTCCGTCACATTTTCCAACAACAAACGTTGGCTTGGCTTAGGACTTTTTTCTGCAAGATCCAACACATCCCACGCCATACGGTAAAAACCTTTTTTACCGCAAATATATTCGGTTCGTTCCAGCGTGGAATAACCAGGGCGCCCTGCCATGCCGCCATGGGTAAACGCAAAACCATGTTCATTGCCAAAAAATGCTGACGCATCTTGATTATTGCTGGTTTTGACGGGGCGATTAACTGTTTGCTCAAGATCACGCGAGACACGCACAATCACCATTTGCAAATTACGCAAACGTTCTGCTGTGCGGTCTGCACCGCTCTGCAAGTTGATAATTGAATGCAATGCACCAGCCATCATGATAGACAAAATGGTGAAGATAAACATGGCAATGAGAATTTCTATCAAGGTAAAACCGTGCGTCTGATTATTCGACATGATAGCGGTATCCGTCTAAATCGATTAATGCGGCAGCTTTATCATCATCTTCATCATGATCATAAACACGAACTCGAATTTGCTTGATATGTGGATTGGGAGTGGATGTTTCCTGCGCGCGCCAATACCAGGTCTGGCCGAGCATCTCCACTTTATTAGATTGATCTTCGCGGTTACCCGATAATTGCAGCGTTCCCAATTCGACTTCACTCATGATTTCCTGACCGACCCATAATGCAATCGATTTAGATTCGAGATAGGCAGTTGCACGAATATTTTCAGAAGTCGCCTTGATAATAGCGGTTAAGGCAATCGCAATGATGGCGAGCGCAACCAGCACTTCTATCAATGTTAACCCTTGTTCGCGTTGCGGCATTCTTCTGCCCTGCTAGTTTAAGATAAGGCTTTACTGGCGACGTTGCCATCGGCATCAGCAATGATCGCATACTTTGGCGGTTGCCCCTTCAAACCAATATACATGACAAACGGCGTCACACCGCCATTGGTAGAAATAATAATAGGCGGCACCGGCGGCTTGTCATCTTTCTCATTATCTTTATTTTCTTTCACTGGAGCGCCTGACATTTCCAGACTAATTTGAAAGTTAGAGGGGATAGCATATGGCTTCAGGATTTCATCTTCCAGCGGCTGCCATGATGAGGTTTTTGTTTTTTCATCCCGCAATAAACTTTTAAATTCAATGTCTGCATCTGCAATGTTGATACCCAACTCTTGTGGCTGCAACAAAGCTTGTTCTTCCGCCAATGATACAATTTGCGTTAATTCGGACGCGAAAGTTTGCAGTTGTCGATTTTCATTATGACTGATGGTCAGCATGGCCACCGTTGTCACAATACTGATAATCAAAATCACAATTAACACTTCAATCAAGGTAAAACCAGCCGCATGAGAGCGGCTGGAGTTAGATGAGCTTGAGGTGTTTGCACATTGCATTACGTATTGTTCTCAGCGTCGTTTAGATTCCAGTTACCAATTTGCGAATTGCCATCACGGCCGCCTGGACCAAAACTGAAAATCTTTGGTTTACCGCCATCATTGGTATATTGATAAGCTTCACCCCATGGGTCAACCGGTGTTTCTTGCAGATAGCCATCAGACTTCCAGTTACGCGGGGTTGGCGGGTTAGTAGGCTTAGTGACTAGCGCCTGGAGACCTTGGTCGGTGGTTGGATAAATGCCATTGTCGAGCTTATAGAGATCCAAGGCGCTTTGAATGGCCAGGATATCCTGCTTGACCTTCACCTTACGGGCTTGTTCTGGACGGCTCATAATCGTTGGGACGATAAATGCGGCTAAAATGCCTAAAATGACGACTACTACCATGACTTCGATCAGGGTAAAACCGCTAGATTTGCTATAATGCTTTGATTTTATGTGTTTTTTCATATCACGATCCATTAGTTAATTTGAAAAATAGGCAACGTGGGAACTCTAACAAAGCATGCGCAAAATGTAAACAAAAGCGTTATAATTATTAAAAATATGCGTTTTATTAATCAAATGGTAAGAATTAGGACATATAATAATTCAATTACGATAAGAAAGAATAACACCGGGGAGAAAGTCATGACGAAAGACAAGGAAATGACTGAGCAACAAAAAATAGCCATGCTGGTAGAAAAATACAAAAACAATTTACCAGAATTATTTAAAACCATGAAATCACTTCAAGTTACGGGGAAGTCTGCTACAATCAGCATTCTGGATTTCATGCAAGCACTGAATAAAGCACGGGGGGAAATTATACGTATGACCTATAATTACAATTCTCAATTATTATCTTTAACCCGCGAATTGATTCAAGGCAAACCGAATCAATCTCCCAAAGCGCCTGAAAAAGCAAAAGCGCAAATTCAGGGTCTGTCTGACGATGAAAAAAGAAAAATTTCACAAGCCATCGATCAACTAGCCAGAGAATTTACGGCTCCATCCGCTCTCGTTAGCAAAGTTGGCATGTATAATCGTAACAGAGGCTCTAATCAGGATCCCCAACAACAGCATACTACTCGCCCAAAAGGACCAGGTCGTCGCAGTGATTCTTAAGGCGGCGTTTAAGTAATGGAATGACAGGAAACGCAAATGTTTGAACGACTGAAAAAGCCGTTCCTCACAGTAGAAACCGGAGAAGGTTACCAACCCATCCGGTTAACTTATGAAATCTCCCAACGCGAACCGCTGATTGAAGCACTGAATCATTTAAAGTGCCTGGAAAAATCTCATGGCGGTGAATCTTGGACTTGGTATTGGCGCAATGAGTGCGATGATTTGAACTTTGAATCCATCGACTCTTATCAAAAAGATCCTGAAAAGCCCGTACGCTTAGGCACCTTACAGATTCGCAAAAACAAACTTTACTTGAACCTACCCTCTTTCAAACGCGCCTGCCTTGCTGTGCCGTTCTTTCATCGTTTGATTGATAAAAAAATAGCCGTGGTAACAGCCGCGGACTTTATCAATAAAGTATTTGGTCTCGATGAACGCTTGCCGCATGGGTTCAGTGAATTATTTAAAGAAGAAGAATTGCATCAAATCGTGGTTGATCGCGTTAGTGAATATGAAGAAGTGCAAGAACGCTGCGAACAGGCTGAAACACCTGAAGAAGCCATGGCAATTCTGGCTGAGTACACCCAGAAAGAAGCGCAAAAGCGCTTGCCATATGCAGAGCGTTACGAATTTGAACACACTGATGCGCAAGAAGATCCTGATGTGGCGTTTCTTGGGTTTTATATTTTCTTGCGTGGTCGCGAATTGGTTGCCATTCGACGCTGGTTTGGTGATGTTGGTTATTCGCTGGCGGATGCGGCTGATGAAACGATGGAAAAGGTATTTGGTGGTATGGGTATAGATATAATCGAATGATCGACTATAATTATTACTGACCGCTAAGCACTTATTTCCAGCTAAACTAATGGACTATATAACCCGGCAATTGAATTGAAAGACCAAGGAAACATCATTGTGAAGTTGATTATAACAAAATATCGACTTGACCAAACAGGCGCGGCTACCCTGATTTTTTCACTCATCCTTATTGCAATTTCAACACTCATCATATTCTTTGCTGCTAGCCACGCTATCACACTTTCCAAAACAGTCTCCAATCAATATCAAAACACCCAAGCATTTGATGCGGCGCAAGCAGGACTGGAATATGGCATAAGTCATCTTGCCACCAATAACAGCGCCATATTAGCCAACCCTACTAATGGCTACATCAACAACTATACAAGCACAAGCACAACAAATGTGACAGTGGCCAACGGAGAAAAATTTTCTATTATTTATTCAAACCCCATTGCAAACAATTACTCGGTGATTAAAATCCAATCCACCGGCACTAGCGCTGACAACACAGGCACTAGAACCGTGACACAGTTAATAAACCTTAGTTCAATATTGGTTAACCCGCCGAACAACCCCATCACATCGCAAAAAAATGTCATCCTTACTGATAATGCCACCGTGCGGAATACATTTTCCAACACCACCGTCAGCACCGGCGGCACTGCGTCTCTTAGCAATAATGCACAGACTTATCTAAGCACCGGCCTTAGCTCATCATCAGGTAACTTAAAATCGGATGTGAAACAAAACCAATCGTCACTTAATGGCATAACGCCTAATGACTTTTTTATAAGCTACTTTGGCTCCAATATAAGCGCCGTCAAAAGCGCGGCAACTTATTACTACAGCAGCTCATCGAATAAAGATTACAGCAGCAGTGTCAATGGCGTGACGAATGCTGTTATCTGGATTGATCAGGCACCAGGAACCACTGCCACCATCCAAAACAACCGCACGATTGGCTCACCAACCAATCGGGTGATTTTAATCGTGAACGGTGGCTTAACCATTCAAGACAATGTCACCATTTATGGTTTCGTATTTGTTAATGGCGCCACGAGCACAACGCAAAACAATGTCACCATTAACGGCGCCATTGCCTCAACTGACAACCTAACTCTACGAAATAATTTCACGCTTAACTATAACAATACAATCTTGAACAAACTAAACACTCAATCCAATACGAGCCTGATTGCAAAAATTCCTGGTAGCTGGAAAGATTTTTAATCCACAGCTGGCCACTAACCCGTAAATTGATTTAACTGGAATATCGGTAACAACACAGCAAGCACAATAAATAAAACAATCGCGCCCATAATTAAAATAATCGCCGGCTCAAATAACGCGAGCGAGACATCGATTAATCTTGTGATTTCTTCTTCCTGATGTTTTGCAACTCGCTCCAACATAGACTCCAACTGTCCGCTGGATTCACCGCTGGCGATCATGTGTATGCTCATAGGTGAAAAATATTTTGTTTGCTTGAGCGCAAGATAAATCGCTGCGCCTTCGCGCACTCGATTGACCGCTTCTTCTACTGCGTTACGAATGGGGATGACCGAAATTAATTGTGCGGAGATACGCATAGCTTCAAGTACCGGCACACCAGCCGCGGTTAAAATAGAGAGAGTGCGCGCGAATCTTGCGGTATCTGCGGTTTGCGAAGCATGTCCCACCAACGGCAATCGCAACAACCAGTGATGTGAACGTTCACGCAACGCCGCATTCATCTTTAATGCGCGGCGCCATAATATAATGGCGATGACGATGAACAAAATCACATATAACCCATAACTGCGGCCAAAATTACTGATGCTAATTAATACCGTCGTCATGGCGGGCAGGGCTTGCTTTAAATGGCCGTACACCTCCACCATTTTTGGCACAACATACGCTAACAAAAAGCTGACGATACCAAATGCCACTAAGACGATCATGCTTGGGTAAATTAATGCTGACTTTAACTTTTGCCGCATGGCAGCTTGTTGTTCGGTGTAATCTGCCAAGCGTAACAATACTGCATCCAGGTGTCCTGTTTTCTCACCTGCTGCAATCGTCGCGCAAAATAAATGTGAAAATGAATCAGGATGATCGCCCAAGGCAACTGCTAATTCATGCCCTTCCACCACCTTGCCACGTACACTTAAAATTAATGCTTTGATGTGCGGTTTTTCTGTTTGCTCCGCAACGGCTTGCAAACATTCTTCAATCGGCATACCCGCTGATAATAAGGTGGCAAATTGCCGGGTGAATAAAGCGGTTTCATTCGCGCTTAACCCGCGCTTGCGATTAAACGCACCGAAGAGAGATTTTTTTTCTCCTGTGGTTTTTTTTTCATGCGCTGGTTTGACATTGATGGGCATCAACGATCTGTCGCGCAATAATTGCCGCGCTTGTTTTTCATTTTCAGCCTCGATCACACCTTTTTGTTCGGCGCCGCCTGAGGTAACGGCGATGAAATGAAACGCTGGCATAGAATATTAATCCTCACCTGTGACACGCAGCACTTCTTCCAGTGAGGTGTCGCCGCGCATGACGCGGAAAAATCCATCTTGACGCAGACTGGGGAAAAATCCGCGAGCGTGCTTTCGCATTTTTTGTTCTGACGCACCATCATGAATCATGGCTCGCAATTCATCATCAATGGCGATGAGCTCATACACACCGCTTCTACCGGAATAACCAGTATGCCGGCAATGCGCGCAGCCTACTGGATGGCAAATCATCGGAGGATTATCGGGGCTGACTCCCATGACTGCACACTCAGAAATCGTTGCAGGCGCGTATTTCTTGCAATCATTACATAACAAGCGCAGTAAGCGCTGCGCGAGCACACCTGACAAACTGGACGATAATAAAAATGGTTCGACACCCATGTCATCTAAACGGGTGATGGCGCCGATAGCACTGTTGGTATGCAAAGTAGATAACACCATGTGACCAGTTAAACTGGCTTGAATAGCAATTTGCGCTGTTTCCAGATCGCGGATTTCACCAATCATCACCACATCTGGATCTTGACGTAAAATTGCACGCAAACCACGCGCGAATGTCATGTTTATTTTGGTATTCACCTGCGTTTGACCAACACCGGCAAGATCATATTCGATGGGGTCTTCCACGGTCAGAATGTTACGCACTTTATCATTGAGCAAGGTCAGTGCGGCATATAATGTTGTGGTTTTACCAGAACCGGTTGGACCCGTGACTAACAAAATGCCGTGTGGGCGCGCAATTAAGGCTCGTAATAATTTTTCAGACTCAGGCAGCATGCCTAATTGTTCTAAATCTAAATGCGCGCTTTGTTTATCAAGAATACGTAACACTGCGCGCTCGCCGTGATTGGTTGGCATGGTTGAAACACGCACGTCGACTGCGCGACCGCCAATGCGCAAGGTAATACGACCATCTTGCGGCAAACGTTTTTCTGCAATATCTAATTTCGCCATGACTTTAATACGCGATACGATGAGCGGCGCTAACACGCGCGGCGGCACTAACACTTCACGTAAAATGCCGTCGACTCGAAATCGAATCGCAACGCGGTCTTCAAACGTTTCAATATGCACATCTGACGCACCTTCTTTAATGGCTTCACTCAGTAATGCATTGAGCAATCGGATAATCGGTGCGTCATCTTGCTTTTCCAGCAAATCTTCGGCTTTTGGCAACTCATGCATCAGATCAGCCAGATTCATGGATTCGCCCAAATCTTCCGCCATTTGCATAGCCGCAGCGGTATTCGTTTCGTAAGTTTTAACTAACTGCTCGTTAAACTCACTCTCACTGACTTGCTGTAAGCTAATGGGCATTTGCAATTGACGGCGAATTTCCGTCAACACAAACAGCGGCGGTTTCTGATGGAAGAGTACTTTTGCGGTGTTGCCCTCAACATTAGCAACTAACACGCCATACCGTTTGGCAAATGCAAACCGCAATAGACTCATTGTGGAGGTGTCTCAAAAGGTGTTGGTAAATCGCTATTGTTTTTCCATGGCGGCAGCATGGGCTCTAGCGGCTCATTACCAATGTCCTGCAGAACGTTCTGATAATTGGCCTGCGTGCTGCGCGTTTCATAGTATTTATCTTGGGTTAAATACATCGAATCCACATCGCTGCGCATTATGACTGGCTTAATGAATACCATCAAATTACGTTTTTGCTGATTAGATGTTTTTTGCTGGAATAAGGACCCAACAATTGGCAAGTTACCGAGAATTGGCACTTTGTTTACGTTGTCGATATTCGCGTTACTGATTAATCCACCCAGCACTAACACATCTTCACTATTAATGATGACTGAGTTGGATATTTTGCTAGTGTTAATAATCGGAGTGAGCGTCGGGTTTTGCGGATTACGCAAGGTGTCATTTTTCAGATCCAACTTCAAGCGCACTGAATGACCGAGATTTAATTGCGGTGTCACATCCAGCTTCAATGTCACAGGTTTGTTTTCAATCGTGGTAAACGGTGTAACAGTACCAGCCGCATTAGCCGCGCCGCCTGAAGTGTATGAGCCCGTTTGCATGGGAACATCTTGCCCCACTTCAATCGTTGCTTTTTGGTTGTCCAGCACCACAATAGAGGGTGTAGATAAAATGTCGACACCGCTGACAGTTTGCAGCACGGTCAACACCGCCTTGATTTGTGTGCTAGGCATGATACCCACTACACCCGCGCCTAACGGTGGGAACGAAGTCGCAAGACCAGTGCTGGTTGGCGTGACTGAACCGCTGCTTTCAACGCTACCCCACTGAATACCAAGACTTTGTAAACTATCTTCGTCCACTTCCGCGATAATCGCTTCAACCAGCACTTGCGCCGGACGAATATCCAATTTGGCCACGATGGTTTTCAACGCCTTCATCAAGGTTGGCGGAGCGGTAATGATAATCGCGTTAGAGTTTGGTTCTGCCTGAATACTGGTGTTGTTTTCTGGTGTGCTGGCAGTTGATCTGGTGCCACTGTTGCTGCCAGAACCACTGGAAGAAGACATGGAAGAAGACGACCCAGAAGATGAACCAGAAGAATAAGAGGAGGAAGACGGCACAGGAGCGGAACCCAAATCATTCTGACCTTTACCCAAAATATTCAATGCGATTTTGCCCAGTAAAGGCGCGAATGTTTTTGCTTCTAGGTAACGAAGGTAAATCACTTCGGTATTACCTTCTGCTGCCGCAGCCGGCGCATCTAATTGTGCAATCAACACACGCATGCGCAAACGCACTGCTTTGGAGCCGCTTAATAGAATACTGTTACTGCGGTCATCCACAGCAATCGACACATTAGAGGGTTCACCAGAAGCACGCGCTGCTGCTTGCAGATTTGTTAACACTTGCGCCACTTGCACGGCAGAAGCTCGCGTCAGATGCACGATTTGAATACTGTTATTGGAAGCTTGATCGACATCACGAATGATTTCAGCCATACGACGCAGGTTGTCTGCGCGACCCAACAGAATTAACACATTGCCTGGCGTGTAGGCAGAAATGTTACTCCATTGCGGCATTAAAGGACGCAGCACGGGAATTAATTGTGTCGCAGAAACATTATTTAATGGAATAACTCGGACCACCACTTCATCACCATGACCTGGGGTCATGCTGGTGGCAACACGTGTCGCCATTTCACCGCTTTCCATGTTAGGCACGATCTTCACAACGCTGCCGGATGGAATAGCAGAATAACCCAGCAACTCTAATACGGATAAAAACACGCTATAGACTTGATCTTTTCTCAGCGGTTTACTTGATACCAATGAAATCTTACCAGTGACACGTGGGTCAACGACAAAATTCTTGCCGGTTTCCTGTGAGACTTCGTTAATGACGCTAAGAATATCAGCGTCCTGTAAATTCCAAAGTCGGGTTGAAGGGGTGACTTGTTGGCTTTGATCGGGTGACTGCATCAGGTTATCGGCATCCGCGGCGATATCTGCTTTGAAGGGAGCTGAACCTGGAACGGGTGGCGGCAATACCTGATTTTTGGCAGGTGCATCTTGTGTATCGGATGGTTGTGTTAGCCCTGGGTTTTGGCTGACTTGATCTGCAGTAGACGAATTATCCGCTAGCATTTGTCTGCCAGCATCGGTGACTGCGCTATTATCCGCCATAATGTTTGTTCTTGTTTCTGATTTAACAGGCGTATCCATGTTCCCAGCTTTTTGTTCTTGCAAAGCAGCGTTAATGGCAGCCGTAATCGATGGATCACTCAAATCCGGCGCAGTATCAGCAAGCAAAACAGTGGAGACAAGAAAACAAAATAAAAAGGAAATAGTACGAAGAAAATAGCGTTTGCAATAAAACATGATTCGCATCATTTCGATTACCCGGACGTGGTATATGTAAGTGAATCCTACCAAATTATCGATGTGAAATGTACTGGTGTGATTACTAGATTTGATTTTTATTTTTAAAAAAACACACCGCGAATTTCATTTTCGCGGTGTGCTTGAGTGGCGTGCTAACCCAACTATTAGTTGGATGCTGGAGCAGCTGGAGCTGAAGCTGGTGCAGTTGCTGGAGCTGCAGTTGCGGCGGCTGGTGCTGCGGCGCTATCTGCTGTTGCAGCGGCTGGAGCTTGAGCTGGCTGAGCTGGAGCAGCATCAGATGTAGCAGGCGCTGAAGCTGAAGCATCTGCTGGAGCGGAAGCAGCAGCGGAAGCTTGGGTGTTGTTGCCAGCAGCATTGCTATCGGTGGTTGCTGGAGCTGCTGGGGTTGGAGCCTGCGCGTTCATGGATGAATCTGCAGTTTGAATTGGAGCTGGTTGAGCAGCAGCTGGTTGTGCGGTGGTTTCGTTTGCAGCTTGTTGGTTAGCAGCTGGTTGTGCAACGGCTGGCTGTGCGCCGGCATCGTTGGCAGCTTGCTGGTTAGCAGCTGGCTGAGTAGCCGCTGGTTGGGTGGCAGCAGGTGTTGCATCAGCTTGCGTGGTGGTAGCTGGTTTTTGATCGCCGCCTGAGCAAGCAACTAAACCTGCTACGGACAATCCAAGCAAAGCAGCAATGAGTACATTTTTACGCATGACATTTATCCTTATTTCAAAATTTAGCAAATAGTGAACAGAAAATTAACCCTGCGCCATTTCCAGATGCCCGAAAAAAACGCAAGAGAATTGGATTACCATAATCACATGGAGCAAATATATTAACTGAATTAATTTAAAGTGCAAAATGACGTTTTACTGCGAAAAATCGAGCAAACAATATATCTGCACATATTTACCTCAATTCAAATCCCTTCGCCTAAAAATATCGCTGGTGCATTTTCTCTTTTGCAGCCATCAACGTGTGCTGACCAACTGCATTCGCTTTTGCCGTTCCTTCCATCAATAACTTTTTCACTTGATGGATATCTTTTTCGTATTGCAAGCGGCGCTGGCGCATGGGCTCAATGATCGCGACCAACACATCAATTAGTTTGCGCTTGCATTCGACATCGCCAATCGCACCGTTGCGATAACGCTCTTCTGCGTCTTTGACCCAAGCCGTGTCAGTATTGAATGTTTCATGGAAAATCCATAATGGGTTATTTTCCACAGTGCCCTTGTCCGTCGCTTTCAAACGCTTAGGGTCGGTGTACATCGCCATCACTTTTTGCTTGATGGTGTCAGGGTCATCGCTTAAAAAGATGGCGTTATTTAATGACTTTGACATTTTTAACAACTGGCCTTCTGATCCTGGCTGACCTATACCCACCAAACGGCGCGTACGTCCCAGCTTCACTTCTGGGATGGGAAATAAACCACCAGCTTTCACATAATCAGCGTCTTCGGTGTGCGGATCCACGCCGCAATACATTTGATTAAAACGACGCGCGACTTCGCGAGTTAATTCCAAATGTGGAATTTGATCTTCTCCCACCGGCACCACATCCGCACAAAAACTCAAAATATCTGCCGCCTGACTGACGGGATACATAATGAAACCGAAGGGATAATTTTCACCTAAATTTTTGTCACGAATTTCATCTTTGATAGTTGGGTTACGCATGACACGAGCATAAGGAACGATCATGCTAAAAAAGATAGTGAGTTCGGCAATTGCTGTGATTTCAGATTGAATGCAGATCGTACTTTTGTTGGGGTCGATACCGGCGGCAAGATAGTCCAGCATCACTTCCATCACATTTTGGTGCACTTCACCTGGTCTATCCATACGAGTAGTGAACGCTTGAATGTTGGCAATAAGAAAATAGCAATCATATTCATCTTGCATGCGCACGCGGTTTTCTATGGAACCCACCCAGTGACCAAGGTGTAACCGACCTGTTGGTGTATCGCCTGTTAATAACCGTGGTTTGTTTTGCGCTGATGTATTCATTACTTACTCTCTCTTTTCACTAAATGAAATGCCACTTGTCCTGCCTGACCAGATTTGATGATGCGCCAGTTCGAAGGCAGGTCATTATCCTTGATAGTCTCGCTCGCTTCCAGATACAACAAAGCATTTTCCGCCAAAAAACCTTGGCTTTCCAAATACTGGCAAGTTGGCAGCAATAAACCTGACTGATACGGCGGATCGAGAAAGACAATATCAAAAGGCTGTGCCGGCGGTTGCAATTGCTGTGGAATGGCTGCGCGATACACTTGCGCACCACTGGCTTTGAAATGCACGAGCTCATCTTTCAGTAACTTGACGACTTCTGGTGCTGCATCGACAAAAACCACACCTGCCGCACCTCGCGACAACGCTTCAAAGCCAAGCACGCCGCTGCCGGCAAATAAATCCAGGCAGTAGGTATCAGCCAAATAGGGCGCAAGCCAGTTAAATAATGTTTCGCGTACGCGGTCAGGAGTGGGACGTAAATCCTTTATTTCTGGGACGGTTAGGCGACGACCTCGCCATTCACCGGCTATGATTCTGACTGTTCCTGGTTTCATGATGTGTCTCGCTTTGCTCGCATGATGTTCCCTACGACTTGATTCGTGCAGTATGGTAACATAAACGCCTTTTATTGAATCGCCCAAGAAGGTTTGTGAATGTTTGATTTTTTAAAGCGCAAAAAAAACCAGGATGAAACGCCGCCTACCGTGGAACCCCAACCACCCGTGGACGCTGCCATAGAAAAGCCAGAACCAGCACCAGTCAGTTTTTTCACTCGATTGAAACAGGGACTAGCTAAAACCCGCGCCTCGTTAAGCAATGGCCTGGCGACTATATTTCTCGGCAAAAAAGAATTAAACGCAGAATTGCTGGATGAAATCGAAACCGCTTTATTAACCGCCGATGTCGGCGTCGAAACCACCAATCAACTCATCTCCACGCTCACCCAAAAACTCGCGCGCAAAGAATTAAGTGACGCAGATGCCGCGTTCACCTGCCTCAAACAGGAAATGCTGCAAATTCTATCTCCTTGCAGCAAACCGCTGGTCATTACTGAAAACAAACCTTTCACTATTTTAGTGATAGGCGTCAATGGCTCTGGTAAAACCACCACGATTGGAAAGCTAGCTCATTATTATCAACAAGAAAAGAAAAGCATCATGCTCGCAGCGGGCGATACTTTTCGCGCAGCTGCGATTGAACAGTTACAAGTGTGGGGCGAACGCAATCAAATTCCCGTGATCGCACAGCAACCGGGGTCTGATACTGCCGCGGTGATTTATGATGCCGTTGATGCAGCAAAAGCGCGCCAACTGGATTTGCTGATTGCAGATACCGCCGGACGCTTGCACACACAATCCAACTTGATGGCAGAATTGCAAAAAGTAAAACGCGTCATCAGCAAAGCTGACCCAACTGCGCCGCACGAAGTGTTAATTGTGCTGGATGCGACACTGGGACAAAACGCCTTAAATCAAGTACGACAATTTAACGAAGCTATCGGTATTACCGGTATTGTGCTAACGAAATTAGATGGCACCGGCAAAGGCGGCATCATTTTCGCCATTGCCAAGGAAACCGGGATTCCGATTCGGTTTATCGGCGTTGGCGAAGGCATTAATGATCTACGGCCGTTTGAAGCAGAAGAATTTATTACCGCGCTCTTTTCGCAATAATATTCCCTTACCCCCGATCCCTATCCCGCAACCACCGCTAGTGAGCTTCGCAGCGACACGGGG
>CAZBHW010000031.1:32591-32945 GCA_964492045.1 uncultured Coxiellaceae bacterium | reverse complement strand
CCATCATGCAGAAACAACCATCATGCAGAAACAACCATCATGCAGAAACAACCATCATGCAGTCGTCGTCCCCGCATGCTTTTAGCGGGGATCTGTTTGTGCACCCGTGCAAGCAATCCATGGGATCACCCTTCGATTATGTGCTCAGTTACACAAACAGATCCCCGCTAAAAGCATGCGGGGACGACGACTGCGAGGTGGCAAGGGCACGACTACTGCGAGGTATTGTGCGGTAGCGACGGCGAGGTGGCAAAGGCATGACTACTGCGAGGTATTGAGAGGCAGCGACGGCGAGGTGGCAAAGGCACGACCACTGCGAGGTATTGAGGGGTAGCGACGGCGAGGTGGCAAGGG
>CAZBHW010000031.1:0-32491 GCA_964492045.1 uncultured Coxiellaceae bacterium | reverse complement strand
CGTGACTACTGCGAGGTATTGTGGGGTAGCGACGGCGAGGTGGCAAAGGCATGACCTCTTCGAGGTATTGTGGGGTAGCGACGGCGAGGTGGCAAGGGCGTGACTACTGCGAGGTATTGTGGGGTAGCGACGGCGAGGTGGCAAAGGCATGACTACTGCGAGGTATTGAGGGGCAGCGACGGCGAGGTGGTGAGGGATGACGGTGGCGAGGTGGGTATCGGTTTGTTGGTCAGCACTCTTGTGTATTGCAGATTATTTGAATCGCCTGCACTAATGCCTTGCCTTCAAGTGCTTGTACTCGCTGTTTTAATGATTCTGCGGTGTCATCTTTAGCAACGTGGCAGGATTCTTGTAGGACGATAGGGCCGGCGTCAACTTCTTCTGTGACATAGTGAACCGTGCAGCCAGTTTCTGAGACACCTGCGGCTAACACGGCTTCATGCACTGCTAAATCCATTTGACCAGCGAAAGCGGGCAATAGTGATGGATGGACGTTGATGATTTTATTACGCCATCTCTGCACAAATTCAGCGGATAAAATTCGCATGTACCCGATCAAAACAATTAAATCTATTTCATGCGCTTGCAAAACGGCAGAAACGTTTGCATCAAAAGCTTCACGAGTAAGACCCGCCGCATCAATAAATTGTGTGTTTAACCCTGCTTCTTGCGCACGGGTCAGTATCAAAGCTTCACGTTTATTGCTGATAACAATCTCAATTCGCGCAGGTAAAAGGCCATCATCGATGGCCTTGATAATAGGTAACAGATTAGAACCGCGAGTTGAGCCAAGTATCGCTAACCGTTTCATGTGCCATCACGCAGACGTCGCATCGCATCCACGCGTTGTTGAATCAGGCGTTCCGTACCAATGTCTTCGCGATGATATAAGCGTCCACCTATCGCGCACACCTCTGTTTCTGCTATGCCTTCAGCAGAGGTAATCGTATCAGCCACGCCAACATAAGCAGCAGCACGAGAACCAACGGCGTAGATCACGCCATCAACATAATCGACTGCAGATAAATAGAGAAATGCCTTGTTTTTCACCGCAGCGATTTCAATTGGCGTATTGCGCAATGGCTCATCCGGATAACCTTCTGGCACCACGTATTTGCACACCGAGGCTTTCTTTTCAAACTCTGCCATCTCAGGACGCAAACTGCCAGTGACCATGGCCTCACACAACGTGACAAAGTCAGACTTTAACAAGCTCAGCACATTTAATGATTCTGGGTCACCAAAGCGCGCATTGAATTCAATGACAGACAAACCTTTTGCGGTTGCAATAAAACTTCCGTAAATAATGCCTATGTATTTGCCTTCAACTTCAGTCGACAATGCTTTAATCACGGCTTCATTAATTTTCCAGGCTTCATCAATGTCTTTTTTATTCAAGAAAGGCAAGCTGTGGTCAACGTCGGAATAGCTGCCCATACCACCAGTATTTGGACCTTGATCATTCACATGTGCACGCTTATGGTCTTGTACGATAGGCATGGGCACTAAGGTGGAACCGTCACAAAAACCCATCAATGAAAATTCCTGACCGATGAGTTTTTCTTCGATCACAAAATTCATGTCACTGTCGAGCAAGGTTTCGCAAAACGCCAGCGCTTCGTCGAATGTATGAAGATGATCACCAGCCACTTTCACGCCTTTACCACTCATCAAGCCATTGGCTTTGATGACGTAACCGTCTTTACCTAACTCATGCAAAAACTCTTTTACCCCATCCATGCTGTGAAAAGCTTGATAACGCGGCAAGCCGGGAATGTGATATTTCTTCATTAAATCGCGCGCAAATTCCTTACTGGTTTCAATGCGTGCCATGTCTTTGCGTGGGCCGATAGTCGGAATGGCGTGGCGCCAGAGTTCATCTGCCACCCCTTTTTCCAACGGGGCTTCCGGGCCAATGATAGCCAGATTGATTTGCCAGCTATCTGCCATATTCGCCACCGCTTGCGGATTGCAAATATCGCCGACCCAATAATGATGGGTCATTTGTTTGATACCGGGATTGGTTGCTGTACCACAGCAGAAGATTTTAGGTTTACGTGATGACCGATGCAAAGCTGCGGCGATTGCATGTTCACGCGCGCCGGAGCCAACAATGAGAATATTCATATTTACGCCCTTTCCGTTTCTCGCTTTTGCTCAAGATCCTGAATTTTTGCTTCAGATATATTACCACAGACATAATCGCCATCCATGCATGCCATGCAAGGACGTTCGATTTGATGTTCACCGCGTCTGGTGACGGCTTCCACTAACTGCTCATGTGACTGATAAAGCAGTCTGTCTACTCGCAGATATTCCCGAATTTGCTCTTCCGTGTGCGTCGCGGCGATTAATTCGCGGCGGGATGGGATATCGATACCATAAAAACAGGGGTCGATGATAGGCGGACAGGTCGACACTAAATACACTTCGGCAGCGCCGTATTCGCGTATCATTTTAATGATTTCACGCGAAGTCGTGCCGCGGACGATGCTGTCATCAACCACTAACACTTTTTTATTTTCGATTTCAGTACACTGCGGTGTGAGTTTATAGCGAACACTACGTGAGCGCGCTTTCTGATTGGGCATGATGAACGTGCGGCCAATGAAGGGGTTTTTATAAAGACCTTCAGAATAACGTACACCTAGCTCATGCGCGAAAGACAAGGCGGCCGTGTTTGCCGTAAATGGCGCTGGAATAACAACATCTGGCACCACGTTTGGATAAGCTATTTTCCATTGCTGCGCGAGGTTTTGCCCCATGCGTAAACGCGAGCGATAAACACTGACACCGTTTAAGACGGCATCTGGACGGGCAAAATAAACATATTCAAAGACACAAGGTCTGAAAGTTTTATGGGTGATGACCCGGCGGAACAACTCGCCTTTTGCATTCACAAAAGCAACTTCGCCGGGTTGCAAATCGCCGGTTGGTTCAAAACCTAATGCATAAAATGAAGTGGTTTCAGAAGCGAAAATATAATCGGTGCCACCATCTGCGCGTTTGCGTTCACCGGTCACCAACGGTCTAATACCATGCGGGTCACGGAATGCAATTAACCCTTGCCCTATCACTAACCCTACGACTGAGTACGAGCCTTGCACCCGGTCAAAGATAACTTTAACCGCATGACACAGCTGATCGAAAAAATCCTGACCTGCGTTTTTGCCTTGCACGAGATGATCTGCCAGCAAATGCAGTAACACTTCTGAGTCCAGCGATGAGTTTAAATGTCTATGCTGCTTATTGCGGATCTCATCCGACAATTCATGGTAGTTGACCAGGTTGCCGTTATGCGCAATCGCTATACCGCGCGGACTGCCTATCCACATCGGTTGAATTTCCGCTTCGCTATAGCCACCTGCCGTCGGATAACGCGTGTGAGCAATACCGATATTGCCCTTCAAAACTGGTATATCGCGTTCAGAAAAAATTTCACGGACTAAGCCAAGACCGTGTTTTGGATAGAAGCGTGAATCACAGGTAATCATGCCGGCGGCATCTTGGCCGCGGTGCTGCAAGTGTATCAGACTGTCATAGAGTTCAGCTGCAACGGCTTCACGACTATGTATTCCCACGATTCCGCACATAAGTTTTTATCCTAACCATCCTGCAACATTGCGTTTAATACGGTCTTCAACAGAACCAGTTGTTTGAATATAACCAAAGGGCTTGCCAGTAATCATTTCGTATAACTGAATGTAACGGGAAGCCAAGGTGACGATTAAATCGTCTGGTGCTTTGGGTAATTCAGCGTCTTGATAGGGGTCACAGTGGTCTTTGAACCACAAACGTAAAAATTCTTTATCGATATTGTCTGGTTCTTTGCCGGCAGCGAAACGCTCTTCATAGTGCGCGCTTAACCAATAGCGACTGGAATCCGGGGTATGAATTTCGTCGACTAAACGCATTTTACCTTCGGCGTCACGACCGATTTCATATTTAGTGTCGACTAAAATTAACCCGTGTTCAGCGGCTTTTTTGCTGCCGAATTGAAATAGTGCCATGGCGGCGGCACTTGCTTCATCATAATCAGCTTGTGTCATCCACCCTTCGGCAACGATGTCTTTTGGACTGATGGGTCTGTCGTGTGCTTTGTCTTTAGTGGTTGGGGTTAACACTGGCGATGCTAGACGTTCGTTTTTCTGCATGCCATCTTTGAAATGGAGACCACAATAATCGCGGACACCATTTTGGTATTGTGTCCAGAGTGATGTGCTGGTGGTGCCGGTGATATAACCACGCACAACAAATTCAATCGGGAAAATATTGCATTTTCTGGCGAGCGTTACGTTTGGGTCTGGGATGCTGATGACATGATTAGCCAGAATATGCTCGGTTTGCTCGAACCACCATGCGCTAGTCAGATTTAACACCTGACCTTTAAATGGTACTGCTGCCAGCACGCGGTCAAACGCGCTTTGTCTATCGGTTGTCACTAACAATAATTTATCGCCAAGATCATAAGTATCTCTGACTTTGCCTTGGTATTTGTTACCGTACGGCAAATTGGTTGTCGTGAGACAATGATTTAATCCGCCACGAATGACTTCAAGTTGTTGCGATGTGATATTGGTAGCAGTCATGGGCATATGGGTTAAATATAATGTTGGTTGATAATATTTGCGCAGCAAGCTCGGCTATCTTAGCGTCATCAGCTTCGAAATGCCAGAGAGTGCCACGACTGATAGCTTGAATGCCTTGAATGGCGAAATGATCTTCGAGTGTTTGCTGCTGTTGTTGCCCAACGATGTCTTCTTTTGCCCGCACCAGATAAACAGCGGCTTTTGATTCTTTCACTTCACCAGGAGATAACTCCAGTTCTTTACGATTATTGTAAAGCACACCAGATTTTTTAATTCGCTCCAAGGTGTCAGGTGATTCGCATTTGATATCGTAATGCACTTGTCTGCGTACTTTCACCGGAATACCTAATTGGCGCAGTGTGTTTTGCACCGTGAGCGCCTGATTATCAGTAATCATCAACTCAATAATGCATTCGTGATTACTGGTTTGTTTGCGATACACCGGCACTTCGGTTTTGCGCGGATAGTAATACAATGGCACAGTTTGCTGCGGCTTTCCCGCAGCTATGTAATCGCGCATGGACGTGAAAATAGCATCGCCGTTGGTGGTGCGTTCAGGATGCGGCATGATAGCCATCACGTTACCATTTTTATTGGAAATGGCTGCGATATTATCGATAGAACCATTCGGGTTCACTGGGAAATGTTCATCAATACGGCCTTCTTCATCGCAGTATTGAAACACGTTTAAGCCTTGAGTTTTGACTTCTTGCAGTAAGGCTTCTGACATAACAAAACGACCTTCGCCGTGTGCGACAGGCACATGCAGAATATCTTTTGGCGATATATTTTTAGTAAACGCATTACGCTGGTAGTTTTCAGCTAAACGTAAATTCACCCAGGCATTGTAATAACCGGTTCCTACAATTTTGCCGTACGCCATGCGCTTGTTTTCAGTCAGCACCATACCGAGTTTATTATTTTCAAGACCAGGGACCAAGCCGGTCTCAACCAATACTTGCGCACCATTGCAAATGCCTAACACGGGTTTGCCAGTTTCGCTTTGCGCTTTGATTTCTTTCATCACCGGATCCAGCGCAGCAATGATGCCTGCACGTGAACGATCTTCGTAGGAGAAACCGCCCACAATGATATAACCGTCTAATGCACGTAATTTTTCATGCGACTCATTCCATAGAAATTCCACGGGCTCCATGCCTGCACGTTTAACAGCGAGCATGGTTTCACGCTCACAATTAGAACCGGGAAATTGAATGATGCCAATACGCATTAGATAAGCCTCACTTGCTGATGTCCACTCACGACTTTGCCGATTTCATACAATGGAAATTGCGGCCAGGCGGATAATACTTGTTTCATGTTTGCCAATGCTTCTGGCGGAATAATCATGACTAAACCCACGCCCATGTTAAATGTGCGATAGGCTTCATGATCGTCTAACTTGCCTAACTGACAGAGTTTGTTGAACACTGGCAGATGGGGCCAGGCGTTTTTATTAATTTCTACGGCACAATGCTCTGGCAAGACTCTAGGTACGTTTTCCAGTAAGCCACCGCCGGTAATGTGCGCCATGCCTTTAATAGGAATTTTCTTAGCTAACATATCCAGCACAGGACGTGTGTAATTGATGTGTGGTGTTAGCAATGTTTCGCCTACGGATTCTGCCAACTCTGGTAATTTGGTATCCACGGTATAACCGCCCACATCGAAAAATAATTTTCTGGCGAGTGAATAACCATTGGTATGTAAACCGCTTGAGGGGAACGCCACCAGTATATCACCGGGTGCAATGTTTTTGCCGAGTATGGCGTCATCTTTTTCAACTACACCTGTAATCACACCAACCAGATCATGCTCGCCGGGGAGATAAGTGCCTGGCATTTCTGCTGTTTCACCACCCACTAATGAGATTTGATTTTCACGGCAAGCCACCGTCATGCCATGCACAATGGTTTCGATGATGTCAGGCTTTAATTTATCGTTCGCAATATAATCGAGCAGCGTTAATGGTTTTGCGCCTAGCACGATAATGTCGTTGGTGGTGGCAGACACTAAATCCATGCCGATAGTGTCGAACTTTTGCATTTTTTTGGCGACCATCATTTTGGTACCAACGCCATCAATGCTTTGCACTAAAACTGGATGACGATATGCCTGCATCAACGATTTTAAATCATACATTGCACCGAAGCTGCCGATGCCGGTTAATACTTGCGGTGAAAACGTACTTTCCACATCGCGTTTAATACGACGCACAGCTTCATTGCCAGCGGCAATGTCCACACCTGCGGTTTTATAATCGACTGATGTCATAATAATTTATCCCGTAAACCATTTTCCCAGGCAGACTTTGCCTCTGACACTGAGAGATCGATAACGTTGTTGATAGTGATGCGTGAATTCGCGTTAGTGCTGCCGATGACCTGACAATCGATTTTGTGTTCCGCTAAGATAGCTTTTACTTCATTGATTTTTTCGCGCTTCACTTCCAGCAGATAACCACCAGTTTCGCCAAACAGACGCTTACTCAACGCGAGTTCGCCAGGAATGTCCGCTGTCACGCCAATTTTATTTCTAAACGTCATTTCAGCTAAAGCAACCGCTGCACCACCTTCAGAAATATCGTGAGCGGATAACACCATTTTATTTTGAATCAGATAAGACACGGCGTGCACTTCCCCACCAAACTTGGACAAATCGGGCATTGGCAGTTTGGCACCTAGCTCATTGTGCAGTTGATAATAAACACTGCCGCCGCATTCATCTTTACGCTCGCCTATCATGAGCAGCATGGAATTTGTGTCTTTTAGATCATACGTTAACGCGTAGTCAACGTCTGGTATCACACCTAAACAACTAATCATTGGGCTAGGCGGAATGGCGCCAGTGACCGATTCGTTGTAAAGCGACACGTTGCCGGCAATGACAGGTAAAGTCGCATCGGGATAATCGACCAAAGTCACTGCGCGGCAAGCATCGACGATACCGCGGACTGAATCGACAAATTCAGCCATTTGTTCGGGCTTTTCCGGATTGCCAAAACAAAGACAGTCACTCAATGCGACAGGTGATGCGCCGGTCGCCACCACATTACGCACTGACTCAACTACGGCATTCACAGCGCCCCAATAAGCGTCAATTTTGTTATAACGTGGATTTTGATCCAACGATAACGCGATGCCTGTCTGGCGAATTTCTTCCGGATATTTATCTTCATTGAATGGCTGCATAACGCCAGCATCTGCAGAACCCGCCTCAATGACAGTGCGGCCCTGAACTTGCTTGTCATACTTTTCAATAATGGGCGCACGCGAAGCAATGTTTTCATGCGCAAGTAATTGCAGCAAAATGGTTTGGTAATCTTTGGGTTCAGGCAAATTAGGCTCTGTCACCGTTTTACCGGGCTTGCTAAAGGGACGATCATACAAAATACCTTTAGTGACATCGCTTGCTTTTGCACGCACTAATTCAGTGCCGTGATAATTGACGACATACATGCCGTCTGTTCTGACTTTGCCAATAATTGCCGCACAAGCACCATCTGATACTTGTGGCAGCGCGAATATTTCATTGTAGTGACGCAAAATACGCGGCGCGAGTTCGGGTGAGACCACCCACATAAAACGCTCTTGAGTTTCGGAGCACAAAATCACGGGCGGCATTAAACCAGACATGCTGACTGGGACTTTTTCCAAATCGATTTCAGCGCCATAGCCTGAGGCTTCTGCTAACTCGACACTGGCACAGGCAACACCACCCGCACCCAAATCTTTAAATCCAACTTGATCAATCAAGTTTTCTTCAGCTAATTGACGGAACAAGGCTTGATTTGCTTTCAATATATGGCGTTGTAAAAACGCGTTGGGTTCTTGCACTGCGCCTTTATTACTTTCTTTTTGATCTTCATCCAGCGTGGCAGAAGCAAAGCTCGCGCCGCCAAAGCCGCTGTTATCGGTTGGTTTGCCGACGAGAATAAACACATAATTATCGGCATGAGCTGGTGCGTAGGAGTGTATGAGTTGATCTTCGCGTACTACGCCCAAGGTCACAACTGTCACCAGACAGTTTTCGTTGTAAGCAGGGTCATAGTAAACATCGCCAGCAAGATTTGGCACACCCAGCGGGTTGCCATAGCCTGCAATACCACCGACGACACCAGAATGTATCCAATGTGTTTTGGAGCGATTGATGTCACCAAAACGCAGACTATCCGCCACAGCAATGACTTCAGCGCCCATGCAGCTGACATCGCGCACATTACCGCCGACACCTGTTGCCGCGCCTTCATAAGGTACGATTTGTGAAGGATGATTATGTGATTCGTGGCTCACTACGACGCCGTATCTGCGGCCAGCGTGATCTGTTGCGACGGTGACAACACCGGCATCTTCTTTCGCACCAAGAATAACGTGTGGGCCATCTGTCACAAATTGTTTAAGATGCTTGCGGCTGCTTTTGTAAGAGCAATGTTCCGAACCCTGTATCGACCAGAGAATACATTCGGCCAATGTTGGCGCACGCTTTAGTAGAGAATTCTGGATGGTGAGTGCTTCGTCGACGCTTAAGCTAACTTGATACTGCCGCAGCAAACTGCCCGCTTCCTCACGAGATAGCTTATTGAAATCAATTACTTCTGTTTTGGTTTGCATAAACTGAACCTGATCAGGTTGCGAGTTAGTGTGGAGGGTGGATTTTTGACAAAACGACGCGAAATAGCAAGCACTATCGTCACCCCAAAAACCCACCACAAGCACCCCACCCACCAAGCCCCAACCCTCTCAAACGCGTCGCCCCACGCATGCTTTAAGCGGGGGCCTTTTAGTGCCGCCAATCAATCAAACAAGGCACGGTGCCTTCGTTTTATTGCACGGTGGCACAAACAGATCCCCGCTTAAAGCGTGCGGGGACGACACGTTTGTGAGGGTTGGGGACGACGCGTTTGTGAGAGCACTGGACGACACATTTGTGAGGGCTGGGGACGACACGTTTGAGAGAGCTGTGGACGACACGCTTGTGAGGGCAGAGGACGACGCGTTTGTGAGAGCTGTGGGCGACACGTTTGTGAGGGTTGGGGACGACGCGTTTGTGAGGCACACAATCAACACAAATTCATCAACACATAATTTATTTACAATCATCCAAATTAGTCCCATAATTTTGCTTCATTCTAAAAAGTAATCCCCGGCACACGCCGGCACTGCGCTGGAGAATATGGTTTTGGAAAAGAACGTTGTTGAGTTGCGCGGTATTTATAAATCCATCCATGATCATGAGATCTTGCATGATATCCACCTTGAAGTTCGCGAAGGTGAATTTCTCACTCTGCTAGGACCTTCTGGCTGCGGCAAAACCACGCTGTTGCGCCTCATTTCCGGGTTTGAGAATCCCACGTCTGGTTCCATTTTTATTGATAATAAAGATGTGAGCGGCTTGCCTCCGCATAAACGACACGTACACACTGTCTTCCAAAGTTATGCTCTGTTTCCACACATGACGGTATTTGAGAACGTGGCCTTTGGCCTGCGTTGTCAGGGCGTGCCGCAAAAAGAAATTGAACCGCGTGTTGCGGATGTGCTCGCGATGGTGAAACTGGAAAAATATGCTGAACGCAAACCTAGCCAGCTCAGTGGTGGCCAACAACAACGTATCGCCATTGCTCGCGCCGCCGTGAATCGCCCGCGCGTTTTATTGCTAGATGAACCGCTGAGCTCACTCGATTACCGTTTACGTAAAACCATGCAGATCGAGCTGAAACAGTTGCAGCGCAAACTTGGCATCACGTTTATTTTCGTGACACACGATCAAGAAGAGGCGCTGTCCATGTCAGACCGTGTCGTCGTGATGCAGGAAGGTTATATCGAACAAATTGGCACACCGCGCGAAGTGTATGAAGACCCCAAGAGCCTGAAAGTCGCTAAATTCATTGGTGAAGTCAATATTTTTGAAGGCGTGGTGCAGGCTGAGCTTGGCAATCATCAATACATGGTGGAAGTGATGGGCAAATCACGTACCGTTAAAAACAAGAACGCTTTGCAAGCCGGCCAACAAGTACATGTGCTGGTGCGCCCGGAAGATATCCGCGTTTGGAGCCCAACTGAAGTCAATGAAGCCGAAACACAAGAAATGTATCAAGCTTCTGTCAAAGAAGTGAATTATAAAGGCTCAACCGTGGACCTCGTCGTGAGCTTGCCGGATAAAACCTTAGTCAGTGCTACCGAATTTTTTGATGAAGATGATGAGCGCCTGGAATATACGCGTAAGGAACAAGTCTGGCTAAGCTGGGCTTCTGGGTGGGAGGTCGTCTTGCCTCATGAAGATTGAAAACCCATTTAAAGCCTTTTCACTAACAGCAGTTTGGGTGTGGATGTTTCTATTCGCGTTGCTGCCGTTCTGCTTGGTGTTTGCAGCCAGTTTTCTGAATCACAGTCAAAGTGATTTACTCGAGCTACCACTGACCATTAGCAATTATCTTGAATTATATGACCCGATTTATTTAAGCGTCTTTGAAAATTCCATCATGATCGCCGGCTTTGCGACGCTGGTATGCTTGATTCTAGGCTATCCATTTGCGTACCTGCTCACACGCATGCAAGGCCCACTAAAAAGCATTTGCATTATGCTGGTCATCATTCCATTTTGGACTAGCTCACTGATTCGAAGTTACGCCTCGATCGCCATTATTAAAGGCAAAGGTGTGTTGAACACGTTATTACTGACACTGGGCATCATTCACACTCCGTTGTCATTATTATTCACGAATACCGCGGTGGTGATTGGCCTGGTATACAATTTACTGCCTTTTATGATTTTGCCTATCATGACCAATATTGAACGCCTGGATTTTCGTCTGGTGGAAGCGGCTTATGACCTTGGCGCTAATCGCATGACCACTTTCCGCCGCGTGATTATTCCACTTTCCATGCCCGGTATTATTGCAGGTTGTATTTTGGTGTTTTTACCCGCCATGACCTTGTTTTATATTTCAGATATTTTAGGCGGCGCCAAGTCTATTCTTGCCGGCAACCTGATTCAGAATAAATTTCTGATCGCAGAAAACTGGCCCATGGGCGCCACACTCAGCATCGTCTTAACATTGTTACTGATCATGCTGATTTTAGTGTACCTCTGGGTCTCACGCGGCAAACAGCAAGGAGAGTGGATATGAACAGCACACCAACCTTTGCTCGCGTGTCTTACCTGACATCAATTTATTTGTTTTTCTATATTCCCATTATTATTTTGATTTTTTATTCATTTAATAATTCACAGTACTCGCTGGTTTGGCATGGCTTCACGTGGGACTGGTATAAAGATTTGTTCAATGACAGCGATTTATGGTTGGCCGCATTGCATTCCTTAGTGTTGGGTGTGGCTGCCGCATCGCTAGCAACGTTTTTTGGCATGTTAGCTGCGGTCAGCATTTATCGTTATCGTTTTGCCGGTCGCAACTTTCTATATGGCTTAATCTTTATTTTGATTTTGACGCCGGAAATTGTGTCCGGTGCGGCACTGCTGATTATGTATACGTTGCTGCATTTTAAACTGGGCTTTACGACTTTATTGTTATCTCATACCTCTTTCTGCGTGCCATTTGTCATTGTGACAACGTATGGACGCTTGGTCAGTTTTGACAAAAATATTTTTGAGGCAGCAAAAGATTTAGGTGCGACCGACGGCATTATTTTCACCAAAGTGATATTGCCGCTGCTGTGGCCTGCATTAGCAGCCGGTTGGCTGATGAGTTTCACTTTATCGCTGGATGATGTGATCATCAGCTACTTCGTTGCTGGACCTGAATTTGATATTTTGCCGTTGCGCATCTACTCCATGGTGAGAACTGGTATTAAACCGGAAATCAATGCGCTGTGTTCCGTGCTGTTTTTAGTGACGCTGTTCCTGATTGTTCTCTCCCAACTCGCCCTCAAAAAGAAAAACTAGGAGCTAACATGAAGCGCATCTTGACCATCTTATTAGCCTGCCTGTTGCCGCTGGCGGCGTTTGCCGGTGACAACATAGTAAATGTCTATGCGTGGTCGGGCGAGGTGTCAGATGACTTGATCAAACAATTTGAAAAAGAAACCGGCATTAAAGTTAATTTTTCGACTTACCAAAGCAACGAAGTCATGTTTGCGAAACTGCGCACCTCGGCTGGCGCGAGTTATGATGTGGTGATGCCATCCAGTTATTTTATCGACCGCATGCGCAAGCTAAAAATGATTACGGCGCTAGATAAATCTAAAATCCCAAATTTGAAAAACCTGGATGACCAATTTCAACATACACATTACGACCCCACGGGCAGTTACAGTGTGCCATTTCTTTGGGGTGTCACCGGCATTTTTGTCAACAGCCGCTACATTGACCCCAAATCCATCCATACGTGGCAGGATTTATGGAACCCCAAGTTTGACGATCAATTATTAATGTTAGATGACACGCGCGAGTTGTTTTCGATGGCCTTAATCTCGCTAGGCTATTCCCCCGATGAAACCAACCCCAAGCATATCAACCAAGCTTTTGATAAACTGAAATTGCTAATGAGAAACGTCAAAGTCTTCTCCAGTGAAACCGTGATTTCGATTTTGATCGATGAAGACGCCATGCTAGGCATGGCATGGAATGGCGATGTTTACAAAGCATCACGCGACAATAAAGACTTAAAATTCATATTCCCCGAAGACGGTTTTCTCATGTGGATAGACAACTTCGCCGTACCTGCTGGCGCTCCGCATAAAGATGCCGCTTATGCATTCATTAATTTCATGCTGCGCCCCGAGTCAGGTCGTGAAACGGCGCTTTCCATGAATTATCCCATCACGAATAAAGAGGGACAGAAATTGTTGCCGCCAGAAATTCGCAACAATCCCATCATTTATCCACCAGCCAAGATCATGAAACGCGCAATACAACAGCGCGACTTAAATGAAGAAACACAAGAGTTGTATGAAAAATACTGGGAAGCGTTGAAGATGAGCACCTAAGCGGCAGCATCACTTCCCCACTTTGGATAAGGACATCGCAGATGAAGCAATCTGGCTTATTAGACTTATTTCATAAAAAAATCGGTCATGCCGAATCAGAACATACGCCGCTCATTAATTATTTCATCACCTTTATCGCGTGCTTGTTACTAAGAGACTTTCTGGAAGCGTTCACTCTTACTTCCAGAAATTTTCTTAACGCGGATGCCTTATCAGTATTGATCACCGTTGCGCACTTCAACGCATTTTATCTTGGCATCGCCTTGTCGCTAGCGATTGCGATACATTACATGACGCAAACGCCGATGACGCGCGTCCTGAGAATCTTGCTTCCTTGCTTTATCCTGCTATGCATTGCGCCACTGGTTGATTACTTTTTTCCAAACAGTGAAGTCTATGGTTATACCTATTTCAGCACGTTTGAAAATCACTCGCTGATAGCGTCTTATTTTTCCTTTTATGGTCAGTTCAGTGCTGCGACATTAGGGATGAGAATCGAGATTTTTGCAGGATTAATTGGCGTCTTTCTCTATGTTTACGATAAAACACAAAGTCTGTGGAAAGCATTGTTTGGCTGCTGGCTTGCTTATTCGATTATTTTTTTCTTTGCCTCATCACAATTTGTATTGAAAGGATTAGCTGACTTGCTTGGTATCAGCTACATGCCTTCGGGTATCAGTTTTTTATTCTATTTCTTTATTTTGAATTTGTGGCTAGGGACATGGGTTGGTTATCTCGCTAACAAACATCAATTCATGAATGTGTGCAAAGACATTCCGGTGTTGCGAGTGCTCAATTATGAAATCATGTTATTGCTTGGGATCTGCCTTGCCTTTCAAGCTGACTTTTCAGGTTTGATGTCTACCATAGCCACCAATCCCATGTTACTCATTAATGGCATGTTTTTAATGGTGGCCATATTGTTTGCCTCATTGTTTGCGATGGCCATTAACAACCTCGAAGACATTGAGATTGATAAAATATCAAATCGTGAGCGAGCAGTTGCTGCTGGCAAAATCAGTGAAGCGTCCTATGGTAAAATTGCCTATGCCTGTCTATTTTTAGCATCCACCTATGCAGCACCTGTGGGCACGCAGGCTGTGTTTTTTGTGCTTTTATTTATGGGTAATTACTATCTTTATTCAGCTTCACCTTTGCGCATGAAACGCATCACGGTATTTTCCAAATTAGTGATTTCAGGTAATTCCTTCATTTTGTTTTTGCTGGGCTACTGGGTGGTGCGACATCATTTTTCAATTTTTTCTAACCTGGATGTCAGTATGAAGTACGTCGCGATTTTATTTGCGTTGGTGACCCTTGCTGCGAATTTCATCGACTTAAAAGACCTGGCAGGAGACAAGGCTGCCGGCATCCAAACATTGCCAGTCGTCATTGGAATGCGTCAAGCGCAGTATGTGTGCGGCATGGCGTTTTTTCTCAGCTATCTTGCCATGGCCTTGATTTTGCCTGGAGGGCATTTCTTTCTTGGGTGTTTGATAGTCGGCGGGGCGATGCAGTTTTATTGGTTAACTCGCAAAACCTATCATGAACAACCCATACTGGTTTTTCATATCGCGAGCCTTTTATTTTTAATTGTGTTTATGTTTGCTTCACAAAATACGCCTAGCCAAACTATCAACGTCACGCATGAGTCCGTGAGCGAACAACAGAGTGTCAATCCGCAGATTACCGAATTAATTGCTAACTATAATCATTATTTCAAAACTAATTATTCGACGTTTGAGCCGATCAAACAGGAAGCCCTGGTCAGAGTTAATAAGTTTTATACGGCGGTGCGCAACTGCACGCCGGGCAAGTATCAATACATCTTGCAATACATGGCTGGCGTTGTTTTCTATACATCAGAAATCCAGGGCAAACAGAACGGCGTTTGTGTGGTGGAATCCAGCTTTATTATTCCCGGTAAAACTGAAGGAACCAGAACTTGTCAATATCAACCGGCTTCACAATTATTATTTACCGATGCACAAGCTGAGTATGACGGCTCAGGCAAGTTCGAACTGGATAATGCGCATTTAACGCCGTTTCAACAAGTGGAGATTAATGATTGTCGGTATGTTGGGAAGCTGTTAAACAAACCTTAAACGTTGCATGCGGGCACAATGCGCGTAAGGTTTCTTGCGTTATTGTTTGATGATCGACAGTGCTGCCTTCCATTTGCACTAACACGCAGTCAGTGACATCTGCAAAAGTTGCACCGCTTTGGACTAAATGTACAAACGCGGCTTGTAGCGGTGAGAGACTAGGGTTGAACGCAGCGTTTTCCAAATAACTTCCGTGAAAGAGTCTGTCGTCTTTTGTGCGCAGGGCGACACCTGCATAGGCATTGGTATAGGGTGAATATGAATGATTAGCCGCGTGCTTTGCACTCAACGTTAATTGATCCGAACTCGATTGCAGCAATTGCAAATCACGTTGTTTATCTGCTAACAGATCGACTTTCACCCCCAAATCTTTTGCACCGAATGCATGCGGCAGCAAATGCGGTAATTTAACCAGATAGCTATTTGGCATCATGACTATCAAACGATCTGCGGTGGCTAACTCATATAAAAACTGTCGGCAAAATCCGCAGGGATTTTCGCTGGAAGTGATTTTTGTAATCTCAGTTTCGCCATGGGTGTGGGCCATCACAATAGCGCTCTGTTCTGCATGTACCGCTTGATTGAGTGGCAAGGCACTCAATTCCATATTTGCACCACAATAAAAATTACCCGTGGCACCAACCGCGATTGCACCAACATGAAACTGACTGTATGGCGCGACAGAAAATGTTTTTACTAGCGGCAGCAGCGCATGTAACAACTGGTCTTCGGTTAAATCGAATTCCTGCAACATGGCCTGCACATCTTGCACTGGTAAAAAACCGCCATGCTGAATAATCAGTTCTTTTATGCGTGCAAAATGGGTTGTCAGTGCTGACTGCATAGCAAAAACCTTAAATAATATTAACCTTCATCATGATGTAAGGATTATAGACTTCGGTTTTGAAATCGAATTTCTGATACAGACCATGGGCATCTTCTGTCATCAGGAACCAGCGGAAAGTGCCGCGTAAATCCGGGTGTTCAAAGATGTATTTCAACAACGCCTGCCCTACACCTTTTGCGCGATGCGGTTCATCAATGAAGACATCCCACAATGAAGAAAATTCTGAATGGTCGCTAATGACTCGGGAAAAACCGACTTGCTTCCCTTCATGAAACACCATAAAACAAATCGAATTTTCTATGACTAAAGGTAAGCGCTCTAAAGGCAAACCGGTCGAATACTTGGAAGGCACGCAAAGCATGTTATATAAGTATTCGAGATCTAGCCGGGATTTATCACAGGAAAAAGTGTATTCATTAAAGCTGCCATCGGGGTATGTAGATCTATATGTCATCGTTGGAGTGCTCTGTTTGGTTTTGCTTTCTAGCCGTTACCGTATAGAATATCTTACGCACAGACAAGAATCACTATTTCGAGGATAAATCCATGAAACGTTTATGTAATACCCTTCTCGTTCTAATGTTAGGTGTCATGCTGGCTGGATGTCAAAATATGTCCAAGCAAGATGCGGGCACCATCACTGGCGCCGTTGCTGGTGGTTTACTTGGCAGCACCATTGGCCAAGGCCAAGGCAAAATTCTGGCTATTGCTGCAGGCAGCATGGCTGGGGCTTACATCGGTAATCAGGTTGGTAAAAGCATGGATGATACTGACCGCATGAAAATGAATCAGGCTCTGGAATCCAACTCGGTTGGCCAGCCAGCGTACTGGAAAAACCGTCAGACCCACGCTGTTTATCGCGTTACCCCAGTGAAGAACGTGACCGTCAAAGGCAATGAATACTGCCGCGAATACCAAACCGTCGCGACCATTAATGGCGAACAGCAAAAAATGTATGGCACCGCATGCCGTCAGCCAGATGGTTCCTGGAAAGCAGTAAAATAATTTGATGTAACAACATATCGTAGCCCGGATTAGCGCGTAGCGCGTAATCCGGGATCTTAGTTCAAACGTAACCTCAATCCCGGATTACGCGCTACGCGCTAATCCGGGCTACTTAATTTATAGGCCAGGGAGATAATGGTGGCCAAAACAAACAAACTCACCTTTGCCTGCCAAACTTGCGGGACGCTTTATCCGAAATGGACGGGGCAATGCACTGGCTGTTCGGGCTGGAATACCATCGTTGAAGAAGTTGAAGTCGCTGCATCGTCTCGCTATCAAGGCTATGCGGGCACGGAAGCGGTGATGACGCGCATGGCGGAAGTGATGCTGCAAGATGATATTCGCCTCTCTTCTGGTTCACCAGAATTGGATCGTGTGCTTGGCGGCGGCATTATTACTGGCTCAGCCATTTTATTGGGTGGTGATCCCGGTATTGGCAAATCCACCATCTTATTACAAACGATTGCCCACCTTAGTCAGCAAATGAATGTGCTCTATGTCACAGGCGAAGAATCCTTACAGCAAGTAACATTGCGTGCCAGACGTCTAGGTTTGCCAGAAGATAAAGTCTGGCTGCTTGCCGACACACATGTCGAAACCATTTTGGCGCATGTAAAAAAAATTAAACCTCAAGTGCTGGTCGTGGACTCGATTCAAACCATGCATACATCACTGTTAGCTTCGGCTCCGGGCTCAGTCGGGCAAGTGCGAGAAAGCGCGATGCAACTGGTGACCTATGCCAAGCAAAATAATACGGCTCTATTTTTAGTTGGGCATGTGACGAAAGAAGGCAGCTTGGCTGGGCCACGTGTACTGGAACACATGGTCGATACCGTTTTATATTTTGAAGGCGAAGCCGATAGTCGTTATCGCATGATTCGTGCCGTCAAAAATCGTTTTGGCGCTGTGAATGAGCTAGGCATTTTTGCGATGACTGAAAAAGGCTTGAAGGAAGTGAACCATCCTTCCGCTATATTTTTATCACGCGGCAGTGAAGCTGTGCCGGGTAGTGTCATCACGGCGACGAAAGAAGGCAGCCGGCCATTGCTAGTGGAAATTCAGGCGCTGGTTGATCAAAGCCATATGGCGAATCCTCGGCGTTTATCTGTTGGTCTTGAACCACAACGATTGTCGTTATTGTTAGCGATATTGAATCGCCATACGGGTTTAGCACTGCATGGCATGGATGTGTTTTTGAATGTGGTCGGGGGCTTGCAGGTATTTGAGCCTGCGGCAGATCTCGCTATTTTATTAGCTATTCTTTCCAGTTTTCGTAACAAACCCCTTCCCTATGACTTATTGGCTTTTGGTGAAATAGGCTTATCAGGTGAAATCAGACCCGTCCCTGGTGGTCAGGAACGGTTAAAAGAGGCGGTTAAACACGGCTTTAAAACCGCTTTGCTGCCAGCAGCCAATGTGACACGGCAAAAAATGGATGGCTTGGTCGCCGTACCTGTCAAAAGCGTCAAGGAAGCTGTTGATTGGTTTCAGAATTTATAACCCTATGATTTGATTGAATTTCAAGCAAAACCTCATTTGTGTATTATAATTAAGATATCATTCTGTGCACTTGTAGAGCGTGTCGATGCAAAATTACACGTTAATCACATTGGTGATATTAATGGCCTTGGTTGCGCCAACTAGTTTTGCTGCTTCCGCTGCCAATCGTGGTTATATACCACCTTCACCGGATCGCGCCTTAGAGCATGAGACATTCGACTCTACAAAAATACAGGGACTCACGACAACCGCAAGATTGTTTTGCTATAAATACACCATGAACGGTCAGCCAATCACCAACACAGCGACGAGTAACGCTCCAAGCACGTATGATGCCAGTCGCTGCATAAGACTACCCTATCAAGGGATTGCGGTCATAATTGCCATGGTCGGTGGGGGCAGTTTAAGTATAAATTGCCCCAGTAATTATCCCTATTTTCGTGATCGTAGAGAGTGGTGGGCTATTACACCTGACGGCGGGTTCAAAGCAGGCACTGATGCTGAATGCTGCGCACTACCAGACTATACCGCTTCTGGCAGTGCTGATTGGGTGACTCCTACCACTCCGGGTGAATGCCCATGAAAAAATATTTGGTTCTATTAATCACGATCATTTCTTTTACCATCAGCAACACCACTTACGCAGGGATGGCAACCACCGACTCAAGCACTATTCGAGGACCATCGTCCGTCAGCTCGAAACTTCAATGCACGACTTTTAACATGAATGGTAGAAACATCGGTTATAACACGGCAAATTCTCAGAATGCCTACAATTCATATATGACCGCGGCGGATTCATTAAGGGCGATGAATATGGGAGGTTTAGCTGACCTACTCATCGCCACGGCAAACTATGTCGGCTATGCCAATCTTTCTTCAGTCTATGATCCTAGCAACTGCACAACTATCACCACCACTAATACTGGCATGACCGCAAACGTAACATTTGTCCTACTGACTGGAGGTGGTGATATAGGCATCATGTGTCCACCCGCTTATCCTTACTATCAATCCTATAATGAAACTTGGGGAGCTGGGTTAGGTAACGGAACGATTGTTCCCTCCGTGCAATGTTGCAAAGTGCCCCCAAATAGAGTTCAAAACAAAACCGACTGGACCAATTACACGCCAGACTCTAACTTCAGTGGTGACGGGGTCTGTAATGATTATACGTACCCATAAGGTGAGTAGATTATGCAACAAGCAGCCAAACTGAAATCTAATCATGCAAAGATCATAATTAGCTTAAGTCTACTTATTTTCTGGATCATTTCGACTGCTGAACAAACCGCAACTGCAGCGATAGACTCTACAAAAGTCTTGAATCCCACCACTACCGATAGAAGAATTTGCACACGTCTTATCATGAACGGCTCAGATATCAATAGCACAACCAGCACATTTGGTATGACCAACCGTTCATGTATACCGGTTGGCGTCCCCGGTATTCCATCAGGCGGTAGCTGTGACATGATGTGTCAGTCTGCCGCGGTTCACGATGCTGGCAGTGGTTATCGTGTTGGTGATGTCATTACCTTGGGTGGTAATTACACATCTCCTTGCACATTTCGTGTTGATTCATTGAATTCCGCCACACCACCTGCTGGCGTGGCTTCAGTTTCTCTCGTGTCTCAAGGTCGTTATGCAGCTCAGAATGTGCCGTCGAAAAATCCCGTTGGCCAACAGTCTAGCACTGGCGGTGGCGGTGGCGTCACACTTGACGTTACCCTGACAACTGATAACAATTCTTGTTCATCAGGCGGTGGTGGTGGTGCCGGGTTTGGTGCAGCAGGCGTCCCTGCTATCAGCTTTAGTGGCGGCGGACGTGTCGGCGTCACTTGCCCGAGTGATCATCCCTATTTTAATGGCCCAACAGAAGGTATTGGCTCTAGCTTAGTATGGGTTCTTCCACCGGTATGGGTTATGGGTATTGGAGTTAGTGGTCAATGCTGCGCCTCACCCTCTGCGCCGCCAACACAAAAATATTCTACCTGGCAAACTCCTGATTCATCAGGCAACTGTCCACCAGGCACTGGGTATTAATCGTGATGCGGTGAGTCGCTGAGCTCATCGTTTAAAATATTTGCCAAGCGATATCCTGCCAAAGCAACTTCCTGCTCTGCCAGTTGTTTACCATTTTCCAGATAAGTCGCGGAAGCTGCTTGATCTTCCGGTGTGTTGTAAACAAATTGTTTGGCAGCTTCAAACCCTTCTTTTGCCCAATCATCTGGATTCAAATCGGTAGCACGAGCTCCAAAAATATAAGCAGGATAACGCTGCATGATGTCTTCAGATATTTTCACTGCAACATCGGTTGATTGCTCGCGTGTGTTGACGAACTCACCGATGCCGCTATCCCAAAGCGAATGTAAATTGACTGATTGACCACGAACGATGACATTGTATTGATTACCGCCTCTATCACCATCTGTGTGTTTTGCAGAGAAGAGCGCAGCTGTATGCAATGGTTGATGCAAGTCACCTACGATATGAATTAAGAATGAAAGAAAACGTGCTCGATCATAAGGATTAGCTTTGTTATTTTTAACAACTGCCTGCACACTTTTCACTGCCCACACACCATTATCAGTATCAATGGCGGTGACAGGAATTGGCGTACCATCCGGGTTGTATGGAAGATTGATGTAATGCCAGTGAGTAAACGTTTCGATATGTTGGCTGCGAATGGCATCTGGCCAATACGCCATGTTCATGACTGTCAACATATCTGGATATTCCTGTTTTAAACTTGCTACCAGATTGTCTACCTTCGCACGCACTTCTGGTTTCAAATTCTGATATGCAATGCGAGCGACAACCATGTGACCGGTTGCATTCCATGCGTTTGCGTAATTTGAAAAAATAATGAAGAAACAAAATAAGAGGGAACTAAACAACTGGCGTGGTAACTTACAATGAGAAACCATAATCCTCCCATGTGTTACAGTGGAATTTCGTTTTGACTAACATGCCTGTTAAGTCTCACTTAGTTTAGCGTTAACTCATCCTAATTACTATTCAGACTTTTACTAGGCGTAAGTAGCCGCGGCAGTAACCACATCAATTTTGGGGCGCGGTGTCATGCGTGTTAATATTTCATAGGCTGAAGAATGACTGTGACGCGCTACGCGTTCAACTGGTAAACCAGCACCCCATAACACAACTTCGTCGCCAATTTTTGCATCGGGTTGTCCGCGTAAATCCACCGTGAGCATATCCATTGAAACACGACCTACTAACTGAGATTCTTTTCCATTCACCAAGACTGGCGTGCCATTTTTAGCAAATTGCGGATAGCCGTCACCATAGCCAACACCAACCACACCGACCAACATGTCTTCAGGTGCCACCCATTCGCCGCCATAACCAATTTTGCCACCTTTGTTGACGGGTGTGATGGCGATAATACGCGACCACAATGTCATGACTGGCTGCAATCCGTGGTCAACACCACATTTATCGGCAAAAGGAGATGCGCCATAAATCATTAAACCTGGACGAACCCAATCTCCATGCGATTGCGGCCACGCAATAATAGCGGCAGAGTTGGCAAGACTGCGCGGTCCCGGGATATTTTGCGTGGTTTCATGAAAAAGATTCATTTGGTTTTTGGTGGCATCATGATTGATGTTGTCCGCTTCTGCAAAATGCGTCATGACTCCGATTGGTTGCTTGACTGTTTTGATGACAGATAAGCGTTGATAAGCTTCTTGCGTTTGCGCTGGATCAAAACCCAATCTATGCATACCAGTGTTGATTTTCATCCACACAGAAAAAGCTTTTTTTACTTTTGATTGCTCCAGCATGGTGATATGCGGCATATGATGCACAACCAACGTGAAGTCATGATGTGCCGCAATTTCTATTTCATCTGGATTAAACAAACCTT
Organism: uncultured Coxiellaceae bacterium; assembly: GCA_964492045.1. Taxonomy (GTDB): domain Bacteria; phylum Pseudomonadota; class Gammaproteobacteria; order DSM-16500; family DSM-16500; genus Aquicella. Next base: position 9,611 of record CAZBHW010000031.1, on the reverse strand, counting down.
CCATTAAGATAATTGGCTGCATAATGCCGGACTCGCGCAGCAAAATGCCTTCATCTAATGAGGCCACACCTAATGCATCTGCACCTTGTAAAGCATGCGCGATGCGCACGATGCCGTGACCGTATGCATTTGCTTTTACCATGGCAATGACTTTTCTGCCGGAAGCAAATTTACGTACGCGGCCCAGGTTTTTCTGCAGGGCCGCGAGATCGATGGTCAAGTAGGTTGGACGACTCATAATTTCTAATCTTAATAGCTGGGTGTACGAATAAAATTTTCAAAACAGGTGTATTGGCCCATAAACGTCAGGCGGACTTTTCCAATTGGGCCGTTACGTTGTTTGGCGATAATAATTTCTGCAGTGCCTTTATCTGGGCTTGCTTCGTTATACACTTCATCGCGATAAATGAAGACGATTAAGTCGGCGTCTTGTTCGATAGCGCCAGATTCTCTTAAGTCTGACATCACCGGACGTTTATCCGCACGTTGTTCCAAGCCACGATTGAGCTGAGATAATGCAATGACTGGTACGTTTAACTCTTTCGCCAAACCTTTTAAGGAGCGGGAAATTTCGGAAATTTCAGCGGTTCGGTTTTCGTTATTGCCTGGGACTTGCATTAATTGCAGATAGTCGACGACGATTAACCCCAATTGTCCATGCTCTTTTGCCAAACGTCTTGCACGTGCGCGCATTTCGGCTGGGCTTAATGCTGGTGTGTCATCGATATAAAGTTTGGCTTCAGACAACATGCTGACAGTTGAGCTGATGCGCGGCCAATCCTCATCATTTAATTTTCCGGTACGAATGCGCAATTGATCGATACGACATAAAGATGAAAGTAAACGCATGACGATGGCATCGCCGGGCATTTCCATACTGAAAATTAAGACTGGCGCCTGACTTTTTATCGCGACATGTTCGGCTATGTTCATCGCAAAAGTCGTTTTACCCATGGATGGACGACCGGCGATGATAACGAGGTCTGAGCCTTGCAGGCCTGAGGTCATTTCATCGAAATCATTGTAACCGGTGGGCATACCGGTGATGGCGCTATTCGAGTGAAATAAAGTGTCGATTTTGTCCATGGTTGAAGCCAGGTATTCTTTAATATTCTTCGGACCACTGCCAGTGCCACCGTGATCGGCAATAGCAAACACACTGCGTTCCGCGATATCCAATAATTCTGTGATACTGCGGCCTTGTGCATTAAAAGCATTTTCTGCAATGCCACTCGCGGCTGAAATTAATCTGCGTAACACTGAACGTTCACGCACAATGTCGGCATAGGCGGAAATGTTCGCCGCGCTTGGCGTATTGTTGGCAAGTTCAAATAAGTAAACGTCACCACCGACTTGCTCTAATTCGTGTAAGTCTCTCAACGCTTCTGAAACAGTTAACACGTCTACTGGTTTGTTTTGCTCAACCAATCTAGCGACGGCACGGAAAATTAAACGATGTTCATGACGATAGAAATCGTCTTCGCGAATTTTATCGGCAACATTATCCCAGGCCTTGCCTTCGAGCATGAGGCCGCCAAGTACAGACTGCTCTGCTTCAACAGAATGAGGCGGTACTTTAACGGCAGCGGGATTCACTGTCTTGGGAGGATTTAGACGTTTGGTTAATTGAGTATCTGTCATATGAATCCAGTCAATTATTCCATAAGAAATGCATGCTGGAATTTTCGCATTAATATAACAGTTTGTCCAAAGGGATGTGTTTATATATGTAATCCGGACTACGCCCGCCTTCGCTATTGCAACGGCGGACCAATCCGGCCTACTTATTTAATACTAGCCTTCGCCAATGATTTTCAGTTTGACGTGGGCAACGATGTCGCTGTCGAGATCAACAATAATGTCGTACTCGCCAACCATGCGTAACGCGCCTTCCATTAAACGGATTTCACGTTTTTCTACGCCTGCACCTGCCTTGTTTAAAGCTTCGGTGATGTCACGTACGCCAACGGATCCAAACAGTTTGCCTTCTTCACCAGCTTTCATGGTGATGGTGATGCCGGTTAAAGCATTCAACTGAGCTTGTCTTTGCAGCGCTTTTTCATGACGTTCAGCGGCATTTTTTTCCAGCTCAGCACGACGCTTTTCAAACTTTTCCAGGTTGGCTGGTGTTGCATACACTGCCATGCCTTTTGGAACCAGACAATTACGGGCATAACCACGTGTGACTTTGACTTTATCGCCCAGTGCACCCAGGTTGCGAACTTTTTCAAGTAAAATAACTTCCACGGTCTTAGCCTCTCTCTAAATAATTAATTTAAATTTTTCTTAGTCTTCTGCGCAAATCTAGCCATATATCCAGCAGTCCAACCAAACCTACTAATGCGCCAAAATTACGTGCGTACAATAGCAAAACGTATACGAGTGCTATCCAGAACAGTCGGGATTTCGATTCCATTAGACTGAAAAAGTAATGGATGACGCTTAATCCCGCGCACACAAACAGCAAGTTAATAATTGGCATTGCATCCAGCATGACACTGCTGCCTTGAATCGCCAGCACCTGACTTAACACAAACAACACACCAGCCAGATGAGACAAGCGAATATGATGCAGCTCTCTCTTTAACATGCCTGGAGCATATACAGCAGCCTGCCACCAGCGCGATATGACCACAGTTAGCAATGACTGCATTAACAGTGTTGCAGCAATCATTCCAGTCATGTTGACTTTGTAGAGATTGATCTCCGCAAGCTGATCATCATTCAGCATGATTGCACTATCTTGCATCGCACCCATCATCACGGAAGTTGATTTCAGGATGGTTTTTGCCAGATACACCATTTTGTCTGCCCACCAACTTGCTATATCTGGATAAACCTGATGTAGCACGCTGACGATCATCACGCCTATTAAAGCGGCGAGTTGCAGAATATTGCTCCAAGTAACTTGTCGCAACAGCATCACTGCTGCGCCCCACGTTACTAAACTGCATAATACGGTCAAAACTAGCGTTACCCAGATTAGCATTGGTGGCACACCAATATCGCCTAACTCTGGACTAACCGCCGTCAAGGCCAGCAACACCACGATAGGTAGTGTTGCCGCTGTCATAAACAGAGCTCCTTCACCTGCGTTTTTCTGCAAGGTGATAAATCCTGCATACACTGTCCCAAAGACATAACTGATTAAACCGCCAATCTGTTTAATCAGCGATACCAGAACAATTGATACCAGCATCAAAATGCGATGCGATAGCAGGTATTCAGTGAACCGCTTGAGCTTCATGTAAAACTAGTGCCTGTCGCAGTACGGCAATAAACCCAAGAAGCGAGCCAATTTGACAGCTTCGGTTAATTGACGTTGAAAATGCGCCTTGGTACCGGTGATACGGCATGGAACGATTTTGCCGGATTCGGTGGTGCACTTCTTTAATAAATCGATATCTTTATAATCGATAGATTCGTACTTGTTTGCTGTGAAATAGCAATTCTTCTTACGACGAAAACCTGCAGTATTGATAGCCATTTGATTCTCCTAATTCAGTTATTTCGAGCGGGCTTCTTCTAACTCTTCGTTAGCTGGCTCTTCTTTTTTAGCGCGTGGTGCAGAAGGTGCATTACCTTCGTTGCGATCACTGGAACGATCACCTCTATCGCCTGGTGATTCTGAATCGCCGCGACGTTCTCTTTCTTTAGAGATGGGTGATGGTTCGGTAATAGCTTTATTCACACGTAAAATCAGGTTACGAATAACGGCATCGTTATAACGGAAATTTTCGCTTAATTCGTTGATAGCTTCCTGGTTGCACTCGATGTTCATGAGTACATAGTGGGCTTTCATGATTTTGTTGATTGGGTATGCCAGTGGACGACGGCCCCAGTCTTCTAGACGGTGCACTTTGCCTTTATGCTGACTAATAACGTTATTGTAACGTTCGATCATGGCGGGTACTTGCTCGCTTTGATCTGGATGAACTAAAAATACAATTTCATAATGACGCAGATTTTCTGCTGACTTCATTTTACAGCTCCTCTCGGATTGGTAGCTTTTACCACCATTGATAAAAGCAAGGAGTTACTTTTTTTCTTTGCCACCCCATCACATATGGAATATGGATTGGGTTTTAAGGGTCTGCATTCTACGTAAAACGTGGTAAATAGGCAATCATTATCAAATTCCTGAAAAACATCATCTTTTATCTTGACACCCACGCTCAGCCTTTAGAGAATAGGCGACTTTTCACGGATGGCTATGTAGCTCAGCTGGTTAGAGCGCGGCACTCATAATGCTGAGGTCGGTGGTTCGAGTCCACCTATAGCCACTTCTTAAAATTCAACAACTTAAGATTTCTTTGCGACTTGCGCCTTCTTTTTATCATTAACAAAATTAATTATTTCCTGATCGCGAATCAAACCACCGGTGACTGCTTCGTCTGCCAGGTCAGTACGCGCCAATAATGATTGGTCCATCACAGATAACGAGTTAACCCCATCTAGGCGATATAGCGCTATGAAAGTGGTCCAACCTAACCAGACGCTAGTCCAGCGGCAATCGCGTTGATCGGATAAATCATAGCGACGCAATAAATGTTGGTTGCTTGGGTCTACCCTGAAAAGCTGGGTGGTGTCATTCTTGCAAACATCATCCATCTCATCCGGTATTGGCAGTCTATTTGCGAGGGCATCGCTTTCGATTATGCGTCCTGATTGATAAGCCTCGTATACCTCATCCGCCGAGAGCTGCAAAGCTTCAATGATATGACGGCTATGTTCTGCTGAATCGCTCTCAAAATAATAACCGTCGCCATAGGCTTTCCAGCGGTTTGATTGCGAATCATGGACCGAGATACCTGCGCTATCTTCATCGTGCATATATTTCATTAGCAAATCGCCGATGGTGGCTGGCGTGATGTCCTTGCTCATGGCAATGCGCGGGGTACGAATATGGCCAGCAGCATAGCGGTCGGTGAGATAATGGGAGGCGAAGGCATTCATGGCATACGCATGGCTAAGATGCGAGATATCACCGGTTGTTTTAGCTTGAATGGCTTCTTGCATCGCGACACGATGACCTGCTTGATACGCCATCAATGCCTCATTACCGAAGTGATCGTAATTTGAGATTGCCAGGGTCATCATACGTCCATAGTTCATCCACCAGGTTTTCTTGCCGCAGCCACCGCCGGTAATGCAATTGTATTCTCTATCAGTCTCATCCGAGATTTGCCTGTAAGCCTCATGCGCTGATAACCCTTTGTTAACAGCATCAAGCACATAATCCTGTTCTTTATGCATGACCTTCACTAACTGAGCACTCTCTGTCGCCGAGGCGGCTAAAACATCTAATTGATTAAACGCGTTGAGAAAACGCTGCTCTCTTTCTTCTTCGGTTTTGCCTTGTGAAATGGGGGCATCTGCAAAGCCGTAATAATCGCCTAGTGCGACTATTTCACCATAAGATAAATGAGCGCCATTTGTTAGGTTAAGGTAAACATTTGGTTGGGCAGGCATGGCAGGTAAAAACTTGAGAGATACTTGGTCGCCTATGGCAATATGTTCGCCGCCCATGAATGAGGCGTTAGCTAACACTAATACGGGAAAACAACAGACACCGGCTAACAATAATGAGGCAAATCTCACGTGACATTCTCCTAAACTAACAGTTAGTTAGATTAGGATGATTGTTGCTTGAATAGTGGTAAAAAACAAGAAAGGTAATAAGCCGGTGTGAACGTGATGCTCCGCTCAATTCCGTGAGCAAACAGCATAGCGCCCAAACACCGGCTTTTTCTCAAATTAATGGCAAAGATTAATTTGCGTCGCCTTTGTCGGTCTTGGTATCAGCAGCTTTAGCCACGGTACCTTTACGGCTATATTTCTGACGGAAACGATCAACGCGGCCAGCAGAGTCAACAATCTTCTGTGTGCCGGTATAGAACGGATGGCACATGGAGCAAACTTCAAGCGACAACGTGTCATGGCCTAAAGTTGAACGCGTGGTGAAAACAGCTCCGCAACTGCAGGAAACTTTAATTTCTTTATATTCTGGATGTATATTTGGCTTCATTTCTGACGAACCCCTTTTAATCAGGGGCGCATCATAACCAAGAATGCTTATTCATACAAGTCTTAAGATGCGATTTACCCAGGAAAAATAGCTAAGTACCTGAGCATTATGGTTATTTAATAATCAAAACTAATTGGAAGCCGTTGCTGTAATTTATTTATATGAAATTCAATTAATTTTTTCAGGCATTTCAATCAATAATGCGGTATAAAGTGACCCGATAAATTATCGTTAACATGGAAATCACATGGAACAAGGTCAAATAAGTGCTCTTAGCCCTTCTCTATTTTTGAAGATGGTCTTTACCGGCGGCAAGCATATTATTCAAAGTGAAAGTGAATTAAATCAGTTGAACGTTTATCCCGTTCCCGATGGGGACACAGGCTCAAATATGGCCGCTTTGATGCGATATATTGTTGCCCAACCCTACCCCACAGAAAACTTTGGCTCGCTGCTGACAGCGCTGGCGGATGCCAGCCTCATCGGTTCTTGCGGCAATTCCGGTATGATCTTATCGGCATTTTTTGTCGGGTTAGCAAAATGGCACGCTGTTGCCGACAACACAGCCTTATCGATAAATGATTTCGTTGATTGCCTCAAATCTGGTGTTGAGCAAGCACACCGAGCCGTGGCTAATCCAGTGGAAGGCACGATACTCACCGTTATGAAATCGTGGCTGCATGCCTGCACAGAAGCCAAAAGCAGGTATCATAATTTTGTTGAATTATTTACTTCCACATTGCCCACAGCCGAAAGTTCTTTGAAACAAACTGAATTTCAGCTCGCAGTATTGCAGGAAAATCACGTGATTGATGCTGGTGCTTTTGGGTTTACCAAGTTTCTTCAAGGCATGCAATATGCGTTACAAAATCCAGCTCAATTAGATGTTTCATGGGAAATTGAAAGCGCAAAACAATTGCCGTCATCACATCCTGTACATCATGTAGAACTATCTGCAGATGCCTATCGCTATTGCATGGAAACGTTGCTAGCTAACTCAATAGACAATCTCGATGCACTTCGTCACAAAATGGAGCCAATTTGTGACAGTATTGTGCTGAATCAAAGCCCCAGTCACCTTAAAGCGCATGTACACACTACTGATATCATGCAATGCACAGAGATTCTGAAAGATTGTGGTCATATCATTTACCAAAAAATCGATGATATAAAAATGATGTGGGAAGTGAGTGAACACCGCAAGCACCGTATTGCGGTAGTGACGGACTCTTCCGCTGATTTACCACAGTCGGTTCGTGATAGTGCACAAATTCATACGATCCCCATTCAAGTGCGAATAGGTGAAGACTCCTTCCTGGATAGATTAACCGTTAATTTGAAAACTTTGTTCGAGAAAGCTGGGCAACCAGGCTATAAAACCAGCACTGCCGCACCAACGAGTGAAATTATTAGGCGTTATTTGCAGTTTTTATCAACGCATTATGACTCCATTATTGTTCTTTCACTTTCTTCCAAGTTAAGCAGTACATATCAGGTGCTGAGTAACCAAGCAAATTATGTAGCGCAAACTACAGGCGTGAAGATTGATGTCATCGACTCACAGAACATTTGTTCAGCACATGGGCTGCTGTTGATGAAGGTAGCCAACATGCTGGATCAAGGTAAAACACATGATGAGATAGTGCATGCAACTTTAGCCGCACGAAATAAGGTTCACACTTATGTCGCTATAAATGAAATGAAAACCATGCGTGAGTCTGGGCGGTTATCTAAATTCATGCATAAAATGGCTGATTGGGGGCACGTTAAACCTATTTTAACGCTGGATCATAACGGTCAGGTAAGCCTTGCAGGGGTGGCGCTTGGAAAGCAAAAAGCTTGGAATAAATTGATTGTGTTGCTAGAGAAAGCAATGAAAACAACTCAGCATTACACATTAATGATTTCACATACGTCATCTGCTGAACATGTTGAGGCTTTTTTACAGCAGGTTAGGGACAAAACTGGCGCGATCATTAAAAGCATATGTGATACGGCACCATCAATTGGTGTTCATGCTGGGCGCGGTGCCATTGCAATCGCACTGATAAATGAAGAGGTCTGACGCTGAAACACCATTAAGCGATATTGAATTCAGCAACAACAGGCGCATGGTCAGAAGGACGCTCCCATTTACGCGGTGCTTTATCGATATAGCATCGCGTACATGCAGCAAACATAGCATCACTCGCAAGCACATGATCAATGCGTAACCCAAGATTTCGACGAAAAGCATTCATGCGATAATCCCACCAGGAATAAGATTGATCTGTGGGTGAAAGCTGGCGGAAGCAATCTTTGAATCCTATATCCAATATTGTCTGAAACGCTGCTCGTTCATTTTTACTGAATAATACACTGTCTTGCCATGCTGCCGGGTCGTGTACATCGATATTATCAGGAGCAATATTAAAATCGCCTAATAGCACAGTTTTAGGAAATATTTTAATCTGGTTTTTAAGATATTCATTTAATTTGTTTAGCCAATTAAGTTTGTATTGATATTTTTCTGAAGCGGTGCTTTCACCATTCGGTACATACAAATTAAAAATACGGATGTCATTGACGGAGACAGCTAATAAACGACGCTGTGGATCCTGAAAATCAGGGATATCCGTCACAACATCCATCATGTCATATTTACTTAGCGTAGCAACACCATTGTAGGTTCGCTGGCCAGAAACAACAGCTTTATATCCAATTTCAGAAAATGCCTCGTGGGGAAAATCTTCGCTTGGCATCTTGATTTCTTGCAACACTAGAATATCGGGACCGACATCTGCTAACCAGGTTTGGATATGCGGCAAACGTACACGCAGTGAATTGACATTCCATGTTGCAATTTTTAAAGTCATTTGCTTAAACACCTTGAATAATTTACGGTATTCTAGCTGAAAATGATTAGTCTGTTTAAGCATTTTATTAGCGAGAAGATCGGAGGTAAAAATGATAGGACTAATTCAAGTAGTCACTCACGGTTCAGTTGTAGTGAGTGGCAAAACAATTGGTGCAATAGAGCAAGGTATTGTTGCGTTAATTGGCCTAGAAAAAACAGATACAGAGGAAACGGCACGCAAGTTGCTTGAACGGATATTAAATTATCGAATATTTAAGGATGCTGAAGGTAAAACAAATTTGAGTTTACGGAATGTAGGTGGTGGTTTGCTGCTTGTGCCTCAATTCACCTTAGTAGCAGATACAAAAAAAGGCTTAAGGCCAGGATTCTCCAAAGGTATGGGTGGCGAAGAAGGAAATAAACTATTTACCAATCTAGTAAAATTCGCGAAAGAAAATTATTCGAAAGTAGAGTGCGGAGAGTTTGGTGAATACATGCATGTGTCTTTATGCAATGATGGTCCAATGACATTTATTCTTACTGAAACCGCTGCAACAACATAATAAGTGCGTCTCATGTATGAGTATGAAATATAAAAAATATCCTTATTACTGATGTTGACGCAATAAAATAATTATCGCGATAACATAAAAGCGCAAAACCGTGAGCAATAAAAAACCCTGACTAGTTGTCTAATCAGGGTTTTAAAATAAAGCTTGGCGATGACCGACTTTTGCATAGTTACTC
>CAZBHW010000030.1:19560-33804 GCA_964492045.1 uncultured Coxiellaceae bacterium | reverse complement strand
TCCCCGCTAAAAGCGTGCGGGGACGACGATCGTGGTGGGTGGACGGTGGTGGTCGATGCTAGGTGATGGTCGGTGCTAGGTGATGGGTGGTAGTCGGTGATGCGGGACGACGGGCATAGAGTGAAGTGTGGAGTGATGCGCAAACCACAAGCGGTTAATGCTGAATTAGAACCCAGGCACGCAGCGCGTACCCGGGAAAGAATCACCTCAATAAATCAATGCCAACGACTTGAAAAACTGAATGCATCAAACGGATCCTGCTTATCATTACCAGCCTCACCAAATGGATCACGACCATGATGTGCATGATGCATGTCAAAAGTGTCTTTTGCGCGACGAGCCTGTTGCTGTCTATATTCCTCGCGGCGTTGACGTTCATACTGTTCAAGATTTCTTCGTTCTTCTTTAGTCATCTGACCATGCACATAGTGTGCAAAAGACTGATTCGTTCTTAAGCACTGTTCAACGAACACTTCACTGATTAAATCTTGCGGGCGTCGTGGTGGCTGCTCTGGCTTCTGTCTGGTTTGCTGGAAATGATTACTAAATATAGAACTCTGAGTAAATGGATTCTGTTCGCGTGGTGGATTTTGTTTATAGATTTCTTCACGATCAGAGTTGACCATCCGCCTTGCGCACTCTTTGAATGTTTTAGCTTTATTATCTTTAAGCAGCTTAATTAATACTTCGTTCTTCGATTCAAGCGCATAGTCTAAAGGTGTTTTTTTACTGGTAAGTGTAAATTCATTCAGGTCCAGTACGATAACACGTTCATTGGCAAACCTTGCGAGCAAAAGAAATAATTCAACCAGGCCATCCGCACAAGCTCTGCGTAAAGCCTGGCCAAAGTTACGTTCTTTGATAGATTGCAAGAATGGCTTATATTTGCCGGCAAAAGTCGATTTAAGTAAGGACTCTGCTTCATCTTCCAAACGTTGTAAACTTTCTGCATTTGGTTGGTATGGCGTGTAGGTATAGTTAATAGCAGTTAAGTTACGCCATCTATCATAAGCAAAATCATTTTGTGTGACATGATTAAATGATGCTTGTTCAGACTCATTGATGAAATGAACCGAAATAGAATCGGTTTCATCTAATGAGGTGTAAGTAAACGCACGTTTACTGACTCTGCCTTTGAAGCTCATTTTATCCGTAGGTTCGTCTGAGTAAGTAACGCTGAATTCTTCTGAGTTAATTGGCGCGAACTTTAACGTTCGCAAATCAGGGTCAAGGCAGCTAACGCTTTGTGGCAAAGCGCAGATCAGTTCAGCTTGTAATGCCGCTGCATTCAGTTTTTGTTTTGCTTCGTCTAGCAGGACTGTCAGCTCCATTTTACAGCCAAAGACTGCACGCGATTTATTACGCATTAACTGCGCGCTTACTTGGGTTGCTTCAACTCCTAAGAATACACATAAATTATCGGCCAAAGCCGGCGATAACATTTCAATTTGTTTTGAAACACTAAGGTCATTATGCTGATATTGGTCTGGATTAATAAGATTAAATTTGATAGTTGCCATTTTCTTCGTAGTATTTGCCCGGACTTGCATAATCGCCCCATTTGTCTTGGTTTAAAGTTCAGTGTATGGAAATTCCATCATCGTGATTGATGATGATTTCGCTCCTAAATATTTAGCATTATTTCTTCTGTTTATCATTATCAGCAGCATTTAACGTGAGAGTCAGTTTTGGCGTTCTAAATGGACTGGCACGATAATTATTTTGCGGCAACTGATTTTCCAAATGATGTGTATGAACGTCTTGTTGATGCGGTTGCAGCTCGTGTTTCATGTCGCGCTTGAAGTCTTCTACGCATTGTAATAATTCCCGCTCCTGCATATCTTCGAAATAAATCAGCACGTTGCTTTTCAGCGCTTTTTCATCAGGTAAGACTTGGTACTTGGCCACACCAAAATAATTTCCCCATTGAAAGAATACGACATGTGGAATACCGCCTAAATAAAATGGGGCGCCAGTCAAGAATTGGTTGCCATGATAAAAAATCAGTGAAGGCACCGCATGGTTCTTAAATTCCAGAAATTGCTGCGGGGTAATGACTAGTTGTACACGTGCTTTCTTGCTGTCTTGCAGCATAATCTGCAAACGTTTCTTTAATGCTTTGGATTCTTCCGCATTAATATGTTCATGATGTAATAAAAAAGATTGATGATCTTGCGTTTTACGATAAAACGGCCGCAAATAATATTTCAGCACGTGACTCATCTGATGATGACTCAGTGCTTTTTCATGGCGATACAGGAAATTTAACTGATCAGCACTTAAAGGCACACCGCCAGCGAATTTCACCAGTAATTGCTGATATTCATAATCATTCGGTTGCTTGATTAGTGTTGGTTTCATCATTAACTACTCTTGGTATGATTGCATTTCGTTACCATAAAATGCATTGAGTTGTTTTATCAAATCCGCCGTTGGAGCAACCTTTGCCAGCACGGGTTGCAAATTGGTAGTCCATTTCCCTGTTTTTAAATTCATGAGCACGGAATAAGGTTTTTGTATGTAACGTTCAAGCTTTCCAGATTCAGGATCATATTTAAATCTTTCTGATGCAGGATAATAAGCCAGCAGCCAATCACCTTGGATGATACTCCGTTGTTTGTTTTTAATGGCCACGTCTTCCGCTGCCGGAATGACAGAAAGCAGCGCATTATCAGGATTAATCTGATAAAGACTCATGGTACGGCTTAATACCTGGCTGACTTGTATACCGCCATGTTCCATTTCAGGAATGGTGAAACTGGTTTCAAAATAAAATGGCTGTTGATGCCTGATTTGTGCAGTGTTATTCAACAGCGCAGGTTTCAGGCTCATACCATCCATTTGCGGCATCGGTTGAAAACCGACTACCTCTAACAATGTCGGAGCGATATCTATCGTTAACACACGCTCATTGACTTGATGCGGTTTGACCTTCTTGTTACCAAAAAAACGCATCGCTAGCAGCGAATGATTTTGCTTCAAACTTAAAATATCCGTGCCATAACCCCAAGAAGTATCAACGCCGGCTTTGAGTGAGTTAAATGGCGATTGTAATTTGCTGGCAAATGCCTGCTGCGCAGCGGGCGTGGAAATATCTTCTTTTGTGGTGATGTGAACAATCTTGTTTTCATCATCTTGTTCATTCACTTTCGCATCGTTAATAGCAAATGAAACATTGCGATAAGGCGTGCTTTTGACAACCATTTGATTGGCAGCGCCCTGATAATTGTTTGCAGTGGTTAATCTATCGCCGGGTAATTGCAGGGTAATACCATGATCCGACAAGAGCACAAACACCGTATGTTCCAGTAACCCCTGCTGCTTCAGGGTTTGCATGATCTGACCTAAGGCAATATCACTGTCTTCCACCGCTGCTTTATACAAGGCTAAATCATCGTTGCTACGAACTTTGTGCTGTAAAAAGAAAAACGGCCAGGCGGTTGAGTTGATATGCGCTACCAGAAAGACCGGCTTGTTAAAGTCACGCTCACTTAAGCCATGCTCAAATTGCGGCAGAAAATCGCTGAATTCATATAACTGTGGCGTGCCGTGATTGCCTATGAAATCAGAAAATAATAATTTTCCGACACGCGTGGTCATTAATAAATTGGATAAGGGCAGATCATTCATGCCGCTCACAACCATGTCTACCGCATTACCTGATGGGCCGATAAATCGATTGAAACCAAATCTGGGTTGATTGATGTTATTAAATCGATTGTCGTCTGAGGCAAAAATAGTTTCATAACCTTGTTGTTGAAATTGATTGGCTAAGGTGGTGGTGACAGCAATGGTACTTAAATCCTGATTATCATCACGTCCTTTATGGTGACGCGGATACTGACCAGTCAAAATACTGAGCCAGCTAGGAAAAGTTCGTGCTACTGGCGTATAGGTTTGCGTAAAGACAGTCGATTGCTGTAAGAACTGGTCAAAGTGAGGCGTTGGCAGACGTCTGTTGTTGAAGTAACTCAAATAATCAGGACGTAATGCATCAAAGCCGAGAATAATCACATTAGGACGTTGATCGGTGGCTGGCGTATAAAGCACATTCGAGGCTGAGGGCTGTTTGAATAAAGCATAGCAAATCAAACCAGCTAAAATGAAGACGATCCAGTCACGTTTGCGCTGAGGTCTTTTGATTAATTGCTTGCAGGAATTCAGGATGGCCAAAAAGACCATGGTCAGGCTGATTAATAAGGTTATTGTGAATATACTTTGCAAGCTGCTTGCGTTCGCAGGCGAACTTAACAACTCATTTTGTACCATCTGTGAAAAATACGAATGCGGGATAAAAAATAGATTGCCGGAGACAATCAAGCCCACGCTGATAAACCAGATAAAATAAGTTAAATAGCGAGTGTTTTGATGGGTAAGCTCTAGTAATTCAGCCATCGAAACCGCCGTGTACCACATCAAAAATACGTAAATCGAATAAATGAGTAGTTGCAGAAACACAAACAAGAAGACTGGCGCGATCAAATTAAACTTAGCCGGCGTGAAGAAATGCGCAAACACGGCAACATGAGCATTAAACTCTTTCATCATGGAGCCATTCATGCCGCTGGCTTGGGCATGAATAAACAGAAACGCACCTTGTAACAAGATAAATAGAACGGTGAGAATAATAACCAGTCGTAAGATGCTGCTATTATTGACCTTCATTCTGACTCCCTATACTGGCGAAACACTAATCCATAAATAACGGCAAAGAACACGGCACTGCAAGCGCCTATGACTAGAAACAGCTGAGTGAAGCTTGAGATCATCCAGATGCAGTAAATCGTCGCGATCATCGCAAACCACATTTCTTTGTTACGGAATAATTGGCACTTGAAACCGTAATCTTTAACCAGGAATTTTATTTCTGAGGCGGCTGCTGCTAGGTATGCCAGTAAAGTAAAGAGGCTGGCGAGCAAGATGATATTATTGAATTGATCCAGCACGCCTTTATTCAAGGTTAATATCATCAACACTGACACAATAGCGGCTGACAAGATAAGACCGGCAACAGGCACATCTTGCTTGGATAATTTCGCGAAGCGGTGTGGAAAAATGCGGTCGCGCGCAGCGGCAAAGAGGATTTGGCCCTGAATCATGATGGTGACGTTTAATGCGCCTAAGCCTGAAATAATTGCACATAAGGCGATGATATTTGCTGAACGTGGTCCAAACATCAAACTACCAGCAGAGGCAAATGGATAGGGTGCGCTTTGCAATGCTTTGGCGCTAAACATCCCTAATAAAACGAATGTGCAAAGAATGTAAATGGCCGAGGATAGTAAGGTGCCGTAAACAGTTGCTTTGTAAATGTCGCGCGGGCCATGCGTGCTTTCGGCAGGAATGGTGGCAGACTCTATCCCAATGTACGACCAGAAAGTTAAAGCCGCTGCACTGCTAATGGCGGCGAACGCAGGCTGTGTGGTCATGGCTGGTGCGGTAATATTGCTGAGGTGAATGTAACCAAGACCAAACAATGAAATAATAATCAGAGGCAATAATTTAATAACCGTTAAAAATAATTGTACGACACCTGCGGTGTGAATGCCGATCGCGTTAATCACGGTAAATGCCCACACAATGCCAATTTCCAACACCAACGTGGCATGCACACTATATTGCGGTGAATTGGAGTCGAACATGGGCCAGAGATAACCTGCATAGGGAATCAAGCCTACGGTTAATCCTGCAATCGAGGCGGTATTACCTAAAATATATAAATAGCCGACCACGCAGCCAGACATACGACCATAAGCCTGACGACAGAAAATATAGAGACCACCAGTTTGTGGATAACGTTTATTTAACGAAGTGAGTGTCAATGCAAAAAAGATAGCGCCTAATGAAGTGACTATCCAGGCAATAAACGAGTATGAACCGAATTCGGCGAGTGAGGCAGGCAAGGTATAAATACCCGTACCAATCATGTTACCAACCACGAGTGAGAGCAATATCGGCAAACTAAGTGCATTACGATTCATAAAATAATAACCCTAATTCAGTATCGATAAATTGGCGGCACGACGAATGCTGCCATCGTTAATTATATTTGTAATTGCTGCGATATCCGGCGCGAAATAACGGTCTTCCTGATAATAAGGAACGTGTTGCCTGACTAATTGATGTATCACTTCCAGCCGAGCTGATGTTTTCAGCGGCCTGCGTAAATCGATTCCCTGGCAGGCGGCTAACAGCTCGATAGCCAGTATGCCATAGGTATTATCTGCCATGTTTAGCAGACGACGAGCTGCGTGAGTAGCCATACTAACATGATCTTCCTGATTTGCAGAAGTCGGCAGGCTGTCGACACTGGAAGGGAAGCATAAGGTTTTGTTTTCACTGGCAAGAGCCGCAGCGCTGACTTGGGCGATCATGAAGCCTGAGTTCAATCCCGGGTTCTTAACCAGAAAAGCAGG
Source organism: uncultured Coxiellaceae bacterium (assembly GCA_964492045.1). GTDB lineage: Bacteria > Pseudomonadota > Gammaproteobacteria > DSM-16500 > DSM-16500 > Aquicella. The sequence goes on along the minus strand of CAZBHW010000030.1, from coordinate 27,388 downwards.
TAAACCACTATTAAAATGCGGGTCTACTAATAAGGCGATTCTGCGCTCTGATAAGGCCCCCATTTCAGCAAGGCTAATGGCAATCATATCAGCGGCCATGGCAACGGGTTCAGCATGAAAATTGCCGCCGGAAAGAATCACTTTATCTTCCGCAAACACCAAGGGGTTGTCGGAAACACCGTTTGCTTCCGTTAATAGTGTGTCTTTCGTGTTTAATAACTGGGTCAGGCAGGCACCCATGACTTGCGGTTGGCAGCGTAAAGAATAGGGGTCTTGCACTTTGTTGCAGTTGATATGTGAATTGCGAATGTCACTCTGCTGCAATAGTTCACGCAACATCGCGGCAGTTTGAATTTGACTGGCATGACCGCGTACGGTTTGTATGCGCGCATCAAATGGTGCATCACTGCCCGCTGCTGCTTCAACCGACAAGGCGCCAGCCGTGATGGCGGTGATGAAGGCATTTTCTGCTTTTAACCAGCCAACTAAGGCTAAGGCGGTAGAGGCTTGTGTACCGTTTAATAAGGCTAATCCTTCTTTGGCACCCAAAGTTAGGGGAGATAGATTTGCAATCTTGAGTGCTGCTTCAGCCGTGATCACTTTACCTTGATACCGCGCATGACCAACGCCAATCAAGACAGTCGCCATGTGTGCAAGCGGCGCTAAGTCGCCAGATGCCCCAACAGAACCTTTTTCAGGAATGCATGGATACACTTTCGCATTGAATAACGTTATCAAGGCTTCTATGGTTTGTAATTTCACGCCAGAAAATCCGCGCGCTAAGCTATTTATTTTCAGCGCCATGATTAATCGCACGATATCATCTGACATCAGCTCGCCCACACCAGCTGCATGCGAGATCACGATTTTACGCTGCAACTCTTCCAGTTCTTCGTTCTTGATGCGAGTAGATGCCAGCATGCCAAAGCCGGTGTTAATGCCATACACAGCTTGGTTGTCTTTAAGAATATGCGCAATCATTTGTTCTGATTGTGTGATAGCTTGCAAACAACTATTAGATAATTCCAGCGTCGTTTCATCTTTCAATAGTGTTTTAATATCCTCGATGGATAATGAACCGGGCTGCAGGGTGAATTTCATGTGACACCTTATTTGTTAATCATGGGTAGTTTCAAACCGTGTTCGTTTGCGCATGCAATGGCGAGGTCATAACCGGCATCGGCATGTCGCATGACACCGGTGGCGGGATCGTTGGTTAAGACATTGCGTAAACGCTGTGCGGCTTCATCGCTGCCATCTGCCACAATCACCATGCCGGCGTGTTGGGAAAAGCCCATGCCAACACCGCCGCCGTGATGAATGCTGACCCAGGTCGCGCCGCTGGCGCAGTTTAATAAGGCATTTAATAACGGCCAGTCTGACACGGCATCTGAGCCATCTTGCATGGCTTCGGTTTCGCGGTTTGGGCTGGCAACCGAGCCAGAATCCAGATGATCACGACCTATGACTATCGGTGCTTGCAATTCACCTTTGCGCACCATTTCGTTAAACGCTAAGCCTAAGCGTGCACGTTCACCTAAGCCTACCCAGCAAATTCGTGCGGGCAACCCTTGAAAATGAATGCGCTGTTTTGCCATGTCTAACCAATTATGCAAATGCTCGTCGTCAGGAATCAGTTCTTTGACTTTCATGTCTGTGCGATAAATATCTTCCGGACTGCCGGATAAAGCTGCCCAGCGGAAAGGGCCAACGCCGCGGCAAAATAAGGGTCGTATATAAGCCGGCACAAATCCAGGAAAATCAAATGCGTTTTTCACGCCGGTTTCAAACGCCATTTGGCGTATGTTATTGCCATAATCAAATGTGGGAATACCTTGCTGATGAAAATCCAGCATCGCTTTCACTTGTACGGCCATCGAAGCTTTTGCATCTTGAATGATTTTATCCGGATTGGTTTTACGCATGTCTATGGCTTGCTGCAAGGTATAACCTATCGGTAAATAGCCGTTTAATGGATCATGCGCGCTGGTTTGATCTGTCACCATGTCTGGCTTAATACCGCGTTTCACTAATTCAGGAAAAATGTCTGCGGCATTGCCAAGCAATCCAACGGAAATTGGTTTGTTGTTTTTGCAAGCTTCTTGTATGAGTGCGAGTGCTTCCTCTAAAGTCTGACATTGTTTATTGAGATAGCCAGTTTCTAGGCGTTTTGCAATGCGCGTGGGATCACATTCCACCGCCAGCATAGAAGCGCCAGCCATGGTGGAAGCCAGCGGTTGCGCCCCGCCCATGCCGCCAAGACCGCCGGTTAAAATCCATTTGCCCGCCAGATTGCCGTTGAAATGTTTACGTCCTGCTTCACAAAATGTTTCATACGTGCCTTGTACGATGCCTTGACTGCCTATGTAAATCCAGGAGCCTGCTGTCATCTGCCCATACATCATCAAACCTTTTTTATCTAACTCATGAAACGTTTCCCAGTTCGCCCAGTGCGGGACTAAATTGGAATTTGCAATCAACACGCGCGGTGCATTGTGATGAGTTTTGAAAATGCCGACCGGTTTGCCGGATTGAATCAGCAGTGTTTCATCGTTTTCAAGACTAATCAGTGATTCAACAATTTTGTCGTAACATTGCCAGTTACGCGCCGCGCGCCCAATGCCGCCGTATACCACTAATTCACTGGGGTTTTCTGCAACTGCAGGATCAAGATTATTCATCAGCATGCGCAGAGCCGCTTCGGTGAGCCAGCTTTTTGCGGTGATGTTGGCGCCGTGAGGTGCGCGAATATGTCTAGACTTGTCGAGTCGGTTAGCAGTCGTCATAGCATTACCTTTTTATTGTAAGATTGTGTGATGATGAATGATTTCATAAATGAAGTTGGCGGCGAGTTTGATCGTGCGATTATCAATATCGTATTTCGGTGATAACTCGGCGATATCGTAACTGATCACTTTGCCAGTTGCGGCAATTTGTCTGATCGCAGGAATAACATCCCATGGCGATAAACCAAACGCTTGTGGTGCACTGACACCTGGCGCGTATGCAGCAGAAAAGACATCCAGACACAGTGTTAAATACAGATAGTCATTGTCATCAGCGACTCTAGTGATAAACGGCGCCAGTTTATCGGCATGCATTTTGATGTCATCCGCCGATAATACCCGAGTGTGATGCCGTTCTGCGGTGACATATAAACCGTGTGTATTGCCGGCTGGTTGTATGCCTATGCAGTTATAATCAAATTTTCGTTTTCCTTTTTCGTGTGCATCAGCGATTTGTAAAAACGGTGTGCCTGAAGAACCTTTGTTGTCTTCTAATGTAGGGCGCATATCAAAATGCGCATCAAAATTAATAATGCCCAAATTGTCCTGCTTGGTTTGTTTGGCGATACCTTGATAATGACCCCAAGCAATTTCATGCCCGCCACCAATCAATATGGGTGTGTAGTTGCGTTCTAGTAATGAATAAACCGCTTCCGCTAAGGCGGTTTGTGCAGTTTCAAGATGATGGTCATTGCAAACAATGTTGCCCGCATCAAATAACTGCAGGTCTGCTCGATGTGATGGCAGCTTGGCAAGGATGTTACGCAGCGCATCAGGTCCTTCAGCGGCGCCAGTGCGGCCAAGATTGCGGCGTATGCCTTCATCACAGCAAAATCCCAAGATGGCAAATGAGGGAAGATGGTCGGCCAGCGGAATGGCTTTAGTGATGTCTAGCACTTTGACGAGTTGAAAAAAGGTGGAGGTTGGCGGCGAATCCTGTCTGCCTTGCCAAAGTTTATGGGAAGGCGCTTGGTAATGGGATTCGAAGCTCATGCCAGCAATTTCTCCTGAAAAGATTTGCACTTATTTTCAAGTAGTATCATGGTAATGGCAAGGGAAATGACTGGCGAGCTAGCACGATCCATTGGAGTATCTCAAATCCAGCGCCAAACTTGGATGACAGGCGGCATGGTGAGCTAAGTTGGGCTATATCATTCGCATTAATCCGAGTATAATCCAATTAAAACATATATTTACGAAAATGAGAGAAAACATGAATAAGTGGGATGCCATCTGGATCAACGCCAACGTGCTAACAGGCAATGTGCCAGGTGAAGTGATAGAGCAAGGTGCGGTGGCTGTGCAAGCAGGTCAGCTTGCGTGGGTTGGCAAAACCAGTGATGTCGCGGACCCTGCGAGGCTAGCGGCTGTTGTGCATGATGTAAAAAATAAAACGATTACGCCTGGTTTTGTCGATTGTCATACCCATTTAGTCTTTGCTGGAAATCGTGCGCATGAATTTGAAAAGCGTTTGCAAGGTGCGACGTATGAAGACATTGCGCGTATGGGTGGCGGCATTCAATCTACCGTGACTGCAACGCGAGCGGCCTCTGAAGATGAATTATTCGAACAAAGTTTACCGCGTGCTCGCGCCTTGATGATGAGCGGCGTGACGACCGTGGAAATTAAATCTGGTTATGGTCTGGATTTTGCAACCGAAGCAAAAATGCTGCGCACGGCAAAACGTATTGGCGAAGCATTACCGATTACCGTTAAAAGAACATTCCTGGGTGCGCATACCGTGCCGGCGGAATATCGCGGTAAAACACAAGAATATGTTGATCTGGTTTGTAAAGAGATGATTCCACGTGTCGCCGAAGAAAAACTGGCCGATGCTGTCGATGTATTTTGCGAAAATATCGCTTTTACACTGGAACAAACCGAACAAGTCTTTGCCGCTGCGGCTAAATATCATTTAGCAGTCAAATGTCATGGTGAACAATTGACGTGTTCCAATAGCGCAGTGTTGGCAGCACAGCATCAGGCGTTATCAGTGGATCATTTGGAATTTGCATCGCCCGAAGGAATACAAGCGATGGCAACTGCGGGACTGGTTGCTGTGTTACTACCCGGCGCATTTTATTGTTTGCGTGAAAAACAATTACCGCCTATCTCCTTGATGCGTGAACTGCAAGTTCCCATCGCGTTAGCATCAGATTGCAATCCCGGTACTTCACCTATTATGTCTATGCTATTAATTATGAATATGGCATGTACCCTGTTCCGATTAACACCTGCTGAAGTGCTGCAAGGCGTGACACTAAATGCAGCGCGCGCATTAGGTATGCAGGAAACACATGGCAGTTTGACAGTCGGTAAAGCGGCTGATTTTGCGGTGTGGAATGTTAACACACCGATTGAGCTCTGTTATTTCCTCGGCCATCAACCACTAGTGTCCTTGGTGAAATCCGGTATCGTTAGTCCCTTACAGTAAGGAAAAATGTCATGAAAATACAACTTGTTTTTCTGCTCCAACTCGTCGCCATCTTGCTGGCTTGGGCAGGGATGCGCAAACCCGCTATCGCCACGATGGCAATTGTCTTAGTCGTTGCTTCCTTTGTTGTTTATGGCTTGTTTGATACTTCCACGGGAATTTCATTATGAGAATGACTAATACCTATATTGAATCTTTCATGAATTTATCGATGTTATGTGTGATCTACATCATTCTTGCAATCACGTTTTATGTGCAAATGGGTTGGCATCAGTGGCCTTGTCCTTTGTGCTTAATGCAGCGCGTGGGTTATATCGGCATTGCGTTTGGTTTTTTACTGAATTTGCGATTTGGATTTAAGCCGGTGCATTACACGATAGTATTAGTCAGTGCGTTATTTACAGCGGCGACCTCACTGCGGCAAATCACACTGCATATTATTCCAGGCACGGGAGAATATGGCAGTCCGTTGTTTGGCTATCACTTATATACGCTTTCATTTTTAGGGACCGTGGCCATTATTTTCATGACTAGTCTGCTGCTGGCAAACGTGCAGCAATATGCAGAAAATCATGTCAGTCGACCGATGACAAAGTTAACGAAATTTTTATTTTTAGTGTTAGTCGTGATTTTGTTAGGTGAAATCGCAACAGTGTATTCGCTGTGTGGTTTTGGCGAATGTCCGGGTAATCCGATTTGAGATCTCGAGAAACCATCTGGATGCGTTGCCGCATCCAGAGTGGCAGACAGCGTTAAGCTGGGTTTGCGTAGCAATTTGAAAGTGTGATGGTATCGGTATCATCTAAATTGCGTAGGGTCATGTAGAAGTCTTGAACCATGCCGCCAGATAATCTTTGCACGTTGGTGGCTTGCAAGCTGACATCTGCAGTTGCTGGCAATTTAGCTTGGTTGTTCACGCCTACATCTGTGTTGTTTAAAGTGAAGCTTGGGGTAATCATGATTTGGTCTGTGGATAACTGAACCATATCGAATGGTTGTTTGGAAACATCGTTGCTGCGTACGGTGCAATTCACAACGTAATTAACGCCTTCGAGTAATTTGTTGAGATCGATCACCGCTTCTTTACCTGGTGCTGCAACGGCACCGCCTAAATCGATAGTGCTGGATTGAGCTTTTGCGAAAGCAAAAGTTGGCAGGGTTAACATAGCAATGACTAACGCGGTTCTGATTTTCATTATTGATTTTCTCCGGGGTTTTTTTAAATTTTAAAGATAGTAAAGGAGTGCGAGGCGGAAAGTCAACGCATGCTTTAATAGTCTGAATGATATCAATTAGTTAGATAACGTCTTGCTGGTTGCTCGCGGAGTGGGATTCTAGCTGGTAGGGCACGATAACATCGTTTGCATACTGGCGGTTAATGCTAAAACTGCCTGGTTTCATCCAGGTCTTCATGCTCGTTAAGGTTCCGACTGCATAAATCTTATGATCTTTCACTGCGACGGCATCAGCTTGTGTTTGTGTGTTATCGACATTCATGACTTTCTTCGCGACATAAATCGTAATGGGCGCCTTAGCAGCATTCACCATCCAGTGAGAGGCAAACATGACAACGATAAAGGTGAAGGTAAGGTAATAAATCCTATTATGCGAACGCGGCTGCAACATCAACTGACTCCATGTCATGAACGAAGAAACTGTTGGCACATTATATGTGATTTAATATTCTGCTGGCTAGTATTCTGTCACTCTGTCAGCCATGATGCTGTGACCATGGTTTGTTTGCAGGTGCGGCAATTCATAATAATCATGTTGCTTTGCATTGTTATGACATGACTTAGGTTGCGTAGAAATAGTGGTGTATCCACCAGTCAGCTTGTGTGGTGGTTATTAATTGTGCCATCTTGGGCTTCCCTAATCCCGCTCTAATAATTCTAATAGATACGAAAATTTAAAACCAAAAGTGCTTGGAAACTTAACGCGTACCTCAGAATTAACTGCAGCACAATTGCAAAATAACGAATGTCAGCAAGTCGTGCAAAGCTTAGTGGATTTAGCAGCAGCCAATGATGCATTTGCAGAACGTCTGGATGTGACACTCTCGCAACCAGTATTTGAAATCGTCTGTGCCAATCAAAAAGCATTCGACCATTTACTCCATGAAAGGGTAAATGCATTCTTTCTTGACACACATAATGCCGCACGCAACGGTATGGGAAAGGTAGTGTGGGATGATAGGTAGACTCCGTAAGATGTTTGTGGTGACAGCTGCGTTTTATAATGCCAGTTGAGCCGCATCACCCAATACAACCGTTGTCGTCACCTCACCCAATACCGCCGTGGTCACCGCATCATTCCAATACGCCCGTCGTCCACGCGTCGCTCCATTACGCCCGCCGCCCCCGCGCCACTCCAATACGCCCGCCGTCCCCGCGCCACTCCAATACGTCCGTCGTCCCCGCGTCATTCCAATACGCTCGTCATCACCGCGTCATTCCAATATGCCCGTCGTCCCCGCATGCTTTTAGCGGGGATCTGTTCGTGCAACCGTGCGGTTGATCGAAGGGGCTATTGCTCAGTTACACAAACAGATCCCCGCTAAAAGCATGCGGGGACGACGGGCGTATTGGAGTGGCGCGGGGATGACGGT
>CAZBHW010000030.1:0-19460 GCA_964492045.1 uncultured Coxiellaceae bacterium | reverse complement strand
GGTATCGGGTTGATGCGGGGATGACGGTGGTATCGGGTTGATGCGGGGATGACGGTGGTATCGGGTTGATGCGGGGATGACGGCGGTATTGGGTTGATGCGGAACGACGGTGGTGGTGAGTTGATCCGAGGACGAACGTAGTGTTGAGCTGATGCAGTGAAACACGTTGGTATAGAGTTACTGCAGTCCGTGTGGTCGATAGTGAGCGATGTAGTCGTCTACAGTAGCTACGAATTCAGCAGAATATTCACCACTTTCCCGTCAGAACGTCCATAATCATCCACGACACGAATCACATACTTGCCCGGTAGTGCAGATAAGAAAAAAGTCTTATCGCGAGAGGTTTTTCCTAAATAGGTTTCATTCATAAACCAATACAGATTTTTCACATCGCCATCGACAATAGCAGTTAATGGCAGCTGAACTTTTCTATCTGCCAAACGCGCGACATAAGTAATGTCTGATTGCGGCGAAGTGATTTGTGGTGAGAAACCTTCACCTACTTTGGATGTTAATGTGCAACTGGTATCTGGTGCAGGCGGACTGCGTCGTTGTAAACCTGCGCGTTTAAATAAGGCCAGTAAATCTGAAGGCCAGAATTCATAAACCGCAAACTGCGTGTGCTGATCGAACTGACAAGCACGTAAACCAGTGCGCGGGTTAATCGCGACTTCGCGATGTATCGTGTCAACAGCTATGGGTGATTTGCCGGGTATAAACCAAGTCTTTTCAGTTTCAGGGCAATGTGGATTTGGCAGCATTCCTGAGACTTTGCATACTTCCACTTTGGTTAAATTCAACGTCGCAGGATTCGGCGCAGTGGACGTTAGTCGACTATGTTGACGCAGTGCCGTAATGATTTCAAAAAATAACGGCGCTGCCATTTCTTTGCCAATTAACGCAGGGTTCCCCTGATTATTGAAGTTACCCAACCACACGGAAACCACATACGGACCAACTACGCCTTCAGTCCACGCATCACGATATCCAGAAGATGTACCAGTTTTCCACGCAATCATTTCATTGCTATTTTTATCATTGACGGCGAATCCTTGCGGCCGTTCGGTCTCCTGCAGCATGTCTAACACTAGATAACTAGCTTCAGGGCTTAATAACTTTTTTCCTTTGTCAGCCGACTCATGCTGAATAAATTTGATTGGCCGCCAAACGCCGCGATTGGCGAGTGTTGCATATAACGCTGTTAAATCCTGCATACTGACTTCTGCACCGCCTAACACAAGCGCAAGACCATAATATTTTTCCGGTTTCAAATGCGTGATATTCGCTTGTTGTAAAAACTCATAAAGCGACGGTTGTTTCAATGCTGCAGCTAAGGTCACAGCGGGAATGTTACGACTTAAAATTAATGCGTCTTTTGCTTTTATGGGACCGTTAAAATCATTATCAAAATTTTCTGGATTATAACTACCGAAGCTATGCGGTACGTCTTTCAACATGGTATCTGGATGAATGAGACCTTGATCGATGGCCAGCGCGTAAATGAAAGGTTTTAATGTCGAGCCTGGAGAGCGTTTGCTAAGTGTGCCGTCAATTTGACCTGCGATAGCAGTATTATAAAAATTGGCAGAACCGACTAACACTTTGGTTTCCATGGTGCGCGTGTCAACGATCATCACCGCCGCATTTTTAATCCCCACTCCGGATTTGCGCGCGACATATTGTTGGGTGATGCGTTCCACTGTCCGCTGTAACTGACCATCTAGCGTTGTATTAATCGATAATTGATCTGGGTGTGCCGCTAATAATTCATTCACCAGATGTGGCGCGCCAAAAGGTGCCGCATGTAGGCTTTGCATTTGCAGCGGCAAATTAATTAATGCTAACTGATTGCTATCAGCAGGGTGTTTTGCAATCCAGCGTTGAAATAGTGCTGCGCGTGCCGTTTGTAATATCGTTCTGTCTGGTGTGCGTTTGATCGGGTTTTGCGGAATCACCGCCAATGCCAAAATTTCCGGCAGAGACAATTCATTAACCGATTTGCCAAAATACAAAAGACTAGCCGCACTAACGCCCTGAATATTATTCCCATAAGGTGCCAGATCAAGATAGGCCGCGAGTAGTTGATTTTTGCTGTAATGCATCTCCAGTTGCAGCGCACGGACGATTTGCTCGACTTTACCGGTCAGGGTTTTCGACTGCATGCCGTAACGCAATCGTGCGACTTGCATGGTAATGGTTGATGCGCCAAATCTTCTGTTACCCGTCAGGTAAGTTTGCATCGCGGCACGGGTCAGGGAAACCGGGTTCACACCGGGGTGATGATAAAAATATTGGTCTTCTTGTAATAAGGTTGCTTCCACCAATGTACTGTACGCTGGCAGCAAGGTTTTGGAGTCATTCACTGAAATTGGCAGGCGGTATTGTTGATCACGGCTTAAGGTTAAGCGCAGCAAATGATGTTTATCATCAAAGACCGAGCGCGAGTAAGAAATGTCAGAAAACAAAGGCGGCAGCGGCAGAAAAAATATTATTGCCGGGATGCTGACAACCATAATAACTAGCGCTATGCTGAGCCACCAAATAAAGCGTTTCATGACGCTTTATGACATGGAAGACTGTTACGGGTCAAGCGAGTGAGTCATAACATTACTTGGGTGGCGTAAATGATTAATCGAATCCTTTCTGCAATTTCTACTGTATTTCATTCATTCTTTGGCAAAATCAGCTGGTCGACTCCGCCTTGGCTAAACTACCTTTACCGCAAACTGGCAGCAAAGCCGAAAGTCACGTTCATCTATCTCGTAGCTGCCATCCTGATTACTGTTACGGGTGCCTACTCCTATCATTGGTATATCAACCGTCCGCATCCTGAATTAGTGACTGCGCAAATCAACACTCCAAAGATTACCGCCGCCGACCCTGATGCTGTGCCAGACATGCTAGTCATGAACTTTGGCGCCATGCAAAACAATCAATTCTCTGCACGCTCTGTTGCTCCGTTACAACTAGTCGGGAAAGACGTTATTAAAGATGTCACTATCACTCCTTCCATGCCCGGTACCTGGCGTTGGGAAAGCGACAGTCAACTGACTTTCAAACCTGCGATGGATTGGCCAGCGGGACAAACTTATGACATTCATTTCGATAAAACCTTCTTTGCCAGCAAAGCGAAGATGGCTAGCTATCATTACACCTTCAATACGTTGCCGTTCGAAGTCTCTATTGATCACTTTAAATTATACATAGACCCCGTGAACCCAAGGCTGCGTCAAGCGGTTGCGGACATCAGCTTTAATTTCCCGGTTGATGCTGCTTCCTTAACGAATCGAATCAAGCTGCAGTGGCAATCCATGAAAGCGACCGATTTTGGCGTCAGCGAAGCTTCATTCAAATATGCTATTAAATTTGATGAACGTAAACGTAAAGCTTACTTCAAATCAGAAATGCTGCCGTTGCCTACCATGGAGCGTTATTTAACGTTGACAGTAGATAAAGGTGTGAAAGCCGCTGCTGGTAGCTCCATGCTGCATGAACCGGTGAATAGTAAGATTATTGTGGCTGATGCTTCCAGCTATTTTAAAATTAATAACATTGGCACGCAGATTATCCGTAATCAGAAAGACAGACCCGAGCAGATTCTGACAATCGATAGTACCTTAGGTATTTCACAAGCGGATCTTGAAAAATCGTTACATGTTTACTTGCTACCAAAGAATCGTCCTGCCACGTTAGGCGAAGCCGAAAAACCCGATTATGCTTGGGAAAATCCTGGCGAAGTGACGAATGATATTTTGAAATTATCAAAACCCGTCACCTTAACGGCCATCCCAGCAGATCGTGATTATGCCACTTTGCACAGCTTCCGTTATCAAGCCTCTACCCCTGCTTATTTATATGTGAAGATTGATCAGGGAGCGAAAGGCATGGGTGATTTTGTGTTGGCAGATGCTTTTACTACGATATTACCAGCGCCAGATTTTCCTAAAGAAATTTCCTTCTTACATAAAGGCGCGTTACTGGCTTTGGGCACGGAAGAAAAATTATCGGTATTAGTGCGTGGGTTGTCTGCCGTCAAATTTACGATTGCACGCGTGCTGCCTACTGACATTAATCATTTAGTCACGCAAACAGAGGGTGACTTCAATAACCCGGTGTTCCGTGATTATACGTTTAATGAAAGTAATATCAGTGAAATCTACAGTGAAGTGCAATCCTTCGATGCCAGCGATCAAGCCAAACAACAATATACAGCGCTAGACCTTGGTCGTTACATGCAGGCTAAGAATAATGGTGCGGGTTCATTCGGCTTATTCTTGTTAACTGCGCAAGGCTGGGATGCAAAAGCCAATGTCGCCACAGGAGAGGTGCAAACCAAGCGACTGATTCTGATCACTAACCTTGGCTTAATCAGTAAAGATAATCTGGATGGAACGCACGATGTCTTTGTTGAATCGATCACAGCTGGTAAACCCGCGGCAGGCGTCACAGTGTCTATTTTGGGTAAGAACGGTTTGCCCATTGTGTCTAGAACGACCGATGCCTCTGGCCGTGCCAACTTCCCCAATCTGAAAGATTTTGTCGATGAGCGTGAACCAACCGTTTATGTTGCGCGTAATGGCGGTGATATCTCCTTCATGCCCTACAATCACAGTGACAGGCAATTAAACTTCTCCCGCTTTGATATAGGCGGTGAAACCAGTGATGCGTCAAATCAATCTGCGCTGACGGCGTATATCTTCACCGACCGCGGTATCTATCGTCCAGGCGATACTACGCATGTGGCAATGATTATCAAGCAACCTTATGTTGTCGCCCAGGCAGCAGGATTACCACTAGAAGCCACTGTGATTGATCCGCGCGGCACTACCGTCAAAACAGAAAAATTTAATTTAAATGAGACTGGCTATGTGACATTCGACTTCAAAGCCGGTGCTACCTCTTTAACAGGACAATATCAAATTTATTTGAATATTGTGAAAGACAACCATCCCAGCAGCATGATCGGTAACGCTTCATTTAACGTAGCAGAATTCTTACCGGATAGAATGCGTATTGGTGCTGAGTTCTCTGTCCCGAAAACAAAAGGCTGGTTATCGCCAACGAATCTTGTTGATACAGTGAGTTTGTGGAATTTGTATGGTGCGCCAGCGGCGGATCATCGCGTCAGCGGGAAAATCATTTTAACACCGCAAGCCATCAGCTTCCCTGAATTTCCAGATTACGTGTTTTTGGATCCGTTGCTGAATCCAAAATCACCGCCAAAAGTCTTTTCAGATAGCTTGGCTGAAACAAAAACGGATGCCAAAGGTCAAGCCTCATTTGATCTCAAGCTGGATCGTTTCGAAAAAGCGACTTATCAATTAACGGTATTTACTGAAGGCTTTGAAGCTGCGGGCGGTCGTAGTGTCACGACAAAACAAACCGCATTAGTCAGCCCGCTGGACTTTTTAGTCGGTTATAAACCAGATGGCGATTTGTCTTTCATCAAACAAAACAGTACACGCAGCGTGCATTTTATTTCAGTGAATCCGACGCTGACTGAGCAGGCATTATCTGATTTAAAAATACATTTATATAACCTGCGTCCAGTGACAACCTTGGTGAAAAATGAAAACGACACTTATGAATATAAGTCCGTTATCCAAACCGCTGAAGTCAGTAATCTGCCATTTACTATTGCGGCGTCTGGCACGGATTATGTGCTGCCAGCAAAGGATATTGGCGATTACATGATTGTGGTGACTGATAAATCAGAAACAGAGTTGGCACGCTTTAAATACTCTGTGGTCGGTGACAGCGCGCAACCGCTGCCAAAAAATGCAGAGTTAAGTGTGAAGTTAAATAAGTCTGAATTTGCACCGGGCGAAGAAATTGAAATGCAAATTACGGCGCCTTATACAGGTTCTGGTCTCATTACGGTAGAAAGAGACAAGGTTTACGCGACACAATGGTTTACCACAACCAACACCAGCTCTATCCAGAAAATTAAGTTACCGGCTGATTTCAAAGGTAATGGTTATATCAATATCGCATTTATCCGCGACATGAATTCACCAGAAATTTTCATGAGCCCATTAAGCTACAGTGTACAGCCATTTTCTGTGGCGCACGAAGCGCAAGACTTGAAAATTGCCTTGAATACCGACGCACTTGCCAGGCCGGGCGATGTTTTCAAAATGGTGTATTCTACGGATAAACCGAGCAAAATAATTGTGTTTGCCGTTGATGAAGGTATTTTGCAAGTTGCAAAATATACGACACCAGATCCATTGAAATACTTCTTCCAGAAACGTGCACTGGATGTCAGCACATATCAAATCGTAGATCAGATTCTGCCGAAATTCATGGCTGACCGTGAGTTGTCTGCCGCTGGTGGTGACGAAGGTGCTGCAGCGTTAAATAAAAATCTGAATCCATTTAAACGCAAGACCGATGCACCAGTCGTCTTCTGGTCTGGTATTGTGGATGCAGATGCCACATCACGCGAGTTAACGTATCAAATTCCAGATTACTTCAATGGTACGCTGCGAGTCATGGCCGTGGCGGTAGCGGCTGATGCCGTTGGTGCTGCTGCTAAATCCACAGAAGTGCGCGGCAACTTTGTGATTAATCCGAATGTCCCAACGTTTGTAGCGCCGCAAGATGATTTCGAAGTCACAGCCAGTGTGGCAAACAATGTTGAAAAATCGGGTGATCAGGCTTCAGTTAAAATTCAGTTGTCGACATCACCCGCGTTGACTGTGGTGGGTGACAGCACCCTGCAATTAACGATACCAGAAGGCAAAGAACGCAGTGTGCGCTTCAAGGTACACGCGAATGAAGCCCTGGGTTCAGCCAGTTTGAATTTTGTGGCGGCCATTGGTGAGAAGAATAGCAAGATCGCCTCTACGCTCAGTGTGCGACCAGCTGTGCCCTACACAGCTTCAGTTGCCAGCGGTTACACACAAGATGGCAGAAAAACCTTTGCTTTGAATCATGATTTTTATCCTGCCTATCGCAAAGTTGACATGGCGGCAGCTGACAGCCCGTTAATTTTAGTGACTGGTTTGCAGCGTTACATGGATGATTATCCTTACGGCTGTGTCGAACAGTTAGTGAGTAAGGCTTTTCCGTGGTTAGAGTTGGCAAATCAACCGTGGGCAAACAAAGACGCCGCATCCATGCAGGAAAAGATTCAGCAAACCATACAGATGCTAAGTCAGCGCCAAATGACGAATGGCAGTTTTAGTTACTGGCCTGAAGTGCATGCGGAAAATAGTGATCCATTCTATTCCATCTATGCTATGCATTTCCTGTTGGAAGCTAAAACACAGGGTTATAATGTGCCGGCAAATATCTATTCTCAAGGCATCGCTTATTTGAAAGAAGTGGCGGCGCGTGATGTCACTAGCCTGAACGATGCAAGACTCACCGCTTACGCCATTTATATTTTGACGCGTAATGAAATGGTGACGACAAATTATTTAACGAATCTACAGTTAACGTTAAATCAATCAAAAGATATTGCCTGGAAAAATGATATTACCAGTGCCTACATGGCTGCGACGTATCAACTATTGAAGAGCAGTAATGAAGCGCAAAAGTTAATTGCTTATTATCAGCCACACACCAAGCAAAATGCAGTGGATGATTTTTATAATCAAAACATTTCTGATGCGCAATATTTGTATCTGATTGCAATGCATTTTCCAGATCAGCTGAGTAACATGAATGCTGTGTTATTGCCAACACTGGTCAATGCCTTAAATGATGAAACCATGAGTACCGTGTTATCTGGTTATACTAGTCTGGCATTAGGTGCGTACACGCATCAGTCCGAGCCAATGGCCAACACGCAAATCAGCATCAGTGAAATGCGCGGCGATCAGGAAAATACCTTGTCTAGCAGTAATAATGGTTATCAAAGTGCTGCCGTCTCCGTTGGCGTGAAGCAAGTTGTGATTTATCATCCAGCGAAATCAGGCTATTTTTATCAATTGACCCAGTCTGGATTTGATAAGCAATTACCAACAGCTGCAGTCAGTGACGGCATCGAAGTCGAACGTGATTATACGACCGTAGATAATACTGCTATCGGCGGTCGTGTTGGATTAGGTGATGACATTGTTGTGCATATACGAGCACGTGCGACTGACAATCAATACCATACTAATGTTGCATTAGTTGATTTACTGCCTGGCGGATTTGAAGTAGCCAGATCTTCAGTGAAGGCAACTGGTATGGATTATTTCGATATCCGCGAAGATCGTATTTTATTCTTTGGTTCTGTTGGCCCAGAATCGCAGGAAATAACCTACCAAGCTAAAGCCACTAATGTAGGTTCCTATTTGATTCCTCCCATTTATGGCAAATCCATGTATAACCCTGCGATCAGGTCAAATGGGTTATCAGCCAAAATAGAAGTCAGATAACGGTAGTCGGCCTCATGCAGCAGCCCGGATTAATATTAACAGTATTGATCCGGGGTGTTGATCTAAATAAATGTCTTAAATCGATCAAATAAGTAGATTATCAATTTATAACCGTCTTAAATAGGACAGATAATGGATATACCTATCTACAAAATAAGTAGGGATCATTGTCTTAACTAAGATAGTTATCTCAATTGTTAGTGTCTAAATGTCCTACCAAAGAAAAAGTTATTGAAATTTGACGGTATGGGAACAGATAAAGGACTTGGCATGAGCGAACATTATGGTCGCATAGAATATGCGTATGAATTAGTGGCGACTCATGCGGGCATAACCATGTCTGAATAAGGCAGCAATTGGGAACTTGCGCCAGCCTATGATGTGAGCTTCGCACACAATCAAAAGGTGAATGGATGAGTCAACATCTATTGTCTGTGAATGGAAAATATAAAAATTTTACAGTGAATGACATATTGCAGGTGGCAGAGAGATTTGGTGTGGGTGAGGCAGGGCAGTTAATAGAGAGTATATGCCACACAATTAAACTGTGGCCAGCATTTGCGAATGAAACTGGATTGAGGAAAGACGAAATTGCGCGAATTCAAAAGTTACACCTACTGCTTACTTAACGCCAATCGTGATATGAAAACAAATATCATGACCTTTAAAAGACAATAATTCCGGCAAATTGAATTGCTTTCTGATTGTGAGCAAGGTAGGGGCTTCAACCAGAACTGCATAATAAAGTTTTTCGCGGATCTGTGCAGTGGCGACATGTTTGACGACAAATTCATGTTCTTGCTTTAATTCAGACAAATTAATTAATTTGTTTTCTTCTGGATAAATAACGCTGATATGTGCGCCAATACCGCCAACGCCAAAGTAGTCTGGCTTATTGACTTGGGTGACTTGAATCAGCGGATATAACTGATGAATGAAATCATCATCAACTTTTAGATAAAGATAATGATTATTAATGATGGCTAGCTGACCGACCGCATTTAATTTTGCCGCAAATTCCAGAATCGTAGGTGCGTTAAGTATTGTGGTAGCTGGCAGCTTCATATGAGCGTCTTCAAGTGAGTGGTAATTAAATGGGGATTAGTCTGACAAAGTTGAACTGGCGCCAGACTAATCCGCATCATGATAAATAAAATTAACTAATTGTCACTTTGTTAATAACGATTGGTTCTACTGGGACATTTTCATGGCCGTTCTTGCGAGTAGTTGGTGCCGCTTTAATTTTATCGACGACGTCCATACCTTCCGTGACGTTACCAAATACGCAATAACCCCAACCTTGACCAGATTCAGAAGTGAAATTCAAAAAGTCGTTATCTACAACATTAATGAAGAATTGAGCCGTTGCAGAGTGTGGGTCTGAAGTGCGTGCCATGGCGATTGAACCGCGCTTGTTTTTGCTGCCTGAAGCGGCTTCATTTTTAATGGTCGCGTTAGTTTTCTTTTGATTCATTTCCTGATCAAAGCCGCCGCCTTGAATCATGAATCCATTAATGACGCGATGAAAAATGGTACCATCATAAAATCCTGCTTTGGCATAATTCAGGAAATTTTCTGCGGTAATTGGGGTGTTTTGGGTATCGAGTTCAATTTTGATATTGCCGTGGTTTGTTTCTAACGTGATCATTATTCTCAACCTTAATTAATTAAATCGTGGCTATTTTATCGATTTTTGCCGCGCAAATGAAATCATTTTGCGTCAAACCATTGACCGCGTGGGTGAAGAATTTGATGCGGCAATAGTTATATCCCACCTCTAAATCGGGATGATGGTTTTCCTGATTGGCGACGAATGCAATTGCATTCACAAACGCCATGGTATGATAAAAATCTGTAAAAGAAAAATGGCGTGAAATAGATAGACCATCTGCACTGACTTTCCATTCTGGAATTTGCGGCATCAAGGCTTTGATTTCATCTTGATTTAAAGCTGGAATTCCGCCTTCACAACCCACACAGCGTATGGTGGATAACTCTGTCATTCTTTAACATCCTCTGGTTTGAATAATGGTTGCAACATCCCTAAACGTTTGGCTTCATGAGCCATACCGATTAAATCCATTTCGGTTAATTTGAATAAGTCATCGAAACTTTCAATGACAAAATAAATGGGCTGTAAAATATAGATGAGATAAGGCGTACGAAACACTTCTATCACATCCAGTTTTCTGCGGACTGGAATGGGGCTTTCTACAGAATACGGTGTTTCAGATTTGGAAGACAAAATGCCGCCGCCATAAGTGCGCAAACCTTTCTTGGTATTGATTAAGCCAAATTCAACAGTGAACCAATATAAACGCGCCAGCATTTCACGTACTTCTTCATTTGCGCTTTGCGATAATTTGCCATACACCTGAGTGAACTCGGCAAGTGCTTTGTTCGTTAATAACGGGCAGTGACCAAATATTTCGTGAAAAATATCAGGTTCCTGTAAATAATCTAGTTCATCGCGGCGGCGTATAAAAGTAGCGGCAGGAAATTTCTTTTCGGCTAATAAATCAAAAAATTGTTCATTAGGAATCAAGGCCGGTACAGGCTCTAACGCCCAGCCTGTGGTACGCTTTAATACCTTGCTGATTTCAGGGCATTGCGGCACGCGGTCAAGGGGTAAGTTCAGCAATGCCAGGCCTTCCAGATATTCGTCGCAAGCATGCGCTTTCACGATGGGATACTGACGTGTAATCAAGGTATGCCACACTTGGTTTTCATCGTCGGTATACGCAGCATTACCAAATTGATCAACGGGATGCGCGACATAACTGGTTTGAGATTTAGTGGCCATGGCTGATTTTCCTGTTCTTATATTGTTAATTTTACCTCAAAACGCGCCTCTAAACCTAACCAGCATGATTGATAATGCTTTTGTCTTTCCGGGGCCAGTAATGCGTTTTTGGTGATCCGCCAAACTTGTTTAGATTCAAACATGAAAGCAAGTGTATCGTCATAGAATTCGGGCTTCAAGTCAGCACTGATTCCTTTTTGATAAGCGTCTGCATCTGGTCCATGCGCAGACATGCAATTATGTAAACTGCTGCCGCCTGGAACGAAGCCTTTTTCCTTGGCATCGTAATGGCCGTAAATCAAACCCATAAATTCACTCATGATATTGCGGTGATAATAAGGTGGTCGGAACGTATTCCTGGCCACCATCCAGCGCGCGGGGAAAATCACGAAATCAACGTTAGCGGTACCGGTTATGCTAGATGGTGACGTTAACACAGTAAAAATCGATGGATCAGGATGATCAAAGCTAACGGTATTGATGGTGTTAAATAATCGTAAGTCATATTTATAGGGAGCGTAATTGCCGTGCCATGCCACCACATCCAGCGGTGAATGATTGATGGCGGCAGACCAGAGCTTACCCTGGAATTTCACCAGCAACGTAAATTCACCTTCGCTATTTTCATACGCAGCTACTGGCGTTTGAAAATGACGCGGATTGGCTAAACCGTTTGCGCCTATCACTCCCAGTTCGGGTAACTGAAATGGCGAACCAAAATTTTCTAAGACATAACCGCGTGCACGTTTATCATGACACTGCATGCAGAATTTAACGCCGCGTGGAATTAATAACATCTCACCCGGCGTAACAGTCAAGATACCCATTTCAGTACGACAAGTCAGGCCACCATCTTGCGGTACGATCAGCATATCGCCATCTGCATTATAGAAATAGACATCTCGCATATCGGCTGTCGCATAATAAAGATGAATGGCTGCGCCGTTATTGGAATCAATGCTACCGTTACCCGCGTATGTCACTAAGCTATCAATAAAGTGCACGGCAGTCTTTGGATATGGCGCAGGATCCCAGCGCATTTGTGACGGTGGCGTATATTCCGCGGTTTCTGGAGGCGGTAGAAAAGAGGCAGCTTTTGTATATGGTATGAATTCACCATGCAACACAGATGGTCGTATGCGATAGAGCCAACTAAATAAATTCACGTGACGCGGTACCGTGAAAGCTGAGCCGTTTAATTGTTCTGCGTATAATCCAAAAGGCACGTGCTGAGGAGAGTTACCATGTTGCGGTAACGCGCCTTTCTCTGCTTCCGTTGAAAAATGCGAATGAAAGCCGTGCAGATAAGTTAATGCACTGGTCATGCGGACTCCTTTTTCATGTCATGCATCAAGATTGATTCAAGGGTATTTAAAAAACGTTGGTTTTGTTCTTTGGTGCCGATGGAAACTCGAATATGCCTGGGCATGTGATAGGCTGTTAATGGCCGCACGATGACACCATGAGTTAACAAGCGTTGATACACTTGCGCGCCATCACCAACGTCTATCGTAATAAAGTTTGTTAACGATGGAATAAATGGTAAATGCATTTTGCGAATGCCAGCGAGTAATTGTTCGCGGCCTTGTTCGTTGGTGTCGATGGTCTTGCGTAAATGATCATGATCAAGTAAAGCGGCTTGTGCGGCTTTCATGGCGAGTGAGTTGACATTAAATGGTAATCGTCCGCGATTTAATATATCGGCAATTTCCGACGATGACACGGCATAACCGATACGTAATGCTGCCAAACCATAAATTTTGGAAAAAGTACGTGTGATAATTAAATTTGGATGGTGTGCCAAAAATTCCATGGCTTGCGGATAATCTGCTGACGTGATGAATTCAGAATACGCTTCATCCAGGACAACAATGACATTGGATGGCACGGCGTTCATTAATTTTGTGAAGTCTTGCTTTGTGGTATAAGTGCCAGTTGGGTTGTTTGGGTTCACTAAAAACAAGACGCGAGTTTTGTCATTGACCGCTTTAATCATGTTATCAACATCGTGTCCCCAATCAGTGGCAGCAGCGGCAACAATGTCTGCACCGAAACTTTGGATGATGAGTGGAATCGTCAAAAAAGCATATTGAGAAATCACGGCATTATCGCCTGGTTGCAAATAAGATTTCCCAATGATTTCCAAAATATTTTCCGACCCATTGCCAACGGTAATTTGCGCTGTGTCTACGGATAAATGCTTGGCTAGTGCTTGCTTCAATTCATAGGCATTTGCATCAGGATAAATATGCGACTGATGCAGCGCAGCCTGTACAGCTTGCATGGCCTTGGGGCTGGGTCCTAGCGGGTTTTCATTACTGGCCAACTTAATTGACGAGGTAATGCCTAGTTCACGCTCCAGTTCTTCTATGGGTTTACCTGGCTGATACGGTGTTAATCCACGTATGCCTGCGTTAGCTAGTGATCGGTAATCATGTTTCATATTCACTCCTTCAAGCAGTTTCCAGCGGCCGCGCTAAACTGAATGGACTTAATTGTTGGCAATGTTGGTCAATGCGGCATAGGTTGGGAAAATCGCTGACATCACACTGAAAACGTCTGGCATTAAACATTTGCGGGACCAAGCAAATGTCGGCCATCGTTGGTGATTCACCGAAACAAAAAGTGGTGGTTTTATCATGTTTAGAGATTTGCTGTTCCAGTGCAAAAAAACCTTTTCGCAACCAGTGATGATACCATTCAGTTTTTTGCGCTTCTGTTATATGCAGTTTTTCGGTCAGGTATTTAGTCACGCGTAAATTATTGAGAGGATGCATATCCGCAGCAATCGTTAACGCAAATGCCCTTACTTGTGCTTTTAACAATGGATCTGAAGGCAACAAGGCGGGTGTTGGGTGCGTCTCATCCAGGTATTCAATGATTGCCAGTGACTGCGTCAGAATCTTTCCATCAATGTCCAGTGCTGGCACCAATGATTGCGGATTCACAGTCGAGTATGAGGCGGAAAATTGCTCGCCGCCGTTATTCACTAAATGAATAGGTAGCGCTTCATAGCCCAAATTTTTTAAATTCAGCGCGATGCGTACGCGATAACAGGCGCTTGAACGATAGTAATCATACAATGTCATCATAAACTACTTCCTCTTTAGTTGTGACGACTGACTGTTCGATCGCACCGAATAAAGAGTGCTGTTGTTGATCGAACATTTCAATTCGCACTTTATCACCTGCTTTCATGAATGGTGTGACAGCTTTACCTTGATTAATGGTTTCCAGCATTCTGACTTCCGCGATACAAGAAGACCCTTTGCTGCGATCGTAGTTTGAGACGGTGCCTGATCCAATGATGCTGCCTGCGGCCAATGATCTGGTTTTTGCTGCATGTTTGATGAGAGCAGGAAAGTTAAACGTCATATCATCACCGGCATTTGGCTGGCCGAACAATTGGCCATTTAAATGTGAGACTAATGGTAAATGTACTTTGCCATCACGCCAGGCATCGCCTAGTTCGTCAGGTGTAATCGCAACGGGTGAAAATGCACTAGATGGTTTGCTTTGGTAAAAACCGAAGCCTTTTGCCAATTCATCAGGTATCAGATTACGCAGTGAAACATCATTCACTAACATCAGTAAGCAAATGGCATTTTGCGCTTGTTGCAGTGATGCACCTGCTGGCACATCATGTGTGATCACGGCAACTTCTGCTTCAAAGTCTAAACCCCAGTTTTCATCGCGCAAAGGAATCGCTTCTGTTGGGCCAAGAAAAGTATCTGAACCGCCTTGATACATGAGTGGATCATGCCAGAAATTATCAGGCAAGACCGCACCGCGTGCTTTACGTACCAATTCAACGTGATTAACGTAAGCACTACCGTCAGCCCACTGATAGGCGCGTGGTAATGGAGACATTAGCTTGATCTTGGTGAAGTCCAGTGTATGAGAAGCTTTGCCGGCGTTTAGGTTATCATAAAGCGCTTGTAAACGCGGCGCGCACAATGGCCAATGATCTATTGCATATTGGAGTGTTGGTGCAATGTCGTTAGCAGTCACAGCTAGCGTCAACTCGCGATTCACCACCAGTAATTGTCCATCGCGAGTATGATTATTTAAGGTCGCTAATTTCATGCTTTTTCCTCGTCTTTTAAAACGCCGCGGCGAATTTGGTCGAGCTCTATCGATTCAAATAACGCACGGAAATTGCCTTCGCCAAATCCTTCGTCCAGCTTGCGCTGAATGATTTCGAAGAACACTGGCCCCAGCATATTTTGCGTGAAGATTTGCAATAACAGTTTCTTGACACCACTGGTGTCGCCATCAATCAGAATTTTTAATTGCTTCAATTGATCAAGGGGTTCACCGTGTTTGGGCAGACGCTTTTCAATTAATTCATAATAGGTATCTGGCGTATCGAGAAAAACGATACCTTGATCACGCAGAGACTTTACCGATTGATAAATATCATCTGTCCCTAACGCAATATGCTGTATTCCTTCACCATTAAAATCGTGCAGGAATTCTTCGATCTGTGATTTATCATCCGAAGATTCATTTAATGGAATGCGTATGTTACCGCACGGGCTAGTCATTGCACGGCTTTTTAATCCCGTTAATTTACCTTCAATATCGAAATAACGAATTTGACGGAAGTTGAATAAGCGTGCGTAAAAGTCTGCCCATACATCCATTTGTCCGCGATGTAAGTTATGCGTGACATGATCAATGTAAGTAAGACCTTGCCCTTTGTGTGATTCGGGATGGACATCAGAATAATCGAATTCATCAGCATAATTAGCATGATCATTCGTGTAGTCAACAAAATAAATTAAACTACCGCCTACGCCGACTATGGCTGGTAAGTCATACACTGCGATATCTGTTGTCGCAGTGTATGGCGTAGCACCTTGCGCAAGACAATGTTCGTATGCATGTTTTGCATTGGCAACTCGAAAACCCATGGCGGTTGCACAAGCGCCATGCGCCTCTGCAAATTGTCTCGCGGCTGAATTCACTGTGCAATTCAACATAAAGCGAATGTCATTTTGCTGATAGATCGTGACATCATGTTGTTTATGTTTAGCAACGGGTTTAAAACCCATGGATTCGAATTGTGCCTTGAGTTTGCGTGCATCTTTGGTGGAGTACTCTAGAAAATCGAATCCGTATGTTCCTGCTGGATTAAGTATTTCCATGATTTATTCCGCCACGCCACAGGCAATGCGCGCACCGCCGCCGCCTAATTTTTCTGGTGTATCAGCGTAATTGTCGCCGCCCATGTGTATCATGATGGCGTGACCTTTGATTTCATTCATGCTAAGACGCGGTGCAACAGCAGGCAGTGTTGCATTACCGGATTTATCGACGACTAACACTGGCAAATCACCTAAATGTCCTTTGTCCTGATATGGGCCGTCATGTTGATTAGATTTACTTGGATCCAGGTGACCGCCAGCCGCCATGGCTTTATCACCACAAGAAGGATTTTGATGAATGTGAAAACCATGTGTGCCGGGTGTCAGGTTATGTAAATTAGGGGTGACCAACACACCGCATTTCTCGCCCTTGCTAAAGGTGATGGTGCCTATGCTTTGTCCTTTGCCATCATCAGCTACGGTATTCATATTAACGACGATATCTGCAGCAAATACTGAGGTTGAGCAGGCAAAAAAGAGGGAAAATAATGAAATAAATCTATTGGTTGACAACATTGTATGCCTCCATGTAAATGTTTAGATAAGCCTTCAAAGTGATAGGCTATCTTAACTCATAGGGCAGAAATCGGGCTATAGTTAAATGAAGACGATCTTCAGCTCTGGTGACGACAGATGAAGGTCATTAATATTATAATAAGCTACTGAAAAATCTAAAAAAACGAGGCAATATGGTAAAGCAGGATGAAAGTTTGCTTGAGCCATCAGTTTGGCTTTCAGCGTTGCGCGAAGCGCGCGGTGCGGAAGAGACGGTACTGGTGGAGCGGGCGCTAAAAGTGCTTCAAGAATGCGGTCATCCATCGCTCGCTGTTGCTGCCATTTCGATTGCTGATATTCAACTGCAACTGGAAATGGATTCTGAAACCATTGCTGCCGCGTTGTTATATCCGGTTGTAAAATACGTTAAACAACATCACACACATGATCCGAGCGCTGAATCGCTGCATGAAAGTTTGCGTGCGTTCAAATCGGAAGAACACCTTGCTGAACATTACAGTGTTGCCATCAGTAAACTGTTGCATGACTGCATGCAAATGCAATCGCTGGGGCAGTTGCAGAAGGTTGGTAAATACAATCAACATCAAGTGGAAAACCTTCGCAAAATGTTATTGGCGATGGTGACAGACATTCGTGCCGTGCTGATTATCTTGTCTGAACGTTTGGTGTTGCTGCGTCATGCAAAATCGTTGCCGCCGGCAGAGCAGCAAACGTTGGCGCGTGAAACTTTAGATGTGTATGCGCCATTGGCCAACCGCATTGGTATCTGGCAATTGAAGTGGGAAATTGAAGATTTATGTTTGCGCTATCTGGAGCCTGAAACTTACACGACAATCGCTAAATTCTTGGCGAATAAACGCGTAGAACGTGTGCGTTACGTGAATCATGCGATCGACACTTTTTCTGCCTTGTTGAAGCAGCATCAATTGTTGAATTTTGAAATCAATGGCCGCGTGAAACACATCTATAGTATTTATAAGAAAATGACACGCAAAGCAGTGCCGCTGGATCAGATTTACGATATCAGCGCCGTGCGAGTGCTAGTGAAAGATATTCCAAGTTGTTACGCTGTATTGAGTGCGTTGCAGTCTGAATTTAAGCACATTCCGCAGGAATTTGATGACTATATCGCACAGCCCAAACCCAACGGTTATCAATCGATACACACCGTTTTATACGGTCCTGAAAATCATGTGGTGGAAGTGCAAATTCGTACTCACGAAATGCATGAAACTTCAGAGTTGGGCGCGGCTTCACACTGGCGTTATAAAGAAGGGGTGAGCCAGCAAGCAGCTTATGAGGCGAAAATTGCGTTGCTGCGTCAAATTATGGGATGGCAGCGTGAAGTTGCCGCGCAAACTGAAGGAAGTGCCGCGCAGCCTGTGCAAGACATTTTTGCTGATCGTGTTTATGCGTTCACACCACAAGGCGATATCGTTGATTTGCCGCAAGGTTCAACGCCGCTGGATTTTGCTTATCACGTTCATAGTGAAGTGGGGCATCGTTGCCGCGGCGCTAAAGCCGATGGCAAAATGGTGCCGCTCACTTATCAGCTGCAAACTGGTAATAGAGTGGAAATTCTCACTTCCAAGGCGCCGAATCCCAGTCGTGACTGGTTGAATCCGCATTTGGGGTATATCAAATCTGGTCGAGCGCGATCTGTGCTGGCGCACTGGTTTCGCGGGCAAGATGCGTTGGCAGAAAAAGAATTAAAGAAAACAAAAGTGATGCCCGCCGCGCCGGCGAAGAAAACCCATGAGTTGCCGCTAGAGCCGCATACCATTCCGCTAAAAGCGATTGGCAAAATCAGCGGGATTGACAGCATGCTGACGAAGTTTGCCTTGTGCTGCAAACCTTTGCCTGGCGATGCCATTATTGGCTACATCACGCAAAACCGCGGTGTTAGCATTCATCGACGTAATTGCTCGAATATCGCCAATTTACTTAGAAATGATGTGAATCGTTTCATGGAAATCAATTGGGGCAAAGGTGCGGCAGATCGATACCCTGTCGATTTGATTTTGACAGCGCATGAGCGCCCGCATTTGCTAAGGGATATTACCGGCGCATTATCGAATGAAGAATTTCATGTAGTCGGTTTGCGCACCCAGTTAAAATCGGGCGCTGAAATTTCAGTGATTCTGACGATTATGATTGCAGGATTGGAAGAATTGAACCAGGCTATCAAATTGCTGCAGCAGGTTAATCAAGTGCACGATATTAGAAGAATTTAATTTATCGCTGTATATGGATTTAAGCCTGTGACGCTATACAGCGTTATTACCTCGACGCTGCCACAACCTTGCTACAAGACTGTCGACCCCGCATCACCTTAATACGTCCGTTATCCTCGCATTCCCTAAAAATCCGTTGTGCCCGCATCACCATAATACGCCTGTCATCCTCGCATTCGTTCAAAGCCGTCGTCCCCGTAGCATTCCGACAAAGCCATCCCTCCCGTAGCATTCCGTCAAAGCCATCCCTCCCGTGGCATTCCGTCAAAGCCATCCCTCCCGTAGCATTCCGTCAAAGCCATCCCTCCCGTAGCATTCCGACAAAGCCATCCCTCCCGTGGCATTCCGACAAAGCCGCCCTCCCGTGGCATTCCCACAAAGCCGT
>CAZBHW010000029.1:0-34722 GCA_964492045.1 uncultured Coxiellaceae bacterium | reverse complement strand
CACCATACCCATCACGGTGTCGTCCCCGCATGCTTTTAGCGGGGATCTGTTTGTGCAACAGTGCAAAAGATCAAAGGGAGCTCCCTTT
Organism: uncultured Coxiellaceae bacterium; assembly: GCA_964492045.1. Lineage (GTDB taxonomy): Bacteria > Pseudomonadota > Gammaproteobacteria > DSM-16500 > DSM-16500 > Aquicella. The sequence goes on along the minus strand of CAZBHW010000029.1, from coordinate 34,634 downwards.
GGTTATCTGCACAGTAACACAAACAGATCCCCGCTAAAAGCATGCGGGGACGACACCGTGATGGGTATGGTGCGGGGACGACACCGTGATGGGTATGGTGCGGGGACGACACCGTGGTGGGTCTGGTGCGGGGACGACACCGTGGTGGGTATGGTGCGAGTACGACACCGTGATGGGTGTGGTGCAAGGATGGCTACGTGATGAGCGTGGTACAGAAACAGCGGGGCATGTACCTACCCCGCAATACAGCAAAATAAATCAGGAAACCGCCTTCCAACTACCATCACTCATCTTGCAAGCCATTCCGTTCACCGTTTGCTTCTTGCCTTCGGTCGTAATCGTGCCATGAAATTTACGGCAATCATCATAACCTTTATACGACATGTGTTCGCTCATCGGTGTCATGGTGTACTGAGTGTTGGCTTTGTGATTAGACCATTTGGAAGTTCTGCGTGTGTCATTATGATCTAAGGTGTTATTCATTTTTTTGGAGTCTGAGCTTTCCATGTTGTTACCGATAGCACCGCCCAGCAAACCGCCTGCGACCGCACCAACGCCCATCGCTAACAACTGACCTGTGCCAGAACCAATCGCACTGCCCGCCGCGCCGCCAAGCACAGCACCTGCCACAGCGCCAATGGTCGTATTCTCTTGTTGCGTATTGGTGGTACAAGCAGCAATGACAAACATACTGGTAACGGCAAGAATGCTGAGATTAAAGAGTGACGTCTTCATGACTGTGATACTCCGTAGGATGTCAGGCTGAACAAGAATGATTTTCTTTGGTCTGTTCTAACATCCTACGACTTTTTACGCTGAATTAGTATTTAGGGAAAATACTACTTAGCGTTTTTTACCGCTGCGTAATGCAAATGCCACCATGGTGTATGCTAATCCGCAGAAGAAAATATCAATACCTACGAATAAGCCAATGATAAATAAACTGGAAGCGGGCCAGCCAGCTAGAATCAAAATGCCCAGTAACAAGGTGACAATACCATTGGCGAAAGACCAACCCCAGTTAGGTAGACGAATTGCTGAAGAAAAGAATAAGCGCATGATGCCTGAAACTGTATAAATTAGACCAAGCAGGAAGGTAATGGTCACTGAGCCTTCCAGTGGATTGGTGATTAACATCATGCCTGCTGCGATATACAAAATGGAAATGAGTAAGTGCCAGATAAAGCCGTGGTCTTTGCCCATCCAGAAGGTGAACGTATCCAGTAATACCACGCAGCCTGCGAATAAAATCAGAATACCTAATACCATCACGCTAAGCAGCGTAGTGAAATAGCTGGCGCTCACCGCAAAAAAGCCGGTTGCCATTAAGATTAAGCCCCAGATAAAAAACAGGCTCCAGTTTTTGCTATAAGCTTTGGAATGTTGCTCAAGAAATTGTGACGACATGCTCATGGTAACGTCCTTGTAAAGTTAATCCATCAGCCCATCACTATACCATTTTTTGCGGGAACATATCAGATGCAAGATCATATATTTAATGATATAAATCAAATTCGCGAAACATATCTATATGTATATTCTCAAGGAGCAATACTATGAAGTTATCCGCTATTGCGCTGGTTGTAGGTTTTGGTTTGATGTCCGCCACAGTCTATGCCGCCGAGCAAACTGCAACTGGTAATAACACAGGAAACACAGCCACTATGACAACAGCTACAGGCGCAAGCGCTGGTGAAGCGTTCTTACAAAAAAACAAAACCAAACAAGGCGTGGTGACACTGCCAGATGGTTTGCAATATAAAGTGATTACCCAAGGCAAAGGCGAAAAGCCAAAATCCAATGACGTCGTTACCGTTCATTACGAAGGTAAACTGATAGACGGCAAAGAATTCGATAGCTCCTACAAGCGCGGCGAACCAGCAACGTTCCCAGTTAATGGCGTGATCGCTGGCTGGACCGAAGCACTGCAATTAATGCCAGTCGGCTCGACCTGGGAATTATTCATTCCGGCGTCATTAGCTTATGGCGATCAAGGCGCACCACCAGCGATTGGACCAAACGAAACCTTAGTGTTTAAGGTGCAGTTATTGTCCGTGAAAAAAGGGTAAAATTATCCCCTCATCGTTTCCCGGATTAGCGCGCAGCGCATAATCCGGGACAATATTCCAAACGAAGTCCCGAGCCAGGCTGCCTTTGTTGCATGAAATCATTTTTGTTGCGACTGTCATTTGACCTTCTGAGGTTGCATGTTGTTCTTGTTTTTCCCTCACCCAGTCCCTCTCCCGCAACCACCTGCCGGTAACTACGCTGCGACACAGGGCGGGAGAGGGAACCTGCTAATGTGCTTCAACGAGTATTCTGCGGGTGCAACGTAACAGTGCGAGAGAGTGGGGCTCTTATTTGCTTCAGTGAGTATTTTGCAGGTGCAACTTAGAAGGTCCCCTCTCCCGCCCTGTGTCGCAGCGTAGTTACCGGCAGGTGGTTGCGGGAGAGGGACAGGGTGAGGGAAAAAAAGAACAAACTAGTTTCATACAATGAAGCCAACGCGGATTACGCGCTGCGCAGTTCACGTGCCGTGCTACTTTAAGTTCAGATCAGCTATTGACCCATTTGCGGTTCGTGAAAATCATGACCTTATTTTTGCGTACTGTGATAAAATCCAGCCGTATTAAAATAATCAATGCAAATAAAACATGTTTTCTCGCCTACCGTTTGATGTGCTTTGTCTGATTCTCTGGAAGCTGCCGCCAGAAGATGTGGTGCAGGCATCTGGCGTTAATAAGGCTTTTTATAAAATTCTGAACAATGAACATTTCTGGAAAATGAAATTGATGCAGCATTTTCCTGTCACTTCTTTTAGATATCCTGAATTAGATCACCTCACTTCCAGCTATAAAAAATTCAAATTTGTGTATGAGCGGGAATATGAAGGACTGAGTCAACGACAGAGAAAAATCCTTTCAGTTTTGAAAGAGGGGGATATCGTTGCTCTTAAAAAATTAATCATCACGGTCGATGACATTGCTTTCATGCTTGCCGCTAATAATCAACACAACATCACCCTGAATAAATGTCTGAAACAATCCGTCATGGATTATTTATTTAACGATATTATCCTTGCTAAATATAGTTCTGAACAATTATTTAAGGTTAGGAAATTGATTTGGGCGATCAGATTAAATCAAGTTAAGTTGATCTCTGAGTTGATGCGGCACGAGCCAGATGCAGCGTTCAGTTTAAATTATCGCGATACCCAGCTGCATTATGCGGCAATGACTGGAAGTGTTGATATCTATCAAATGGTGGAGAATCAAGCTAGTTATCGAACTGGTGAAATGAATGATACTCCGCTAACAAGAGCGATCAGATACAGGAACGTACAGTTAGTCAAGCATATACTCTTAACTAAAATATCATTTGCTGATGAAGATTTTCCTCATGCAAGAGCAGTTGCTTTTGTATGTGGGTGTGTTGATTTCATTGAAATGATTGATAATAAATATTTTGAGCTGACTCAAAAGCCTTATGATATTTCCAACTATTTATCTTATGCAGCGGGCCAGGGTAATAATGAAGTAGTTGAATTTCTACTGACAGCTCTTACCTCTAGGGCACATATGTATTTTTATAAACCGCAGCGAAGCGGTGCACGTGCATGTGATGTTGCTTTATATAACGCTGTTAAAGGCAAATTTACAGATCTCGTCACTACTTTGCTAGATCGCGGTGCGAATCCAGCAATAGTCACTGACTATGGATATTACACGCCGTTAGAGTGGGCAATCAGACAATCCAATACGGCTACGATTGAGGTCCTTTTATTATATAACGCACATCTCAGTTTACCTGCTGGTGTCTTAGCAGCATCGCTTTCTTTAGCGATTCAACAGAAAGATCTTGATATTGCACTCATGCTGTTAATTCGCAGTACCGCCAGTGCGAATACCGAAGATATGCATGATTTCTTATACCAGGCCGTAGCAGCAGACAGAGAAGATATTGTAAGTGCCTTACTTGACTATGGCGTAAAACCAGATGTATTGCTGCGTAAAAAATCCTGTCTGACTGCTGCCGCAAGCAATCGTAATGAACGTATGGTCATACGGCTGCTGACACATGGTGCGAATGCACATACAGCAAAGTTCATACCTACCAATGACGCCACATGACATGGCCCCTCTGATACTTGACGTGAGTCGTTTGGGGCAAGTTGCGTCACTGAAATATTTATTTCAGCATTATCGCGAACTATTTTCACATGACATATGCGTTAAGGCAATTTCAGAGGCTGCTGCTAACGACCATGTAGATGCGGTGCAGTTTTTCCTGGACGATTGCTCAGCGATTCTTGTACGCGTACGGCCACTTATCATCAATAAAACACTTTATGCAGCCGTACAATGCGGGCAGGCTGAAATGGTGAAATATTTATTTTCTATCGGCGCAGATGTTCATTTTAAAGAGACTGAACATGATAATTTGCTGGATGCGGCACTGAGATGTAGAGACATGGATGGTCATGTTGAGGTAGTTAAACTGTTGCGCGAGAGGGGCCTTGCGGCAACCAAACCAAAAACCTATTTTAATCACTGCCTGCTGGATGCAATTTCCTTCACAAACTGTCATGAAAGTTATTTCCAGGCGCTCATAGAGTTAGGTGCCGATGTCAATGATAGAACAGATCATGATGCTCCGCTATTCGCTGCTATTGAGAAGGGTAATCTGATTGCAGTGCGCTGTTTATTAAAGAACGGTGCGTCAGTGAAGTTGCTTAATCGAAACGGCGATACCGTGTTACATCATGCCTGCCATCTGGGTAATAAAAAAATAATTCGGCTATTACTCCTGTACCATGCAAATGGATTTGCTGTGAACCTCCAAGGTTTACTGCCAATTGAAGTGATAGCAAATAGAGTTGATCTGCACAAGGAAGATAAACAAAGTCAGATTGAGCTGCTGATCAATGCAGATGAAAACATGAGTCCCGAGGCGCTAACTTTGTATGCCATCCGGAATAATAATACAAACTTGATTTTGATACTGAATGACCTTCAACTGCTGAAATTGGATACCGCGCTGCGGACGGCGTGTGAATACGGTTCATATCGCATGTTAAAGTGTATTGAATCCATAGGCCTTGATTTGTATCCATTTAATAGGAGTGCAATTGGTGGAGTGCAGCCATTTATCATCGCTTATCACAAAGGCAATCTGGAAGCGATGAGATTTCTGGTTGAGCGTGGCGTGCGTGTGCACACTGGATGCGAGAAGATTCACTGTCTTGTTTATGTATTACGAAGAGGTGATATCAAGACAGCTTGCGCCATAGTCGACCTTGAAGAAAGCAACATCAGCAAAGGGTTGTTAAATAAAACCAGTAGAGATAACCAAAACCCAATACGCCACGCGCAACTACTAGTGATTGAAGCGGTTTTGTTGATGCGCGAGATCGAATCCAGGGGTGCTGATCCTCAAGAAAGATATAAAATTTTTGGCCTATTTGAGGTTGGTGACACTAGAGACAGCAAGGTGAATGCGGCAATCGAGCGCTTAAATGCATTATTGGAATATAACGACTGCGATAGACTTGCAACGACTAAAGTTTTATCGCCCAGTCACAGGCGTTAAATGCTGCACTAGAAATAAATTATGGTGTGCACCACATGGCACTCATTGGCAGTGCAAAAAGATCTTTTCCCATCGAGCCAGATGCAGAACCGGTATAAAGCACAATTCCAGTAAACGGAATGTCTTTGGCAAGATTATCTCTGAACCATTTTAAATGTTTGAAATCCGCTGCGCTTATCGCTGATCCTGCTTTGATTTCTATGCCTAATATGGCTTTATCTTCTCGCTCGATTAAAAAATCAATTTCGCGTTTTTCACGATCACGATAATGATATAAGCGGTATTTGCCATAGCTGGTATCAATTAATGCGGATAATTCATTAAAAATAAATGTCTCAATTAGTTTTCCGGAACGGTCTGCGTCTAATTCAATTTGATCGAAGCCATAGCGTAAGATGGCGCTCATGGTGCCAGCATCTGTCATGTAAATTTTGGATTGTTTGCCTACACGTTCATAATCTGTGTGCGTCCAAGGGTAAACTCTTTCGACAAGATACAGCGTCTCAAGTGCGTTAATGTAAGATTCAATCGTTGGACGACGAATAGATAGTCCGGCGCCGATAGCAGAAATATCCATTAATTTTCCTGACCACGCAGCGAGCGTGTGAACTAATTCCTGCATATCGTGATGCTGGGTAATTCTGGTGATATCTTTTAAATCTCTTTCCATTAATGCATTAATATAATCAAGATGCCATTGTTCTCTGTCTTGCTTGGGTAATTTAACGGCTTCAGGAAAACCGCCGCGCAGTGAAAAAGACAAAATATCTTTACGGCTAAATTCATGTGTGTACGAGGGTTCGATTTCTTTTGCAAAAACACGATCGATAAAAGAAGGTTGGGCGCCGGTAATTTCGCCTTGCGTCAACGGCCGCAAACGTATTCTTGTCATTCGTCCCGCCAGGGACTCTTGCACGCTTGGTAGCGACTGAATGTTGGCAGAGCCAGTTAATAAATATTGACCGGGTCGTGTATCTTCATCGACTGCTAGTTTAATGACAGGAAGTAATTGTGGTGCGCGTTGTATTTCATCAATCATTAATGTGACATCTGACGGGTGCTGCACGAACCCCTTGGGGTCGGTTTCTGCCAGCATGCAAACTGCGGGGTCATCCAGTGTGCGATATATCGCATTTTTGGCCATTAATTGCTTGGCCAGTGTGGTTTTGCCGCATTGGCGAGCGCCGTTTAGCAGTAGCACACGCCTGGTTTTTAGCGATTTTTCAATGGCTTGCTTTTGCCATCGTTGATAGAGTTCAGTCATATAGTTTCCGCGATTTTATATATTATAACCCCGCGAATTTATAAATGAAAGTCCCGCGATTTTATATATGTTATTGCAACCCATTGATTGAATGCATATAACTTGATCACGGGGATGGCGTCTGGTAATATCCTGCCTCATCATCATTAAAATAATTAAAACAACTAATTTGTCTTCATTCAATTTTAGTATTCACTACACTCGCTGAGGTTGGTTATGTTTGCTCGCGTACCATTTGATGTTCTGTGCCTGATTCTCTTTAAATTGCCACCCGAAGATGCTGTCCAAGCCTCTGCTGTAAATAAGCAGTGGTATCGAGCCATCAAGAAACAAAGCTTTTGGAAAGCGAAATTTTTTCAGCATTTTCCAATTCTTTTGGTGCGTTATCCTGAATTAGACAACATGGATTCCTGGTATGAAAAATTCAAATTTGTTTATGAAAAAGAATATGTCGGACTGACACCAAGACAAATAAAAATACTTTCATATCTGAAAGAAGGCGATGTCGACTCTCTCGAGAAGTTATTCATTGTTCGCAAAGACATAGCGTTTATGCTGGATGCCAGTAATGCACACAACATCATTCTTAATAAATGTCTTACACAGACAACAATGGATTATTTATTTAAAACAGTCATCCTAAGTGTATACGTTTCTGAAGAATCAATGCGGTCTGAAGTGTTTCTATGGGCGGTAAGATTAAATCAGGTAAATTTTGTCGCCAAAACCTTGCAGGCTGGGCATCGTGCTTTAGTCAGGAACAATGCCGATAGCCAGCTGCATTATGCTGCCATGACAGGTAATCTTACTCTCTATCGAATGCTGGAAGGTTGTGTTCAAGAAACCACTGGCTGTTTGGGGGATACCCCATTACTCAGAGCAATCAGATACAGGAACGATGAATTGATTGATCATCTACTGCTAAGGGTGGGACATGTTCAGATTGATCTCTTTAAACAAATATTGGATGTTGCCAATAATAACGGTTGTATTGGAATAATCAAAAAAATTTATGCTAAACGCTTTGACCTCTCTCAAAATCCTATTAATGTCACTGAAGAATTAATCCTTGCAGCGGCTTTAGGCCGTCATGAATTAGTTGAATACTTACTAAATGCGATCAACACAGAACCGAATAGATATGATGTGAATAAGGTATACAAATTTCGTTATCATATTATTGATTACGCGTTGCGAATGGCAGTTAGGGGTAGATTCACCAATGTGGCCAGTATGTTATTAGCTAATGGTGCCAATCCTTTAGCCAATCATGATTTCGATAGGACACTACTAAATTTAGCAGTCGATCTATCAGATATAGCAACAGTTGAAGTCCTCTTAGAATATAACGCGGATAAAGCACATTCTAATGATGATTTAATAAAACTAATTTGCGCAGCCACGCAAAGAAATGACCTGGATATTGCGTTCATGTTGCTTCAGCGCAGGTCGGTCAATGCGAGTACCGGGTGGATGCATGAATTTTTATTTCAGGCAGTGAAAGCAAATCGAGAAGACATTGTGATGGCTTTGCTGGAACTTGGTGTCAAGCCAGATGCACTGCGTCGCAAAACATCTTGCCTAACGGCTGCTACACGAAATCGAAATGAGCGTTTAGTAACATGTCTGCTTCAACATGGATCTACTGCGCATCAACACAAGATGCTGACAGATAAGCATCCTTTATGGGCGGCTTTAGTTGAGGGGGCTATTGCTATAGCAGATCGATTTATTAAAACCGGTGCAAGTCTTGATGTAAATGTTATCGCTCCGTTGTTGCGTGCCATTATGATCAATGGGCAGCTTGAGTCTATTAAGTATTTATTCAATTTTAATGGCAAACCCCGATTATTATCACGTGATTTCTCTACGGGGGCTTTAACAGACACAGACTTGAATCTCTTAAACCAAATACTGTATGAAGCTGTTAAGTATTGTAAAGTTGAGATAGTTAAGTATTTATTATCGATAGGCGCGAATGTTCATTTAGCGGCGAAGGAAGAAGGTAATTTGCTGGATGTGGCGCTGGCAAGTCCAGTCATTGATGGTCAAGCTGAAGTCGTCCAATTATTGCGCGTAAACGGGTTAGTGGTGACTAAAACAAAATCTGATTTAAATATGTCTCTGTTAACCATGATGCAAGATACGAAACGAGGTGAAAGTTGTTTTCAGGCACTCATTGATTTGGGTGCGGATGTCAATGATAGAGCGGGTCATGATGCTCCAATATTCCATGCAATCGAGCATGGCAATCTGACTGCACTGCGCTGTGTGTTAAAGAATGGAGCTCGTTTAAATGTGTTAAATCAAGCGGGAGATACGGCTTTACACTATGCTTGTCGTTTCGGTAATAAAGCCATCATTAGGGAGTTGCTTCTGTACAAGGCAGATGTGTTCGTGGCCAATCAGTACAACCAATTGCCCATTGATTTCGTGGCTGAATTACATATCAGTTCTGAAGATAAACATAGGCTCATGGAGTTGCTAATTCATGCAGATGAGAATATGACGCCAGATGCGTTACTAATTTATGCCGTGAATCACGACAATGCATATTTAGTTAATGTCTTGTATGACTTAGGTCTAGTGAAAACGGATAGGGTGCTGTCTATTCTGTGTGAATTAGGTTCTTACTATTTGCTGAAAGCTTTACCTCTCAAATACAGTTACTTTCTTGCTAAGCCAATTAATGGTGTCCTTCCATTCCTGATCGCTTACCGAAAAGGAAATGTGGACGCGTTAAAATTGATGGCTGAGCATGATATTTGTCTTGATATGGCTCATGGCGGCATTCACTGCTTGATCTATGTGTTACGAAAACGTGACATCAAGACTGCTTGCGCCATGGTGGGTCTTGATGAGAATAAGATTAGCAGGCAATTTTTGGAAGCAACAAGAGTAAGCTCCGGCAACCTTCTATCGGCGGAGCAAGAAATCGTGATAGAGGCTGAATTGTTGATGCGCGATATAGAGACCCAAAGTGCGAATCCGCATGAAAGAAATAAGTTTCTTGGTTTGTTCGCGATAGGCGAGACAAGAACCCAAAAAATAGATGCAATGAAGGCGCGCTTAAACACTTTATTACAATATGAAACTAGCAATGCGCCGGTTATGAACCCGAATATCTTAAGGTAGAATGGTCAGCAGTTGTTGCAACGTGCCATATGCATGAAAATAAAGAAAGTGTGACGGAAGATATGCTTATTATGCGAAGTTTGCATAGAACGAGCTAACTAAATCGTATAGAATTCGTCATACACTAACATCCAAGAGTCGCCTTTGATTCAACCGCTCATACTTGGCAACACGACGTTTCCAAACAATCTGATACAAGGACCCTTAGCCGGTATTAGTTGTGCGCCATTTCGCTTGTTAACCTGGCGCTACAGCGCACCTGCGTTCACTTGCACCGAAATGATTTCATGCAAAACCATCTTGAATCAACCCGAAAAAACCAAAGAACGTTATGTGCAAAAAGCCGAAGGGGAAGGGCCGGTTTGTTTTCAGTTGTCGGGTACGGACCCGCAAGAGTTAGCCGAAGCGGTGAAGCGGGTCACGGCATATGGCGCAGATTTAATAGATTTGAATTGCGGTTGTCCGGTGAAAAAAATTCGCAGCCGTGGTGCTGGTTCTAAATTATTAACGAACCCGGCATTGTTATATCAACTCATCACGGCCATGAAAAACAACACACACTTACCAGTCTCGATTAAAATCCGTGTTGAAATACCAGATGAACCCTTTAATGCAGAAGTCGCACAAGTGGTGCGAGAGGCGGGCGCAGATTTTTTAGTAGTGCATGGCAGACACTGGACACAGCACTATGAAACACCAGTACGGCATGATGAAATAGCCTATTTTGTGCAGAATCTTAAAATTCCTGTCATTGGGAATGGTGATGTGGCATGTGCTGCATCACTCAAGGCGATGCTAACAACTGGTTGTGCTGGCGTGATGATAGGCAGGGCAGGTGTTGGTAAGCCCTGGTTGATAAAAGAATTGCAGGCTGCGATGTTGCAACAGCCGTATCAGGCACCAACGTTACAAGAAACATCAGCTGTTTTGAAAGAGCATGTCAGTCAATTGATCAGCTTATTACAAAGTGAAAAATTCGCCATTCTGCAAGCGCGTAAATTCGCGAAATATTATGCACGCCAATTGCCGGAACGCGCTGCATTTCATGCAGAAGTCAGTGCTTGTGAAACGTTTGCAGATTTTTCCGTTATTTGTGATAAATACTTTGACGCAACGGTTTAAGCGAACTACTGCGCAACAAATCCGATTGTGCTTCATTCATATGCTGAAATAATATTTCCAGTCGTCTGTGTTTTCTAATCGACGAGATCAAATCAGATGATAGTGTGGTATTAGGGTTTTTGCAGACAGCGCGCGCGAACTCCAACGCAGTTAATAATTCTGAAGTTAAACTTTGCCTTCTGTCATTTGATTCAATGGATAGTCCTACAGTATCAAAATCGACTTTTATGTTAGGAATAATACGCAGTAACCTGGCGACATGATTCTGTGCATACTCTTTATCATAATTCTGCAATAAGTTAACTAATTTGGTGGCTGTTTTAAAATCTTCATCTTCTATAAATGAAAAAATCACTTCGTTGAAATCAGTTGCACGATAATGCATGTTTGTCTTCGTCATGAAATCAATTAAGTCTACATCTGTTAAGGTGCGCACGGCTTTGCGCAACATGGCGCCGCGCAATTGATGCTTGAGTTTGTCTATGCAATCAGACAACCTCGGTCTTAGTTTTGGGTCATCTGCCAGGCTGTTCGCAACGAACGTCCAGATATCGGGATATTTTTCATAAAAGGCAAGTCGGTATGGCAATTTTAAGTATTCGTCAAAAGCCTTTTTAAAATTATAAGCCAAAGTGTAAATATCATGACTGGTGTCAGATCTCCTGACAGCATTATCTCTGTCTTTTTTATTGGTATAAGTACGCTCTTTAGGCATGTAAGATTTTTTGTAATTGTCCATTTTAAAAATGAATGTTTCCTCACCGACAAAGCTCGCGAACGCTAAATCAATTAAATGAATTTGGTAGAAATGGTTAACCAAAATGTTATTGCCAGACAAATCGCCATGAACAATACCAACATGGCCAGTAGAATAAGTTTTGGTATGCATGCGTTCCACTTCGAGCATGATAAAAAATACCATTAATGCCAGGTCATCTATGCTTTCGCAGATTTGGGTGAAGTCAAAAAATGTCATGCTATCTGTGACATAAGGCTTCACAGCGCGAGTTTCCAGCTTGGCATATTCCTTCTCTGTTTGGTCTGGATTGATACGCAGCCAGGAAAACCGTGCATAGGGATTTTCATTTGGGTATAACTCGCGCGCGAAAAATACTTCGCGATCTAACATGTTGAGATGCTTTTCTATCGTTTTTTTTGATTGCCAGCCATCTGGTTCATGCGATTTTTTACTAACAATAGTTTTATTATTCTTGGCGGTATGTTTATGGACTGCACCATAAACGCCTTTCGCAAAAGCACCTGCATCTTCATATTTAGTGGTTTTCTTGCGCCACAGATCCGTGATTAACGTATAGGATTTTCTAAGCTCAGGCGGATTCGCTTTGAAATAATCTACTTTGAAATGGTTATCTGGGGTGATGTATACACCATCTGGTTTAGCAGGGAGTGTTCCTGCCATTTCTGCTGGCGGGGTAAAAAACTCTACTTCAGCTGAAACGTTTTCAGCATCGGCATCTGCAGAATCTGTAGAATAAGTTAAGTCACTCTCGGCTAAGTTTTGCCGACCATCCGTGTGTGAGCGCATACCATGATTGTCCTTGTCGATCACATCATCATATAATGATTTTTGCATTATGCAAGCCGCTGTTATGACTGTGTCTCCTGGCGGTTATTTGTCTGGTTCTTCTGATGACCTGTTATGCGTCTTGATATAAGTGTATGATTGATAATCATTTAACATTTCTTGTATAAATATTTGGTAAAATAGGAATATAAGAACAAAAATAGGGGTTGGGCATGCGAGGCACTGGACTGCTATTAAGATTGATCATCATTGGACTTGTCGCGTTCTCGCTTTCCTCGTGTTATTCCTATCACTCTCGCGACACAGAATTCACCGCTCAGCAGCGCGCTGAGATGAGCCAAGCTGCTAATCCTGCACATCATCCTGCTCATCTTAACTAGCAATGCCCTGCCTACCCGGGGGCGAGCCGTAGTGGTTATCCACTGCGGCTTTTTTTACGCCACGTTCATTGCTAATATGATTGCTTATGAATATTGAAAATGTCTCCACATGGAAGCGACACACGCTCTGGCTGTCTTTGCTGGTGCATTTACTCTTTCTCTTGAGCTTGAGTGTGGTATTAGTTCAACCTAAGCCTGATTTACCCTCTGCAACGGCGCCATCTGCTTTACAATCTTATTTAACGCCAAGCCCCGACATGCCACCTGCACCGCCAGTGCAAGAAACCATGGCGGCACAACCAACGCCAGTGACGGCAGAGAAGCCAGTGCCCAAGCCGGAAGTTAAAAAGATTGAAACCGACATCAATGGAATCGAAAAACCAGTGTCGTTAAATGTGAAGGAAAATCAGCCGGCAAGTCAACCTAAGCCTTCTACTGCGCCGCATAAGCCAGTGTTTGCGAAAGACTCGGTGCCGGAAGATGTGACCAATCCAACAGATGAAGAGCCGCTGCATCTCATCGGCGAAAATAAAATTGTAGCACCACTCATCAAAATTCTGGCGCGTGCTATTTCACGCCATTTAATGTATCCGCGCGTCGCGGCAGATTTTAATTTACGTGGCACGGTGTTGGTGAGTTTTATTCTGCATCCGGAAGGTTATGTCACCAGTGCACATGTGATGAAATCCAGCGGTGCGGGTGTCTTAGATGATGCAGCGCGTGATGCAGTCGGCGCCATGTCACCAGTGGGCGATGTTCACGAATATGTTGCTGCCCCGGAATTTTTGGTCGTCGGCATTATCTTCGGCTGAGGCATTAAAAATAAGGCCAGCAAATATAGACACGCCGCAACTAACAGCAAATGTTGATAACCAATTAATAGCGAACTATATTCGAGTAAACCACCCAAAATACAACCCAGCATATTGGCAGCAAAAGCATCGGTTGCTGTTGCTGTTGTACGCAAGCGTGCGGCAAAAATGAGGTTGGCACAATAAACGGGTGAAAAGGCTAGCACAATCGCTAGCACTAAGCGCCATGCAGCAGGCAACGTTAATAACAATTGATTGGGCACTATCCAGCACAAGCCTAGTGACACAAATAATGCGATAGTTAACCAGGATGTTGGTATTTTCTGGAATCGTTCCGTTGTTAAGACCGAACATAATACCGTGAATAAAATACCGCTGAATACCAAGGCATTCACTAACCAGGTGGTTCCAAATAATAAGGCGAATTGGGTGATGTTTTTTGTTTCCAATAATAAAAAGGCGGTGCCCATCAGCAGCAAGTCAGCATACGGAGTGATGCTGCGATACGTTGTGCCTGTGGCTTTCATCGCAATCAAGCTGGTTAATAAAATAAATGTCAGGCTGTAAATATAGATGCTCGTGATTTCATTCTGCTGCATATAGAAAAACGGTTGATTATCAGTGGCTGGTGCTGGAGTGTTTGCAGCAGACCAGAAGTGCTGGCAACGTAAACTCTCCGAATGTGCGCTGACTGTGAAAACAGATAACCAGTGTTGACTAGTGCCGGCGGTGTCGATGCAAGGGGCTGCTCCAAAAACAGTTTTCAGGCTGTTGCCAACCTTATCGACTATCCAGTCGTTGCGATAGTAGTTATACATGGTAAAGACGCCATTTGTCGTTAAATGCTGACGTGCTGCTTGCAAGCCTTCAATGGTCAGCAAGTAATTCTCAAGGCGTAGTGAGGATTGATGTGTCACTAACGTCAATGAGTCTGTTAGTGCCAACAGGATTAAATCATATTGTTGGCGGCTTTGTTGCAGAAACGCACGGCCATCATTGATGTAGGTGGTGACGCGCGGATCTTGATACGGATGATCGGTATGTAATGCGGTCCCAATGTGTTGTAATGCCGGATCAATTTCAACCGCATCAACGTGTTTTGCGCCTTGGGCTAAGGCTACGGCGACATCACCACCTGTGCCGGCACCAATCACCAGTACTCGGTTTAACACAGTAGTGGCAGGCAGGTGTTGATACGCATAAAAATAAAAGGGCTTATACAAATGCTTTTGCGCGACAGACTCGATAAATTGCTGCGGGATACCATTCACATCGATAGCATATCGTTGTTGCGTATAAGGCTTGGTGACAATTTTATAATAGGGAGACCAGATGGCTCTGGACTCGAACTGTAAAATAGTCAGCATCAAGATTAAACCTGCGATATGTAACACACCTAAAGCGGGGTGCTGACGCCATTTTTGCTGCAATAGGGCAATGAAAATAAAACAAATAACTAACCCCCAGACGATGGGTTTAGCTTGGAGGAAAGACAACACCGTGAATGTCAGCACGCCCAGCAATGACCCGGCTATTTCAATGCGATAAGCTGTCAACGGTGGTAATGCGTGAAAAGCGTGCGCTGTGCCATTCGCCAGTGACGCCATGACGATAGTGGTTGCGATAAAGATAAACGGTAAGATCACGACGGTAGGGATCGCATGCGCTGAAAAATAATCGATATAAAAAGACAAATCATCCACCTTCGGCTGCATGTGGATTTGATATTCATAGCGCAGTGCATGACAAACAAACAATAGGGCTGTCAGTAAGAGAATAGCAGCGTTAAACCACAGATGGTTTTTCTGTTGTGACAGAAAGCCGATGGCAATACCAAGAAAGCTGGCCATTAAAATAAAGTTGGTGAAAAAAGACAGGAAGATAAAATCAGCGCCAGTGAGTCGGATGAGTGCAAGCTCGACAAACAGCATCAGAAAGCTAAATTGAAGCAGACGAATAGACACGATGCCGACTAATCCCTGTGAAAGAATTTCAGCTTAACAAAAATGTTGCAGGATCAGCAATTAAACTTTGACTGCTTCAGCTTTGGTGACGGGAACGAGTACTGGATGTGTACCATCTTTCTTCGCGGCAATCGCGGTGCCTGGCTTAAGGTCTGGATTCAGTTTTTGCAGCGTCTTCATGCTGATGCCTGAAGTTTGTGCCACTTTATCCAGGGTAACCGGTTTGTCGACGACCACTTTGGTGAAGTAAGGTTTGTTGCTAACGTTTGGTAACGTCACACCATATTTCGCCGGGTTCTCAACAATTTCAGCCACGGCCAGTAATTTTGGTAAATAGATTTCGGTTTCGCGCGGCAAATGCATTTTGAAGAAATCTTCGCTGCCGATACGACGTTTTTGATTTAGCACGCGTGCTTCGCCAGTATTGTATGCGGCGATGGCCAGATACCAGTTCCCGTTGAACACGTTGCCCAAGTCTTTAAAGTAGGTGAGCGCCGCGTCGGTAGAATCAATAATGTTTTTACGGCCGTCGTAGCCATTCTTCACTTTCACGCCTAAGTCACGTGCGGTTTGCGGCATTAACTGCCATAAACCTATCGCACCCTTATTGGAGTGGTCATTTGGATTGAATTCGCTTTCGATGAATGGAATCAGCGCAATTTCAGCGGGCAAGCCATAAGCTTGTGTCTGCTGATAGATGAAATAGATATAGGGGGTGGCGTCTTGCAATGTCTTATTGAAGCCGTCTTGATCGGCCAATAGTTTATGGATTTCAGCCTGAACCTGCGCCGAGTCAGCTTTGTGATCAAGCTTGAACGCGTCGCTAAGGCTGCTCCAGATAGAGCTGACTTCGGTGCTGCTGTAGAACTCATTAACCGACCCGAAAGCATTAGCATCTGTAGGATTCATGCTATTCCAGGTTATTAAGAAGACGCTACTCAGCACAACTAGAAGTACATATTTTGATAAGCTAGTAATCAATTGCATGGGGGGTATCTTACTAGAAAAGAGGGGGTACGGGAACCCTTTGAGGGGATTTTTTTCCGGGATTGCGTGTTAACTAATTGAATTATATAGAATAAAAAATAGAGTCGGAACACGGTGATCAACGACTTACGGCGCTGGGTCTGTAGTCAAAAAAACCAGATGCAGGTGTGATTGCCTTTAAGTTAAACTAGCGCCCGTCCAATAAGAACAACAAAAATGCGCAAAAACAAATCGCTAAAAATTCTGATTTTGACCTGTCTCCTCACGGGTGCATCGACTGTCTTTGCAGGCGCTATTCCTGCGCTAACGCTGCAAGTAAACGGTGTCACAGGTGAGGTACAAAAGAATGTGGAATCGCGCTTGCAGATTGAGCGCAGTGAGGTAGATAGTCATCTGGGGGCCTCATCAGTAGCGGTTTTTGCACGTGATTCAGTGGCTGCAGTGCGTGCCGCCTTACAGCCCTACGGCTATTATTCCCCGGTCGTGACATCAGAGGTGCAACAGAATGGGTCGAGCTGGGTTGTGCGCTATCAAATTAATTTGGGCGCGCCTGTGCTGGTGCGAGCAGTGAATGTCGATATTCAAGGCGAGGGCCGCGACAATAAAAAAATTCGCCGCGCGCTGGCGCAGTTTCCATTGCAAGCGGGGTCTGTATTTAATTCTGTTATCTATACCAAAGCGCGCGATAAATTATTTGATGTGATCAGTAATGAAGGTTTTATCAAGGCTGTTACTAAAGACAGTAAGGTACTGGTGAACACCACCACACACACTGCGGTTATCAATTTAACGATCAACACTAATCAACGCTATTACTTTGGCAAGATCACCTTTAGTAAAAATGCCTATGATCCTGAATTCATGCAGCGCTTTGATATCTTCAAGCCGACTGAGCCGTTTTCCAGTGATAAGTTATTGCAGTATCAACAAGACATGAATAACAGTCGTTACTTTAAGCAAGTCTTGGTCATTCCGGATTTATCTGGTGCGCAAGATAATCTTGTGCCAATTCAGGCTTCTGCGGTGCCGGCGAATTATCGGCGTTATGATTTTGGCTTGGGTTACGGTACCTTAACTAAGCTGCGTCTGACGGCGGGATTGCAATTGCGCCGATTAACGGATACCGGCCAATCACTGGAAGCAGTGACGAAACTGTCTACTGTGTTGTCTGCTGTTGGCGTGAAATATTATATTCCTGGCGCCAATCCGCTGACAGAGCAGTGGAATATTGGTGCGAATTTTCAAAAGTTTTCTCCCAAAAATGGTTACAGTCGTTCGAAAACCGTGACCTTTGGTTATACGCAAAAATGGCGGCGCTGGCAGTTAGGTGTGAGCATGAATTACTTGTGGGAGCGATATAAAGTGAATTCGCTGCCGTATCATAATAGCCAATTGCTTTATCCGAGTTTGAATTTAAGTTATGTCAAGACAGACAATGTCGTGCAGCCTATTTACGGGCGTTCATTGAATGTCACTTTAGAAGGTGCATCAACTAATGCGTTTTCTTCCAGTAGTTTTGTGCAAGGTGAAGTAAAAGGTAAGTGGTTCACGACACCATTTAGTTTTGCGCACGTTATATTGAGTGGAGATGTTGGTTATACCGTCGTCAATGATTTAAATGCGCTGCCATTAAGTATGCGGTTTTTTGCTGGAGGCATGAGTTCCATACGCGGTTTTGGCGAGTCAGCTATTGGACCCGGCAAGTATCTGGGTGTTGGCAGCATCGAATATCGTAATCATATTGCATACGATGTTTCTGGCGCAGTGTTTTACGATATAGGTACAGCGACCAATCACATTGGCACGCCGCTGGATCGTGGTGTGGGTGTGGGTTTGGTGTATGAATCGGTGGTAGGACCAATTAAATTATATATAGCAGAAGCAGTCAGTAAAACAGGACACCCGCGGTCATTGGTGTTTAGTATGGGGCCGGAATTCTAATGAAGATATGGAAAATTCTGCTTAAGTTAGCTGTTCGTGTCATCCTCGTTTTGGGGGTGTTGGGTACGATTATTTATGCCACGGTCGGTACTGAAGCTGGCATGCAGTTTGTTTGGGCGAATGTCGCAAAGATTTTGCCTGAGACAATTCACGTTGGCAGCGTGCAGGGAACGCTGTTAACTAATCTGGGCATTTATAATGTGACCTATCGTAAAGATAATGTGACGTTAACGATTAAATCCTTGGAGCTGCATTGGCAAACCTTGCCGCTGCTGCGTCGACGGATTGTGATCGATACCTTTAATCTGGATGGTCTGCATTTATCTATCACGCCTGGCAACGCTTCTTCTGCGCCACCTTCTATTGATATGAACACACTTTTTGGCTGGTTGGCGCAATTGAATTTCCGTCAGGCGAATTTTCATGATGTCAAACTGCAGATCGCGAGTGCGCGAATTGATGTTGAAGGTACCTTGGATGCGAATTGGCATTTGCAGTGGAATGCGAATATTCCTGCGTTGCAGCAACTGTCTAGCAGTGTGCGCGGTCAGTTCTATACGAATGGTGATATCACGGGCCCGCGTTTGCGGCCGACGTTAGCAGTGAACTTGCAGATGAAGAATTTCGCCAGCAAATATGTCAGCATCGAAGCTGTTTCAGGGCAAATGACCAGTGAGCTTAATCAGGCATCGCAAGATCGCGGTGTGGTGATGGTGAAAGGCTTAAGCATCAAAGATTTTCTCGTGCCAGATTTTAAACTGCAAACGCTGTCATATTGGAGCGCGAACGATTATTTATTAAACGCGGATATTTTCTTAAGCCCAGTCAATCATATCACTGCTGCGTTTCGCTTGCCTGGTTTGACATTGTCTAACGGGTTGAATCAAACATTCAGCGGCAAAGCGGTAGCGAATGTGAATGACTTTGCGCAATTCAATACCTTATTTCGCCATTTAAGTGAAGTGCGCAATTTCGCAGGTAAAGTCACAGGTGCATTTACTGGCAGCGGCACCATTGCGCATCCCATT
Source organism: uncultured Coxiellaceae bacterium (assembly GCA_964492045.1). Classification (GTDB taxonomy): domain Bacteria; phylum Pseudomonadota; class Gammaproteobacteria; order DSM-16500; family DSM-16500; genus Aquicella. The sequence goes on along the minus strand of CAZBHW010000029.1, from coordinate 14,866 downwards.
TTTGATGGTGGATTGAATGCTGAAAATGGCAGCGTTTATATTCCGGCTGCTTCACTGTCTTTGCAAAAAATCTCCTTGGCTACACGATATCATACGGGACAAAAAGTTGGATTGAGCGGCGCGTTTACCGTGTTAGGTGGGCAAGCTCAATTATCTGGTACTTACGATCTTGAAAGTGATGCATTACCGTTGCAGTTGGATGTTAAAGCAACGGATCTGGTGTTGTATCACTCTAAGCATTACAAAGTAAAATTAACGCCAACATTTAAATTGTTTTATCAAAACGATGATTTAACGCTGACTGGTAGTGTGTTTGTTCCTGAAGCCAGTATACATCCGACAGACTTCAGTGCCACGGCAACGCTGCCCTCAGATGTGGTGATCGTCAATCAGCAAAATATCACGCCAGCCACGCCAACGAATATCACACTGCAAATGCAAGTAGTATTGGGCGATCACGTCACTATTCGTTATCACGGTTTAACCGCAGGGTTACAAGGCAAGATTAATATTAATGGTGTACCGGGTAGTCCATTAACTGCAACAGGTGAGTTTGCCATTACAAAAGACAGTCAATATCAAGCTTATGGAAAGCAATTGCAGATTCAGGAAGGACGCTTAATTTACGCCGGAAACTTATTAACAAATCCTGGCATCAGTTTGCGCGCAACCCATACTGTGAAAACCGTGGGATTTACCAGTACTAGCCAATTTCAAAACGAAGATTTCAAGCCTGTTTATTCTGGCTCAGACATGGTGACAGTCGGGATTGCGGTGAGCGGCACCATTGATAAACCGCTGATTACTTTATTTTCCGACCCTGCTGGTTTAAGTCAGGGCGATATTCTGTCTTACTTATTATTTGGCTATCCACAAGCGCAAGCCTCTGGTGCCAGCAGTCTTGCATTGTTAAATGTAGCCTCCGACATGGTGGGTGGTGGGTCTGATAAGAAAAATATTGTCGATCGTGTTCAACAAACGTTTGGATTGGATGAGTTGAGTGTCGGCTCCACTGAATACTATGATATGAAATCAGATCTCGCGCAAAATACCACTACCGTTAATATAGGCCGCAGTCTCGGCAGTAAATTATCGTTGCATTACAGCGTTGGATTATTTCAGCCGGTGCAAGTCTTTAGTCTACGATATCTCATTAATAAGCATTTAGTGTTGCAAACGCAAACCAGTACGCAGGAAAGTGGCGGAGACTTACTGTATCAATTGGAAAGCCGTGAGTAATGCCCATGTTCAGACTATTTCGTTCTTTGACTGATAATAAGCAACCTCAACAAACGGTGCATCCCAAATTCGTGAAACTCATTTGTTGGGATCAGTGGTATCGCATGAAAGGAAATACCATGGCAGAGTTTGTCTTGGCGTGTGAAAAAAACATTGATCCAGGTTTCATGATAAAGAAAGAGGTGGTGATTGAGCCAACTGCTTATGCTGCATTAGGCATGCATGACAATACGCACCATATTGCTTTATCGCCGAATTTGTCATTTAAGATTACCAACCAAGAAGCACTAACCATCCACAATCAGATACTGAACATTTTGCGTGATCCCTATGTGGTCATGTCATTATTGCAGGATCTAGAGCAAGAACTAGCAAAGCGTATGAAATCAGAGGGCGTGAGATGCTCCAGTAAAGATCAGCCTCAATATGTAATAGCAGGTTACGCGTACTACCTGCCAGGCCCGCCGCCAGCAGCTTATCAAACGAAAAAGAAAAATAAATTACTGGATAGATTATTGCTGGAACGAGAAATGAGTCATGGCATTAATCGTGAAGGGTATGCTGCGAAATTTGTTGGTATCGTGGATGTAGCTGATGGCAATGCATTTGTCGCAGACGGTCATTTATTTACAGAGGATAAACAAATTAGTCGTATTTTGGTGCATGGTCCGCACACGCATAGATTAGTATTTGATGCGCTCTGCACTGCAATCAAAACAAAGCGGTTGATATTGCGTGCAGGTGAGCAAGTGCTCACGCCTAAGCAATTGTTAGAATTAATGGCAAGCGCTAGCATGCGTGACCCAACGGGTCGAGTCAGAAAAATTGCCACGATGTGGGTGATGCTGATGGATAATTTAATAGAAGAAATGGATTGCAAATATAATCAGGCTCAATATCAATTTAAGTGCCGCTCACCTAACGCATTAAATTCCTTATTGTTATGCTTCGGGGCGGACTTAGGCGTGCCGCATTTGCAACAGTGTTTGCTGGATTCACACTGGAAAGCCGCATTTAAAATGGTAAAGCGTGTGCAGGATGCTATGTCTGATGAAGTGCGCGAGAGAATTCCTGTTGGACGTGTTTATACTTATTGCATGGAATACATGGAAAGAGTGTCCAATAACTCAGCGCATTATGATGAAAGAGTGCCATATGCGTTATCAAGAGATGAGGCGCGGGCAAATGCCAAGTACGAGGCGGTTGGCAAGGAGTTAGCATCTGGTATTGTCAGGGTTCGTCGCGGCAGCTTGGGTTAATCGCGGTTAGACACATCTGGCAGACAAAAAAAATCCAGACTCGAGAGCCTGGATTTTTCTTTGCAGTAACTGTTATTTGTCAACAACAGTAACTTCTTCAGCCTGTAAGCCTTTTTGACCTTGCGTAACGGTGAATTCTACGCGTTGGCCTTCTTCCAGGGTTTTGTATCCAGTTGCGGAAATGGATTTGAAGTGAACAAACACATCTTCACCATTATCGCGTTGAATGAAACCAAAACCTTTGCTGTTGTTGAACCATTTAACGGTTCCTCTTTCACGTGCCATAAGTAATAAACCTTCATTAAAAAGTGTAAATAAAGCTGTAACATTAGTTCAGAAAATTCCCAAAGGAGCTAGACTGAACTATGCTAATTTACCAGAAATTCGATTGAATTTGATAGTAATAATTGCTATTTCCGCAGGGAATTTTTGGCTTAATAGAAGCTAAACTGATGAATAAATTTAATATATATAATATAAACAATAAGTTATCCATAGGCGCAAAAGTGTGCTACCATGCGCGCCTTTCCCTCACACGCGTTTAAAATAGCGGTAAAAAATGGATAATTTAATCACAATTGATAGCCTTTCACTGGCTTTTGGCCAGGATAACCTGCTGGATCAGGCCAAGCTCCAAATCGCTGCTGGTGAGCGAATTTGCCTGATTGGGCGTAATGGCGCAGGCAAGTCCTCTTTGCTCAAGATCATCGATGGCAGCCTGCTGCCAGATGCCGGTACGGTGTGGCGGCAGCCAAATTTGCGCATGGCGCGCTTGACGCAAGAAATCCCCTTACCAAAAACAGCGAATGAAACGGTGTTTGCTTATGTCGCAGATGGTTTGAAAGAAACCGGGGCGCTGTTAACGCAGTATGATCAGCTAACGCATCAAATTGCGATATCACATCGAGAGGAAGATTTGCAAAAGCTGCAGACTTTGCAGCATCAAATTGATGCCGTGAATGGTTGGGCTTATGAGCGTGAAATCAATACCATTTTGACGCGATTGGAATTAAATAAAGACGCAGAGCTCGCCGCATTATCCGGTGGCTGGAAGCGTCGTGCTGCGCTCGCGCGTGCCTTGTTAACGCAACCTGAATTATTGTTGTTGGATGAGCCGACCAACCACCTGGACATTGAGGCGATTCAATGGTTGGAAGACTATTTACTGTCATGCAAAATCGGCGTGGTGTTTATTTCGCATGACCGTGCATTATTACAGCGTCTGGCAACACGCATCATTGAATTGGATCGTGGACAGTTAACCTCATGGCCGGGTGATTATCAAAATTTTCTACGCCGTAAAGAAGAGATGTTGCACGCTGAAGAAAAACAAAATGCAGACTTTGACAAGAAATTGGCGCAAGAAGAAAAATGGATACGTACTGGCATTAAGGCAAGACGTACGCGTAATGAAGGGCGTGTGCGTGCATTAATTTCCATGCGCAAAGAACGCGGTAAACGTCGTGAGCAGCAAGGAAGAGTGACCTTTAATTTAAGTCAGGCAGATTATTCTGGCGCGCTGGTGGTGGAAGCGAAAAATATTACGCATAGTTTTACTGACAGAGTGTTAGTGCGCCATTTTTCATTGCGCGTGATGCGCGGCGATAGAATTGGGTTGATTGGGCCTAATGGTATTGGCAAGTCGACCTTGCTGAATATTTTGCTTGGTAAATTACAGCCAGATCAAGGCGAAGTTATTCTTGGTACAAAACTGGAAATCGCTTACTTCGATCAAATGCGTGCAGCGCTGGATCCTGAAAAAACCGTGGCAGAGAATATTAGTCAAGGCGGTGATACGCTGGAAATCAATGGCGAGCGTAAGCATATCATCACCTATTTAAATGACTTTTTATTTACTCCGCAGCGTGCAAGAACCCCAGTGAAAGCATTGTCTGGTGGAGAATGTAATCGATTATTGCTGGCGAGATTATTCAGCAGACCTAGCAATTTGCTCGTCATGGATGAACCAACTAATGATCTCGACATTGAGACATTGGAATTGCTGGAAGAGGTGTTAATGCATTATCAAGGCACGCTGTTATTAGTGAGCCATGATCGCGAATTTCTCGATAATGTCATTACCAGTACCTTGGTCTTTGAAGGTGAGGGCGTGGTTCAGGAATACATAGGCGGCTATCAAGATTGGCTGCGTATTCGCAAAACCACAGCGGCAGAAAAAACCGTTAAGCCAAAAGAAGAAACAGTCAAACCAGTAGAGGCGCCTGTTAATGCGCCTGCACGAAAAAAATTAAGTTACAAAGAACAAAATGAATTAAAAGAATTGCCAGATAAGATTGAGCAACTGGAAAGTGACTTGAATCAATTGCAAGAAGCGACCATGCAGTCTGCCTTCTATCAGCAACCGCAAGAAAAGATCACGGCGGAATTGAAACGCATTCAGCTGTTACAAGCGAGCCTTGAGAGCGCATATCAGCGTTGGTCTGAGCTAGACGGTAAGTGATGAAATCTTTCTGCTTTCAAAGCCGATTTCTTGTTCCGGCACAAGTTTTTCGGAAAAGAGGCGGCTTGATTTGGCTTTTAAGTTGAGTTTGCGCTCGTGCGAGTAAACCGCTGTATAGTTCCCTTCAAGATCTAACAGCGATTTTCCCAAATAGTTATCCAGCACAATCACATTAATGTTTTCATCAATCCGATTATCATGACCGTGAACATAAGTAACACCGTAACCATTGTGAGTGGCGGATCGGTTAAGTATGGATAAATCACGATTCCAGATGATGAACTCAATAGGATACTTGACCGGGTCAATCGCTTCTACGCTATAACCATCAAATAGAACGGATTCACTCACCAACGTATGTAAAGTTTTGTTGGTCAGGTGTTTGGAAAACGCTTTATTAATTTGATGAATGGTTTTGCCGAGGCTAACAGGGGTTTTATCGCTAAATGGCACTTTGAGTTTGTCAGCCAGGTTTTTGACAATGGTAATATCAACGGGTGCATGGGTATATAAGGTAATGGATTTTTTGTCTTTGCCTAGCGTGTATGAAAGTAATTTACAATGTGGTTTGTAAGACTCATTGATGATGGTGGTGACGTCATCGTGTGTAATGAGTTTGCGTGAGAGGAGGATCTGTAAATTCGTCATAGAATTAATGTGATGAGGTTCCATGACGGTAGGAAAAAATTTATTTTTAGTCTCATGCGCCAGCAAAAACTCCATACCATGATTTGACAGCATGGTTTCAATATTCACTTTGTGTTGATGAAGTTTTTCAAAGAGTTTTAAGATGAAATAATCATTTGCACCTCTGTCACATAATTCATCGCCGATCAGGCGTACCGTTGCGTCGGTGTTAAATGTCAGCGAATTTAACAGCTGATTAAATTCGTCTAGATCAGTAGCGGTCAGGCCATCAATGTTTCTCATGTAAATCCCGAGAAAAACTTCATACTTCTCGGCTGACATGTTGGTGATAACACCATGTCTGACTAGCATGTAAAGGAATTTGAGTGCGTTTGCGTGCATGTCACCAATGGAGATTTGTGCGTGCTTGTTGGCGATATGATCTGTATCTAGTAATGGTTGTTTGGCAATATTCACAAATTCATCAATCAATCGGTTCGTCATAATGAAGTTCCTTTTTGATTGTGCGTGACTTTTATTTTTATTATCCCTCTTCGGTGTTAATGCAATATTAATAGCGGTAAATGAATGGCTTACAAGACCGTCTTGGGATAGAATGATAAGATCAAATTTAAAGGAGCGTGACTCATGAAAATAAGGAATGTATTAATCTTGTGTGCGGTATGTTTGTTTCTGCAGAGCTGTGTGAAGAATCAGTCGGCGCCAGAATTAAGTGATGAGACCATTCAGCAAATGAATTCACAAAACACGAATGATCCCATGCTGAATTCAAGCTACATGTTCCGCTCGCCAAGTGGTGCAGCAGCGGGTGCGGTCGCTGGTGCGCGCGGCGGCCGATAAGTGCCAAGCGTGGTTGGCATCACCACTACTTGAGTTTATACTTTAGCCAACAATTTGATTTGGTGCAGCGTTATGCGAATACTCGTAATTGAAGATGAAATTAAGACAGCGGATTACATCAAGAAAGGGTTAACCAGCAGTGGTTTCATTGTGGATGTGGCGCATAACGGCGAAGACGGTTTGTTTGCCGCCACCAATCATCCTTATGAATTAATCATATTGGATGTCATGATGCCTAAGCTCGACGGCTTCCAAGTGCTGGAAAAACTACGTCAATCCGACAAGGATGTACATGTCATCTTCCTGACTGCGCGTGACGCCGTAGAAGACAGGGTGCGCGGTTTGGAGCTTGGCGCAGATGATTACCTCATTAAGCCTTTCTCCTTCGCCGAACTACTGGCCCGCGTGCGTTCCTCGCTGCGCCGCAATCAAACGCAAAGTAATAACGAAATCAATATCAGTGATTTAAAAATCGATTTAGTCAAACGCAAAGTAGAACGGAATAATGTTCGCATCGATCTCACCCCAAAAGAATTTGCATTACTGGTGCTGTTAGCGCAGCGAACCGGCGAAGTGTTATCACGCACCTTCATTGCCGAAGCCGTGTGGGATATTAATTTTGATAGTGACACCAATGTTGTCGATGTGGCCATCCGCCGCTTGCGACAAAAAATCGATGATCAATTCGACAAGAAATTAATCCACACCGTGCGCGGTATGGGTTATTTGATGGAAGAGAAATGATTAAATCTAAAATCCGCTCCATTCACTCTCAGTTAACGCTGATCTATACCATTGCTGTTGTGACCTTGCTGGTGATTTTAGCGTTCGCGTTTTATTGGGAAACACAAAATTTAATGATACAAGCAGATAATAATTTTGTAGTAGATGAAGCAACCAATATGCAGTCGATTATGGCCGACCCTGAGCTTGATAAAGACCTGCTGAAAAAAGCCGTGGTCGACCACCCAGTGCGTACTAAAAATTCGTTATACCGTTATTATATTCGCGTAGTCGATAACAAAAATAACGTCATCATCGAAACGCCTGGCATGGCGCAAATCATGCCCATGACTGATAACCCGCCAGCCAATATGGTTATCAAACAAATGAGTAGCTGGCGTAAATTTTCCGATAGCAATTACATCGTGAATTTTGCCCCCATACAAATCGCGAGCACGAAACAACATGGTTATGTGCAAGTGGCGCTAGACACCTCGCATCAACATGCGATCACCCATGACAGAAGAATATTCGTCTTCTTCCTGCTGCTTGGCATGGCATTGTCTTATTTGATAGGCAGAATCGTGACAAACCGTGGTCTGCGCAGTTTAGATACGCTCACCAACACGGTTAAAAACATTACCACCAGCTCACTCAATCATCGAGTCGATCCGGAAGCGATGCCAACTGAACTGTCTGTGTTAGGCAAAGCCTTTAATCAAATGCTGGATAGAATCGAAACCTCATTCGCCAACATGCATCGTATGTCTGCTGATATGTCGCATGAATTACGCACACCTATCACGAATTTAATTGGTCAAACAGAATTATTATTATCTTATGAGCACACAGAGGATGATTTACGCAACACGCATTCTTCTAACCTGGAAGAATTACAACGCATCGCCTCACTCATAGAAAATATTTTATTTTTGTCGCGTGCTGAAAGTCAGCTACCAGATATAGACAAGCAAGACATTGATGTGGCCGCTGAAGTGAATAAAGTGTGCGAGTATTATCAAGTGTTATCAGAAGATAAAAACATCCAAATCAAAGCTGAAGGCGCAGCTAAATTACATGCCAATGCGGTGATGTTCCGCCGTTTGATGGGCAACCTGATTTCTAATGCGATTAAATACACGCCGCAAAATGGTTTAGTGCAAATTCACATAAAAGAGCAAGAAGCAAACGTTGTGATTAGTGTGCGAGATAATGGCATAGGCATCTCACCGTCTCATCATTCACGCTTATTCGATCGTTTTTATCGTGTAGATGATTCACGCTGCGCACAAATCGCAGGCACGGGACTAGGCTTGGCCATCGTAAAATCGATTGTTGATTTACATCATGGTTCAGTCAGGATTGAAAGTGAACTTAATGCAGGCACGTTGATTGAAGTGACCTTACCTGCATCATAATAAATTTTCAGCTTGCTTGCGCATCACTTCGTTTGCATGTGGGTAGGCGAGCGTAAAACCGCGGAAAATACTGACGCTTAATCTGAATGTGATTAAGTCGGTTGCTGCCACCACCGTTGCTGTACGTAAACCTGTTAAAGAGTAGAAACCAACATCACTTAAACCAATTGCATTGCCTGCGTGCAAGACGGCAACTTTACTTGCCACTGGTTTATCATTGATAATGTCACTGCGAAAGACATCTGCGTCGCCGTGAACTATTAGATAAATACTATCAACACGATCACCTTCTTTTACGATCACTTCACCAGCCATGAATTTTTTCTCGACTAGCAATCCGGCTAAGATTTCCATTTCGTTATCATTTAAATTGCGAAACGCTTTTTGCGATTTGATTTGCTGCTTCTGAAGATTGATATCTTGTTCTTCGGTTGCCATGACGCACCTCAAATGATCGTCTTGATACTAATATTATAACGTATTATTTCGGTGGGGATTGGTGGGATGTAAGTGGTTGAAAGTATGGGGAGTGTCGCGTATTTGTAATGGGGGGTATGACCTTAGCCTATGTTGAGAACACAACAAAGCCAAGCCAAGCCAAGCTTCGGTCACTTGCACAGTTGCACGAACAGATCCCCGCTAAAAGCATGCGGGGACGACGTAGGGGAGATTTGCAAGGAGAACGCGCGCGCTGGCCGATAGGTGCGCAAGACCCTCACGCACATGGATGTGCGTGGAGACCGCAGGGAGCAGCTTCGTCTGGAGCGCCTATCGGCCAGCGCGCGCGTTCGGGGCTGAGCGAAGGCACGAACAAACAGCGACGAACAAACAGCCAGGAACAAACAGCCAGGAACAAACAGCCAGGAACAAAAACAGCCAGGAACAAACAGGCACGAACAAAACAAAGTCGTGACTCAAGACAAATAATGAAAGTTACGAGCTCCGCATCATCCAACGAACTAATTCCACCATCACCAACGTATCCTTCTTGCAATACTCCAATAACCCATCCCTCAAAACCTGCTTGCGTTCAGCAGAAGTCTTATCTGCAATCATCTCAGCAAAAGCACGCTGCGCCGCACCACCATCTGCCACTGCCATCCCAGCATAACTTTGCTCCGCTCCAAGCAAAGCCGGTGCCACTTTCTTCAAACTAAAACTTCCCGCGAATGCATTATCATAAACCGCCTCACGCAACACCGGCAGTGGATCCACAATACGATCAATCAGCGCCAGCAAGGCATCACGATGTTCCGGTGAAAACTCAGCAAGCTCAGCAATACGCGAAGACTCAAATTTACCAAAATAAGCAATAATAGAACCACGATCACCACAAGCCGCTAATAATGCATCAATCAAAGCGGGCCGCGGATCATCCGCGCTAGTATGCAAAAATTCACGATGCACTAATTCCGCATCAGGATCGCTAAGCTCATGCACACTAAACTGAAACGGCACTTGCTGATAAGGCCCGGTACCCACAAAACGTGGAATAGCGGGCCCAATGGTTTCAAAATCCAAAAACACAAACGGATATTGCCATTCCGCAGTCATCGCTTTAATCGTTGCAGTATCAACAAATCGTTCACCAGATTTGAACACGTGAATAATGCGTTGCTGCAAATCCGTTAACTCCGTCAATCGCGGATCATCTAATGCAACAATCCCGGCTTGATAAAGCTCCCATTTGCGTTCACGCATCCCAGGCAAATCAAAAATACTTACCTCAGGAATATTCGCCCAACAATGACTGACAAACGGACACGGGGTTGGCTGCAGACAATATGGCCCAATATCAATAGCAGGCACTTCACTTTTACATAAACAATCCAGTATCGATTTCACTTTAGGTGTCACCGTTGGATATTGCACACGCATTTGTTCCGTCACATCCGCTTGAATAAATAAGTTTTCCAGATGCGGAAAACGACAGTCACGATTCAAATGCATAATAAAAATTTTTTCGATGGGCAAGCCGCTTTTCGCCATGATCCACGTTTGCAAACCCGCATCTTCAAGGTGTTCCTCTTTGACGCTGGTAGTGGATTTCACTTCATAAATCGAAAAGCGTTTAGATTCGCGGGAATATTGCAAAATATCCGTGCGCGCATAACAACCTTGATATTCAAACGCAGCTTCATAAATGGTTTCAACACCAGCCGCAATCAATTCACGCGTACGCGCAAGTGCATCACCAAATTCCCAAGGCTTGCAATCCACCAGCGTGCCGCCCGGAAAATAGGTTCGAGCAAGAGCGCCCACCTCATTGCCTTGATCAAACAACGCTTGCAGTTCCGGTGTCACCGGCGGCTCCAGCTCAGGTTGATGAATCGTGAGATATAAGCACTTATGGCAGCGGAAACCGCGCATTAATTTGGTCTTGCTTAGCAATTTAGGAATTCGGCGCATGGGTTTTGTTCAAAATTTGTCATTTTCGGGTGGTGGTCATTGTCATCCCACCAGTATAACTTTATAATCGATTGAATTTACATAGCAAAGGCACTGGAGCCCAACCATCATGACAAGATTCCCATTCACCAAACCCCTGTTACTGGCAGCGCTTTGTGTTTCCATCTCTGGCTGTCTCTATGACAACAACACCACCGCCTCCAACTCACAAAATCCGCAAGCCGTGGCCTTGGCCAATGGTTCTAACCCAAATGGCAGCACCACAGCGCCCGACCAAGTCAGAGCAACCGGCGGTTCCTTAGGCGGTTATATCGAACAATTCATGGATGCAAACGATAAATCCAAAATGGCCCGTGCCTTAGATGGCACCTTGGGCAAATCCACCGCCTGGAAAAACCCAGTCAGCGGCGCAAGCTTTGCTGTCACCCCAATCAGCAAAGTCAACATGGGCAGCGGCATTTGCCGTTCATACAGCGTCTCCATGAATAAAGCCGGCGTGACAGACAAAGTAGGTGGCACGGCTTGTATCGGTGACGATGGTGTTTGGCACACTGCTGGATAGTTAGCTGTACCCTCTGTGTGGCTGAGATGACAATTTCGTAATCTTTCTGTCATCTCAGCGTCACTCACTACCGCCTAAACTACTCTCAAATATACAACAATGAGAGAGTAGTCATGCTAAGAGCCTTATTTCAAAACCCAGCCGAATTGTCTCCTACCAAATTAGACATCTTGTTCACCCGATTAAGACGAGGCGATGACGAGCTCCAGTTATTAGCGGAATTGATGCCGGCTAATCTCTATAACTTAAACAGTTTACATGCAGTGCTAGGCTAAAAAGACAGTTATATATTGCCATCATGTTTTGCATTCATCGGATATCTTGCAGCTGGCAAACAAGGCGACAAATCTGCCGTCGTCGAAAAAGCTTATGCGCTGTTGATGCAGCGCATGAGTTATCTGGGGTCGCCGCAAAAATATAAAGATCGTCCCATTGATCTCATTAGAAAAGATGATGAAACCAATATAATTGCGTATGTAGAGTTGATTATCTCATTAGTCACACACGGTCTTGTGCGCAAGAAGGCCGAAGAGTTGCTGATGACGGCGCATGGTTCATTGCTGCCAAAGATGTTAGAACAAGCAAGAAAATTATATGCGTATGACATGATTGCATTTCTGGATTGTGGCTTTTTAAGCAAGAAGGAATTAGGCGGCTTTAGCGGCTTTGCTAAATTGAGAAGAATAGCGGAGCAGGAAATCAGAGAGCATGAAAAGAATTATTATGCAGCTGCTCCGATAAAAGCACCGGAAATTGTCGAAGATGATTTTGTCTTGGTAGAGTCAGCCGGCCTGCAGCAATTCAATATGCACGCGCAGCCTGTTAATTCAGCTGAAATGACTGTGAAGATTGAGCGCGAACATGTGCCAGTGGTCATCAAACTCTAAGGTCATGAGGGCGTATCAGGTGAGTTGCAAGTTTAGCCAACTTTCACTATATTGCCCTCACTATGATTACTCTCAAAAATATCACGCTACGCCGCGGTCCTTATGTGCTGCTGGAAAACATCAACTGGACCATCTTTGCTAAACAGCGCATTGGTTTGATCGGTGCAAATGGCTCAGGTAAATCCACGTTATTTTCACTACTACTTGGGTATTTTCAGGCAGATGTCGGTGACCTCGACTTGCCGCGTCAATTGCGCTTGGCGCATGTGGCGCAAGAAACACCTAGTTTACCCATGACAGCACTAGACTTTGTGCTGGACGGCGATGACGAATTGCGGGCTTTAGAGCAAAAGCTGCAAGAGGCTGAAGCAGCAGATGACGGTATGCTCATTGCCACCTTGCATGAGCAAATGGGTCTCTTGGATGCCTATACTGCCAGTGCTCGCGCAGGTTCGTTGCTAAACGGTCTGGGCTTTACCGCAGAAGAGCAACAAAAACCCGTCTCAGCGTTTTCAGGCGGCTGGCGCGTACGGTTGAATTTGGCAAAAGCATTAATGAAGCGCTCTGACATGTTATTGTTAGACGAACCGACAAACCATTTAGATCTCGATGCTATTCTCTGGTTAGAAGAATGGTTGATGAAATACACTGGCACCTTGTTGATGATTTCTCACGATAGAGATTTTCTTGATAAAACCGTAGATCACATTGCGAAGATAGCGCATCGCAATATGAAAATGTACACAGGTAATTATACTTCATTCGAAACGCAGCGTGCGTCTGAACTATTATTACAACAAGCCACATATGAAAAGCAGCAAAAGAAAATTGCGCACATGCGTGAGTTTGTTGATAGATTTCGTTACAAGGCTTCTAAAGCAAGACAAGCGCAAAGCCGCATGAAAGCCATTGAGCGTATTGAATTAGTCAGCGCAGTGCAGTCTGAGTCCGAATTTGAATTTCAGTTTGCCGATGCTGGTGCTGTGCCGAATCCGTTAATCAGTATGCAGCATGTGGATGCTGGCTATGGTGATAAAGTTGTCTTGCGCAACGTCAGTTTCTCTATCACACCAAAAGACCGTATTGGTATTCTGGGGCCAAATGGTGCTGGTAAATCGACTTTAATTAAAGTGCTGGCGCAGCAAATGGCGCCATTAGCGGGCGAGTGTAATGTCGCATCTGGCTTGCGTATTGGTTATTTTGCGCAGCATCAAATTGATCAATTAGACATGGAAGCTTCACCGTTACTGCATTTGCGCCGCATAGCAGAGCGCACCACAGAATTGGATTTACGTAAATTCCTCGGCAGTTATTTATTTACCGGCGACAGAGTCAATGAACCAGTAAAAAATTTTTCTGGCGGTGAAAAAACACGTTTAGCTTTGGCGCTACTGGTTTGGAAGAAGCCGAATTTATTATTGCTCGATGAACCGACCAACCACCTTGATCTTGAAATGCGTAACGCATTAAGTCTTGCTTTGTCGCAATATGACGGCGCAATGATTTTAATTTCGCACGATCGCTTCTTGCTGCGTAACACGATTGATTCATTGATATTGGTAGCAGACGGCAAAGTGCAAGACTTCGCTGGCGATTTGAATGAGTATCAGCAATGGCTGCTGGAATATTGCCGTAAAAAAACCAAAGCAGAATCTGTTGCTGTGCCGGTGACTTCTAAAAAAGAACAACGCAAGCAAAGCGCCGAAGAACGCGAAGCTGCTCGTCCGTTGCAAGAGAAGGTGAAAAAACTGGAAAGTGAATTGCAGAAACTGCAGAAAAAAGAATCTGAGTTGGAAGCTAAGCTGACTGATCAGTCTTTATATGAAGATAATAATAAAGATAAACTCAAACAGCACCTGTTAGCGCTGAGCGAAGCGAAAACCAAGCTGGAACAAGTTGAAATGGAATGGCTGCAGGCTACAGAAGATTTATCGGCTTATCAGAATAATGATTAATGTTCGGGTGTCATCTGGGGTTGGGTCAGGATAATGATTAATGTCAGGGTATGTTCTTGGGTTGAACCAGGATAATGATTAATATCAGGGTATGATCTGGGGTTGAGTCTGTATTTGAAATAGCGTTCCGCAAGACGTGCTGCGTGATCGTTCACTTGATTGCAGTATTTTACTGTCGACCCAGCACCACCCACAACACTGCCGCACCTGCACCACCCACAACACTGCTGCACCTGCACCACCCACAACACTGCTGCACCTGCACCACCCACAACACTGCTGCACCTGCACCACGCCCAACACTGCCGCACCTGCACCACACCCAACACTGCCGTACCTGCACCAGACCCCACACTGCCGTACCTGCACCAGACCCCACACTGCCGTACCTGCACCACACCCAACACTATCGCACCTGCACCACGCCCGACACTGCCGTACCTGCACCACACCCAACACATTGTC
>CAZBHW010000028.1:0-35866 GCA_964492045.1 uncultured Coxiellaceae bacterium | reverse complement strand
GAGTCGAGGTGGACTGGTTGAGTCGAGGTGGACTGGTTGAGTCGAGGTGGACTGGTTGAGTCGAGGTGGACTGGGTGAGGGCGAGTGGTTTTGGGTTGGGCTAATGTGGTCACAGCTGATGTGGACTGAATCGAGTTAAAAGGTAGCCCGGCTGATATGCTTCCCAATTTCAGCCGGGGTTCAACTATCAATATTCATTTTAGATGTTAAACGTCAGTTTCCACAATCAGCTTACGTACATTCCTACAACCGCGTGGGAGTTTATTCCCGCGTCTCGCACGCTCACCAGTAAATAGCTTCCAATCTTTCGCTTTCATCGTAAATGGTTTGCCATCACCTTGAATCACCAGGCTCTGGTTGGCGGTCAGAACAGCCACATCCACCACATACTCTTCACGTGTCGCAACTTTACCGCCTGGGATGCTCAACATCTTATTACCTTTACCTTTAGACATCTGCGGTAAATCTTTTAATGGGAACACCAGCAAGTTACCGATGTTGGAAACGACAGCAATAAATTCATTATCAGGGTCTTGAACCGATTTCGGCATTAAGGCTTTTGAACCATCGGGTAATGAAAGTGCTGTTTTACCAGCACGGTTTTTACCGTGTAAATCACCTAAGGTGACGATAAAACCATAACCAGCGTCTGACGCGAGAATATAACGCTGTTCAGGTTCACCAATCATGGCGCCAATGAATTCAGCACCAGGCGGTGGATTCAAGCGGCCAGTTAATGGTTCGCCTTGTCCGCGAGCGGAAGGCAAGGTGTGTGCAGGTAATGAGTAAGCGCGTCCAGTGGTATCTATAAACACAGCCGTTTGATTACTGCGACCAGCAGAAGCTGCCAGGAATTGATCGCCAGCTTTATAACTTAAGGTGCTTGGATCAATTTCATGACCTTTAGCAGAACGTATCCAGCCTTTTTCTGATAACACAATCGTGACTGGTTCTGTCGGCAAAATTTCGGTTTCTTTCATCGCTTGCGCTTCTTTGCGCGCGATGATCGGTGAGCGACGTTTGTCGCCATGTTTTTCTGCGAGTTCAGTTAATTCAGTGCGAATTAATTTTTTTAATCTGGCAGAAGAGGCTAAGGTTTTTTCAATGTCATCACGTTCTTCCGTTAACTTCTTTTGCTCCTTGCGGATTTGCATTTCTTCCAGCTTTGCCAAGTGACGCAATTTGGTATCGAGAATAGCGTCAGCTTGTTCTTCACTCAGTTTGAAACGCTTCATCAACACTGGGCGCGGTTCATCTTCTTTGCGAATGATTTTGATGACTTCATCTAAATTCAGATAAACAATCATCAAGCCTTCTAAAATATGCAAACGATGATTGATCGCATCTAAGCGATATTTCAAACGACGTTTCACGGTCGTACTGCGATACTCCAGCCACTCATTCAAAATTTGCAGCAGGTTCTTCACTTGCGGGCGGCCGTTTAAACCAATCATGTTTAAATTGACGCGATAACTGCGTTCGAGATCAGTTGTGGCAAACAAGTGATCCATCAACGCATAAATGTCTACACGATTGGAGCGCGGCACGATAACTAAACGTGTTGGATTTTCATGATCTGATTCATCACGTAAATCTGCCACTAACGGTAGCTTTTTATCCTGCATTTGCTGAGCAATTTGCTCTAATACTTTGGCGCCAGACACTTGATACGGCAGTGCAGTAATAATAATTTCACCATCTTCTTCCATAAACACCGAGCGCATGCGCAGTGAACCGTTGCCGGTTTTATAAAGCTGTTTTAATTCATTTTTCGGCGTGATGATTTCCGCTTCAGTTGGATAATCTGGTGCAGGAATTAATTTGATGACTTCATCAATGGAGGCTTCAGGATTATCAAGAATGTGAATTAAACCATTAACAACTTCACGCAGATTATGCGGCGGAATGTCAGTGGCCATACCAACCGCAATACCAGTGGTGCCATTTAAGAGTACATTGGGTAAGCGTGCTGGCAGCAAAGCAGGTTCATCAATCGTACCGTCAAAGTTGGGCACCCAATCAACGGTACCATCACCTAATTCAGAGAGCAGCACTTCTGCATAGGCAGACAAGCGCGATTCTGTGTAACGCATCGCCGCAAATGATTTTGGATCATCCGGCGAACCAAAGTTTCCTTGACCTTCAATTAAAGGATGACGATAAGAAAATGGCTGTGCCATTAACACCATCGCTTCATAACAAGCCATGTCACCGTGCGGATGAAACTTACCTAACACGTCACCGACGGTACGCGCCGATTTTTTAAACTTGGAGACTGACTTTAATCCCAATTCCGACATCGCATAAATGATGCGGCGCTGCACTGGCTTCAAACCATCGCCTATGTGCGGCAGAGCACGATCTAAAATGACATACATGGAATAGTCTAAATAGGCTTTTTCAGCGTATTCGCGGACTGGTATGTGTTCTATATTATTTGCGATTGCCATTATTGTACCTTAGCTTTAATTATCGAACTCTGTTTGGATTAAACAATATCCGCCAAATTACCTTTGCTTTCTAACCAGGTTTTTCTATCTGAAGCACGTTTCTTGGCGAGCAGCATATCCAGCATTTCATCTGCATGATCTTTTTCTTTCAAGGTTAACTGCATGAGTCTGCGAGTGTCTGGATCCATCGTCGTTTCACGCAATTGCATGGGATTCATTTCACCCAAACCTTTAAAGCGTATGACATTAATCTTGGGATTTTTGCCTTTGTTTTCCGCCTGGATTTTATCGAGGAAACCTTGCTTCTCACTTTCATCCAGCGCGTAATAAGTTTCTTTGCCATGATCAACGCGGAATAGCGGCGGCATCGCAATGTAAATATGACCGGCTTCTACTAAGGGCCGGAAATGTTTAACGAATAAGGCGCAAAGCAAGGTTGCAATGTGATTGCCGTCAGAGTCAGCATCCGCGAGTATGCAAATTTTACCGTAACGTAAACCATCAAAGTTGCTGGAGGCGGGGTCAACACCAATCGCCACGGAAATATCATGAATTTCCTGTGACGATAAAATGGAAGTCGATTCCACTTCCCAGGTATTCAGAATTTTACCGCGCAATGGCATCACCGCTTGAAATACACGATTACGTGCTTGTTTCGCGGAGCCGCCTGCAGAGTCGCCTTCCACCAGGAACAATTCAGTTTGACCAACATCTTGCGAGCTGCAATCAATCAGCTTACCGGGCAATGCAGGGCCAGAAGTCACTTTCTTGCGTGACACGGTTTGCGCTGCTTTCAAACGCTTTTGCGCATTCGTGATAGCAAGATTCGCTAACTGTTCGCCAAGCGCTACGTTTTGATTCAACCATAAACTGAAGGCATCTTTTACGACACCAGATACAAACACCGAACATTCGCGTGAAGATAATCTTTCCTTGGTCTGACCAGCAAATTGCGGATTTTGCATTTTGACTGAAATGATATGTGCGCACTGTTCCCAAATATCATCCGGCGTTAACTTGATGCCGCGTGGTAATAAATTTCTGAATTCACAAAATTCGCGTAACGCTTCTGATAAGCCATGTCTGAAACCAGTCACGTGTGTGCCGCCCATGGAGGTGGGCACCAGGTTGACATAACTCTCAGAAATAATATCGTCGCCTTCCGGTAACCAGTAAGCTGCCCAGTCAATCGCTTCATGTTCACTGCTGAAATTGCCAAGGAACGGTTCGGCTGGAATATGTTCCTGTTTGCCGATGGCTTCTTGCAGATAATTGCTGAGACCATTTTCGTAATACCATTCATCTTTATGGTCGTTATGCGTGCCATCCGTGAAGGTGACATGTAAGCCAGGGCAAAGCACGGCTTTCGCGCGCAACGCATGTTTGATTTTCTTAACATCAAACTTGGGTGTATCAAAATATTTTTCATCCGGCCAGAAGCGAACGCTGGTACCGGTTTCGCTTTTCGTGCTGGTTTTGCCTATCACTTTTAATGGCGTGGTTTTCTCGCCGCCAGCAAACGCAATGGAATAAATTTCGCCGTTACGTTTAATGACCACTTCCAGTTTTTTCGACAACGCGTTTACCACAGAAATACCCACGCCGTGTAATCCGCCGGAGAAGCGATATTGTTTATTCGAGAATTTGGCGCCACTATGCAGACGGCATAGAATTAACTCTACGCCAGATACTTTTTCTTCTGGGTGAATATCAACCGGCATGCCACGGCCATCGTCTATGACTTCGAGTGACATGTCTTTATGCAAGATCACATCAATACGATGTGCATGACCTTCCAGTGCTTCGTCTACACTGTTATCCCACACTTCATGACCCAAGTGGTTTGGGTTGTCGGTAGTGGTATACATGCCAGGACGACGGCGTACTGGTTCAAGGCCGCTTAATACCTCGATATTTTCCGCTGTATAACCTGTTTTTTTGCTTTCTACTTTGTTTGCCATAATTGTCGCAGCCATTCACGATTTAACTGTAGCCATTGCAGGGCGATGATTGCCGGCGCGGTTTTGATTTTGCCAGCGCGCATGATATCCAGCGCATCATCGAGTGAGAGTGTAAATGCACGAATGTCTTCGTTTTCTTCCGGCAAGCCAAAAATACCGCCTGCCTGCGAGGCATCTACACGTCCGATATATAGAGAAAATTGTTCGTCACTGCCACCGGGGCTGACAAAATACTCATAAACAGGGTAGAGGTCTAGCACTTCCAAACCTGCTTCTTCTTCTGCTTCGTGTTTTGCCACTTCTTTCGGTTGTTGATCGTGCTGATAAATGCCAGCAATGATTTCCACTAACCATGGGCTTTGCGGATTCGCAATCGCGCCAGCGCGGAATTGTTCTATCAACACGATTTGATCCAGTGCTGGATCATAAGGCAGCACACCAACAGCAGAATGTCTTTCAAACACTTCACGTGAAAATTCTTGTGTCCACGTGTTATCAAATTTCAAATGACGAATATGATGTTTCACCAGCCGGAAGAAGCCTTGATAAAGCACTTCCCGCTTAGTGATTTCATAATCATTTTGAGTAAAGGTCGTTAACTTTTCTTCCATGCACTAATCACGCTTTTTCTTTTTCAGCTTTGCTTCCATTTCTTTGAGACTATTTTCCATGTCATCCAGCTTTTTTCGTGTGCGTTGTAATACTTTGGTTTGTAAATCAAACTCTTCGCGGGTGACTAAGTCCAGCTTTTGAAAGGTATGCTGCAACACGCGCTGACAATTTTTTTCAAAATCCTTTTTCAAAGAATCCATGTGCGAAGGCAAGACGCCAGACAATTGCTCCGCCAGATTTTTTAAAAAATTTGGTTTGATCATTAATATGAATTCCTTCAGGTGCAGGAGGATAAGTCGGGTATTATAGCTCAGTAACTGGTCGATTTAGAAGCTATTAATTGTGGTTAAGATGGTGGGCCGTAACGTCGATCAAGGTGATTTTCATCGGGTTCGTTCTCCTCATTGAGATTAACATTTAAGCCAAATGCCGGGTTGGGAATAATAATGAATCGGTTCGGTAAGGGGCTCCAGTCCATGGCTTGTGCGTCTAAATGATTTTCATCATCGGAATCCTCTCTGGAAATATCATCGCGTTGATTGGCTGTCGTGAGAGCTCTTAAGTGCTGCGCGGCTTTGACGTGATCGCCTACTCTGGTTGCGGAGGTGATAATAGCGGCATGAGTATCGTTTATGCATTGCAAGGATTCAATTTCCAGATCAATGAATGCTGAGTCAGGGTGAAATAATAATGTTTGCATCGCTAGCACCGTTTCAAATTCGATTAACGCTTTTTCATGAGCATTTACCGCTTGATATGCTAAACCCACGTTGTATCGATGTGTCACCCAGTCTAATGATGTGTCTCTCCTCGCTTGGTCAAATGCTCTATCTACTTGAGACAACATCGAAAAACCGGCTTCAACATCGCCTAAATGAACATGAGTCATGCCTAAATAACTTTGTAAAATCACGGCACCGGAAGAAATATAAGGTGGTACACAAAAGCCTAACGCCAGTCTGAAATGACGGGCGGCTTTGATGAACTCGTTGCTTAGCAGAAATAGCACACCCTGCAAACGGTGTGCGCAATATTGCAGGTACTCAAAATGCGGCGCTTGCCACGGCTGACGTAAAGCCGGTTGTGTTGCGTTGTATTTTTCTAAGCTACAAAATGTGCTGGCTAATGCTCGGCTGGCACGATGCAGTTTTCTTTTATCAACCGCTAATTTGGCAAGCGTATAATTGCAGGCAGCATAGACTAAAAATGATTGTTCAGGCGTGATGTTGTCATCAGAATCAATGGCTTTCAACACTTCATGGCAAGCGTAAATGGCTTCATTGGTCGAGCACTCAGCATTGAGCAAGATGGTATCCACGATGGTGCTCAGTTGCGCTAAGTCGGGATGAGCTTCTGCATAGAGATGGGATAGGGTGTCTTGTGCTTCCGTCAGCGCCGCAATGCATCTGAAATTTTGCAGCGATTGAAAAGGCTCAAGTAAGTGTTTACGTCCATCCATGTGATCTTCCCATCATGCTAATTTCGAGCACCTAGTCTGCAAATGAAGCCTGCCCTAGTCAAGCCCAAATAGTGTGGAGTCGATGTGGGCTTTGCTATAAAATGCCAGCAGTTTTCATTATAGAGAAAAGATAATGACCAAGCGCCGAATTGTGATTGCCACCCGCGAGAGCCCGTTAGCTTTACGCCAGACCGAGTGGGTCAGGGATAAGTTGAATGCACTCTACCCACACCTGGAAGTAGAGTTCTTGGGCATCACGACACAAGGCGATAAAAGGTTAGATGTCGCGCTGCGTAAAATCGGTGGCAAAGGTTTGTTTGTCAAAGAACTAGAAGAAGCATTATATGATGGTCGCGCCGATATCGCTGTGCATTCCATCAAAGACATGCCCATGGAATTACCGGAAGGATTAATCATGCCGGTCATTTGCGAACGTGAAGACCCACGTGATGCGTTTGTTTCTAATCAATATCAATCGTTAATGACACTGCCGCAAAACGCGGTGGTGGGTACAGCCAGTTTGCGTCGTCAAACACAAATCCGCGCGCTGCGTTCTGATCTTGAATTGAAGGATTTGCGCGGCAACATGAATACGCGCTTGAAGAAAATGGATGATGGTGAATTCAACGCGATTATTCTGGCGGCAGCGGGATTAAAGCGTTTGGGTTTCACGAATCGTATTCGCCAGTATTTTTCATTAGAAGAATCGTTACCGGCGGCAGGTCAAGGTGCCATGGCAATTGAGTGCCGCGAAGATGCAACAGGCATTCAGGCATTAATTGCACCGTTAAATCATTTGACAACAGCGCACGCGGTCATTGCAGAACGTGCCGTGTGCAGACGTTTGCAAGGTGGTTGTCAGGTCCCAATTGCTGCCTATGCTGAAGTGCATAAGAATGAATTATTTTTACGTGCCTTAGTCAGTAACAAAAAAGGCACCCGTATTTTACGCGCCAAATTAACCGGCGATGTGTCGCATGCGGATGATATCGGCACGCGAGTGGCGGATGAATTAATTCAGCAAGGCGCAGAAAAATTGTTGAAGGAATTTCATGACGAATGAAATGACTTTTATCATCGCGCGCCCAGGTGAAGCTGGTGCGGCATTGTGTGCTGATATCGCTAATTTATTCGGTCGCGCGCTGCATTTTCCGACGATTGAATTTGCACCGCCTGTAGATGTTGTGGCTTTTGAAAAAGCGATTGCACAAGCAGGCGAGCAAGACTGGCTAATTTTCATCAGTGCGCAAGCGGTAAAAAGCGTGGTGCCAGCCTTGCGTGCAGCATGGCCGATTATGCCAGAACGTGTGAAGTTGGCAGCAGTGGGTCCAACCACGGCGGCTGCCTTAACGGCAGCGGGATATCGCGCGACTTACTCAGAAGACGAATGGAGCAGTGAAGGGTTGATGGCGTTGCCGGCGTTTCAACAGGTGCGAGGACAATCCATCATGATTATGCGCGGCGTTGGTGGTAGAGAAGCGCTGGAAAAGATATTGAAGGAACGTGGTGCTGAGGTTTCTGCGTGTGTTGCGTATCAACGCATGGTGCCATCGGTTGATGCCAGCGTTTGTCAGCAGCTGATTAAGCATCATTCCTGTTCGGCTATCATTGCCGGTTCATTTGAAACCGTAACTAATTTAAAATTACTGCTCGGCGAGGCGGTTTGGCTCGAGCTGACAACAGTGCCGCTCATTGTGATGAGTGAACGGATTAAAGCGCTTGCTGCCGATCTTGGTTTTCAGAGAATATGGGTCACCAGGAACGCGAGCCAGCAGGCAGTTATCGACTTGATTACAGCAAATAAGGATGTCTTATGTCCGAGAGTACAGCAATAACGGTCAATGAAAAAAACGAACCGCGCAGCGGTGGTGTCATAGGTAAAATTCTACTGGTGATGGTTTTGCTGGTGCTGGCTGGTGTGAGTGCGGTATCTGCATTCGGTTATTTCAAGTTATTGCGTGAGAATGAATCGCTCGCACAGGCGATGAATGAAGTTAAGCAGCAGTCTATTTCCAATCAGCAAGCGAATGCTGCCATGCAAAATACGCTGACTGATATGCAGCGCAAAGAAGCTGAAAATCAAAAGAAAAATGATAGCGCGAATTGGCCGGTGGCCGAATCGTTGTATCTGATTAAACTGGCCAACCATTATTTGCAAATGTCGCATGATACGCAGCGTGCTTATCTTTTACTGTCGTCAGCGGCTGACATTATGCAGCAGGTACAAGCGCCAAATGTAGAGCCCTTGCGTCAATCTTTGCAGCAAAACCTCGGGAGCTTTGCAACGGCGACACCTGACAAAACCGAAGAAATTTATTTACAAATGGCGACTATCTATAATCAATTAGATAATTTGCAATTACGTCCTGAGCCGCTGCAAGCAGAAAAACCAGCGCCGCAGCAACAACAGCATGTCGATAGCAATTTGCCATGGTGGAAAATCCAATGGAATAAAAGTTTGGATGCGTTAAGCAAGGTGGTCATTGTGCGTTATACGACATCCGAAAGTTTGCCCGTTGTGATGCCGGAAGAAAAAATGTTTTTATATCAAAACCTCCATGCGCAAATGGAAGATGCGATGACTGGTTTGCTGCATCAAAACAAAGGCGTTTATCAAGTTAGTCTGGCGCGCTTGAATGCCTGGATTAACCGCTATTTTGTGACGGATGCACCGTTAACACAAAATATCTTGCAGCAGATCGCGCAATTGCAACAAGTGAATTTGCAACCACCTGCGATTGATCTGACAAACACCGTGCAATTATACAGCCAATATCTCGCGCAAAATAAATAGGAGTTTGTGATGCGGATTCTCATTTTACTAGCGTTTCTCGCGGCTTCTATTTGGCTGGGTTTAGTGATTAACCATCATCCAGGTTATGTCTTGCTGGTCGCTCAACCATTGATGGTGCAAATGCCGCTTTGGTTCGCGGCGCTCGCGGTAGTGCTGGCGTTCGGTTTGTTTTATATCTTGATAGATAGTATGGACAGGCTGCAGTTCTGGTGGTTTCGCGTGAAGAATTGGCTGCGTTTACGTCGCGAGCATCAATCTTATAACAAAACACAAAATGGTTTGGCTTTGTTAATTGAAGGGCGTTTTGCGAAAGCGGAACGTTTGTTAATTAAAGGTGCTGACCAGGGCGAACCTTTGATGAATTACTTAGGCGCCGCGCGTGCTGCTCAAGCGCAACAAGCGATTGAAAGACGTAACTTATATTTAATCAAAGCTCAAAAAATTGCGCCGCATGCAGAGCTGGCGATTGGTTTGACGCAAGCTGAATTAGAGATAGAGCAAAAGCAATTTAAACAAGCAGAAGTGGCGTTGGAAAAACTGCGTGCCATATCGAGGCGTCATCCAGCTGTCTTGAAGCTGCTGGAGAAAGTGTATGTGCATTTGGGTGAATGGGATAAGTTATTATTGATTTTACCTGATATGCGTAAAGCAAAAGTGTTGACGCAAGAGCAAATCGATTTGTTTGAAAAAAATATTATTTGCGAAAAACTAAAAGCAGCGGGTGCGAAAGATCGTGCTGAGTTGCAGCGTACCTGGGACCAATTATCCAGATCACAGCGTAAAAACACGGATATTGTGACAGCTTATGTTGAGCAGCTAGTGACATTTGGCGATCAAGCGCAAGCGGAAGACTTCATTCGATACGTGTTAAAATATCAATACGCGCCCGCATTAGTCAAAATCTATAGCCAATTTCATTTTGAAAATATCAATCGTCAGTTGGTGATTGCTGGCGCATGGTTGAAAATGTATGGCGCGCAACCGGCTATATTATTATTCCTTGGTAAAGCTTGTGCTTCCATTCAGTTGTGGGGTAAGGCGAAAGATTATTTTGAACAATGTCTGGAACTTGAGCCTAATCCTGAGGCGGCGTTGGAATATGGTAAGTTATTATTAAAACTTGGCGATAACGAAGCGGCTATGCGCGAATATCAAGAGGTTCTCAAATCATTACAATGAGGCTCAGCTGGCATCGGGTCTTATTGTTTTTCCCTCCCCTATCCCTCTCCCGCCCTGTGTCGCGGCGTTAATGACTGCAGGTGGTTGCGGGATGGGGTGAGGGAAAAAGAACGATCATATTCAGCAGACCACTTGACCTGCCACACCCTTGTCATTAAGGTGCAAGAATAATTCTAACAATGATGAGGTCAAATTATGCAATCGTCCGCCAACCCACAACAAAAAAAACCTGAAGCAGAACTCCTGATCATCAATAGATTCTCCATCACCATTTGCCCCTACGCCTATTTCGCAAGAGACCTAGACGTAATAAAAGGTCAGCAACTGCAAAAAGAATTAATCGAGAATTTAACAAAATGCGGATTACGCCCAGGCATAGATTTCACCTACACACAGCCAACCCTATCGATTTTGAAGCAGTAAGAATGGAATGCGCCATGTCACATAGTGACAATGAAGCCATCCTGCCAGTCGATCTTAAAATGGTGATGGAGTTGCACGAACGCAGTTACCGTGAATTACAAGCAAGAGTCTTAGCTGCGATACAAACCAATGCCGGCACCATGCATCCCGCTCTCGTTAATTTTCAGGCAGCCATAAAATTCATCGACGAAAAAATTAAAAACGATCCATATTTAGTAGAAGCATCACAATATTCCATGCTGGTATTGGCGTTATGGTATGTCGTGCAGGAACTTGCAAATGTAGAGCCAGAAGTGAAAAAAGGTTTTATGGCAACCTTTAGAAAAGTTTCTGCGGATATTTCACCGGTTAATCAGCAATATAAAAAATTGTTTGAAGAATATGTTAGACGGATTCCAGCGAAGTTTACGGATAAAACCCAGTCGTCCGCTGAGACATTGAAAGCGTTATATATGGAAAAAATCGGACTTCATATCCATGCTGTTGTGCCAGTTGCTAACAAAGGGAAAAAGTAATAACGATAGACCCTCTCCCGCAGTCACCTGTAGCCATTATCGCCGTGACCTAGCGCGGGAGCGGGGTAGGGTGGGGGATAGCATTTAGAAGCCAGGTAGTTGAGCCGCCACGGGTTGTTTGCGTCAACTTCTGGTCTCCTTTAGAATACCCAACGATTTCTCAACTATCAGGCACAAAACATGGCAATATTACCTATATTACAATACCCTGACCCACGCCTACGCACTAAGGCAGCACCTGTCACGAAAGTTGACGAAGCGCTGCGCAAGCAGGTCGAGGACATGTATGAAACCATGTATGACTCCAAGGGCATTGGCCTTGCTGCGACGCAAGTGAATATTCATTTGCAACTCTTTACAATGGACCTAAGCGAAGAACGCAATCAGCCAACCTGTATCGTTAATCCCATCATCACGCATAAAGAAGGCAAGCAATACGAAAATGAAGGCTGTCTTTCGGTTGTGGAAGCCTACGATAAAGTTGAACGCGCGATGATCGTCCATCTGCAAGGCACAGACCTCGATGGCAACCCGCTGGAAATCAAAGCCGAAGGTTTACAAGCTGCTTGCTTTCAACATGAAATAGATCACTTGAACGGTATTTTGTTTATCGACCATCTTTCCCGCTTAAAACAAAATCGTATTCGTGAGAAGATAGAAAAAATCAACCGTCGAGGTTAATGCGTGAGTACATCACCATTAAGAATTATTTTTGCTGGCACTCCTGAATTTGCAGCGATTGCATTGGAAGCCTTGTCATTAACACGTCATGAAATAGTGGCTGTTTATACGCAACCAGATCGTGCCGCAGGCCGCGGGTTAAAAATCACTGAAAGCCCGGTGAAATCACTGGCATTCAAATTGAATCTTCCTGTCTTTCAACCCGTTTCCCTGAAAGACGAACCAGCACAGAATGAATTAAGAAAATTTAATGCTGATGTCATGGTTGTTGCTGCCTATGGGCTGATCCTGCCAAAAGCAGTGTTAAACATTCCACGTTATGGCTGCATTAATATTCACGCCTCCTTGTTACCGCGTTGGCGTGGTGCCGCGCCGATTCATCGCGCGATTATGGCGGGTGATAAAACTTCCGGTGTCACCATCATGCAAATGGCAGAAGGTTTAGATACCGGCGACATGTTAGTGAAACATGCCTACACCCTAACCCCAGATGAAACGTCACAAACCTTGCACGACCAGCTCGCTAAAATGGGGGCAGAAGGCATAGTTGAAGCATTAGAATTATTGGCTGCTGGGAAACTCGTACCAGAAAAGCAAGACGAGACACAGACCACCTACGCGAAAAAAATCACGAAAGAAGAAGCACAGATCGATTGGCAAGACACAGCCGAAACCATCGAACGAAAAATCCGCGCCTTCACACCGTGGCCGGGAACACACACGAATTGGGATGGTGCTGCTGTGAAAATCGGTGCAGCTATCATTCTAAATAATGTTAAACATGCTGAACCTGGAAAAATTGTTGATGTCTCGGCGGATGGTATCGATGTCGCCACCGCTGAAGGCACTATTCGCATCCTCAAGTTACAGTTACCTGGTGCAAAAATGATAACGGCAAGAGACTTCCTGAATTCGCATCGTGATAAGTTGGCTAAAACCCCGCGATTTTGTACAACATGAGTGTTTTATATTATCCAATAATAATTATTAAAATGAGATTTATGTTATGGCCATTAACCCGCGTTTGTTAGCAGCACACATCATTGAATCTGTCACCAACGGCCAATCATTAGCCGATTGCCTGCCTTTGCAATTAACAAAATTAAGTGACACGCGTGACCGCGCGTTTGTGCAGGCGATTTGTTATAGCGTTTGCCGGTATTATTCGCGCTTGGACGCAGTGTTGAGTCATTTGCTGACTAAACCTATGAATGCGAAAGACAGTGATGTGCATGCGTTATTGCTGGTTGGTTTGTGTCAGCTAATGGAGATGCACACTGCGCCGCATGCGGCGGTTTCTGAAACAGTGAATGCCGTAGCCGCTTTGAAAAAACCATGGGCGCGCGGGTTGGTCAATGCGGTGCTGCGCGAATATTTGCGGCGGAAAGATCAGATGTCGGAGATGATTGACGATGATGTGGAAGCGAAATTCGCACATCCAATCTGGTGGATCATTGCTATTCGCAAAGCGTGGAAAACAGAATGGGAGCAGATATTGCTAGCGAACAATGAGCATCCGCCATTTAGTTTGCGTGTGAACACAAAATATAACAGCGTGGAAAAATACCTTGAGTTATTGCAGCAAGCAGGCATGCCGGCCCATAAAATCGCGAACACGGCTGAAGGCGTCATCTTAACGACACCTGTTGCGGTTGAAGCTTTACCGGGATTTGGTGCAGGTCATGTCACTGTGCAAGATGGGGCGGCACAGCTCGCTGCATCTTTCATGCAATTAAAACCAAACTTACGCGTACTAGACGCCTGTTCAGCGCCGGGTGGAAAATTAACGCATATCCTAGAACTTGAACCAACAACGCAAGTTGTCGCGGTAGAAAAAGATAAATCGCGTCTTGCACCCATACAAGAAAACTTGAGCAGATTACAGCAACAAGCAAAAGTAATTTGCGCAGATGCAGCAGATATCAGTCAATGGTGGGACAACCAGCCTTTCGATAGAATTTTATTAGATGCACCTTGTTCTGCTAGCGGCGTGATTCGCCGTCATCCAGATATAAAGTTGTTGCGCCAACCAACCGATTTAGTCGCTTTGCAAAAAGAACAATACAAATTATTAAAAACCTTATGGCAGACATTAGCGCCAAACGGTATTCTGGTTTATGCAACTTGTTCTGTGTTGCCGGAAGAGAACCATCTCAATATCGAAAAATTTCTGGCAGAGCATGCTGATGCTATTGAGGAAAAAATCTCGCTTGCAGGCAGTATAGAGATGCCGCATGGCATACAAATTTTGCCGGGTGTGAATGAAATGGATGGTTTCTATTATGCCGTCATCAGAAAAGCGCCATGATGGTAGTCTAGATTAGTGTGCCGCGCGCAATCAGTGCTACCTTGTCATGCCGTTTCACTATAAAATGATCTTAGTTGCTACATTAAGGATATGTGCATGCGTATCGAATACGATATTAAACTGGATTTTAAAGACGTTCTCATCCGTCCCAAGCGCAGTGTTTTAAAAAGCCGCTCCGAAGTCAGCGTTGATCGTGAATACAAATTCAAACATGCCAAAACCACTTGGCGCGGTGTTCCGATTATTGCGGCGAATATGGATCACACCGGCACCTTTGCGATGGCGAGTGCCTTAGCTGAGCATCATGTGATGACGGCGATGGATAAGTTTATTTCGTTAAAAGAATGGAAAGACTTTGCCAAAACGCATAAAGATATATTGCCTTATGTTTTCGTTTCACTAGGCATATCCGATGATGATTTCAAAAATCTCGACCAAATTCTAAAAGCCGTTCCAGTGAACATGATTTGTCTGGATGTCGCGAATGGTTACACCGAGCGTTTTGTTTCTTATCTTGAAGATTTACGCGATAAGCATCCTAAGGTGGTCATCATGGCCGGCAATGTGGTGACAGGTGAAATGGCTGAAGAATTAATTTTATCAGGCGCCGATATTGTGAAGATTGGTATTGGCCCTGGCTCTGTGTGCACAACACGTGAAAAAACCGGCGTAGGTTATCCGCAATTATCAGCCATTATTGAATGTGCTGATGCTGCGCATGGATTGGGCGGCTTGGTTTGTGCTGACGGCGGTTGCACAACACCGGGCGACGTGGCGAAAGCGTTTGCGGCAGGCGCGGACTTTGTCATGCTTGGTGGTATGTTGGCTGGGCATGATGAGTGCCAAGGTGAAATCATTGAAGAGCATGGCACGAAATACAAGCGCTTTTATGGCATGAGTTCAGCGGAAGCGATGGAGCGTCATCATGGCGCGGTGGCAGATTATCGCTCAAGTGAAGGTCGATCTGTGAACATTCCTTATCGTGGGCCTGTTAAAAATACCATCATGGATATTCTTGGCGGCATTCGATCTGCGTGCACGTATGTGGGTGCGCATCGGCTCAAAGAATTATCAAAGCGTACAACCTTTATTCGAGTCGCGCGTCAATTGAACGAAGTGTTTGTGCCGTTTGATGTAAATAAAAACAAATCGTAAGTGATGTGTGGGTGCAGGTGAAGCTGCTCAAATGCAACCTCACCAGTGCAACTGCGCAAGTACAACCTCATCAGCGCAGCCGTCCACTTGCACCCACCAGCACCCACAACCTCCAATACCTGCACCCACCAACAGCTGCACCCACCAGCACCTAAAACCATCAACACTCGCAAGCACTAACACGCGCACCACCAACATTGCTGCGACCGCCTACCTACGCACACACCAACACAGCTGCGACCGCCTACCTACACACCCACCAACACAGCTGCCACTGTACACGCACCACACCCAGCAACTGTACACGCACTACACCCAGCAACACCGTCGTCCCCGCATGCTTTTAGCGGGGATCTGTTTGAATCACCGAGTAATAAAACAAAATGATCTTACTTCGATCAATTACACTGTTGCACAAACAGATCCCCGCTAAAAGCATGCGGGGACGACGGTGTTGCTGGGTGTAGTGCGTGTACAGTTGCTGGGTGTGGTGCGTGTACAGTGGCAGCTGTGTTGGTGGGTGTGTAGGTAGGCGGTTGCAGGTGTGTTGGTGCGTGCGTAGGTAGGCGGTCGCAGCTGTGTTTGAGGGTGTGTACAGTTGTTGTTGTACCGATGCAGTGTGTTGATGATGTCAGTGTGCATTTGCGGTTGTGATGCCACGCGTGCATTTATAAGACAGCGATAGTGATCAGCATATAAACAAACCAAAAAAACAAATCTTGTACTGTATTGAGACTCCATTGCATTTCAGCTATCATTTCCGCTCTTCATATCTGAACGCAACACTCTGTTTCGTTCAAGGAACCCAGATAGAAGTTCAGACACTGACATTTTTTAGATATCCATAATCAGTGCGAAAAATCAGAGCTCGCTCATGGAACAAATTTAAAAATTAATTTTAAAATTAATAAACCAGGAGCTTTACCATGTTTAAAAAAATCATTCTTGCGAGTGCTATTCTTGCTGCTACCGTTGGTGTTGCTGAAGCTGCTGCTCCAGCTCCATACGTTGGTGCAAGCATTGGCTTAACCAATAACTTCATCACCAGCGGCAACGCTGCTGGCGGCACCTACCGCGGCGTTCCATTCAATCTGTTTGCTGGTTACGGCGGTGTGGTTTCACAAAGCTTCTATCTCGCAGGTGAATTTAACGCAACACTTGCCAACGCAACTGTTAACAACAGCAACGGCAACAGATCCACCTACGGTTTCGGCGTCAGCTTGATTCCAGGCGTGATGATCAACGAAAGCACCATGGCCTACGGCCGTCTTGGCGTTGTTAACACCCACTTCAGCAACCTGAACAGCTCAAACCGCACCGGCGGCCAGTTCGGCTTAGGCTTGCAAACTTCCGTCACCCAGAACGTCGATGTTCGCGGCGAGTATGATTACGTTGCCTACCAAAGCAAAGACACCGTTTGGGGTTCATACGCTCCACGTCAAGACGTGTTCACCGTTGGTTTAGTTTACAAAATCAACTAGTCTCTAGTGACATTCCCGCCTGTGTTTTGCAGGCGGGGATGATTTTTCCCGTTGTTTTCCGCTATAATCCCGCGCATGCCTTATATCATTCTAGATCGTGACGGTGTCATAAATTACGACTCCGAAGTTTATATTAAGTCGCCTGCAGAATGGCTGCCAATTCCACGCAGTCTGGAAGCGATCGCCGCATTAAATCGTGCTGGATATCGAGTCTTGGTTGCCACGAATCAATCTGGCGTTGCTCGCGGCTATTATGACCTTGAAACCCTGGACCAAATTCACGAAAAAATGGTGCGTGAACTTGCCGCGGTTGGTGGTTATATCGAAGAAATATTTTTCTGTCCGCATCATCCCGACGAACACTGCGATTGCCGTAAACCAAAGCCCGGCATGTTGCATGCCATTCAAGATAAATACCACATTAATTTAGCCGAAACATTTTTTATTGGCGATTCGATGTCAGACCTGGGTGCTGCTGAAGCGGCTGGCTGCAAATTATTGTTAGTGATGACCGGTAACGGTCACAAGACATTAGCACGCGCAGCGACCGCATCGACTATTCCCAGTTTTGCTGATTTACACGAAGCAGTTGAATACGTGTTAACACAACCGATACGGAGCTAATCATGCAGCAAATAATATTATTTTTACGCTCGCTGATTTTTTCTGTGTTTTCCATTTCCATGATTTTTGTCTTCAGTTTTATATGCCTTGCCAGCTTTCTCTTGCCGCTGCGTTGGCGTTTTGTGGTGTTGATCGCTTTTAGTAGGCTGTATCTCAATGGCTTAAGAGTTATTTGTGGTGTTAACTACACAGTTGAGGGTGTAGAAAATATTCCAACGGATAGATCGGGTGTGATTCTATGCAAACACCAATCAACGTGGGAAACTTTTTTAGTGCCTATCTATTTCAACCAAGTTGCCGCGCTCGCCAAACGTGAATTAATGTGGATTCCATTTTTTGGTTGGGGACTTGCAGCCTCTAGACCCATTGCGATTGATCGCAGTAATAAAAGCTCTGCCATGCAGCAAATCATTACTAAAGGTTCGCAATTTATAAAAGATGGCAGATGGATTATGGTGTTTCCCGAAGGCACGCGTATTCCAGTCGGCCAAGTGGGTAAATATCATTTAGGCGGTGCACGTCTTGCTGTGGCGACAGAAGCGCCCGTGGTACCTATTGCGCATAACGCAGGCTATTTTTGGCCGCGTCGTAAATTTATTAAGTATCCAGGCACAATACGTGTGGTGATTGGCCCTGTGATTGAAAGCAAAGGCCGCACACCAGAAGAGGTAATGTCATTAGCTCAAGACTGGATTGAGTCCACTGTCGTGAAAATTGGCGGCCGTGTCGATAAACCCGCCGGTTAACACATGTTCCTTGAAGCAGCTGCGTTGATGTTCAAGGCAGCGCCCTAAAGCGGATTCTGGGTTGATATATGCTTTTAACGCTGCATACGGAATTAACACAGACTGCGAACCAAATGCGGCAGGCGCCACCGTTGCATCATCAAACGAAATGCGCAAACCATTCAAATTAATATTCCAGTTGTTAAACGCTTCCACTGGCAAGTTATCGCTGTCTGACAGATTTAATTTGTTATGTAATTTCTTCGCTAAAGAATCATGCACAAAAGAAGCGATTTTGGTGAGGTAAGCGGAGTCTGGTTTGAAGTTATCTGACAATGTGATCGGTGCGCCTGACTCCAGGTCAAAATTATAAGAACGATAACGAATAAACGGCTGTTTCATGCCAGTCATGAAACCTTGAATGATAAAACGCACGCTAATAATGGGTTCGCGTTCCAGGTTCACGATGGCAGAACTATAATCTATCGATAATCGATTTCTCACTTTGGATTTGTCAATGGTTCCCTGATAGCCGCCAGCTTCCGCTACTCGTTGCTGAAAGGTTTTAATTTCCTGATGAATGATGTCAGTCACATCGCGATTAAATATATCGACCTTACTGTCGCCAACATTTCCTGTGGTTTTGTCTATGGTTTCATCCGAGATGGCAATTCGTTCATCGTTAGCATTCATGCTGGGGTACACTAAACGAATGGTGATGCGCGGTTTTTCATATTGCACGTCAGTTTTTGTGACAAGGTCAATGGTGTCAGAGATGTGATACGTGCTTTTGTTATCAACGGGTGTATCGTCATCCGTAATGGTTGCAGCGTGTGCTACAGGTAACATCATTAAGGTGAGTGCAATAGCAAGCAGCGTTTTTTTCATGACGATTTCCGTGTCCGATGAGTCAGCATTCGTGTTTCTGGTTTGCTGATGTTGCAGTTTGATCCTTCATAATCTGCGCTAATTATTTTACCGCTGCGACTCGCTGTAAAAGTCGCCGTACAGTAAGTGGTTAAGGTGTGGTTATTAGGCGAATGCACATTCGGCATGCCGGTAATGATGGGCGAGGCATTTGTGCGGGCATCGACACCAATACTGGGTGAATACCGGATGTCAGACGCTATATTGACCGTACGTTTATAAATATAAATGGTATTACCATTCGCTAAAGTAGACTGGATATTGGGTTTGCCCCAGGCCGCCACTAAATCGCTGGCACTGCTGCCGCGCCAGCTGGTGATGGCATCGGTGTAATTATTGGAGGTGCTGGCACAGGCGCTCAGTAACAGGGAACAACCAATCAGGATAGATTTACGCATGACGCTCCTTGTTTTATTCAAATATCTGCCCTTTAACGGTAGAATAACCATCTGTCTAAAAATGAATAAAGTGATTATGCAATGAAAATTGCTTTTTGTCTTTTTAAATACTTTCCTTTTGGCGGTTTGCAGCGCGATTTTATGCGTATTGCCAAAGAGTGCGCCGCACGCGGTCATGAAGTGCATGTCTATACGATGCATTGGGATGGTGAAATAGAACCTGCTTGTATCGTCCATAAAATCAAAGTCAAAGGGCGCACCAATCATGCGCGCGCCAAGGCCTTTTCGCACGCAGTTGGTGAATTGTTGAAAACGGGTGAAAAGCCGTTGGTAGTAGGCTTTAACAAGATGGCTAATTTAGATGTGTATTATGCGGCGGATGTTTGTTACCAGTCCCGCGTCAAAGCCAGTCGCGGATTTTTTTATCGCTTGATGCCGCGCTATCGCACTTATCTGGCTTTAGAAAAAGCCGTTTTTGCTAATCAACAAACCCAGATTTTACTGCTTTCTGCTACCCAACAGAATGAGTATACGGCTTGTTATGACACACCGGCCGAGCGTTTTCACCTGTTACCGCCCGGCATTGAGCGTGACCGGCTAAGGCCGGCAAACGCCGACGCCGAACGTGCGGCCAAACGCCAGAAATTAGGCCTAAAAGACGATGATTTCCTATTGTTGATGCTTGGCTCCGGCTATAAAACCAAAGGCCTGGATAGAGCGCTTTTAAGTCTGGCCGCATTGCCAGAAGCGTTAAAAACCCGCTGTCATTTGTATGTGATAGGCAAAGGCGAGGCGGCTCCTTATGAAAAGCTCGCGGCTGGTTTGGGCGTGGCTGAGCAGTTGCACATTATTGGACCAAAGAAGCGAGTCACGCCGTATTTGCTGGCAGCCGATTTACTGCTGCATCCTTCGTATCATGAAAATACAGGGACGGCTTTGCTAGAAGCACTGGCGGCAGGCTTGCCAGTGCTGACCACGGCAGTTTGTGGTTACGCTCACTATGTGACAGAAGCTGCAGCTGGGAAAGTACTCCCGCTACCATTCAGGCAAGATGAGTGGAATCACGCATTGATTGATATGCTGACTCAAGGCGATTTAAAGCAATTGGGTGCAAATGGCGCGCGATTTGCAAAACAGGCAGATATCTTTGACTTGCCGCAACGTGCGGTGGATTTAATCGAACAATGGGCGCGTCAACGTGATGTATCTGGATCCTGATCTACAAGGCTGTTTTCAAGGGGCGGCGCCGTTGTTTGATCAACTGATGGCGCTGAGCGGACAATCTTATCGCGCGCTCGAAGGGCGTGCCACGCTGCGTGTCAATTTGCGCGGACAGGATTACTTCATCAAACAGCATCGCGGTGTGGGTTGGCGAGAAATCCTCAAAAATGTATGCCAGCTCAAGTGGCCGGTGGTGTCAGCACGCAATGAATGGCAGGCACTGCAGAAATTACAAGCGCTGGGCATTTTAGCGCCGAAAGTGGTGGCTTATGGTGAGCGCGGCTGGAATCCGGCGAAGCGTGAATCTTTTGTGATGATGGAAGCCGTTGCGCCAGTGGTGAGTCTGGAAGAATTGACCGCTGAGTGGAAGAAACAGCCGCCTTCGTATGCATTAAAACGTCAGCTGATGCAGGAAACAGCACGCATTGCACGCACCATGCATGAAAACGGCATCAATCATCGAGACTTTTATATTTGCCATCTGTTGTTGAATCATGACATGCAGTTATACGTGATAGACCTCCATCGCGCACAAATTCGCAAACACGTACCCGAGCGCTGGGTCATCAAAGATTTGGCTGCGCTGTATTTTTCGAGTCTCGATGCTGGTTTAACGAAAAGAGATTATTTTCGATTTATGAAAGACTACCGCAAATTGCCGCTGCGTGATATTTTGCGCCACGAAAAAGAATTTTGGCAAAAGGTAAAAAATCGTGGGGATGAACTGTACCGTGATCATGCCAACTGAAGGACACTCAGACATCCGTTCCGTTACTCGGGATGAGCTTGCGCATGCGGATTTTCAATTTGCAACACCGTTCGTGCTGGATTTAGAGCAAGGCGAATTATACGCAGAACAACTAGTACGACTAATGCCTGGCAAGCGCATGGTAGTGTTTGGCGTATGGCGTGGTGTGTCAGTGGTGGCGAAATTATTTTTCGATAAAAAAAGCGCTGCGCGTCATTATCAAGCTGATCTTTCCGGCATTCAATCGATGCAGGAATATAAAATTCCCACACCGCCGCTTTGCTACTCAGGCAAAGATGCCAGTCAAACCATCCATGTCATTTTGCTGGAAAAAATTAATCATGCCCAAGATCTGGAAGCGCTATGGTTTCATCATGGTGCAATAGAAACAACTGTGCCGATGCTGCATGCGCTGATGATTGAAGTGGCAACGCAGCATGTGTTAGGCGTGCGTCAGCGTGATTTGCATTTGGGGAACTTTCTATTTGCACGCAATATCATTTACACGCTGGATGGAGCGCAAATTGAAATCCAAAAGAAGATGTTGCAGCGCCAAGAGAGCATTGAAAATATCGCGCTGTTGTTATCACAGTTGGGCGCGGGGGTGGAAACACTGCAACAGAGTTTATTTTTGCATTACGCCAAAGCACGCGGCTGGTTAGTGAAACCGGCGGACATGACAGAAATCATGTTTCAAATTCGCCAATGTGATGTGCAGCGTTGGCAGCATTATCAACAGAAAATTTTTCGTGATTCTACTGATTTTATCAAGCTCAACCAGTGGGGCTGTCGTGCGTCGGCCAGGCGCGATCGTTTCGGCGCAGAATTGAAGGCGTTTATGCAAGACCCTGATAGTGTCTTTGCACGGCAAGATGCGGTGATGTTGAAAGATGGTCGGTCCTCTACCGTTATCAAAGTTAAAATGGATGGACGAGATGTCGTCGTCAAACGGTATAACATGAAAAACATGCTACACCGCTTGCGCAGAATGCTGCGACAAACTCGAGCCGCACATTCGTGGCGTATAGCACATAAGTTAACATTATTTAATTTAAATACGCCGCTACCAATAGCATATTTGGAATCCCATTGTTTAGGTTTGCGTGGAAAATCTTATTATATTTCCGAGTTTGTTGCTGGTACCGATGTGAAAGCGTTTTTAGTCCCTTACGCTGGCCGGTTGTATGAAGTGGCTAACGTGATCAAGCAGGTGTGTACTTTATTATCGTCTTTATCTGCCATTGAAATCACTCATGGCGATTTGAAAGCAACTAACATTATTATTGATTCATCACAACAGCCATATTTAATTGATCTTGATGGAGCGGCAGAACATTTTTCTGCATCTGGTTTGAAACGTGAAGCGTTAGCAGAGAAGCGAAGGTTTTTGCGAAATTTTGCGGATTATCCTGAGGTCGTTAATATCATTTCAAGATTATTAAAATAAAAATCGTCAGCTTGCAAGCGAGCAGCATTGCGCGGCCCGCTTGCAGAGAGACTGTTAAATATCAAACTTTATGCCTTGTGCCAGTGTGAGTGTCTGACCCCAGTTGATGGTGTTGGTTTGGCGACGCATATAAGCTTTCCATGCATCAGAGCCTGCTTCGCGTCCACCGCCTGTGTCTTTTTCACCACCAAACGCGCCGCCGATTTCTGCGCCGGAGGTTCCGATGTTGACATTCGCTATACCGCAATCACTGCCATGCGCAGACAAGAACTGTTCCGCATGCGTCACTTGGCTTGTGAAAATGCTGGAAGACAAACCAAAGCGTGAATGGTTTTGCATTGCAATGGCTTCATCTAGCGTGTTGTATTTCATTAAATACAAGATAGGGCCAAATGTTTCGCGTTGCACGACTTCCCAGTCGTTCTCAGCTTCAATCACCGCAGGTTCAACAAAACAACCTTCGCGTTTTAAGGCATTGCCGCCGCACAATACGTTGCCGCCTTGTTTTCTCGCTTCAGCAATGGATTGCAAGAAGTTATCAACCGCTTGAATGTCTATGAGTGGCCCCATTAGATTTTTCTGATCAAGCGGGTCGCCGATGGTGATTTTGGCGTAGGCTTTTATTAACGCTTCTTTCACTTTGTCATAAATGGAATGATGTACGATCAAGCGTCGTGTCGTGGTGCAGCGCTGGCCAGCGGTGCCAATCGCACCAAAGACAATCGCTGGCATGGCGCGTGTCAAATCAGCGTGTTCATCGACAATAATGGCATTATTACCACTTAACTCTAGCAAGCAGCGGCCAAGGCGTTTAGCAACAGCAGCATTGACCATGCGCCCAACAGTGGTGGAACCAGTGAAGGAAACTAATGGCACGCGAGTGTCTTCTGTCATAGTTTTAACGAGCTCATTATCATCGGTGATAAATAATGAAAACACGCCTTCGCAATTAAATTGTTTCATCACATCGTTACAAATGTGTTGCACAGCCACCGCGCACAGAGGTGTTTTTGGCGAGGGTTTCCACACCACCGTGTTACCGCAAATGGCGGCGATGAACGCATTCCATGACCAGACAGCAACCGGAAAGTTAAACGCACTGATGACACTGATAACACCTAGCGGATGCCATTGTTCATACATTCTGTGTAACGGACGTTCTGAATGCATGGTTTTACCATATAACATGCGTGATTGACCGACAGCAAAATCTGCCATATCAATCATCTCTTGTACTTCGCCATCACCTTCTTGTTTCGATTTGCCCATTTCCAATGAAACTAGTGAACCTAGCGCATCTTTGTGCTGGCGTAGTGCATCGCCAATCGCACGTACCACTTCACCCCGTTTTGGTGCGGGCACATTGCGCCATGTAAGAAAGGCTTGTTGTGAGGTCTGCATCATTTTTTCATAATCGGCAGCAGAAGCACGATAGACTGAACCAATGGCTTTGCCATCAGTAGGATTATAAGAAGTGATTTCTCCTTCTTCTGTATACTGCGACCACCAGTTTTGTCCGGTGCTGGCGCCACTGTTGCTAACAGCAAGACGTAATTTTTTTAATAATTCCATGACTACCTCTTATTTATAATAATCGCCGAAACGTGAGCTGGTGAGATCACCCAGGGTAAATTGTTCTTGCTTGATAAAGCCTTTGTATTTACCTGGGTTGCTCAACACGATATCAGCCACGCTGCATATGCCGCTGGCGGTGGTTAATTGAATAGCGGACCATGCATGGCCATTAATGACTTTGGGATAAAACTTTCTAACATAATTTTCTTCGACAAATTGATTATCTTGTTCACCATTAACAGACACATAGACCAGTACGACATCTTGAAAGGTTTTTGGTAATGAATGCTCGAATATTTTTTTCAAAGTGTCGCGGTCTTGATTTAATTTCAAATCATTCATCAGGAATTTAATTTTGGAACAATGACCAGGGTAGCGTATGGTTTTGTAACTCATGTGATTCACACGATTTAAATAGGATTGCGCTAAGCTGCCAATACCGCCAGAGGTATTAAATGCTTCATAAGTCAAACCATCGATTTTAATTTGCTCTAGTCCTTCCAATGGTAGTAAGTCTACGTGTTTGCCGCCATCAATGCCCTGACATAAGTTGCCATATTCATTAATCAAACCATCGGTAGACCAGGTTAATGAATATTGCAAAGCGTTGCTGATGTTAATGGGTAATGCGCCTACACGCATTTTAACTGTGTCTAACTTGGGAAAATTTTTCATTAGTTGATTGGCGACAATGCTGATAAAGCCTGGAGCTAGACCACATTGCGGTACAAAAGCAGTGTCTGCTTGTTGTGAAATAGCCAGCACTGCGGTGGTCGTTTCTACATCTTCA
Organism: uncultured Coxiellaceae bacterium; assembly: GCA_964492045.1. Taxonomy (GTDB): domain Bacteria; phylum Pseudomonadota; class Gammaproteobacteria; order DSM-16500; family DSM-16500; genus Aquicella. The sequence goes on along the minus strand of CAZBHW010000028.1, from coordinate 10,393 downwards.
GTTAAGTCGAAATAATGTAAGCGATGCTTGGCCGCCGCTTTTGCGATCGGCGTGTTACAGAAATAAGGGAGCGAAGAAATGACAGCGTCAATGGGGTCTTTTTTGATGAATTCATCAAAGGCGTGACTGTCATTTGCATCTAGCTTTACATATTTAAGATTGGTTAATCCGGCTAAACGTTTTTCGTGTGGGTTGCTATCATGAATATCCGCAAGATAAACGAAATAGTCTTTAGAATTTGCCAAGAGAAATGAAATAAGGGATCCAATTTTACCTGCGCCAATGACTAACACTTTGTACATTGTTATAACTCCTTTTATGATGCTTGCATTTTATGCCCGCATGATGCGCTGAACGCTCATCCGGATTAACGATTAAATCAAACGGTTTCGTGGGCGACACACCAGATTTGCCAGTTGAGTTGCACTCCGTTATCCCGTGCGGCAACGTTTACTGGTGCGCTGACTATACCGTCTACTTTGTATGAGAGTGGATCGAATCTCAGTGTGTTTTGTACACCTTCAATTGCTTGTGCGCGGCCATATACTTGAATGCTGGAAATGTTGGTCATGAATGCGGGTGTTGTTGTGGGTTTGCAGCGTTTGTTAGTTGCCATGGCACTGACTAGGTAATTGCCTACACCTGTATTAATCCAGCCATAATCAAGCAAATAAGTTTGAATTTTAGGTTCGACATTTGGTGCATAGACCTCTGTGCTGTCGAATGCGTAAGCGGATGTGGCGATGATGGAAGTAAATAAAACGGAAACTATTTTTTTAACGGTATTCTGCATGAAAAACCCCACTGCAAGTCGTGTTGTCAGTGGGGTCATTATACAGTTGATGTTTACCTTGGCAAGCTACCTCGTGGTCTTGGCGTGGTAGAGAATGGTGTGCTCATCGCTGAGGGCTTCGGTGCGTTTTCTGGAGCATTACCTTCACCCACCATGTCTAATGTCGATTTCACAATACCATCAACATCTAAGCCACCTTGTGCCAGCTCTTCACCTTTCAACGCATTTTCCTTACCGGTTGGATCGAGTTTGTTTGAATTGTAAGAATTCTCTTCCACTAAAAACGCGGTGGAGGTGGGGTCTGACGGAAAGTATTTCGTCCACGGCAAATTCACTAGCACTGCTGCTGCCAACACGGCGTAGTCTGGAATAGCTCCAGGTTTGTCAGGCACGAGACCGCCAAACATTTGTTCTAAGACATCTTCGAATTTACGTAATACTGCATCTTCAAATTTGATTCGGTTGACTTCATCTTCTTTGGATTGCTTGCCGTCTTTCTTGCGAGTTTGTTTGAAGAAAGGTTGCAACAGTTTTTTTGAGATGGAACGCGCATCCAATTTTAAATTTTTATTCGGTTCTTCTTTTTCTAATTTCAACATGCTGGATAATATCAATAAACCTTTATCCAGTTCGTTTAATTGGTCTTTGGGATTTTTTGCTAATGCATCGGTAAAGATACCGGCGAATTTTTCATTACCAAAACCTTTGCCGACAATCGCTGCCATGGCACGAAGGCGCACGACTGGGTTTTCTTTCAAATCTTTGGGGTCGACTTTACCAACGAGTTGTTTCGCTAAAGATTGCAGGATTTCATGTTTCTTATTTTGAGCGTTGGCCGGCAAGAGACCCTTCTTTTGCAGTTTATCGAAAATCTCTTCCAGCACCTTCATCAAGGCATCGGCTGCTGCATCGTTAGTATTTGGCATAAGCTATATCCTTTTCTAATTTTTGCACGTGATTAGTATATTATAACTTGAACTAAATGGTTTAGATGGTCAACTATGGAACAGAGCTTATTTTTAAGAATTGCCTTGCCTACGCCGCTGCGTAGGCTGTTTGATTATCTGCCACCAGAAGGTGTTGATTGTTCAAAATTAACACCTGGAGTGCGGGTGAGGGTGCCTTTTGGTACGAGGTCGCTGACTGGGGTGTTAATAGGGGTAGAAAAAAACTCATCTGTACCTTATGAAAAGCTTAAACGGGCTGAATCTGTGCTCGATGATGCTCCAATATTGAACAGCGATGTGTATGAACTGTGTTTGTGGGCAGCGGAATATTATCACTATGCTTTAGGCGAAGTACTGGCAGCGGCACTGCCAGTGGTGTTGCGCAAAGGCAAAGACGCGGCAAGTAAAAAGAAGATTGCTGCGGCCACTGAAGTGGGTGAAACGCCTCTTTCGTTGAATGAAGAACAACAACAGGCACTGCAAAGTATTTTGCTGACGCAGAATCAATTTAATGTGTATTTGCTGGATGGGGTGACTGGCAGCGGTAAAACAGAAGTCTATTTGCAAGCGATTGCTGCTGTTCTTGCGGCCGGTAAACAAGCATTAGTGTTAGTACCAGAAATCAGTTTGACCCCGCAAACCATTGCGCGTTTTCGAGCGCGATTTGCAGTGCCGGTAGCAGCACTGCATTCCAGTTTATCTGATGGTGAGCGCATGGCGGTGTGGCTTGCAGCAAGATCGGGTGAGGCCAGCATTGTGATTGGCACACGCTCCGCCATTTTCACGCCATTTCTCGATTTAGGCTTGATTATTGTCGATGAAGAGCATGATTTATCCTTCAAGCAACAAGATAGATTTCGTTATCATGCACGTGACATGGCCGTGTTGCGTGGACGAATCAATAATATTCCAGTGGTGTTAGGTTCGGCGACACCTTCGCTTGAATCATTATTGAATGCAAAACGTGAGCGTTATCACTCACTACATTTGTCTGCGCGTGCGGGCGGTGCGAGTATGCCGCAATTTAAAATTCTAGATGTACGTAAAGAGAAGTTACAAGAAGGGTTATCGAAGGCGTTAATTCAATCCATGCATGATGAATTAACAGCTGGCAATCAAGTGATGTTATTTTTAAACCGTCGTGGCTTTGCGCCAGTATTATTTTGTTCTGAATGTGGTTGGATGGCTGGTTGTAAGCGCTGTGATGCGCGTATGGTGTGTCACCGCTCGCCGCGCGAATTGCGTTGTCATCATTGTGACTCACGCATGCCTATGCCGGTGAAGTGTGAGTCTTGTCAATCAACCGCCGTTGAACAAGTTGGTTTAGGCACACAGCGTGTCGAAGAAATATTGCAAGCGGAATTTGCGAATATTCCGGTGATTAGAGTGGATCGTGATACGGTAAACACGAAAGATGCGCTGCATGAATTACTCGCACAAATTAATACGCAACAGCCCGCTATTTTATTGGGTACGCAAATGTTGGCGAAAGGTCATCACTTTCCGCAAGTGACGTTGGTTGGTGTGATTGATGCGGATCATGGATTATTTAGTCCGGATTATCGTGCTGCTGAGCAAATGGGGCAGTTGTTGATGCAGGTAGCGGGGCGGGCGGGACGTGCTGAAAAAACCGGTACTGTAATGATTCAAACGCGTTGTCCTGATCACCCGCATTTACAAACGTTAATTCATCAAGGCTATGCGGCGTTTGCGCAATCGCTAATGACTGAGCGCGAACAATTTCTCTTACCGCCGTATACATATTCAGCTGTGTTGCGTGCGGAGGCTTATGCTGAAAAAACAGCGAGCCAGTTTTTAGAGAAAATAAAAGCGATGAGTGCGGCGAATCAAGTGTCGGTGTTGGGTCCGGCGCCTGCAGGTTTGGCGCGTAAGAAGGGTTTGCATTGTCAGCATTTGTTATTTAAAGCGGGTAAACGCCATTTGCTACAAAACTTTTTGGCTGGGTTACTGCAAAAATTAGAATCGCTGCCGGGTAAGCAAACTGTGAAATGGGTGTTAGATGTAGATCCTGTTGAAGGTGGTTAATTTTGCCCTCACCCTGTCCCTCTCCCGCAGCCACCACCAATAAACTACGCCGCTGCAGTGGGCGAGAGAGGGGACCTTCTAAATGACACTCATGCATGATTCATAGCAGCATCATAGAAGAAAATCACAAACAGACTCTCATGGATTATTCAGTGCTGCATAATAGAAAGATATCTCTAAATGACGCTTGTGAATTTTTCATGGCGGTACATTAGCAGGTCCCCTCTCCCGCCCTAAGCCGCGGCGTCGTTTACTGGTGGTGGCTGCGGGAGAGGGACAGGGTGAGGGCAAAAGTAGGATTAACTATCTTTCTTGGTAAACGCAGACAACATATCAATAGGAATCGGAAACACAATCGTGGTGTTTTTCTCTTCACCAATATTAGCTAGCGTTTGTAAGTATCTTAATTGCAGTGCTTCTTTCTGCTGCGCAATCACTTGAGCTGCTTCCAGCAATTTATGTGATGCTTGCAATTCACCATCAGCATGAATGATTTTAGCGCGTCGATCACGTTCTGCTTCAGCTTGCTTTGCAATCGCGCGCACCATGTTTTCATTAATATCAATTTGTTTAATTTCAACCACAGTCACTTTAATGCCCCATGCGCTAGTGTGTTCATCGAGGATTTCCTGAATATGCGCATTTAATTTATTTCGCTCCGCAAGCATTTCATCTAACTCGTGCTGACCTAACACAGAACGTAAAGTGGTTTGAGAAAATTGATCGACAGCCTGCTCATAATTCTCAACTTGTAAAATCGCTTTTTCTGGCTCAATAACACGGAAGTAAATGACAGCGCTGACGCGCACAGAAACGTTATCACGAGAGATAACATCTTGCGGTGCCACGCTCATGACAATGACACGTAAATCAACACGCGAAACAGTTTGAATACCAGGTACAATCATAATTAATCCCGGACCTTTTACACTGGTAAAACGACCAAAGGTAAACACAACAGCTCGTTCATATTCGTACAGCACATTAACACAGTTATAAACCAGAATGAGACCAATAAATGCGACAATCGCGAGAAAGAATGCCATTATAGATGCTCCTTATTCATTGCTTTTATAGTCAGTAACAAGCCATCCGCTTTGACTACTTTGATGGTTTGGCCAGGACGCAAAATATCATGAGATTTCGCTTTCCATATTTCACCCATGAGATGAATGCTGACATAGTCAGCATGGCAGCTCATGACTGTACCTTCTTTGCCAATTAATCCAGCTTTACCAGTGAGCACAGGTTTTTGGTGTGCACGAATCATCAGGGTGACAGCTAATAAAATGAATAACGCTGTCGTGACGGTCATTGCGGCAATTAAACTGTATGCCAACTGAAAATAAGGGCTAGCAGACTCAAACAACATGATGGAGCCGATTGCAAACGCAACAATACCGCCAATCCCAATCACACCAAATGAAGATACGTTGACTTCAAATGCCATGAAAGACACGCCTATAAAAATTAACGCCAACCCCGCATAATTGACGGACATTAATTGAAATGCATACAGTGCAATGAATAATGATATGATGCCAGCTACGCCAGGCACCACTAATCCTGGATTGGATAATTCGAAAAACAAACCATACATGGCGACTAATAAAAGCAGGTAAGCAATATTAGGGTCAGTAATGAAGGCAAGAAATTGACTACGCCAATCTGGTTTCATGGTTTCAACGGTTAATTGCGCAGTATCAACTTGCGTTTTCACATTAGCAATTAGTGTTGTCTTGCCATTTAGTTCTGATAATAACTGCGGAATATTATTCGCAACATCTGTAATCACATTCATTTTTTTAGCTTCAGCTGCTGACAGACTGGCAGCATTGATCACGGCTAGCTCTGCCCATCTATCATTGCGTCCACGCAGCTGTGCTAGACTGCGCAAATACGCTGCCGCATCACTTGCTGCTTTTTTCGCGTGGATATCTTCAGCTTTATTTGTCTCGGATAAATTAACCGGCGTCGCAGCGCCAAGATTTGTACCGGGTGCCATTACTGCGAAATGACTTGCGTACATGATATAAACACCAGCGCTAGCTGCGCGCGCACCGGATGGTGCAACATACGCCACCACTGGAACGCGAGATGAAATAATGGCTTCGTTTATGCCGCGCATGGAGCTTTCAAGCCCACCGGGTGTGTTTAGCTCAATGATGATGAGTTTCGCTTGAGCCGCGTTAGCCTTTTCAATATTGCGCACAATATAATTTTGCACACCAGGGCCAATCGCACCATTAATGTTGAGCAACACAGCATTATCTGCTGCCATCGCGCGCACATGAAAACTAAATAAGATGAAAAAGACTAGCCAAATCCATTTACGCATATTAATTTACTTATTGTTTGCTGATTCTATTATTATATCTTTTTTGCAGTAATTTGAAAAAGCTGGCTATTAATCAGCTTGTTACAGGGAGGTAACAACATGAGTGTCACCAGACGATCGACGACTGCCTTATCCATCATGGAAGCTGTGATTAGAACATTACAGAATCCTGCGATTAGAGAAGCTGTTGGTAAAGACATTACTGTAGATGAATATGAAATGATGAAGTACGTTTGTTTGCACGTACGCGCAAATACCAGCACGCTTTTTGAATCTCTCATTTATAGTCTACCTTATCGTTCACAGGATCTTTTTTTTAATCACGCCGTGCTGCCAGATTTTGGTATTTATATGCTGGATAGAAAATTAATGATGAAGGCTGCATCAGAGGTACGGATTGATCGTGATAATGTGAAACAACTGGTTAGTCTTGGGACCGGTGTTTGTGTGTTGCCAATGATGTTAGCACCTAAAGTAAAAGTGTTTGAAATTGACCGTGGCCTGTCACGCGCCAGTAAACTTGCCGCGTATAGAGACTATGATCCTGCGAAAATAGCTAGTGATAATTTCATTTCTATTGATTGCGACTTTTGTAATAACGCCTTACCTATCGAATTGGAAAGCAATGGTTTTGATAAAACTAAAAAAACACTCGTGTTAATTGAAGGTGTTTTGATGTATTTAAAACAAGCCAGGGTAGAAATGATTTTTGAAAAATTAAAAAATTTATTGTCAGAGGGGTCTGAAGTGATAGCTGGTTTTTTACCTGCTATGCCTACGAATAAGATGCTGCATTGTCTGCTGGCGTTTTCAGATGAGCCATTAACTTCTACGATGAAGCCAGAAGATGTCATCAAGTTCGCCATGGGTTTTGATTTCGCGGTGACGGCTGTTTCGGCGCATGCCCCATCTGCGGATAAAGTCGAAGAGATTTACTATGTCTTTCAGAAGCGCCCCGCTAAATCCATCAAGCTGGAAGATTTACCTGAGATCGCATCCTTGCCCCTGTTGCCGCGCAGTGCTTTAACCCCCAACGCTAACCCGTTATATGATCCGGCAGCCGCCGAGCACGGGAAAAATTAGTTAGGTGATTGACCATTGCCGCTAGGCTGATATACTTGCGCGGTTATCGTTTGCCGGGGTGGTGGAACTGGTAGACGCGCCGGACTCAAAATCCGGTGGGGGCAACTCCGTGTCGGTTCAAGTCCGACCCTCGGCAAAGCAAACTGATAACTTTTCAATCAAATCCCCAAACTCTCATCTCAAGCCCCGGTGGCTCAGTGGATAGCGCGGTCCCCTCCTAAGGGACAGGTCGTAGGTTCGATTCCTACTCGGGGCGTTACATTTATCAACTTGAATGCCTGATGCCGAAGCAGAGAAGAATACATCTTGATAATAAGGCTAAAGCTCAATATTTCAATACAAATTAGACATGGGGAACCAATTTTGAAAGGTTTAACCCATGCATAATGGATTGATAAATTTCCTTAATTTGTTCTCTTCCAAGCCTAGCTTTGTAATATTGTCTTTTGCAGTTAGCATCTTTGTCACCAAGCTGAATAAGATCAAGGCGATGAAGGCCAACAGTATAGAGCATATCTCCTTTTAACCAGCTATCGTTTTTTGAAATATGTCTAACATAGGCATTGATTGTTTAGGCATCAGATAGTGGTATGGCTGAATTGATGTGGGTTCGGATGAAATATAATTGTCACTTATCATTATCCTTAATGCCATGCATCTTTATCAATTTTTTATTTTTGCGCTATACATAGAAACTGCTTCGAGATATCACGTACTTTCTGCAATGCAGTCCTGATTGTTAGCAATTTATCGTTTTGAATTTCTTCCGATAGTAAATGGAGACACATTTCAATTGTTGCTATCGGTGTTTGTATGTCTTGAACTTTGCGCTCCAGCTGTTTTGTGAGATGAGCATTTTCTTTGGTCATGAATTTCAATCCTAAACGCGTCCATTAAAGCCGCGGAAATTAATCGTTTTAGAATTGAGAGTCAATTACATTATGAATTTATGTTTCCTGTTGATGAATGTCGCGACCTGGAAGATCTGGTAATATATCTATTAAATTCAGAGATTTATGTTATTCTCCGCGCGAAAAAGATTAATTCTTGTTTGAAATGTTAATTTATGTATAATTCGCATGGAATTTACTACGAGGTCACCGTGGCTCAACTAATTGCACTTACAAATCAGAATAATAATCAGAATGACCTTGCCATCAACCTTCGCAGACTATTGGATAATAAAAATATCAGTGAAGCGGAGCTTGCAAGGCAGACATCTATTCCTCAACCTACTCTTCATAAAATTTTATCTGGCGCCACTAGCGACCCACGCGCTTCGACGTTGAAATCGTTAGCTGAATATTTTGATATATCCATTGATGATCTTATGTCGGGCACAGCCACGAACAAACGAAAGTCAGACCAAAAATGCAAAATACAATCTGTAGCCATCATTTCCTGGGATGATTGCTTAGATGCGAAAAACTTCTTATCAAAACTCACTCCATCAACATGGCATCAATGGATTGTTACAGAATTCGTTTCAAGCAATACATTCGCCTTGATCAGCAAGCCATCCATGGAGCCAAAGTTTCCCAAGGGATCTATATTAATAATTGATCCAGATGCAGACCCTGAAGATGGTGATCTAGTAATCGTTCAGTACAAAGATACAAAACAAGCAACCATTCGGGAACTATGCATCGATGGACCTATTCGCACGCTTTCAACAATTAGCAAATCAAGTACTACAGCAGCACCTTACGACAGCAACATACAAATCATTGGTATTATTGTTAAATCAATTTTTACATTTGAGTAAGCAATTATGACGAAGAAATTCAATATCGTATTAATTCCCATTAATGAAAATAAGAAGGCCATAGCACTCTCTCAATCACTTAAAAATGTTGCTGACATATACTTGCTTGGTAAAGAATCACTACCGCACGTCACGCTGTATCAGTTTGATGCTGATGAAAACGATATACCAAACATCTGGGAAAAGACATGTGCAGATGTAACACCTGAGTCAATTGAATTAAAATTTGAGAAATTCAGCTGCATTACCTTTGATAACTCAACTTATTGGGCCTCGTTGCTACCAGATAACACTGACACACTTTTGAAAATGCATAAAGCTGTTGCCAGCATTATTAACAAACCAGCCAAACAAAATTACGATCCACACATGACTCTTATTAGCTCTAAAGATAAATCCTATCAAAATGCTGTAACTGAATTATCCAAGGACTACTCGCCTATCAAGGACACTTTTATTTTAGCAATTGGTGAATCTGATGATATTGGTCAATTAACAAAAATTGTTTTCACAAGACCATTAGAGGAAAAATGCTTACCACGACTATCAAAATAATAAAGAATAATTTATGCAAACAGCACAAGCACGCTTGATTAACCAAGCAAAAATCCGTGAATTGGTACATTTTAAATACCTTTTCCTTATATTCTCCTTATTCAGCGCGACATGGCTCGTTTCTGACATTGTTGCTATTAAGCTTGTTTCAGTTTTTGGAATTACCTTAACTGGCGGCTTCATTGTCTTCCCATTTAACACCATGCTAGGCAGCATATTAGTAGAAGTTTACGGATACAAAAATGCACGACAAGCTATTTGGAGTGGATTAGCATTAAATTTAACTTTCGTTTTTTTTTGTTTATTTAGTTCAGATAATTCCCGCCGCACCTGGCTGGAAGTTGGATCATGAATTTCGAAGCATTTTAATGCCAGGCATTAGAATAGTAACTGCCTCTATGATAAGCATCATGATTGCTGAATTTGTAAATAGCTACTTAATGGCGAAGCTGAAGTTACGACGCAAAAGCAATTCTCTTGGAATGCGCATTTTCATTTCTTGCAGCTTCTCTTTCTTACTAGATCTAACTGTATTCTTAACTTTAGCATTTTACGGAACGATGCCAAATAACGCTTTGTTCCAGCTAATCTGTTTTGCATACTTGAAGAAAATTATCTGCCAAATTATTTTATTTCCTGTGATTTGCTATCTGATCATGATGCTAAAGAAAGCAGAAGGTGTAGAGATTTATGACTTCGATACTCAATTTAATCCATTTTCGCTTGATAATGTTTATGATCTATATCCGGAAAGAGACAAGATTAATAACAGGTATGCAAGCTCACCTATAGCGCTGCAACCATTTTAAATTTGTAACGCTCCCCGCTAATACCGGTCCACCTAGTCATTAGATAACGACTAGTAA
>CAZBHW010000027.1:0-36280 GCA_964492045.1 uncultured Coxiellaceae bacterium | reverse complement strand
AAGTTAGAGAATAATACTCTCTTAGTGAGGTGTCCGTGAAGTCGGGGCTACTTCAGACCGCTGTCACGCTGATACTTGACGCGATCCAAATATTTATTTTAAATCGCCTTTTCTATCTCGTCTGGAGTTACTCATGATACGCATAGGCACGCCCAACACAGCTAGCGCCACGAAATTACTCTTATTAGGCTCAGGAGAGCTAGGCAAAGAAGTGGCGATAGAAGCCCAGCGTTTAGGTGTCGAAGTGATTGCCGTTGACCGTTATCCCAATGCGCCTGCCATGCAGGTGGCGCATCGTAGTCACGTGATCTCCATGTTGGATGGCAATGCATTGCGACAAATCATCGAATCAGAACAACCCGATTTTATCGTTCCTGAAATTGAAGCGATTGCAACTGACACCTTGGTTGAATTAGAAAGCAAAGGTTACCATGTGGTGCCAACTGCACGAGCAACACAACTAACCATGAATCGTGAAAAGATTCGTCGTCTCGCGGCGGAAGAATTAGCATTATTAACCTCACCATTTCGCTTTGCGGATGATAAAACTTCATATGAAGCCGCAGTCAAGGCCATTGGATTACCCTGCGTGGTCAAACCCATTATGAGCTCATCAGGTAAAGGACAGAGTGTAGTGCGTCATGAAGATGAAATTGAAACAGCATGGGAAATATCGCAAACCGCAGGACGCACTGGCGCCTCTTCAGTGATCGTAGAAAAATTCATTCGCTTTGATTATGAAATCACATTACTGACTGTACGTCACGCTGCTGGCACCACGTTCTGCGCGCCTATCGGGCATGTTCAAGTAAAAGGTGATTATCGTGAATCGTGGCAACCGCACCCTATGCCTGCCCATGTGTTGGCGAAAGCTGAAAAGATGGCAAAAATCATCACGGATGCTTTAGGTGGGTTTGGATTATTTGGTGTTGAATTTTTTGTTGAGGGTGAAACTGTATACTTCAGTGAAGTTTCGCCAAGACCTCACGACACAGGCTTAGTGACACTAGCCTCACAAGATTTATCTGAGTTCGCATTACACGTACGCGCCATGCTAGGCTTACCAATTCCCGCGTTAAAGCAATTAGGTGCATCAGCATCGTTCGCCTTGATTGCACGCGGTCATGGCACACAAATTGAGTTTCGCAATGTGCAAGCTGCATTAAGCGAGCCCGGTACAAACTTACGCTTATTTGGTAAACCTGAAGTACAAGGTGAGCGTCGAGTTGGCGTCACGTTGGCGCAGGCTGAGAATACAGATAAAGCTCGCGAAAAGTGCAGACGAGCTGGAGAGGCGATTGAAATCATCGTGAGTGCTAACTAATTATTGCATAGAAATGGCCTATCAATGCCATTACTTCGCGCCAGTAATATCCATCAATTGTGCGAGCAACTGGTCTGCATCATTATAGCCAGCAAACATTTTTATTACTTTTCCACTACTATCAAGAATCAGTATAGTAGGAACGCCTTGCAAACCAAATTTTCTTGCTGTAGCAATATCTTGATTAGCATGCAATTTAACGGCATAAAAATGCTCGCTAATATAATTGACGACCTTTTTATCGTTCATCGTGGTTGCTGACATCTTTTGACACCAGTGACACGTATCTGACATGGCGAAAATCATGATATCTCTATTTGCTATTTTAGCATTTTGATAAATCGCATTTGAGTATGGATGCCACTGTATTCCATCAGCATAGGTATTGCCAATCGAAATGATCACCATCGCGATCAATAGTAATAGCTTATTTTTCATGTCATCGCTTCCTTATACAAAGCCATGATGCGTGTCCAGCTCAGGTAATTTCCGAGCCATTGATAGAATAAATAGTGTCTTAGTATTCAGTCTTCTTATCGCATGACTTCAACTCACAAACACAAGAACCTTTTGAGCATTTTGGTTTTGTATTGGTGATGACAAGGCAACCTGTACTATCTTTAGTAACGTAACAGGCAGGGGTTTTCTCATAACATGTAATACTGCATGAACCCGAAGCCCCATCAGCGGCATAAACACCGAATGAGACAGCCAATAATATCACAATCAATAATGATGATAATTTCATAATATTCTCCATTCATTGTTTTAACTTACTTGTTCATGACAGATAAAATCGAATCCAGTTCTTCCGGACTGATTCGACCAGCAATTCGCTTATTGCTCAAATGACCAGAAGCATCAAAGAACAGTATCTCTGGCGTACCCGCCACACTAAATTGCTTTGCTAAACTCTGCTCTGATGAGCCTGGTGATGACACGTTCACTTCGAGCATGATGTATTTATCTAACTCTTCCTGGACTGCACGATCATTCATCATTTGAGCTTTCAACTCCTGACATTCCGAGCACCAATCAGCACTGAACAATACGATGATCGGCTTTTTTAAACTTTTTGCATTTTCGATTGCTCTATTCATGCTATAAAGTGAGCTGATTTCAGTGAATTTATTTGGTTTAACATACATCACTTGGTTTATGTTTAATGGATTTGTCGGAACCTTATTACCCATAAGATAACCCACGAAAATCATCACACCAAAAGTAAGCATCAGCAGAGTGATGGATTTCCAAAGGATAAAATAGCTATTAATCTCTTGTCTTTTGATGATCGTCTGCATATAGATAGCAGTAAATACCACTAACAAACTCCACAACAACATATTCACACCAGCCGGTAAAATTCTCGATGATATCCAGATAGCGATCCCAAAAATCACCAAGCCAAATAGGAATTTGACAATAGCCTGCAGCGTGCTATTTGTATTTGGCAGCACTCCTTTATTGATAATTGTAGCCAAAATGAGTGGAGTACCAACACCGACCCCAAAAGCAAACAAACTAACTGCACCTAGCGCCACATTTTTTGTCTCTCCTATATAAGCGAGGACACTAAGTAGTGGGCCTGCAATACAGGGCGATGTAATTAGGGTAGCAATAACGCCCATGAGAATAACCTCAAGAAATTGATAATTTGACTGCAATTTATTATGACGCACCAACATATGTTGAATACGAGCAGGTAATCTCAAATTGTAAAAACCTAGCAAGGATAGAGCTAGTAATGCCAGAAGAATACTGAATGAAGCCAGGATCCAGGGGCTTTGAAAATATGAACTGACATAGATCCCAAATGATGCTGCTAAAATGCCAATCACAGCAAATGTTAAGGATAATGACATAACATATGTTAAGGCCAGCAAGACGGATCGCGAATAAGAGATTTCATTGCCCTGCCCTAGAAACCCCGTGATCAAAACAATAAGTGGTAGCACGCAAGGTGTAAAAGCCAACAGAAACCCAAATAGCCAAATCGTCATACCAAACAGGAATGGATTTTCTCTCGTTAGCTTAACCAGCTCGTCGCCTGATACGTCTAAATACTGAATCGAGGCATTGTTAGTAATATATGATGGGTTATTATCAAGCTTTGCGGTGGCAGAATATCCCGCGGATAAATGTGGATTTAGATCTTGATTACCTTGAATGGAACAAATACCGCTTATGCAGGATGCTTGATTCAAGACAGAAGTTTGCGTTTCTGCAAAAGCAGGTCGTGCCGAAATCAAGACTGCGGCACTAATAAGCACAAGAAGTAATATCGTAAAAAGTGACTTTGATCTAACATTCATTGTTAGACACCTATTATTTTTACTTATTACATCTATTTTAACATTTATTGGCTGATCATGCTGATAATATTTTTGCCATAAAATGACGGGGTTAAGCCATTTAAGCCAACCTGATGCGCAAACAAGACTATGCTATTTAATACGCAGCGACAGCCACATAATAGCAAGCCCAGCAACAGCGGTTAATGCGCCATAATTAGCCCACTCTGGTTTATCCACCATAAAGCTGCTGGCAGGCCACTTGATAATGCCACCACCCTGGCAAGCCCAAAATGCGCCCATAACCGCTATCACCAATCCAATTGCGAATAATGCTTTATGCAAAACACCCTCCCTTTGACATCATAAATGAATAAGTAACTTCAATTATATGAAATTAAATCATCGATTACTTGTAAAAATTGATGTGATTTCATATATACATCATACGTGTTATGTACTATGTAATGAGATTAATTCCTATGAGAACCGATAATTTCCCTTATCAGAACTAGAGTGTTCATTAAAGAAAGTCAAATGTGGAGAAAAATAGAGGTGTCAGACCTTGACACTAGAACTAACAATTTTGAAAAAATCAAACTCTTACTCAATCCTTCCCATATCTGACACGCACAGTGTGCGTTTAGGATTAGGTCAGATGATAATTTTAAGTATTAGAAATAATTCTGCTTTGTATGAGTGGCCAAGTCTGACATTTTAATATTAATACGATATAATCGCCCAATAATAACACCAACCGAGATAATTCATGAAAATCAATCGCCTATTTCTTATTTGTTTGCTACTTGGCACGACACCAAGCTTAGTGCTAGCTGATGTTTCAGCTCCAGTTAATTTACCCATGACTATCACCTGCACCAAAGACTCACCCTCTTCCTGTGACCTAAACAATCCGTATTTTACAATCACATATTTTCCCGGCTCTGGCACCTATCATTTTAAATCAGCCAATTATAAGGTTGACTGGATGTCCCAAAGATTGCAGTACACCTATGCAAATGATTATGGCTCTCATAATGATCTTGATAATATTGTTTTAGAACCCGCTTATTCAACACTGCGAGCCGATGTCGATTCAGCTTCCACAAAATGGCAGGAATACAGCAACGAGAAAGGCCATTATTATTGTGAAGAGAAAGATCCAAATCTTTGTTTAGCGCGAGGATTTCCATACATTAAAAATTTTCACAATACTGAAAAAGCTGGGCAGCCTTATGCAAGTCCTGTCTTGGTCACCAATAACACACCTTACGAATTAAACATAACAACATCTTTGTTGAATGATGCACCCATACATATCACCAACAACATTGTTAAACCGTATACACAAAGTGTCACGATTGGTAACAGCGCAGCACTCGATTATAACAATCTATTGGCATTTAACCTGAAAATCGGTCAGGGTGAACAGTCTTATCGAAATACGCAATTAATATTTACCGTTAACAATGCACTCACTCCTTCTTATTACGCTTTTGAAATAGCTAGTCCGAACATAGTGATCGATCAACATGAAATTTGCGTTAACGCCGGTCATGATGCAAATTTTACAAACGTCGACATCACTGTTTCGCTTAAGCTAAGTGCGGGGGATTGTTAGATCAACAAATAAACGTCAAGCTCTCCTTTAATAATGCACAGACTATAAGTGTCAGAGAAGAACAGATGAACTCAAAATAATAAATATATCATCCGATTACATTAATCATCTGTCGACATCAGATGTAGGCAGAGAGCGATAACACTTCCAGAGGTCAAATCTTTATTTGCCGCGCACAATTGTTCTGTCTGGGTAATGCGCGACAAGTAAATATTTGACCCCGGTACCTTTTGTATGACCCTTGTTATATAAATTAAAAATGAGTATGCGTATCGGATGTCTACAGATGGAGATTGGAAGCAATTGATTAATTGTGAACTGAATAGCAACTAGTCTTCTCTGACATGACACTATGTGAATACAATAGTATTGGTTTACTCAAACTCGCTTAATCGTTTATCATCTCGATATGAGTTAATCTGACCTCAACAACCAAGGATCAATGCGTGAGCCGTATTAGCAAATACTCGCGCTATCAAAGAAAACCACTGCGGCTAATGCGTCTTTTATGTCTAAGTCCACACTCTATAGTTATTTGTGTAATTGATTAGAAGAAATATTAGCGTTGTTATCAGAATTCAGAACTGCTTTAAGTTGATTATGAGCACCTGGAGTTAAAAATCTATAATATCCTGCAGGAAGGTTAACATCATTTCCTGGTTGATAAGCTTTTCTTTCCACGATACGTGAATCATCCAATTTCATTTCGCCTATCCAGCGTCCATCAAGATAATGCTTACCATTATTAATTTCATACTTAATCCCTTTAGCCGCAACAAGGGTATCACCGATTAACATAATGATAACGGTGTGACTTGGATTTTGCGTGATTGATACAAAGCCAAAGTTAGTATTATTAGGTTTTTTAACACCATAAATGCCAAGCGTTGGTTCTTTTACAACGGTCCACTCATCAGGTATATATCTTGATTCCATTTACGAATTCCCATTTATGATTAGATGATACAATAGCATGGTACTACCAGCCATGTAAGGTTTTTACAGTAAAAACTACGGAAAATAAGACTAGAGATATCAGTTGAAAAACCTCACGAAATATTGATACTAATAACCTGAAAGCGATCAGCCAGGATGAAGCTCAATATGACTATTCAATACAGAAAAGCCACCCACACCGATGTCCCGGAAATCGTTCGCTTACTCAACGATGACATTCTTGGCTCCACAAGAGAGCAATATAACGAAAACACCCTCGCCTCTTACTACACTGCTTTTGCAGCGATTGATGCAGATAAAAATAATTATTTAGTTATCGCTGAATTAGACGGAAAAACCATTGGCACTATGCAATTAACTTTTTTGACCTATATGACATATCAAGGCGGCAAGCGTTTACAAATTGAAGGTGTCAGAATTGACAAATCGTTTAGAGGTCACGGCATTGGTGAGCAAATGTTTAAGTGGGCGATTAATCTGGCTAAAACAGAAAAATGCCACTTGGTACAGCTAACCTCTGATAAACAAAGACCTGAGGCCATTAACTTTTATAAAAAACTCGGATTTGTTGATTCTCATGAGGGGTTCAAGCTACATATCTGAAGACCTTGCCCCATGCGTACCAACTGCACTGCGGTAGTTACGCCTCAATTAACCGTATTTTATACGGTAATTCATTTTTTGATCACGCGCTATGATTGACACATGGACTCAACCACTAACCAGGTTTAGTGAATTCACCAAGGATGAAGTCAGTGTTAAATTGAATAAGCAGGAAAATGAATAAAAACACATAGGTAAAAATCATGCTAAACATCACGAGATCATTTGTCAGTTTTACACTAGTAAATATTATCATTTTTATCTTGGGTGTTGTCAGCTCATTCTGGTACCTGACATTACCATTTATGTTTGATGCACCTGGCTCAACTCATAGCATTCATGCCTGGGCGATATTGCTGTCAGTGCTTGCGATGCCTATCACTTGCTTTGGAAGTGTCGCTGTTTCACTTTATAAAGGCTGCATCATGAAAAATTATTCGGTGGCGATGAATGTCTTAAGAATACCTTTGGTAAATTTATTATTGCTCGTGGTTTTATTTATTATTTAATCAGGCATAAAACGCTAATAGCGCTTGCCTAAATTGATGGGCTCGATCTGGTAATTTTTCTGATAGGTAAATAGCGACCTGTTCGGCTACCTTATCTGCGAATGAAAATTCATTGTTTTTGCTTTGCTCGGAGAAATTATCCTGACTGACCATGAAGCGGGATTTTGCAGCCATGGCGAATATGCACTCTAAGGCTTGGGGTTTGATTTCGGCTCGTTCGAATTGAATTTGCTGCTCACGGGTGCGGCCTTCGGGGAAATACCAATAGCCGTAATCCAATAGTAACCTGCGCTTTTCGCCGGCTAAACACCAATGGGCGATTTCATGTAAGGCGGAGGCGAAATAATCGCGTGTGAAGATGACACGGTGATGCGGGTGTTTGTCGTCGCTTGGTATATAGAGAGGCTCTTCGTGATTGCCGATTAATATCGTGTTCTCTGTTTCTTTGAACAGGTCGTTGAATATCGTAATTAAGTCGTTGGCGTTATGATTCATATGGGGCGGTATATTACCTGAAACGTTACGTATCGACAGCTTTAATTGTGGCGGGGTGGATGGTGTTGAAATGGTGAATGGCGCTATTTCTCTTTCCCTCACCCTGTCCCTCTCCCGCAACCACTGGCTGCCAACTACGCCGCCGTGGTGGGCGGGAGAGGGGACCTACTAATAAGCCATTAATAAAATTTAAAGCTCGAGTTACTGCTAATAAGCAGCAAGTAAATTTCTGAATACCTTTGCCACTAGCGAACTACCCAAACATAATCATTTAAGCTCACTAGAAGGCCCCCTCTCCCGGCCACCGAGGCGGCGCAGTTAACAGCGAGCGGTTACGGGAGAGGAACAGGGTGAGGGAAAAAAGAAACCGTAAAATGCACAAATTCGGTCTCAACATCGTTGATTACGCTCATTAGTAGGTCCCCTCTCCCGCCCACCGAGGCGGCGTAGTTGGCAGCCAGTGGTTGCGGGAGAGGGACAGGGTGAGGGAAAAAGATGACTTGAATCACAAAAATAATGAAAAACTTAACAAAGAATACTGAAGCCAAATCTACCCAACCCCGCTAACATTATCACTCCGTTACATGCACAAAATCATTTAGCACAACCGATCCATTTCAATCACGATATTCACACACAAATTCATCCATTTACCGTAAAATCATCAACAAAATAGCGCTTTTAAGCACTATCCACTTGATAAATTCACCCAGCAAAAATCAAGAAAATAATTTTTATTTCAATATCACACATAGAGTTAAAGCAGAAAACCGCTGCATTTTTACAAAACAAGAATTGTATTTAATTTTATAATTAAGAAGTGTAAGCAGTCACATGGACGATAAAAAACATGCATGGAATGCAGAAAATACTGATAAAAATACCATTCATCATCCCAGCTATGCTTGCTCTCACCAGTTGCAGCACCACTGGCAGTATGCAAAATATGCGAAATATGCCTGTTTCTCCCAGTATTCAGCATATGCAGCAAGTGCATGTGAAACATCATGTTAGCCACAAGATTCAAAAGCCCCACCATACCGTTACACACACAAAACAGGCAGTGACAGCACATAAAACAACAATGGTTACCAAACCAGTCAGCGCTAAACCAGTGGTTGCTTTACAACCAGTAAAAAAACAACTAGTTCAAACCAAACCTATACAGACGGCACCCAGTCAAACCAAACCAGTTTCAGTTACACCAGTTCATTCAGCGACACAACATCTCGCACAAACAAAACCTGCACACATAAAACCCGTGACCAATAAAAAACTTCCGTTGCCAATGGGTTCTTCCCTACTGATGTCTGCAACAAGCATAGACATGCACCCACGCATCTATAAGCGAATTGGCAACCGTGAAGAAATTATCGCTAACTTACGTAATCAGGATAATGTTTACGGTCAATATCACACTATCCAAGTCGTGCGCTGGGATGGCAACTCCCCTAACGAAGCGATCATTAACGCCAAGACCGCTATCCTGGAAACGATCATCGGTCTGTCGCTCATGGAAAACAGTATCATCAAGTCTAATTTTGGTCCGCTGATTGTATTACTCGGCGGCGATGCATACATCATCAATCTGCGCGGCGACCCCATTGAGATGATCCTGATTAAAGGCCAACCGGCAAAACCAGCTAGCGCTCCAATGATAAAACTAAAACACAAACGCACCAGCATGCATCATGGCTTGCCCTACACACAGATAAGAAATGTCGTGCTAAAAGATTTTTACATTACTGAAAAGAATGGCGTGATAAATGTGTCTATGACCAAACCTTAAATGCGAGTTACGTAATGAAATGAGTTATTCGCGTTTGGCGGTTCTACTTAAAGTGATAGTGTCTTTTTGTTTTTGCTCTTGTTCTGGTTCTCTTGCCTCTGGCGTTTTGTGAGATTGACCAAATAAACCTTGTTGAGATATTCGGACATCCATAGACTGTTCTGCTTTAATGATATTTTCGGTTTTATCAACAAGATTAAAAATTCGTCGGATATCATGCGGAGACACACTCACCATGCCATTATTATCTATCGGATGCTTCTCATAAAATCCGACCAGCACCGCTTCAAGGATTGCTGCTTGCTCACCAGGTAAAACCGCGGCCATCATTTTATTAAAACAGACAGCAGGGATAGTCGCTAATTGATGGAACTCTGGGGACTTGGGATTCAGACCTTTGATAAAATCCGCATAGGACGCCACATCGCTGGTCAGCGCAACAAAATGCATATTATTCCACCCAGCATTGACGTATCGGTCATTTAACGACAAGTTATCATCCGGCTTAACCTCTAATATACCCGCATTAGCGAGAATAAGGTCTAGGACGCCTGCATCTGTCTGCATATACTCGATGGGTGTTATGCCGTTTGCATCTGGGCAGAAGATACTAGCACCATTTTCAATGGCCTCTTCGGCAGCAGTCATGTCGTTTCTTTTGATGGCATCCAGCAATATCGTCTGTACGTAGACACGACTTAAACCAGTATCACCAAAACAGTAATCTAGCAGCGTCATATCATTACTGAACTTAAATCGTCGGTCGAAACCAGCTAATAACAATCTTTCTAATTCTCTTTCGTGCATGATTGCATGATCAAGCAGTTGAGCCGAGAATGCTTGATGTCTCACCACCGAATCAAATAATTGTTCTGCAGTATAATAATTATTTTCCGGGTAAAATTCTTCATATTTTTTTACATAGCTCTCGATTAAATCATCTAATTCAGCCAGGTTATGACATTTTTGCGCTTCTCTTAACATTGCCAGCTTAAGGCGTTGATCATCCATATGATTATTAATACTGGCTTCTTCTCTGCTATAAAATTCGTGCGGATAATAATCAATGACCTTCTCTTTAAGCTGGCCAAACCTGATAAGCTCTCCCGGGTTATTCACATCCACAGCGAAAATAATACCGTATTTGAATGAAGCAACATCAAGATTAATCGTGTTAGTGTGATAACGAACACTAGGCGTGTAATTATCATCATGTTGCGAAACGATGTTATGGCCAACAAATGCGAGAATGGAATTACCATTACGACCCATATCGGCAAAAGGCGTGTAATGATCATTTTCACGCGACCACATAATGTATTCTTTCTGCTTTGGTGTAAGCGTCAAGTCTCCGTTATTGATTTTGTATAACAACTCTGCATCACTAAGTGGGATATCAGCATGGCCGTTGATCGTGTTGTCAGCATAAATAAGATAAGGAAGTTCCGTCAGATAATCTTTCACATCGACAATTTTACTGCCAGCACGATAGTCGGGTTTACCTGTTATTGAATGTATTGTGATTTGTTTTGCTAACACATCTTCCTTAAATAGGTCCACCAACCACTGGCCACCATTACGCACATCTATAGCTGATGACACATATCGGTTTGATTGACAAAATGCATCGAATTTCTTCTCATTCAAGGTGCCATCTTTATTTAAAAAAGACTGTAAATTTGTTTCGAGAGCATAGATGGCTTCCAGGATATTTTCTTCATGATTACCAAAGCTGCTGTAAAACTCGCCCTTCTCAGCACCATTTGCAATGTCTTTTCTGTGTTGAATAATTGCTTGTATAACACCATAGCTGTCTTCTCCGCGATCGGTTAAATCGCCAATACAAATCGCTCTATCTCCTTTCTTTAAAGATGCCAGTACTTGTTTGAAAGCAGATAACCCACCGTGAATATCCGCTATTCGGAAAGACTTTTGACCCGGCTCAAGATCGGGAAGCACTAGAATGTCATCTGCCATAGCTATACCACCGATTGATATTATGTATATCAAAAGTATAGTGTAGGATCGGTAGATTGCTAATTTAGGATAAATTGGATAAATATCAGGTAATTGGAGATAATGACCTGCATTTCAAGATTAATGCATTATTAAGAAAACAGCTAATTAAAGCCGTTTTGTAACATCGACTGTGAATTGAGCTCCATCTCTTTTGCCAGAGAACTCGCATTGATCTTTAAATTCTTTATTCAGCACTTCGATGTCACGCTCTGATTTGACAAGTCGGCGAATTTCATCAGGATTGGTGATAATGAAATCCAGCGCGATTTCAGCTAATGGGTGCGATGCACGGCGCGCAAATAAAATGAGATCTGCACGTATAGTAAAAATAGCATCGAACACGGAAGGAAATTGAATGATGTGACGCATAAGCTGCTCACAATAGGCTGGATCAGTTTTCTTATTCGCTTGAATGATATAATTGAAAGCCTCGTAATTAGCGATAAGCTCGCGCAGTTTGGTTTCGTTATCCCAATTTGCTTCTATTGTGTCGCGTGATGGCAGACGATTATTTCCATCATGTCTTGGCTCTTCATCTCTTGGGGGAAATAGATTTCTTACGTAGGCCATGACTCACCTCTTCTTTATATTTATAAAAAAAGTATAGCAGTTATTATTTGATTTCTATGACCATCACTTTTATGGGCGATTGACTAATATTTTCATCGGTATGCAGCTCACCTGGTATGTCTTTCAACAGATAATACGCATGATCTTTTGCCAGCGTAAGAAAGTGAGTTTTGCCTTTATCATTGGTGATTTTCAAAATTCCGCTATCGAATGCAACCAAGACACGATTAAAGTCATGCCTGTGAGCTTTTAATATCTGACTTTGCGCTGGATAAATAATGGTTTGCCACACATTGACTTGATCATTCGAAAACTCTGGCATGCGTCCAGTTTGTGGCGTTTCCGCGTAAAGCGCTGTGCTCATTGAAAGACTTAACGTAACCGATAGAACAGCAAGTAATTGTCGCATAGTGATTTTACCTTAATTCCAAGAGCGCATGGTGCCGGCATTATAATGAAAACCATGCGCTATTGGTAGGTGTAGTTTCTGGGCTTATTTCACAATAGTCAGCTCGAAACGGCTATCTAAAGAGTGCTCTACATCTTTAATGACACCATCTGCTTCAAATAAATCTCTCAGAGTGAAACCAATCGTGATATGTGGATAAAAATGCGCTGGATCCCAGGCATCTTTTGGCCCGCCATTTTTCAAATATTCATCATATATTCTGTAACGTATATTCAGTAACTCATTCGATGCGACGATCAGAAAATATGTCTGTTCTTTTTTGCCATTAATCACGGCCTCACCTGAGCCTATGCCTAAAATATCAATGACTGAGCGCTGTATATCTGATTCTTTGGCGATGGCTTCAATGCGCTCCATGCTGACATACGGCTTAATAGCATTTGCGTATTCAGGTGGTGTAATCACAGTGACATGCGCTTCACCATCTGCATTCCAGCCTGTGAAATGCTTTAATTGAAAATTCAAATCAGTGGATAACTCATCACGCACTGTTTTCACTGGTGCGTATTGCACATTCATGGCTAAGGCATTATCCATGTCTTTTGTGCTGTGATGTGTAATGAATGGTAATGTATCATTGTAGATCACGGATTTTGATAGCGCGACCTCGGTGCCTGCTATAACAGCTGGCGAGATCATAGTGGAAAGAGTTAGCGCGGAAATAATGGCTAGAGCACGAATCTTCATAAGTTAATCCTTTACTTTAATTGTAAGAGAAGCAAAACAGTAGCATGACTAGAAGTTTATTGTCCAACTTGAGCATTTCGAACAGCTTGCTAATACTTCTGTTGTTGCAAGCTTGAAATTTAGGCGTTTAGATTGAAGTTATTGTTTATGTTTTTTTAACAGTGAAAAGCTTGGAAAGGGCGATTAATTTAGAATGTACGGTTGCACAAACAGATCCCCGCTAAAAGCATGCGGGGACGACGTGCGGTCTTGAAGCGCGGCGGTTTTAATCTTGCTGCTCGCACTACCTTATTGCTGCTCGCACTACCTTCGTACTGATCCTATCACTCTTGCGTTGCTTTTCAATACCTCATTGATTGAATTTAGCGGCGCTTTCACAAGAAAATTGGGCTAGCACTGTTTTAACTTCTTCATCATCTTTGTATTTAGCAAACACATTCATGCATTCGCTATAGACATCTTCCAAGTTGTCGTAAACAAAATTTCTGAAAAAGCCACCAAATAAAGTTTGATTTGGCTTGGTTGATAATTTTGATTTATTCTGGACACCACTCTCTCGTGCGAAGAAGCCCCAAAACCAAGTTTGGCCTGTGCTTTCAGCAGGCGGCTCGTCTTCTAACTTGTTCTTAGCTTGATAAGTACCATGCTTGGCATCATAGATAATCTGATAAGCTTCTTTGACGCTTAATGAACGCTCAAGCTCTTCCTTTAATTCGCGGAATCTTGCTCCATGTAGACATATCGTTTTGGATAACAACCCGGAAAATATTTTTGTTAACTCACCAACAATTTGAGTATGCACACTTTCATTTTTCACATGTTGCAGCGGTGTCTCTTGTGTGATGTCACTACGCGTTATGTTTGGCGAGCTCATCCGCTTATAGAGGATCTCAAATTGGTCGCACACCTCATACAACTCAACGTCTTCTATCGCAAACATAAACGCATGGTCAGTCGATTTTAATCGCATGATTTGCCGAAAAAAAAGAACTTCAACCAAAGCTGTCGTAAAAGCTTCAAATCCCTCAGGCGCATTATTAATAGCAAATGGAATGGCTTGCTTTAATTTGACTAGACATTGCTTGTATTGATCGGTGGAGAGATCAGCCTCTAACTGATCTGGTGGCAGCACACACTTGGGGTCTGAGCGTGTTTCGCCCTCAAACTGATCCAGCACTAGATGTCCCTGTCTTTGCACTTTCTCATCTCCTTTGTGAGCAGCTAGATTTCATTCAACTTAGGTTAGGGTTATTGCTTTGTCAATAGTCGTGCCCGCTCAAGTGACACCATCCATTTAAGATTTTTACGCGGATCAGCACCTTACAATAGCGCAAAGTTAACGCTTATCTTGAGGTTGGCAGCGGTTATTTACCAGTGCCAGGCGTGGTTTTTAAGTTTATGAATAAATTAGCTATTTATGCAACGCGATAAAGTCAGCATGTTGGTACATACCTAGCCTGTCTATCTCTAAAATGGTCTGCGGGTCTTCAGCAGGCTTAAAGCCATAATCCTCGTAAATTTTACGCGCCTCTTTAGTTGTACGCAGCGACCAGGTTTGCAAGCCTTGCAGGTCAGGGTGATGCAGCATCGTTGAAATTATCGCATTGGCGAGCCCTTGGCGGCGATGTTGAGGATCAATGACAACATCAGTCACATACGCAAACGTGGTGAAATCAGATATCACGCGACCAAACCCTGCCAGTTCATTCGTGGTTTTGACATATACCCCAAAACACAGTGAATGTTTGATAAAGCGCTGCACATAAGCAAGAGGTATATTTTTTGCCCAGAAATATTCTTTTAGCAAGAGATGAAGTTTTTGGATATCCAGCAGAGACTTGTCGGTAGAAATAAAATAGCTTTCGTTATTCATATCATTCCAGCAATACGATATTGCACCAAGCCATTCATAATACACTTGATTTTTCTGGCTGTAAAAAGATAAACGCCGCAGTCATGGTGAATTGACCGCGGCGTTCATTTGCTACGATTACTTCTGAGCTGTGGTTTCTTTCTTATCTAGTTTGTGATCTTCACGAGCTTGAACATTATTCGCCTTTAACACTGCAAACAGATTTTCATACACGTTGTTCGCACTCCAGACATACCAGCCGGAAGCTGCGTCTGCATCTTCAACCGCACGTATTTCTTCGAGTAAATATTTTTGTTTTTGTGCGTTAGATGTTTTTTTAACGTAATGATAATTAGCCGCTTCGATGAATGCATGGATTTTGAATGGTGGTTTGCCATCAAATTTTTTCGCTAATGCATTTAAAGAATTGTTCACGGTTTTATAGGGTTCAGCAGAATATTTCTGATAAGGCCAGAAGTGTGATGGATACACCATTGGGTTCACACCATCAACGCTATCAGCAAACATATTAATGTCTTGACCGATGTGCATGGATGGGTAGTAACTGACTTCACCAAAGATATCGATTTCCATTGGGATTTTCTTTTCACCTATCTTGCTTTTGAACCATTTAATAATTTCATACACATCTTTAGCATGCTGTGGATTTGCTGGCATTTTAGAACTATAACGAATGTAATCCAGCTGTATTGCATCCACGCCGGCATTGATGGCGGTGTTAGCAAGATTTAATTTCTTTTCCCAGTGAGATTTATCTTTAATTTGCTTAGCATTGCCACCATCAGAAAACACGACAACACGAGCAACGGCTTTAATGCCCGCATCTTTGATTTTCTTAATGGTTGGCGCGTAATGCGAACTTGGATATTCATAATCAATCACAAAGGTATTAATACCCGTTGCTTTTGATTCGCGAATTAAATAATCCAGTTTCGCGGGGTTTTCTGCTATATACTGGGTGAGGTAAATACCTCTATCGAAAGCGAATGCAGATGAAGTTAAACTGAAAATAACTAATGCCTGCAACAAATGCTTATTCCATGTCGTAAACATAGTGACTTCCTCGATTGTCTTGTTGTTATGAATATAGATTAACACAAATCACACACCCGTGATGTTGCATCTCGATGCGCATAACACTGCAAATCACGAATAAATGTTTGATGTTATTGAAAGAAAATTATTTGAAAAAAGATTCCCGCAGTGGGTGCTGCGGGAATTTAAAAGATATTGCAATCATGATGTTAAACGCAATACTTCATCATTTACCTGGGGATGGTGAGCGATATTCCTGATTTGGCTGAACATCTTGCTGAGCTGCTTCTTGTGCCACCTCTTCTGCCTCCTCCCTAGCCTTAATCTCAGCTATGATACGCTTATACTTTGCCGCAATGTTAGCAGCAGCAACTTTTTCAGCGGCCAGATCAATTTCTACATTAGCGAATTTACGTAGTAATTTACAGGCTAGCCCCATATACCAAGGGGTATAAATTTTCGACGCGCATTCCATAAATGGCAGCACAGCGATTTCAACAATACGCCTGGACTTGACACCAACAATCGGCGCCATGCGGGATTCACCAAAGACGTTGAAGAAAACATCTTGCGCAGCTTTTCCTGCTAATGCTTTCGCTTTCATACGCTTGATTGAAATTTTTTCTGCAATGACACCCAATCTGTAGGTTTCGCAAATTGCATCGAAAGTTTTTTTCAGTTGCACATTATCAGGATCATCGCTACCTGGCCTTGGATGATGTGGATCTTCCGAAGGTTTTATATAATTTGCATCAACATAATTTTGCGCTGTCAGTAAACATTCATTTAAGTCTCGCCAAAGCATTTCGAAATCATACTCAGGCTCTTTAGCGGTTTTTCGTCGGCGCGCTTCTTCTGCTTCACCTTTCGCAATTTCAGCGGCATATTCATTATCTTCTTCGGAGGAAACTTCAGTTAACACAGCAGGAGCAGAAGCAACAGTGGCAGGCTTGGTTTCTTTTTTCCATTTAGAAAACATTATTCACCTCGCTAATATAATAAAAAATTATATGTAGCAAAATCCGATGAATGAAACAAGATAAAACGCTGATTGGTTAAGTATGCTTCACAACCCAGACCGACAGTTGACTTAATGCTAGTGCGGTTGCTCGATTTGCAGCAAGAACTGCACTGTATGGTGTACGACAAGCTAGCGGCACAGCGACTTTAAATTCATGTGTTGCCACGAGATTACCATTAACACCAGACAATAATTGTGCTTGCAGCGTTAAATTCAGCATGGCTTGTGTTTTAGTGTAATCGATTAATAGTTCATTGACCGTGGTTCGCAATGCATAAGTGAACTCACCAGTAAACGGCGGCAAGATCACAGCACGATAATGATGTGTTTTTTGCAAGGTTTCTACTATCAATGGCATCAGCATATCAGACGGTGTTTCCGCCCAGTGACTGGCAGAGTAATAGGAAATCTGGAAAGGTTTTGATGTGAATGCAATACGTGTCGTGTCGTAAGCAGGGCTCGCGTCCGGCCTTATCACCATGAGTGTTGCATGATGATGACGACGAGATTGTTTAACGTAATCAGGCTGCTGCTTAATCACATAACCTACGTCCGGCGGCAATTGCACAGCACAAGCGGATAATGACATTGCCGTTACTAACACTGCAGTTAATTTAAAATTCAGCTTCATTGCCCTTCACCCGGTCCTGTAGTTGGTCGACTCACACCGCGTATTAAAATCGCAGGATTTTGCTTTAATTCCGCGGACACTTCAGTTAATGATCTCGTGATATTATCCAGATTATTCAGCATTTGATAAGTCGCTGGCAAGGTCTGGTTCTGGAACATGCGCATGGCATTGGTGGTGGTTTGCACCAACGGATAAAACGCCTGACTGGCTTTAGCGGTATTCTCTAAAATAGTACTTAGTTTGTTGTTGTTATCAGCTAAATTGGCCGTGATGCGTTGAATATTATTCAATGAATCGTGAATATTCTGCTGGTTTTCTTTGCTTAACAACTCTTGTAGCGATACGGTCACTTTATGCAGATTATCTGACAAGCGGCTTAATGCTGTATCTAAACGTAAGAACAATGACGGTCCCGTTTTAATAACAGGATAAGTTTCGCCATTTGCCGCACGCAGTGGTACCAGGTTTTCACTTTTATCTTTCAGTGCGATATAGGTCACACCTGTCACACCACGAGTTTGCAAGGTAGCGATCGTACCCAGCGTGACTGGCGTACTGCTTTTCACTTTCAATAAAACTTCCACTAATTGAGGATTGGCATGGTCCAGATCAATGCTGGTGACAGTACCAACACTCACGCCATTGAATTCGACTGGTGAATCGATACTTAAGCCTGATACCGATTCCGACATGTTAATTTTATAAACCGTATAAGTCTGAAAACTAAATCCTGATGAGAGCCAGATAATGCCCATGATAGTTGCCGTTATCAATGCGATAACAAAGGCACCCACTGCGGCATAATGTACGTTAGTCTCCATTCACTTCATCCTCATTGTTGCTGTTTGCAGCTAATCTGCCGCGTGGTCCGCTAAAGTATTCATGTATCATCGGAACAGTACTCTTCACCAGGGTAGCCACCGGCTCCACAGCCAGCACTTTCCCCTGCCCCAAAAACGCGACACGGTTTGTCACTTTCCACAAACTATCTAAGTCATGGGTAATCATGACAATAGTCAAACCCATGGTTTTCTGCAAATTCAATATTAACTCATCGAATGCGGCAGCGGTATTAGGGTCTAACCCTGAGGTCGGCTCATCTAGAAAGATAAGCTCTGGGTCCATGACAATCGCTCGCGCGAGGCCCGCACGTTTTTGCATACCACCGCTTAACTCTGAGGGCAATTTGTTGGCTGATGTTTTTGGCAACCCTGCCATCAAGATTTTCAATAATGCGAGATGTTTAATCGTTTCCGGGTCAATATTGGTGTGCTCATGCAGCGGAAATGCCACGTTTTCCATTAACGTTAACGAACTAAATAAAGCACTCGATTGAAACAATACCCCCCAGCGCTTTTGCACTTCCAGCAAGACTTGATTTGAAGCTGTCGTTAATTCTTCATTAAAGACCCGCACCGAACCAGCGTACGGTTTATTTAATGCAAGCATGGTACGCAACAAAGTCGTTTTACCTGATCCGCTGCCGCCAACTATACCCAGCACCTCACCACGCTTAACCGTTAAATTTAAATCGCGATGAATATAGACATCACCAAAGCGGGTGCTCAGATTACTGATTTGAATGATGTCTTCTGATTGCGTCATAATTTCAATTCACTAAAGATGATTGAGAAAATAGCATCCGCAACAATAATGAAAAAGATGGCCAAGACAACACTGCGCGTGGTGTTGGTACCAACACTATCGGCACCGCCTGAAACTTTCATGCCTTGATAGCAACCAATGCTGGCGATGATCATGGCAAACACTGGTGCTTTGCCAAAACCTATTAGCAAAGCACGCATGGGAATGACACTGGGAAAACGCTGCAAAAAGTCATACCAGGTGATATTCAGCATGGTGTTAGACATCACCATACCGCCAAAGACACCTAGAATATCGGCCCAGATAGTTAATAGTGGCAGCGCAATCACTAAACCAGCGATACGAGGCAGTAATAATAATTCGGAGGGCGTCACACCCATGGTGTCCAAGGCATCAATTTCCTGATTCAGCTTCATCATGCCTAGCTGCGCGGTAAACGCAGAACCCGAGCGGCCGGCGACCATGATGGCAGTAATCAATGGTCCAAACTCTCTTAAAATAGCGAGCCCTAATAAATCAACAATAAAAATATTGGCGCCATAATTTTTGAGCTGTAGACCCATTTGATAAGTGATGACTACACCTATCATGAATGACAATAAGGCGATAATCGGCAGCGCCGCATAACCAGTGCGATAAACCACGCCGGCAAACGCTGACCAGCGCAAACGTTTTGGATGAGTGAGTAAACGTAAACTTTCCAGTGATAACAAGCCGACAAAACTTAAATATTCCATCATGCCGCGCGTGAGCTGAACCGTCGTCGTTCCCACTTTCTGCATGAAATTTAAAGGTTGCACGATTGGCAAAACATCGCTGTCTTGCAATCGCTGATTCACCAATTCCATCAGGGATTCATGTTGCGAAGAAAACTTTTCGGTATCGACGGTGAGGCCACGCTTGGTTAGCTGCTCTACCCATTCATTTAAGAGCCAAGCACCTGCCGTATCCATTTTACTAATGGCTTGACCGTCTATGGTTATTTTGCCCGTGCTTGGTAAACGTAATGTTTTGATTTCAGCTTGACGCAATTCCAGATAAGCAACACTCCATACACCGCTGCACGTAATGCAGCGAGCTTCTGAATCATATTGCACGGCGTGAGAATTGGTCATAAGTTGTCATTATCGCTTGAATACTGCATGACAGCAAGCACTGTGCTTTGCAGATAAAAAAAGGCCGCATCATGCGGCCTTTTTTTTGGAGGTGACACAAATGTCTTAACGAGCAGCATCCGATGTTGCTTTCGTTGGTAACAAAATCACTGCGCCTTCACATGCTGTCACCCAAGGGCCTGTTCCCGTGCCTAAAGGGGATGAAACTTGCTGGCCATTGTATTTCTCATCCAGAGCAATTAAACCGGCAGCGTCCGTCGTCACTGTTAAAAATCCGCTGTCCTTGCCTTTAATTTGAAGTTGAATTTTGCTGTTCAACACTGGTTTTTTGGAGTTTGCATCAATGACTTTTAGCTTCATAAGATCACTCCTTTAGGTTCTTATTGTAAGAATAGATATTATACATGAAGGGAGATGACGGATTCTTAAGGGTTAAGTGCAGGTAAAATTCAGAATTAAAGATACTGTAATATATTTGAACTAATATTGGTGACGCGTAACACCTTTTTATCGCCTTGCCTGATGCTGATTTTGGCAAGATCAGACTCAAAGAAAGAGGCGCTACGCGCAAACTAAACCTTATCAGTTGATATCATTCACTCTCTGCCAGGTTTGCGTACGCCCAAATAACGGCATCCCTATATACCCTCGCACATTCAGCTCTTGATTATTACTCTTTAACTGTATCGTACAACGATAGGTCTTACCGTTTTTCGGATCCAGAATTTCGCCGCCACTCCAGTGATTAGCTTCGCCTTTATCTAACGTCATGTTAGTTAGCACCGTGATACCAACAATAGGCTTATCACGCAGCGCGCCTTTGCAGGCACTGCATAATTCATTTTGATCGAAGCCAGGTCGCGGAAAAATCTTTACGATGGTGCCTTGTACTTGATGACTGTCAGATTCAGATAGTTTAATAATTGCTTTCGGCTGGCCGGTGACATCATCAATGGTTTTCCATAATGTGTTATCTAACAAACCGCCTGCAAACACGGCCGTTTGTGCAGCGACGGTTAATAGCGCGGCTGCGACTAACCTGTTGACACACTTCATTGTTGCAGACTCCTTGCCTTATCTAATAGTGAATAAATGGTTTCACTAATTTCCTTGGGTGCCAGTGCGCCGTTAATTTTGACGTATTGCGGCGCGATTTCACCGGGATGCGCTTGAAAGTGACTGTAGTATTGACGCAGCGGGCTGGTTTGCTCGTGATACACGGCAAGGCGTTTGCGCACCGTTTCTTCGGTGTCATCAGGACGCTGCACTAATGGTTCGCCTGTGACATCATCGACACCAGGCACTTTGGGTGGGTGATTGATGATATGATAGATACGACCGGATGGTACATGCATTCGTCTACCGGTTAAACGTGTGAGAATTTCTTCGTCTGCCACATCAATATCAATCACGAAATCAATACCGGTTAATTTGCGCAGCGCTTCTGCTTGCGCAACTGTGCGCGGGAAGCCATCGAGTAAGAAGCCGCGTTTGCAATCTGGTTGCTTGAAGCGTTCTTCCACTAGCGCAATGACTAAATCATCTGGCACTAATTGACCGCTGTCGACGATGGATTTCACTTTGAGGCCAAGGTCTGAGCCGCTGGCAATGGCTGCTCGTAAAATATCACCGGTTGAAATTTGTGGAATGCCGTAGCGCTTGGTTAATTCCTTTGACTGCGTGCCCTTTCCGGCACCAGGGGCACCGAGTAGTATCAGGCGCATGTTTCACTCCCCTACTGTTTTGAAAAGAAGCGGTATTTTAGTGGGGATAGCAGGTTAACTCAATTTATTTGTGTAGACGATAACCTTGCAGAATGGCCAGTGCTCGCTGACTGCCCAACTCTTGCCACAGGTCATAGGCTTCTAGTGGCAATAAGATATGCCGCTCATTGACTGCCTGCAAGATATCCATCAATAAGACAAATTGCTGTGCGAGCATGGTGTAAATATCATTTGCCGCGTTGGCTATATTGGCATAGGCAGAGCGTCCCAGCTCTACAAAATAGCGAGGGCTGAGCTGACGTCGATTGGCAAAACCAGGGAAAATACCGGTAATTAATAGGCATTGATCGCCTACCGTGGCCAGCGCATATCGCCTTGTCGACTGCGACTCTTGCATGGCACGCAAGTATTCCACTGCCATGACATGCCGAGCCAGATCAGATTGCGGGGTAAAACGGATTAAGAGGGAAACGAGATAACTTTCTAATTCCGCAGGCAAATTCACATGACAACGGGCTTCTGCTGCCAAAATGGCATCGCGCCATAAGATCAGTTCAGTATTCATGATGACATACACCTCTATTTTTATTATAGAATATGATTCTTAAATCAACTGAATGGCAGTATATGCAAGCACTTAGACGTAACTGGTTTATCTCGGATTTGCATCTGGATCCGACACACCCCGATATCAGCAGTCAATTCATTGCGTTACTGGGTCAGTGTGACGCCTCAGTTGAACACCTTTATATATTGGGCGATTTATTTGAAGTCTGGATTGGTGATGACGACGATTCGCCCTTTCTTGCTGATCTCATGAACCACATGCAGCACGCCGCACAGCGCGGAACGAAAATTCATATCATGCATGGGAATCGAGATTTTTTAATGGGTCGACGGTTTTTTGCAATGGCGGGGGCTGAGTTGTTGCCTGATCCTATTGTGATTGATGTTTATGGCACTGCTGTTTTATTAATGCATGGCGATACGCTTTGCAAAGCGGATGAAAAATATTTGCGTGCGCGTAAGTTTGCACGCAATAGATTGTTGCAGACACTATTTTTACTGCTCCCATTATCGTGGCGTCGGCATATTGCTGCTAAAGCACGTAAAGCCAGTGAAAAATACACTAGCACTGCTGAACTCAGCATCATGGATGTGACACAGGATGAAGTGGTACGTATGATGCAATTGCATCGGACACAGCATCTTATTCATGGCCACACACATCAACCTGACACGCATCAGCTTGAGGTGGATGGTCATGCTTGCGTACGCTATGTGTTACCGGCGTGGCATAACGGAGGGAGTGTGTTTGAATGGCGTGAAGATGGCTCTAAGCTTTTGTTGCCGTTGTAGCTTGAGTTAAGATTTCACGATCCTTTACACTCGCCTTCTCCTTCACGACCGCGCTCAAGACCGCCCGTCGTGCCTGCATCACCCCAATGCACTCGTCGTGCCTGCATCACCCCAATGCGCCCGTCGTGCCTGCATCACCCCAATGCGCCCGTCGTCCCCGCATGCTTTTAGCGGGGATCTGTTCGTGTAACTGTGCATATAAACGAAGAGCCCCCTTCGATAAAATGCACGGTCATACTAACAGATCCCCGCTAAAAGCATGCGGGGACGACGGGTGCATTGGGGTGGTGCGGGGACGACGGATGGTCGTGAGGGGCTTTATGACGGGCTGTATAAAGTGCTCTAATAATTATGTCACATACTCAAACGCAAGCGTCTGATCATCCAAATACCAATTCACAACATACACAATCAAATAAACAAACGGCGTCATCAAAAACGACATAATGATTTTCAATAAAATCATGTCGCCCATTAACACCCATTTATGCGCAAGATCAGCGAAAACGATATTCACAAAAATGATCGTATCCACTGCCTGTCCTAAATAAACAGAAATATTCGTGCGCAACCACAACCACTTACCTTTAGTAATACGTTTGATATTCTGAAACACCACAATATCAAATAACTGCGCCACCGCAAACGCAGCAAAACTCGCTGCAACAACGCGATACCCGCTAGATAAAATCGAAGAAAATTCCGCTTGATGCTGCCAAACCGCAGCTCCAGGTGCCGCAATGGATAAACTAAAAATGAAAATTAAAATCAGTTGGGTTAATAATGCAAATACCAACGTTTGACGAGCAGCAGGCTTACCCCATAACTCACAAATGCAATCGATAATGGGATATGTCATGGAAGAAACAATCAAAGACCCAAATGGAAAATCAACACCAATATGCACAATCTTCTGCACGGTCAGCATCGAGCCGACCATGCCACAAATGACTAGCGATGTTAGTAAAAGGTAGGCGCGATTAGCACGGCTCGTTAATACATCATTCATCTTTACCCCAACAAAGTCACAGTTATCTTACGCAAATGCGGTTTGATCCTGTGTTCGTAAAGATAAATTCCCTGCCACCGCCCTAAATCTAATTGATGTGCTGTAATCGGTACTGTTATATCATTTTGCGTTAGCACACTACGCACATGTGAAGGCATATCATCCGGCCCCTCTTCCACATGTTGATACAAAGGATCGCCATCCGGCACCAAGCGCAACATGAAGGCTTCCAGATCACGATGCACCAGTGGATCAAAGTTCTCGCATAAAATTAATGAAGCACTAGTGTGATGCAAAAAGATATGACAAAGACCTGTCTGAACAGGTCCTGTTGTCACGTAATTTTTAACTTCTTCCGTAATGTCAAATATGCCACGTCCTGTTGTTGTTAATTCAAACTTATATTGAGAAGTCATATTACCTACAATGTAAATGGTTTATAGCTAATAATAATGCCACGCAGTTTCATATTATTTTGCAGCTCAGATGCAACAATTTGCGCTGATGCCTGATGATGCTCCGGCCCGACAAATACGCGCGTACTCTCACCTGAAGCCACGTTGATATTCTGAATAAATGCGCGATACCCTTTAGCACGCAGCTTATTCACTAACTTTAATGCATTGGATTTTTGCTTGAAGCTGCCGAGCTGAATAACCCAGGCAGATTGCTTCAGTTTCAGCAAACCATTGTTATCCAGTGATTTCACTTTCGCTGCCTGATGACCAGTGCTGCGTGGTAATTTGGACAGAATGGCAGGTTGCGCTGCGGCATGCGATTTTGCACGCACTAATTTTTTATGTGTCGTGGCTTGTGTCAGCGTCGACTTTTCATTGACGTCGTTTAATGCTGTTTTCAAATCACCTGCAACAGCTTTTTCAGTTTTATTTTGCACACTGCTGTTATCGCTAGTATTTTGCAATGTTTTCGCAGTAGGTTGTTTTTCTTCTGGAGCTGGCGCTGCTTGATCTACCGTAGGCGCTGGTGTTGTGGCGGCCGGCGCAGTCACGGTAACAGGCGCTGCAACATCTGGACGCGGCGTTACTGGTGTGGTTGGCTGTGTTGATTGGGCTGTCGTGGTATTTGTTTCTGGTGTTGAGGTATTGATTGCGTTTGCCACCGTATCTGGTGTCGCCGTTTGCGCTGGTGTCGCAGCTTGGGTGGTTGGTGCGATGGCCGGGTTAACGGATTCATCTTCCGTAGCGGCAACTTGCACAGCCTGATCAGGAAATGCCGGCGCTTTCACTAACGCTTGCGCGCTTTGATCACTAGACGCTGCATTATCGTGTTGGACAAACGGGTATGCCAATATCACTAAACCTGCGAGAACCACCACGCCTAAAATGCGATGTTTGGTTTTACTTTCCATGTTGCACCTCTAACATTAACAATTAATTTTAAGATAGTTTAGCGAGCAATCGCGCAACACCGTCGCGCAAATCGTTGCGATGCATAATCATATCAATCGCACCGTGTTTCAGCAAAAATTCACTGCGCTGAAACCCTTCCGGCAATTTTTCCCGCACCGTTTGCTCAATGACTCGCGGTCCTGCAAAGCCAATTAAAGCATTGGGTTCGGCAATGATAATATCTCCAAGCATGGCAAGGCTAGCAGAAACTCCACCCATGGTTGGATCTGTCAGCACAGAAATATATGGCAATCGTGCTTCAGATAATTTAGCGAGTGCGGCACTCACTTTGGCCATTTGCATTAATGAAATTAATGCTTCCTGCATACGCGCACCGCCACTGGCGGAAAAACAAATAAACGGCGCTTTATTTTCGATAGCCGCATCAACACCGCGCACGAATCTTTCGCCGACCGCAGCACCCATGGAGCCGCCAATAAAACCATACTCAAATGCAGCTGCGACGATGGTGTGGCTATGCAGCTTGCCGCGCATCACCACCATCGCTTCTTTTTCGCCAGTCTCCGCCTGCGCGGCGCTCAAACGATCTTTATATTTTTTCAGATCTTTGAATTTGAGACGGTCAATTGGCCCGATTTCAGCACCAATCTCAATACCCGTGCCTTTATCGAGAAAATACTCCAAGCGTTTGCGGCCGGTAATGCGCATGTGATACTCGCATTTTGGGCAAACTGATAAATTTCTTTCTAATTCAGTACGATACAAAACAGAACTACAGCTGTCGCATTTAGACCACAAGCCTTCAGGCACGCCTTTTTTAGCGCCTGTGCGTATTCTGGAGGGTAATAATTTCTTAAACCAACTCATAAAATTAGCTTCTATTTGATCAAAGGCCAGATTATATCAAAAAAAATTGATCAGAAAGAGGAAAAAGATAAGGTTCCGGGTAAGTCACCTTGATCAAATATAGACCACCCGGGGGCGCGGTTTCAGCAGCGGCACGCCGGTTTCTCGCTAATATGACTTCCTGCATCCATTCTATTTCTCTAAATCCAGCCCCCACTTTCATTAATGAGCCGGCAATGTTTCTCACCATATGATGTAAAAATGCATTGGCTTCAATTTCAAAAATAACGTAATCACCACGGCGCTCGATTTTAAAATCCGTGATGTTGCGCATGGGCGAATTGGAATTACATTTGGAAGAACGAAATGAACTGAAATCCTGCTCGCCAATTAAATAACTGGCGGCGGTACGCATACGGTCTACATCCAATGGATAATAATGCCAACTAGTACGCGTGCTTAAAATGGCTGGACGTATGGGTGCGTTGTAAATGATATAACGATAACGTCGTGAAGTTGCCTTAAACCGCGCATGAAAACTGTAATCGACTTGTCGTGCGAAGCGTATGCAAATGGTGGATGGCAAATGGGCGTTGGTGCCATATACCCAAGCATCGACATGACGTTTTGCGCGTGTATCAAAATGTATGACTTGACCAGTTGCATGAACGCCCGCATCCGTACGACCAGCGCAAACAATTTCTATAGGTTCATTGGCCACTTTGCTTAGCGCATCTTGCAATGTACCTTGTATGGTGACCAAATCAGGCTGCGCTTGCCAGCCGAAAAAAGTATGGCCGTCGTATTCAACGCCTAAGGCAACACGCATATTAAATGCTGCTCAAGAGTCGCTGCGCTTCTTCCTGATGTGAAGCATTTCCTTCGCGTATCACCGCTGCGAGTATGATTTTAGCAAATTGCTTTTTGCCAGTTTCGATGTAAGCACGCGCAAGATCTAATTGCGTGGCCATGGGGTCTTCACCGGAAATGTCTGTGACATCGTTAGCAGCATCCGGCAACACTGCTCGATCTAATTTATTTTTACGCTGTGTTGTGGCAACACGATTGGAAATGGCTTCAGTCTGCGGAAAGAAAATCATTTTGAAAATGACATAAAGCCCAGCCAGAAACACCAAGCCTGCCAGCGCGCCTATCACCAATAGAATGGAGGAATAACTTTGAAAGAAGATACTCAGTATGTTCATAAATAATTTTTTACCAATTCATTTGCGATTTGCAGCGCATTCAGCGCAGCGCCTTTGCGTAAATTATCAGCGACTATCCAAAAATTCAAGCCTTTATCATGTGAGATATCATCGCGAACACGACCCACATACACTGGGTCCGTGCCGGCAGCATCTTTAACAGGTGTTGGATACGGATACTGCCCGGTAATTAATTTAAGCCCCGGTGTTTGCATTAAAATTTTCTCGGCTTCTTTAGCAGTTAGCTTGTCACGCGTCTCGACATGCACCGCAGCAGAATGCCCGACAAACACAGGGACACGAACAGCCGTGGGATTGATCTGCAATGAATTGTCATTGAAGATTTTCCGCATTTCCCACACAACTTTCATCTCTTCTTTTGTGTAACCGTTTTCTTGAAATTCATCGCAATGTGGAATGACATTAAATGCGATTTGCTGCGGATAAATATCTTCAGTCACCGATTGATGAGCTAGACACTGTTCTGCTTGCTTCGCTAATAGTGACATTGCATCTTTGCCGGTACCAGAGACGGATTGATAGGTCACAACATTCATGCGCGCTATACCAACTTTGTCATAAATGGGCTTCAACGCCACTGCAATTGGAATAGTACTGCAATTAGGGCTTGCGATTATGTGCATTTTACGATGATCCGCGATGGCTTGCGGGTTCACTTCAGGCACAACCAATGGCACATCATCATTCATGCGATAATAAGAACTTTTATCGATGACCACATTACCAGCCGTTCCTGCAATTGGTGCATATTTAGCAGCAAGGTCGTTACTCACGCAAAAGAAGGCGATTTTTGTTTTAGTGAAATCGAAAGTTGCAAGATCCTGAACGACCAAATCATGGCCGGCATAATTGATTTTACCACCAGCAGAATTGACTGATGCCAGTAAAAATAATTGATCGGCTGATACTTTATTCTCTTGCAACAGACCTAATAATGTTGTTCCTACCAAACCAGTTGCACCTACGATTGCTATGGGTAAATCAAGCATGACTTTGCTCCACACTTTGCATCCAGACACTGATCGTCTCGCCAATCAAGCCTGGATAGGTTTCCTGCGCCAAATGCAACTCTTCACCAATA
Source organism: uncultured Coxiellaceae bacterium (assembly GCA_964492045.1). Classification (GTDB taxonomy): domain Bacteria; phylum Pseudomonadota; class Gammaproteobacteria; order DSM-16500; family DSM-16500; genus Aquicella. The sequence goes on along the minus strand of CAZBHW010000027.1, from coordinate 7,051 downwards.
TCAATAATTTCCAAATGCGGAATATGGTCTTTTGCCCACATTGCTGTTGCAATGGTGGTGATGAAACCGGGCACGGAATACAACATTAATTTTGGTAAGTTAGATTGAGTCAGCTTCTTGGAATAATTCGCAATTAATTGCTCTACTTTGCTAGTATCACCGCCATTGGGTAATTCTTTCAGGTATTGCAGAATGGGCTTACCAGTGCCTTTACCGATTAATGGTTTGCGGTAGGCATCCATCGCTTCATGACTTAATTCACGCATGACCGCCTGCGGAATGATGTAATCAACAAAACCTTCGCCATTAGTAGCAAGATCAAACGCATTATCTTGTTCCTGCAGTGACATCAACTGCTCCTGATAAGGCAGTGAAATATCATTACCATTGGTGGTTCGTAAGAATGCTTCGTAAAAAACAAGTCCGCGGCAATTTTTTTCATGACGCATAGCATAATCGAAACCAATCACTGAACCCCAGCCATGCATCACCAGCGTCACGTTCTTCAATTGCAAAGCTTCAATGAATCCTTCGATATAGTTGATGTGATCGAATACGGAGTATTCAATATTTGGATGTGCTGACTGACCAAAGCCAACCAGATCTGGCGCAATACAACGACCTAGTGAGGATAAAGTCGGAATAATATTGCGCCACACGTAACTAGACATTGGGATGCCATGTAAAAATAGGATGGGCTTCCCAGCGCCAGCTTCAAGGTAATGCAGTTTTGCTCCGTGCACATCTACAAATTTAGACGGCACATTTACCTTGTCTGAAGTCCTTTCCGGTTTATTCATTCTTATCTGTCCTTATGATGCTTGCGCAAAATCAAATAATTCTCTTAATACCACAGAGTAGGTGACAAAGCCCACGATATCACTTGCTTTAATATCCGCAACTAGTTTCGTCCAGCGATCCATTAAGAATTGATATCGCTTAATCCAAAATTCTATGCGTTCTTCTGTCTCCATAGGTTTACCATTTTTGCCTTTCATGGTCAGGATGCGCGCACACAGTTTGCGTTGAGCGCGATCAAGATCATCGCGGAAACCCGAGCGAGCCAATTCATCCCATTGTGAACCAATCACGTATGAGTTCATCATTTCACGTAGATAATTCAAATCCAGGCGATTTCCGAGTAAATAATAGGTACGCGCCACTTCAATTAAATCGAGTTCGTATTTACGCGAGGCTTCGACGATATCCAAAGAAGTGAATAATACATTACATTTTGCAATCGATAATGCTAATGCAGGCGGTACACCTTCATCCTCATACTGCTTTGCTGCAATCTCTACAGCTTCGCGTGCAGGATCATCCAGTAAAGCGGGTAAATAGGCGATGAGTTTATTAATCGATGGTTTCAACTCATCAATCGCTTCATTGATCACCATGGTTTGTTTACGATTACGTAACACCCAACGAGTTGATCGGCGTATCAGGTGATAGACTTGCAACATCATTCGATATTGCACAGCGGTTGAGACCTTATAATCCAGAGTGCAGATCTGACGCCATAAACCGTCAAGATCAAACACATTTTCCGCAACCGCGAACGCTCTTACAATAAATTCCAAACCAAAACCTGTCTCGCGATGCAAGCGATCGACAAAATTAATACCCATTCTATCGGTAATAGCTTTACAAAGCTGCGTTGAAATAATTTCGCGACGCAGGCTGTGAGCATTTAATTGTTCCGGGTATTTCTGTTCAATTAATTTTGGAAATGCTGTTGCCAGATACTTATCGAAATATGGATCTTCAGCGATTCTGGTATTATTCAAATCGCGTTTCAAATACATTTTGCCATAGGCCATTAACAACGCGAGCTCTGGTCGTGTTAGCGGTAAATTATTTTGTTTGCGTTCCTGCAACATTTTATTATCTGGTAAAAATTCCAGCTTGCGATCCAAGCGCCCTGCTTTTTCCAACTCATTCATGTACTGACGCAGGAAGTCCATGGTTTGCTGCGCAACAGATGCTTCCAGGCTTAACATCAGCGTTTGATCATAGTTATCTGTTAACACCAATTCAGCCACTTCGCCGGTCATTTGCTCAAGGAACTTATTGCGCTGTTCTAGCGACAATTCACCTGAGGAGACGATTTGATTCAACAGAATTTTGATATTCACTTCATGGTCCGAACAATCCACGCCTGCAGAATTATCGATGAAATCTGTATTGACGATACCGCCATTCAAAGAGTATTCCACGCGTGCCATTTGTGTCATACCAAGATTACCGCCTTCCGCGATCACTCTGGCGCGTATGTCTGAGCCATTCAAGCGTATGGCGTCATTGGTACGATCGCCAACATCCAGATTACTTTCTTGCGTAGATTTAACAAACGTTCCAATACCACCATTCCAAATTAAATCAACAGGTGCCATGAGCAGCGCGCGAATGAGATCATTCGGAGACATCGAATCACGCGTAGTTTGTAATGCATTTTTAATTTCCGGTGTTAGCTTGATCGATTTGGCAGATCGATTAAACACACCGCCGCCCGCTGAAATTAATTCAGGATTATAATCACTCCAACTGGAACGCGGCAGATTAAAGAGACGTTTACGCTCTTCAAAACTTTGTTCCGGATTTGGATTTGGGTCCAGGAAAATATGCAAATGATTAAAGGCACCTATTAGCTTGATGTGCTTCGACATCAACATACCATTGCCAAATACATCACCCGCCATGTCTCCAATACCAACCACAGTGAAATCCTGATTATTCGGATCGATGCCTAATTCACGGAAATGTCGTTGAACAGATACCCACGCGCCGCGTGAAGTAATACCCATTTTCTTATGATCATACCCAGCTGAACCGCCGGAGGCGAATGCATCATTCAGCCAGAAATCGTAAGATTTGGAAATGCGGTTCGCAATATCTGAAAATGTTGCCGTGCCTTTGTCTGCTGCCACCACTAGGTAAGGATCATCCTCATCGTAGCGCACCACATTCACAGGCGGGACCACTGCACCATCTTTGATGTTATCAGTGATATCCAGCAAGCCGCTGATGAAGATTGAATAGCATTCAACGCCTTCTTTCTGCAGTTCATCGCGTGACAGTTCTGCAAGCCTTGGTGTTTTCAAGACAAAGCCACCTTTGGCACCTTCCGGTACAATCACCGTGTTTTTCACTTGTTGAGCTTTCATCAAACCCAACACTTCGGTACGAAAATCTTCGCGTCTGTCTGACCAGCGCAAACCACCGCGAGCAACTTTAGCAGCGCGCAAGTGCACACCTTCAACACGCGGCGAATAAACAAAGATTTCGAATTTAGGCAGCGGTAAGGGCAAATCTGAAATTGCCGTTGGGTCGAACTTAAATGATAGATAAGATTTAGATTGATTGTCCTTGTCTTTCTGGAAATAGTTAGTACGCAAAGTAGCCTGAATCACTTCCAGGAAGCGACGTAAAATTCTGTCTTCATCTAGCGAAGCGACAGAATCAAGACCTTTATCGATCATGGACAGCAATTCTTGCGTGTCATTCTTCTCTTGAATTTGATAGCTGGGATCAAATCGCAGCACAAACAACTGTACTAGCGACTTGGAAATATCAGCATTATTCATTAACGCTGATTCAATATACTGTTGACTAAATGTGAACCCGGTTTGACGCAAATATTTCGCGTAGGCGCGCAGCAATGCAATTTCTTGCCACGTTAAATTGGCACGGAAGACCAATTTATTAAAGCCATCGTTTTCCGCCTCGTTAAACCAAATTTTAGTGAATGCTTCGGCGAAAGTATCGTGGATACCGTTAATATCGATCACGTGACCAGGATAATCCATAATGAATTCGTTAACCCAAATCTGCTTGCCATCCTGCAGCATGATCTCATGCGGACGTTCGCCTATCACTCGCAAACCCATATTTTCAATAATCGGCATGACATCGGACAAAATAATGATTTGGTCTGCATGAAACAGTTTCAGACTCAACAAATCTCGCCCACGGATGTGTACGGATTTGAAAATCATGGCCAGCGTTTTGTCTTTGGTGAGACTTTCAATCGCTTCTATATCTTTCACTGCTTCTGAAGAACTGTAATTTTCACGATAGCTAGCAGTGAATGCGCGCTTGTATTTATTGAAATAGGTAATGCCTAATACTTCGCCGAACGTAGCGACAGCTTGATCGCGCAAGTCATCCATCCAGGAGCGTGTTGCACAGATGATTTTCGCTTCTAATGCATTTGCATCATAATCCGCTTCTTCAGCTGGATTAACGCGAATCAGGTAATGAATTCTTGCGAGTACTGAATCTGAGAAGTAGGTCGTGAAGTTACATTCAACGCCTTTCAAATCTGTCATCAAGATATCTTGAATGGCGACAGCAAGATCGGTATCAAACACTTCGCGAGGCACATAGACCAGAATTGAGTAATAACGCGCAAACGCATCTTTGCGAATAATCAGACGCGTCACTTTACGTTCTTTCAAATGCAGGATCTTTTGCGTGATGTCCAATAATTCAGTTTGCGAGGCTTGGAACAAGTCATCGCGTGGCAACGTTTCAAGAATGTGTACCGCTTCTTTACCATCGTGACTATCTGGCGGATAACCAAGATCTTCCAGCACTTTTGCCACTTTGCGACGCAGGAACGGAATTTGCCTTGGACTGGAATGATAAGCGGTAGATGTATAAAGACCGATGAAACGTCGTTCACCAATCAACTCACCTTTTTCATTGAATCGCTTGATACCGATGTAGTCTGTATAGGTATCGCGATGCACTGTGCAGCGTGTATTGGTTTTCGCAATAATTAAAATATCATTGGATAAAGCCATCTTTTGCGCTTGCGGCGGCAATTTAGAATAACTTTTTGAGGTGGCACTGGTGGTGTCATCACGCATCACACCGAGACTGGAGTCAGGAACAATTTGTAATGCACGGTTGGTACCATTACCAATGAGACGATAATCTCGCGCACCCAGAAACGTGAAGTTATTGTTGATTAACCAGCGCAAATAATCGCGTGCTTCTGCTACTTCTGCGGAATCAAGATTGGGCGCATTGGAGTCTAATTCTTTCAAGCTTTCTTCGACGCGACGCACCATCTTACGCCAATCTTGAACAGCATAAGCGACATCCATCATGACGTGCAAAATATCCTGACGCAAAGTTTCCATGGCCGCTTCATCAGCAATCTTATCTATTTCAATGTAAATAGGTGCTGAGGATAAGGCATCTTTTTCTGCCATGTTTGCCGGATAAATTTCTACGATCTTAAGATCAGCGTCACGCCTCACCTTCAAGCCACCCATGTGAATGATGAAATGAATGAGATAGCCGTGACGATTAATCGACATGCGTGTGCTATCAACTAAAAATGGAACGTCATCGTGTGAGATTTCAATAATGGTGTGTGGTGATTGCCAACCGTCTTTCGCCATGGTTGGATTAAAAATTCTAACTTTTGCTTCATGCGGTTTGCGACCTTGCATGAATCCAAACATGGAATTCAGTATGCAATATAATTCTTCTGGTGAACGTTCTCGCAAATCACTAGCAGACAATGATGCCAAATAGCGGCCGGCGAATAATTCAAGCAAGGATTTGTCAGCTGCAGGGGCGTGTTCTTTAATATATTTTTTTACGTTATTGATAATCACCTGACTTTCATCGAAATTCGCAACAGCCATTTGTTCTGATACTCCAACATTCAGTAATGTTTGAATTTTAACGCTTATAAGGGACAAGCTCAACGAAGATAAACTGGTAACGCGTCTGCAGGACCTACCCAGTCTTTGCGCTTAAATCGCTCAATTGCCATCGGCAAGATGGCAGCCGCCATGGGCAAGCCATTTTCATGGATAGTTGCTGGCGTATAACCCAGCGTTTGACATAACTTTTCTCGGTAAACGCGAAAACCATCTCCCACCCCATGCCATTGAGCGTCGGGTAGCTGGGTAATGGTGGCAGGTAGAGCTAATTCATCGGGTATCACTGGCACAGCAATACCGTTTTCGATTTGGTAGGCACCCCAGTAGACTTGATCCATGCGAGCATCCACAGAGACCAGTATTTTTTGATAGCCGTGCTGTAAAAATTCGGTTTCAGCCAAAGCAGCCAATGATGAAACAGGCATGACAGGTAACGACCGGGCGAAAGCAATGCCCTGCGCCAGACTTGCAGCAATCCGGATGCCCGTAAAACTGCCTGGACCACAACCAAATGCAACCGCATCAAGATCAGCGATGCTGATAGCAGCTGAGTCTAAAAGCGATTGAATCATGGGTAAAATAACGGCGGTATGCTGCATGGGGCAAATTTCATGCGCGGAAAATGTTTGCCCTGGTTTGCCTTCCGCATCGAGATAGAGCGCTGCGGAACAGGCCGCACTTGACGTTTCAAATGCCAGAATTTTCACTATTTGGGCCAGTCTTTTTCAAGATATTGGAGTTTGTCCTCGACATCTTTCCATTGATCCGCATCAGCAGGCGCAGGCTTGATGCGATTGATCACAGGCCACTTCTCTGCAAGATCAGCATTGAGTTGCAAAAAATTATTATATTTTTCGGGTAAGTCGTCTTCCGAATAAATGGCATTCACCGGGCACTCTGGCTCACAAAGTGCACAATCGATACATTCACTGGGATTGATGACCAGCATGTTAGGGCCTTCGTAAAAACAGTCGACTGGACATACTTCAACACAGTCGGTGTATTTGCATTTGATGCATTTCTCTGTGACTACGAAAGTCATGCTGTTCTGCCTTTAAAAAGTTAGTGAGATTCACTAGCCTTTAAATTTTTTTTTGCCCGGGGCCGGAATCGAACCGGCACAGGATGTGAATCCCGAGGGATTTTAAGTCCCTTGCGTCTACCAGTTCCGCCACCCGGGCAATGATCTGGCACTAGTCAACTTCAAACAATCTACAGGCTGGGGTCGGAATCGAACCGGCGTCCACGGCTTTGCAGGCCGCTGCATAACCACTCTGCCACCCAGCCATTTAAATAAGACGTTTTGATATTAATCTGGAGCGGGAAACGAGACTCGAACTCGCGACCCCAACCTTGGCAAGGTTGTGCTC
>CAZBHW010000026.1:0-39298 GCA_964492045.1 uncultured Coxiellaceae bacterium | reverse complement strand
TCAATTGCACAGTTGCACAAACAGATCCCCGCTAAAAGCGTGCGGGGACGACGATGGTTGAAGGTGGTGGGGTGGTGGGATGGTGGTAGGTGAAGGGTAGTAGGTATTGGGTGCTGGGTGGATGCGGGCGCGACGGGCGTGGTGTAGGCTGTGGGCTCGACGGACGTGCTAGGTGATCCGGGGACAACGCGCGCGTTCCGGACACGCAAGGATTGCGCTATGTTGAGTTGAAACGAACGAGCACCCCATTTATATTTACAATCATAGCGAAATCCTAGTGCCATCCTAACGCCATCCTAACGCAGTCCTAACACCACTAACCATTATTTTGACCCACGCTGAATCAATTGTTTTTCATCATCCATCACTTCCACTTTCTGACGTTCTTTATTTTTGGAACAGCATCTAAAGAGAGTAAATGTGTTTCCTTTAATGAATAGTGCTTCTTGTCTTTCTTGTTGAAGTTGAATGTTTTCAGGTTTAGTTGAAATACGCCATCTAATGCCCATGCTAACCGCAGACAGTGTCAGACCAGTAGCATAGCTTCCTGCTAATGCAAACATGCCGCCTTGTGAATACAAGCCGAGCATAGAGCCAGTCAAAATGCCAAGACCCATACCTGAGAGTGTGATTAAGGCAGGCACGTTATTGTCGTTGACTGCGTGTAGTTGGTCGAGGAAGTTAACACGCATGGCATCGCTGATTTGAATACAACCCATAATCGGTGCTAACCCGCGAAAGTAAGCCATCGAGTTAACTTTTTGTCCTGAAATTAAAAGTAATATGTCTGGCGCAACACTACAAATAAAAGGAATTGGGACAATCCACATGCCAGAGACCAATAAACCTTTATGAGCATAATTGGCGGCTTTCTTATACATGTGTGAGCCTGCGTATTGTCCAAGCTGTAATGAAACACCTTCGGCAAACGCAGATTTTAACATACCTGTTAACGTACCAAATTGATTTAAAATAGAAGTAGCGATCAACGCTTCCTGACCACCAACCACACCTGTTAGCGCGCTAAATACCATACTGGCAATAGTGTCGGTTGTAATGGTGAAGGCAGTCGGCAAACCAATTTTGTAGACAGCTTTTACTTGGGTCAGAACATATTTGTTATTTCTTGATGAAAGAAAATCAAATTTTGCGAAATCTTTGTGGAAGCGCAAATAGGCTGCATAGGCCGCCGTTGTTAGATACGGTTCAATAATGCCACCTATAATGACACCTAATCTGCCCATAGGAGTATTGCCAAACCAGCCATAGCTTAAGCCTGTCCCTAGCAGGGTGGTTAGTCCTAAACTACCAAGTCCCATTCCCATCGCTGCCATATTGTGTGTGAAACCATAAAAGCATTGTTCTAGTGATGCACGTGAAGTCATGCCAGGCATGGCAAAAGCATATGGAAACAATTCATCGCCTGCAATTTTTGCCAATGCAGGATCTTGGCGAAAGATCGTTATCAAGATTTTTTCAGCATTTGTTAACGCAACCATAGATAGCAGTGATGGTATTGAAGCAAGTCCAATACCTTTACCCATTGCAGATATACGATCATAGGTTTCTTGATGGTTATCATCTGGATTATCATGTTCCTGGCGTTGTAATTCACCCAACTGGTTACTCAGTGAAATACCAGCGCCGAATATAGGTGAAAGCCCAATGAAGATGAAACCAAGCATCTTAAAGAATAAACCTGTCGCTGCGAGTTCTTCGTTATTTTTTGCTAAACGCACTAATTGTAATGAGAATATGAAAAACTGCACACTCAAGGTATATGAAACAGCGATTGGTAAAGAGACCTTAGACAATGATTTAAAGACAAAGCATAATGAGTCTAATGCTTCAACTATTTGTTCTTCATCGAAAATGTCTACCGTATCATTCGTTGTTGAATCATTCGTGTCTTTATCGTCTTGTTCGACGTCGGTAGTCATCACATTTGTGCTAAACATATTGAGAGCCCCCGAAGGTGTATGAGTCTTCTTCTGACATGATTTTTATTTTGTTTAACTGGCTGACGATATTGTCTAAATCGTCGGGAGGTAGTGAGATAGATGGATTTGATTTGTTTTCTTCGATCGCACGTAAAATAATATTAATCACTCTTACACGATCGTGAGCATCTACGATGTTATGTAAATAATCTAATGGTGTTAGTTGATTAACATCTTTTACGATCAATTGTTTAAGTATATCGTTGCTGGTACATTTCATTAAACATAGCACGATATAAATACTTTTTGCTGTAATAGCTCGATGTAGTGCACATTGGCCTGATGGCTGACCCTGCGCCGTCAGTGATATTTTAAAATCTTCAGATGCTGTTGGAGCTGTGTACTGCAACAGATATAACAAACAGTTAGACATTCCCTCTTTTGAAGCCGCTACTCTCAACGCATATTCTCTATCTGTCTGTGTTGTACCGATTAGCCAATACGATAATTGTGTGCTCTTATCAGCAGCAAGTATTTTATCGACTAAAGCTTTCTTGGATTGAAAAACGGACTGATTGATTAATTCCGTCACTGACATAGGAGTAGGGAAGTGCAATTTCTTTTCTCTTAATAAATCGCATAAGTAGTCCAGGCATGGTTTAGATTTTAACGTTCTTTTACTCGCGGATAACTGATAAATCTCCAATACAAAATAGAGCATGGAGGCCACATCTGAACGATATGGTTTTTTCACACCAAAGTATTCACCAATCTCGACTAAAGCATCAAGATTATCTTTATCACCAGCATCGATTAATCTTTCACATTCTTTTATGAAGTCAATTTTCTCTATAAGGCTGGCATTCTTGCATTCGAGTTCGTCAAGTTTTTCTCGAATCGATGTCACCACGAGCTTTAAATCTTCAGGTAAATCTTTGTCTGGCAAACCCTTAACGACAAGCTCTTTCAATAGCGTTTTTAGTTGATCTTTGAGGGAATAATGGCTCAAATACTGGCGGTTTGAAGAGAGTAGCTGCTCAAGCTGTTGTAATTGATCTAGTATTACTTTGCGTTGCATAAACCACACCTTTATCATTGTTATTATGTAGTCAAACGATAAAGCAGTCCAAAGTAGTTGAATACCGTATTATCTACGGTGATTTTATGAGTTAGCTATTCATTATAATGATCAAAAAATAACAATACGAACGAGAGCTAGCCATGAAATCCAGACTTGAGAAAGCAAATGAATCCACACCATTAATTAACAATAGAGACATGGTGTTAATAGAAGTCCAAAACCCAAATTCAGCTAACCCAGCTAATTTAGCAACAATGCCCATTGACGTTATTAGTACGATTACATCCAATCTTGCTCTAGGTGATGTGTTTAAGCTAGCAATGGTAAATAAAGCATTATTTCATAAAGTTAATAAAGCTAGTCGTTTGCTGAAGGTTAATGTGGATGGACATAATCAACCAAGAGCCGTGACTTATAAATACATATTCGATAGCTTGAAAGAGAACGATACCGAGCTCAAACAATCGCAAAATAGAAAATACACATTACGATTCAAAATCCTGCAGAACATTAGTCTTGGCTATGTCATCGTCTCCGGTTTTGGCGAGGGTGCTTTGTTGTTGGGAATGCTCGCCACAGGCAGCATACCTGCAATTATCGGTGTTTCTATTGGTCTGCCATTATCTGGGATGGGAGCATTCGCGCTTTATAGATATTCACGCAACAAAGTAGCGCAATGGGAGTACAAACAACAAGTCATGCAAAATGTACGACAGCAGCCAGAGCGCATTATGGATAGAAAAGATCAGCTGGCTGTCAATATTGAGGCACCGTCTGATGGCTTAGAACCTGATCCGAGTGATGCCGGCTATTATTATTAATATAGTCGGTTTATTAACAAGAAAATTATTTAGGTTCGATTTTCGTCACAACTGTATCTACTTGTTCATTAGTGCCATCTGCCACTACAAACATGGCACTGTGTGCAGGCAAGGATGGGACTTTTTCAAAACGTTGATGATGCAAAATCGATTCCATCATTTTCTGTAAAAATGTATTTCGCAGTGCAGGGCGGATACTTAGCAAGCATACACTGCCGTTTGCATCTTCTTGCACCTTCATTTTTCCAGCTTTATCGCCAGATGCTTGCACAGAAACAACAGCTGATTGAGTATCATATAAGTCAGGATGCATGACGCAGATAGCAGCATGTACATCATGCAATGGTTGTCTAAACATTCCATTTTCACCTGGTCCGAATTTAATTTTGTAATGATTCGGCACCATGCTTAATAACTCATAAGCAAATTTCACCGCAGGGTGGTCTACTGATTTTAATGCTTGAATATCAGCCTCACTGCACAAGATAGAATGTGTTAAGTCCAGTGCCGATAAATAAATTGGAATATGATGCTTTTCTGCCAAAGCAAAAACACCTGCACTGGCGATAGGATCAAATAAGATATTAAATTCAGTAAAACATTGTCCGATTGGCGCATTCGCTTCTTTAGCCGCATCGACTACACCGCCCATGATGGAGATACCGATTATATTTCTCAATGCATCAGGCTTAGTGTCATCTAACTGTTTTAAAACACGGTACACGTCTGTTAAACCGCCAGTGGATATTAATAATGTTTTATCATTTTCAATTAACTTAACAGTGGCTGCCACACCGCTAGTCTCGCTGGTCTTCATGAGTTTTGGTTCAGGTATCACGACGCCGTTTAAACCATCATCGCCATACACCGTTTTGCCATCAATCATCTCTGTTTCAGATTTGCTTTCTGGGCAAACGCAGCCAGGATAAACTGGCACATCTGTTTTACCCACTAACTCACAAATTTTTAATGTGTTGTTGATCGTGGTACCCAATGACACATTGCCGGCACCTGGTATGATCGCTTTCACAGCATGAGTTTGCGAGGATAGAATGGCCAGCAGCATCAAGGCATCATCAACCCCAGGGTCGCAGAATACGGCAGTTTGAATCTTGCCATTAACGTCTATCACTCTTGATGCTAAGTGTTTGCGTAAGTTCATTATGATTCTCGTATTATTATCAATGTGAAGGGAATATATTGTACAATATTAGCACTGTTGCAATAGTTGTGCCACTTCTATACACTACGACTCTAAATTAACAAACATCCCTTATGTATGAGTAAATACATGAATATAGATAAGTTTTTAGAAGCTAGCGGTGATATGAAAGACTTTTCCAGTCACCTTGCACAGCTACATACCCACTTATTTACCTACATGAAAAATACTCATGATGGCACTCAAATTTACCTCTCATCTGACCCTCAATGGGTGGAAGACTACTATCGTCTCAAGCTATATGAATCCAGTTACTTTGAAGACCTTCCTAAAAACTATCAGACAGGTTTTCAATGGTGGCCAGGTTCCAGTGATTTACCCATTTATACCCACGCACGTGATAACTTTAAAAGTTATCATGGCATCACCTACTGCAATCAGACTACAGATGGGTGCGAGTTTTTCTTTTTCTCCAGCGATCAAAACCAGGCAACAATACACAATATTTATCTGAATAATCTTGATCTGCTGAAAAAATTTACCGAGCATTTTAAAGATAAAGCTGGCAATTTATTAAAAGAAGCCAAACAGCATAGTATAATAAGAGCGCCCCATCTCGCTGCTTCTGAATATGAGAACATCACTGTTGATCGTGACGCGTTCTTGAAAAGTATCAATATGAATGCATCGTCATTGTCGATAATCGATATTGAATCTTTAAACATTAAATTCTCGACACGTGAAAAAGAATTAATAAGATATTTAGTCACCGGTAAATCTATTAAGTGTATTGCAGCCGAAATGGGTATTTCACCCAGAACGGCTGAGTCTTATTATGAAAACATCAAAAGTAAGACTGGTGTTTATAGTAAAGCAGAATTAATTGCATTATTTATATGTTCTTCTCCTTAAGAGATAGTTGTTTGCACTCTCAGATTGAAATAAATTGATTTTCGATAAATCCATGTTAAGCATTTCATGCCATGCTTTGTCCCATAAGGCTTGTTTCGTCTCAGCATCTTCTTTTTGTGGATTGTAGGCCGCGTGGGAATCAAGATAAATATCCTTAAATTGCTCGAGTTGAGTCGCTGTAGTGCGACTATTTGAGGTTTTAATCATTTGCAAAATATGGATGAAAAATTCTGTAGCTGATAAAAACGGTAGATTGTTTTCATCTTGATTGAAGTATCGATGGTTTGTACGGTCTGTTAAATCACGAAATCCAGTAAATGCCTGAATAGCAATATCCCTCGAGATCATAAAAATCATTTGTCTGAGACTTTGCACACCTCCTTCGAATAAATAGACTCGATTATTCGTAATGCTGTCTGACGATACCGTGTCATCACCGAATTTAACTGATGGTTCAGGTGTGTTTGAGTAAACTAAATAAAAGTTTCTTACATTACGTGAGATACTACATCCCCATTTTTCAATGGCGAGATTAGTATGTTCATCGACGATATTACCGATTACTCGTGCTGAACGTTCTCTTGCAGGTGACTCCGCATCTACCCAGTCTGACAGCAGTTGATTTGTGTCTCGGTGTGCTATGTCATCAAGCATGATGTTTTTCCCTGTATAGCCATAGAGCATAAAACCATTTGTTTCTTCCATCATTTGCGCAACAATTTGTGCTCCAGCAGTGGTGCCAGTAGGGCTGAAATAATTTGAGTCGCCTATCAATTGATTGAATTCGGTAGCATGAGGCTGGCCCAATTCTGCTGCTATCAATCGACGAACTTTGTCATAGTCCAAGTTAGACTGCGAGGCATTTTCAACACCAAACACAGTAAAGCAATCATTATTAATGCGATAAGTAAAAACTTTAAAATTCTCGCATAAAGTTCTGACATTAGTGGCTGGTTCACCAAGATCATGCGATATAAATTGCTTTCTTGCTTCTTTGAACATTTTCGTTCGTTCAAGTCTGAACTGATTAGCGTCGCGAAACATAGCAATATTCTCAAATGATGATTGTCTATAATCATAAGTATAGAATGACAAAATGAATTAACCACCGTATAAATATCGGTAATTTTTACTGGAATAGATTCATTTATTTAATTGACGACAGACAACTATTCCCAGGAGATATAACGATAACATGAATAAGAATAATGGCTTACCGGCTATAAATGAATATTGTAATAAGAATCCAACCACTATCTGCATTAATGCACCTATACCATTAGACACGACTGAGGCCGCACCTGTTGCCGTGGATCTAGCTTCAGGGTGATGATAATAGATGATGGGATAAATTAAATTTTGCGTACAGGAGGCGATACCTAAGCCGAGAAAAAGAAACGAGAGCACGGAATAGGGCAATACAATGTTGAGTGACAAGATGATGGTCAGTGTAAATAAAAGCAGATAGCCAGTTAATATGATTCTGATGCTATCCACTTTTTCTGCAATTAGACCAACGATGGGTGCGCCTATGATGATCCCCATGAATATCAAGCTTGAGATGGCAGATGCTTGATTCAAATTCAGTTGATAGTGCTGCATTAAATATTGATTACCAAACAGACTACCTAATAAAAATATTGGCGTACTCAGAAGGCCGATATGGATACCGGCTAATAGTGAATGTCTAGACAGCAGGATTTTTAACTTTATTTGAGTGCAGCGACTCTCTTCCATGTATAAATTGGCGAGCATAAAAAGCCATAACATGACACCTATTGCTGCAATGCCTAATAAAGCTGCTTGCCATCCATAATGCTGCGCAAGTAAAGAAAATAGTAGATTACCAGCGATACCACCTGACAGAGCGATCAGAATCATGAAGCCGATAGTTTTGTTGGCGTGACCTGGAAATAGCGTGGTGCCTATGCGCATTAAAATGAGTAATGAGGACGCACTGGCAAGCCCTTGCAGAAATCTAAGAAAACATAACATCCATAATGACGTACTATAAGCAAATGCGATGGTGGCTAAAATCGCGATAGCAAACAAAGATAATCCTACATACCGGATAGAGTAATAATCCAGTAACAATCCTATCGGAATAAAACCAATGACATTACCCCACAAGTCCCAAGATGCTAAGAAACCGATACTGCCGGATTGCAAGTGCAGACCCTGAACGAGATAAACACTGAGGTCATTCATTAATGAAAAGATCATCAAATTGTAGAATGAGAAAAAGCTGGAAGATAATGCAAGACCAATTAGTTTACGATTAATGTTCATCTACCAAACCCATAAAGAATGATGAATGTAATTATATCACTTTTGATTATTAGCCGTCATATACAACAATTGTAGATACAGCATTTTAGTGAAAGGCATATCAACACCGTGTTCTTCTGCAATGTTCAGTGCATTTCTATAAATGGTTTCAATTTCTATCGGTTTTTTAGCGTCAAAATCATCTTTCATGCTTGAGTTATGCTTTTCCATGGTTTTAAAGGATTCGAATACTTTTAGACGAAAGTCAAAAAAATCTGCGGGTAAACGTGCACCAGATTTTGTGGCAGCATTGATCGCTTCACGGGTAATTTCTTTGAGTAGATAAAGGCTTGCTGGGTTCTCTACCAGCTCATGATGCGAAGCATTTAACACGATAGACAAACCGCTAGTGGCGATATTTCCTGAGAGCTTTTTCCAGCGAATGGTTGGGAGATGAGGCATGGGATTTGCTTCAATGCCAGATTGCCTCAATATTAATGTCAATTCATTAACTTTCTCTGAAACTTGCTCTTCAGCTTCATTCAAATAAAATTGAGCCAGTTCAATAGTATTGAAACCAAAGTGGTTAATCACAGCTGGAGCGGTTTTGGTTGCTTTAATATAGCAAATGCCACCGATAATATTGTCAGCCGGTATATACTTGGCAAGCTGTGCTTCCATGCCTATGCCGTTCTGTAACACGACTACAGAACCGTTAGGCTTGAGTAAAGCGCGCAAGTGATTTTCTAATAGACTGTTTGCAGTGGTTTTTAAGGCGACAATCACAAAATCTGAAATAGGTAGCTGCTGAATGTGTGAATACGCTTGCACTTTTGCAATTGACCTGGATCCATCAGGTTCAATCAACGTTAATCCTTGAGTCACTGCTGCATCGTAATCATGCCCAAATAAGCAGTGAACATCAAAGCCAGCCTGATGCAGTTTGACTGCACAGTAGCCGCCTATTGCCCCAGTACCAATAATGCTGATTGTTTTCATGACTAAACTATAGTTTATTAGATTGATTTGGAACACCGGAAATTATACGGTGCCTGACTGTAAATGACCATGGTAAGATTCAGCTAAAGCTATCAATCCATTGAGAGAACAATCAAGATGCTCGCTAAATTACAACACGAATTTTGGGATAAAGCAGCCGGTGATAAAGATTTTCAAGATCCATTTTATATTGACCAATTGGCACCTTTGATTCACTCAAATTCATACATTATTGAGTACGGCTGTGGTTATGGCCGAATTCTAAAGTTATTGAAGAATAAGGGTTATACCAATATCGGAGGATTTGATTTTTCACATGGCATGATAGACCGCGGTAAACGTCAATTTCCTGAATTAAATTTACAGCCAATTGATCATGCAGTATTGCCATTAGCGGATAACAGTGTGGACTGCGCCATCATTTCAACCGTACTATGTTGCGTTCCAGAGCAGCGTGAAGAAGAGAAGATTATCACAGAGCTACATCGAGTGCTGAAACTAAACGCACCATTATATTTCACGGATTTTCTCATCACACCTACAGAGCATATGCAGAATAAATACCAAACAGATTTTACAAAGTTTAATGACTGGGGTGTATACCAAACGACAGAAGGTGCACTAGTCAGACATTTTTCTCCTGAACATGTCGCCAATCTCATGCAAAATTTTCATGAGCATTGGTATCGTGAAGAAGAGTTTATGACCATGAACCGAAATCCGGTTAAAACGTTCCATGGCATTTATTTAAAAAAATAATAGGTATGAACGATGACATATCAATTAGGGCAACAAGACAGAGAAAATAACCGTCTAGAAAGACAAGCTGAGTTGTATCAAGACAAATACTTTTTTCATCTTAACAATGGAATGAATGTTTGCGAATTAGGCTGCGGTGGTGGTGCTAATTTGTGGGTGGCGAAACGGTTCAACCGGGAAAATTTGTCGGTTAGTGTTAGTTAATCATCCTGATCCATAAGCCATATGTTATTACACAGGAAGAATATAATGCTGCAGTCATGGAAGCCAATGACATTCATGACAAGGATAGTATTTATCAAAGTATGTGGATTGCGGAAGGGAATAAGCTTTAATTTTCGTTTACCCGGATGAAGCTAGGCTTCATCCGGGTTACGATTATTTATTATTGACTGGTGCGGTGACGCCTGGGACTGGTGGCATGGCTTGTTGCATCAGTTGCATTTGTTGTTGATAAATCTTTTTCATTTGTTCCATGTTTTGTTGCATTTGTTTGACAGCTGCTTGTTGTCTTTCGGTGGTGGTTTGCTGCATGGCTTTTTGTTGTTCCGGCGTCAATTGCGCGTTGCCATAAGACATTTCAACCGATTGTGTTTTATTGCCGTTTTTATCTTCAGACACGCTTTGCTGAAACTTCATGATGTTGCCATTGGCATCTTTCAAATCACTGCTTTTGACCCAACCAGTGTTGCCGTTGCGTGGGTCTGCGACCTTCACCCATACGCCATCTTTCGGCGTGAAAATAGGAATAATCCCGGCCGATAAATCAATGGTGCCAGTGACTTTTGCGTTGTCATTAGGATCAGCCAATAAATTGATGGATTTGGCATAAACTGAAGTGGTTAGCAGGCAGGCGGCTAACATGGTGAATAATGGAATCATAACTTGTTGATATTTACGCATAGCAACGTCTCCTTTTCCGATGTTTGTATATATTTTACACTATATGCTGATTTTCGGGTAGCCTAACCCCAGGCTTACTATTGTATAATAATAGTGTAAGAGCAAGTTCATAACTTAGGGATCAATAATGAACTATTTTCCATGGTTGGGTGACAGGAAAGTACGACTAATAGGGATGTGTGCTCTTTGGATAGCGGTGCCAACCGCGACTTACCTGATCGCAGGTTTATATGCTGCGATTGCCTCCATGCTTGCTCTGGGTTTTCTCACCTACTTACTGCAGCAACATTCCCAGTTAGCACAGATACAAGAACAATTATTGCAGCAGCATAAACCTGAAACCAATAATCTGGAAAAAATCCGGTATCAACCTGAATTTTTTGATGCGTTATTTAATTTTAGTCATACGGGTATCGGCATTTTGTTACTTGATGGACGCTTGATAAAAGTCAATCACACTATTTGCGAAATCTTTGGTTATTCAGCAGAAACGTTGCTAACCATGAATTATTATCATCTGGTTCACCCAGATGACTATGCAAAAATGCAAACGCAAATTCAATTGTTGAATGAAAACAAAATAACAATTTATCAAGCTGAACACGAATGCTTTCGCAAAAATAATGAAACTATTTGGTTGAATACAACCATTCAAATCGTTCGCGATCATGCACAAAAACCCTTATATAATTTGGTGCAAGTGCAAGATATTTCTCTGCAGAAAAAAGCGGAAGAACGTTTACGTCACATGGCGTATCACGATCCACTGACGGGATTGGCGAACAGAAACAAGCTCGAGCAATTCATTAGTCAGATATTAGCGCAGTCACGACGCCATCAAGAATCTTTCGCGATTTTATTTATCGATTTAGATAGATTTAAAAATATTAATGACACCATCGGTCACGAAGCGGGTGATATGTTATTACAAATCATCGCAGACCGGTTGAAAGGAGCAATACGTAATACGGATTTAGTGGCACGATTGGGTGGCGATGAATTTGTGATAGTGGTGACGGATGTTACGAAATCAGAAGCTGTTGCGATCATCGCACATAAAATTCTGGAAAGCGTGATGCAGGCAGTGGTGATTAAAGGCCAGGAACTCTATATCACGACCAGCGTAGGAATCAGCTTATACCCATTTGACGGCCAAAATATGCAGACTTTAATGAAGAATGCGGATTTAGCCTTGTATCGTGCGAAAGAGTTCGGCAAAAACAATTATCAATTCTATACATTGGAGATGACCAGCAAAGCACAAGAAAAATTAGCACTGCAAAATGCGCTTGCGCATGCCATTGCCAACAATGAGTTCTATTTACAGTACCAACCGAAAATGGAATTAAAAACCCGTAAAATCGTTGGTATTGAAGCACTATTACGCTGGCGTAACAAAGAACATGGACTAGTGACACCTGATGAAATCATTGCACTGGCTGAAGAAACAGGTTTGATCATGCCGGTGAATGAATGGATATTAAAAACTGCTTGTCACAGTTTGAAGATGTGTCATCAAATGGGCTTTAATCAATTAACCGTGTCAGTGAATTGTTCAACACGCCAATTTAAGCAAGCGAGCTTAACAAATGAAATAATGCGTTTTTTGAATGATTCAGGTCTATCTCCACATTGTCTGGAATTAGAAGTGACTGAAAGTATCATCATGGCTGACCCTGACCACATCCTGCGTTCATTATATTCTTTGAAAGATTTAGGCGTACAAATCGCCATTGATGACTTTGGTACGGGTTATTGGTCCCTGAATAATTTACGCCGTTTATCAGTGGATAAAATCAAGATTGATAAAACGTTTATTCGACAGGCCTTGGTGGATGAAACGTCAGCTGATATCATCCGCGCTATCATCGCGATGGTGACAAAACTCGGCATAAAATCGGTTGCAGAGGGTGTTGAAACACGCGAGCAATATGAATTCTTGTTACGCGAGGGATGCACGGAAATTCAAGGCTATTATCTCACGCACCCACTATCAGAAGAATCACTGATGTTATTCCTGAAACATCCCATTCCGGATGCGGAAGCGATTGCTGCCAGAGAGACGACCATTTAGGTTGCAGGTAGAACGATTGTTAGATAAATTCAATGATGTTTCTTCGCTTCACAGCAATTTATCCTGCGCTATCCCAACCCGCGATCTAATAACGCTTTGAATGTATTAAGTAAGAAAAAAAG
This sequence comes from uncultured Coxiellaceae bacterium, assembly GCA_964492045.1. Taxonomy (GTDB): domain Bacteria; phylum Pseudomonadota; class Gammaproteobacteria; order DSM-16500; family DSM-16500; genus Aquicella. The sequence continues at coordinate 26,257 of CAZBHW010000026.1, read as the reverse complement.
CAAATCTGTTATAATTAATAGGGACAGGAGCTTTCTTATGGCCAATAAAAACGAAAACTTCAAATTGGCACTAACCGATTTTTTAGATATCAATAATGCCTGCAATATCTATTGGTATGATCTGGATAATAATCTCATCAACGCCAATCAGCATCAATTAGACATGATTAACAATTTCCTTGGTATAAAGGAAATCACATCTATCAAATCCAGTGCGTTAAAAATCGTAGACAAAGAAATAATCCTTGCCGAAAACGCTGAAGTGATAGCGAGTGGAAAAGCCAAGCAATATTTCAACCGCATGAAATATGGCAATATATTAATGCTTTTCATCACAATCAAAGCACCCTATTATAATGAAAAAAATGAAATCGCAGGTGTGTTTGGAATTTCACATGTACTTTCAACTTATGATTTGGAAAAAAAGCAAAATGAAAAGCTCACCATGAGAGAAAGCGAATGCTTGATGGAATTAATTAAAGGTAAGACCGCTGTTCAAATTGCAGAGTCACTCGATATCTCCAAACGAACAGTTGAATCATATATGGAAAATATCAAAGGCAAATTGGGTTGTAATAATAAGTCAGAACTAGTGAATAAAGTTTACCAGACAGGGCTTAATTCACTCATGGAAGATCAAACCACTTCTGAAGAGTACAAACCCGGTGTGTTCCTTCCCAAGAACCCTTATAAAGATTAATAAAGAATTTAATCAATGATCCTGCTAACTTACTTTCACTTAGCTTCACTGTATTCTTTGCGCAATACTCGCCGCATAATCTTGTTCGACGCCGTTTTCGGTAGATCTGCGACAAACACAACATCATGAATTTTGAATAACGGATTCAAATGCTGGTTAATACGCTGCTGCATGCGTTTTAGTATCTCCTGTTTGTCAGAAGGTTTGTTGGTGACAGCGGCATAAATGACTAATTGACTAGGGCCATTATCCGCAGGTTTGATTGCAATAGCGGCTGATTCGCGTACCGGTTCCAAATCCGCAATTGCACGTTCAATTTCTGCGGCACTGACTTTAATGCCGCCCAAATTCATCGTGTCATCCACTCGCCCTAAAATAGAATAAGTTTGATTGGGATAGCGGCAAATTTGATCGCCATGTCGACGCAAGGTTACGTTGTGCCATCTCGGCATGCCCGTGTAATACACTTTAGTATGATCCGCATTCAGCAAGGAAACCGACAACCCTAATGCTGGTGGGATAATGGCGACTTCACCTAATTCAGATGGAACACCTTGTTCGTTTAATATCGTGAAATCTGACCCCATGGTTGGTGTCGTAAAAAGCGAAGGATAATTATTTTCAATGACAGTACTCGAAATGTAGGCGCCACCGATTTCAGTGCCACCGCAATATTCGATAATTGGCTTGTACTTTGCTAGCCACATTAAATAAAACATATCTTCAGGATTAGAGCACTCACCAGTTGAACTAAAGACTTTGAGGTGAGACCAATCCAAACCTTCCATGCAGCGCGATTGACGCCATGCAGCCACCAGCGTAGGCACGACGCCTAACATGGTGACTTTTGCACGCGCGACAAATTCACCAAACTCACGGCCTTTGGGCGCGCCGGTAAACAAAGCGATGGCAGCATGGTTAATCAAGGCGGCGAACACTAACCAAGGTCCCATCATCCAGCCTAAACTGGTAGGCCAGGTTAAGACATCACCTGGCTTTATGTTTTGATGAAAGTATGCATCGCTTGCACCTTTGATGGGTGTGACATGTAGCCAGGGAATTGCTTTGGGGTCAGCAGTGGTGCCTGACGAGAATAAGATGTTACAAGCATCCATCGGCTTGCAGGCTACAGAACTGAATTGTTTATTTGACGATAGAAAGTTTTCATAAGCAATGTCGCCGCTGCGTAGCGTCACTGATGCCGGAGCTTGATAACTGACAACAATACATGCAGGTGCGTTGGCGTGAATCATCTTTTCATACAGCGGCAATAATTTAGTGCCCCAGTTGCAAAAGTCTTGCGTGATGACTGCTTTCGTATTGGCAATTCTCAGCCTAACTGCGATTTCATCAGCAGAAAAACTATCTGCGATGGAGACGACGGCACCGCCCATTTTAATAATGCCAAGAAACGAGGCCACCGCGACCGGGTTCATGGGCATGGCGATAGCAATCGTATCGCCTTTCTGCATTCCGCGTTCAACCAGACTATTGGCGATTTGATTAGATAAATCGTTTAGTTCGCTGTAGCTCATGCTCACCAGTTCATGCTGTTGATTTTCATAAATCAATGCAGTGGCCTTTGGGTTGGCTGTAAAGCAACTATCTGCAATATTCATTGCTGCCTGTGGTAACCAGACAGGTGATGTGACACCTTGTGTGAGGTCACAAATTTGCTCGGCAGGTCTTTTAAACACAATACCAAGCGTCTTTATCATTTTTTGCCAAAATGCATCAGCATGTTCTCTAGTCCACTGATGTAATGACGCCACATCCTGACAATGCGTTTCATGCATAAAAGAGACGATATTCGCATGTTGTTTATCATGTTGAGTTGGCTGACAGACAGGCACGCTAAAAGGCGTTTCGTGCCAGGATGGAAATAACCACATAAAAATGGCATGATGCACCGCAAATTCACAGTTTTCAGCGATTAACTCGGCAGAGAGTACCTGCCATGCTGCTTCTGGTGTGGATGACTGAGACAATGCTTGCTGGACCCGCTCAGCCCACAGTGTTGCGGCAGCAGTAGATAAGCCAGCGTGGGTGAGTGCATCAATGGCGATAGTCGGTTTCACTTCATGTGACCCTAATGTTTGACATTGGCATCATCCTAACCTACAGAATAAAAAAACGGGAGTCATATCATGCAAAAAAAATCAGTCGTGTTATTTTCTGGTGGGCTGGATTCTACAACTTGTGTCGCTTATGCCAAAGCGCAAGGGTTTGAAGTCTACGCACTCAGTTTTCACTACGGTCAAGTGCACGATGTTGAAGTCCAGCGTGCAACTGAGTTGGCAAGACATTATCAAGTGGCAGAACATAGAGTCATCAACCTGCCAATTGGTGAATGGAGCAATTCGTCCTTAACCAGCAGTAAGGAGGCGGTACCAGACTATACCGGTTCAACTACCATTCCTTCCACCTATGTTCCAGCGCGTAATACCATTTTTTTAAGTTACGCTTTATCGTTTGCTGAAGTGATAGATGCGTACGATATTTTTATAGGCGCGAACATGGTGGACTATTCTGGCTACCCAGATTGCCGTACCGATTATCTCGAAGCGTTTGAAAAAGTCATGAATCTTGCGACCAAAGCAGGTCGTGAAGGCAAAAACTTTAAAATTCATGCGCCGCTATTAACCCTGGATAAAGCAGGCATTATTAAGCTCGGCATGAGTTTAGGTGTCGATTATAAACAGACTATTTCTTGTTATCGCGCTGATAAAAACGGCCGTGCATGCGGTAGCTGTGACTCTTGCACGTACCGTAAGAAAGGGTTTCTAGAAGCTGGTGTGATGGATCCGACTGAGTACTACATTAGTTAATCAGTCGCAATTAAGCCATCTTCCCCGCTAAAAACATGCGGGGACGACGGCATTGTTCAGGTGATGCACGGGACAACAATCTAGTCAAGCATACCGTACTGCTTCAATTTCTTACGCAATGTTCCGCGCGAGATTCCGAGAATTTGTGCCATCTTCACTTGATTGTAGTGAGTATGATTAATCAAGACTTCCAGTAAGGGTCTTTCAATTTCTTCTAACAAAATATTGTAAAAATCGATGGGTTGTTCGCCGCCGATGTTTGCAAAATAATTACGAAGAGTGTCTTTGACGACTTGTTTTAATGTGATCTTTTCAAGATCTTCTACCGAAACCAATTTTTTATTCAGCATATTCAACTCCATACTTTCCATAGTATTTTTCTAAATCTCTTTCCATACTCGATGAATACTATCTGGCTATAACGATGGGTCGTTATAGCCAGCACAATTTGTGAAAGCGTGTGTTTTACGAAATCGCTTCTTTGATATCGTCAAACTGTGTTGATTCATCAGCAGATTGATCAAAGTTGTTATATTGCGGTTGTTCAATAACAGACAGAGCAGGGGTAGTGGTTGTTTCTACGGCTTTAGCCTTAGGCGCAGCTTTGCGTTTTGCTTTGGGCTTGGCGGCAGCTTTAGCCTTGGCTTTTGCTTTAGCTTCGGCTTGAGCCTTGGCTTTAGCGGCAGCCTGTTTAGCTTTATCTTTCATTTTCTTGGCTTGTTGCGGCCAATCTTTCGCGAATTGTTTCAATAACTTAGCGATAGCTTCAACTCTTGCGAGGTTAACTTCGGCTTCAATCAACTCGTTAGCTGCTTTGGCCAAAGCAGTGTTTGTAATCGAGTAATCTTTTTTGGTATTATTGAGTGCTTTTTTAGCAGCTTGTAATTGCTTTCTGGCGGCTGCAGTTTTAAGTTTTTGTGCTGATGCAATGGTTTTTGCTAATTTATCAGCTTGGGCTTGAATCTTACTGAGTGTCGTTGCAAGTTTGTTTTCATTTGCTTTAATTGCAGCGATGTCTTTTTTCAGCTGGTCTGCAAGTTTTGCAGGAGCTTGAGAAAATTCAGTCTCGATTTTTTGCAGTGAGCTAGCTGGTGTTTTGGTAGTTTGTTTGGATGGCTGTTTTTTCCTGGCAGCGCTCTTTACAACTTTTTTGCGTGGCATGTTTAGTTATCCTCATGAGAACTAGTAAGACTTAAGACGTTAAAATTTAACATTGAAGTGATTTAATTGTCTACTAGTGAAAGATGAATTTAACAATTGTTGCTTTAGGTTATATAAATCTTTAAAGTAATTGCCCAATGTGCAATCACTAGATAGGTAACTCGAGCTAAACACTCGGGAACAAAAACCAATATTTGATTTGTGGAGTATGCTTGAATGAGTAACGGGAGTTTGAAAGATCAACTGAGTGCAGTTGCTTCCCAGTTTTCGGATCCATCCAAAAAAGCACAACATCGTCGTGAGCATCAAAAATCACGACCGGCGGCAAAACCGCAAAAACCAAAACCGCGTTGGCTTGAGTACGCGCAATATGGTGTCGATTTACTCCGCGTCTATTTCCCCGAATGTTTCAAGTCCATGACGGAAGTCAAACCCCTCAAGATTGGTATCAAAGAAGATTTACTGAAACGTCTTAGCACGATTGAAAACATCGTGACTGAAGACAAAGCCTGTATGGTAAAGAGCTTGTCTTATTATGTTAATACGCAGTCTTACCATAAAAGTGTCATCGCAGGTGCCATGCGAGTCGATCTCGATGGTCAGCCAGCCGGCATCGTCACTGCAGAAGAAGCTAACTATTCTGTTGAGAAACAACAGGCGAAGCAACTAGCTAAACAGCAGTCTGCATCAAATACGTCTACAGAAAAATCAGAACAAACTGCTGAAACAGTTTAATCATGAATTTGTAGAATAAATTATAACTAGAAAAGGTTGCTTCCATGACACAGTTATCACGCCGTATGTCGCCAACGACATTGTTTATGCTTTCTATGAATAGCATCGTTGGTTCTGGTTGGTTATTCGCACCATTTTATGCCGCTAAAATTGCAGGCGCCGCAGCCATATTTTCCTGGATGATCGGCGGTTTCGCAGCCATTCTCATTGCCTTCACGTTCGCTGAATTATCTACCATGCTGCCAGTCGCTGGCGGTACTGCGCATATTCCACAATTAAGTCACGGGCCATTTGCCAGCTTCACCTTGAGCTATATAGCCTGGTTGATTTCCTTGTTACTAGCACCGATTGAAGTGCAAGCGGTATTGCAATACGCCTCTCTCTATTTCCCATCGTTAATGCATATTGTTAACGGTGTACCTGTGCTTGCTGCGAATGGTTATTTGTGGGCAGCTATCCTCATGGGTTCTCTGTGTGTGGTGAACGTCATCAGTTATAACGGATTAGTCAGATTTAATTTCGTGTTATGTATTTTCAAATTTGGCGTGATGATTCTTACCATTGCTTTAATTCTTCATACCAAATTTACACCATCCAACTTCGCAGGCATGGGTGCATCCTTGATGACAGCTGGCGGCTGGCAAGCTATTTTCAGTGGTGTTGCCACCGGCGGTATTGTACTTGCTTTTAACGGATTCAAGAGCGGTGTGGAAATGGCGGGTGAAGCTAAAAACCTGGCAGTCGCCATCCCATTAAGTACGGCCGGTTCTGTCGCAGCTTGTCTCTTGTTATACCTGGGCTTACAAGTTTGCTTTATTGGTGCATTAGATCCATCGTTATTAAAAGGCGGTTGGCATCAATTATCTTTTAGTGGTGATATTGGTCCCTTCGTTGGTTTAGCCTCTGGTCTTGGTTTAGTGTTTTTGTTACGTCTCCTTTATTTAAATTCTGTGGTCTCACCGCTAGGTGCCGGCTTGATTTATGTGACGGCAACAGCTCGTATCGTTTATGCCATGAGCAAAATTGGCTATGTGCCAAAGTTCCTGTCACGGTTGAATCGCCAGCATTTTCCAGTGTATGCCATCATTCTGAATTTCTGTATCGGCATGTTGGCATTCTTGCCCTTACCAGGTTGGCAGGCAATGGTGAACTTCCTGGTGTCAGCCATGGTCATCACCTATGCGATGGGCCCAATTGCCTTGATCTGCTTACGTTTAACCTTGCCGAATAAGGAACGTCCTTTCAAACTTCCGTTCGCCAATGTGCTGTGTTTAATTGCCTTCTACTCTTGCAACTTATTTAGTTACTGGACTGGTTGGGACACGATTTCTAAATTATCCGTCGCACTCTTGGTAGGCTTTGTATTATTTATCATTGCTTATGCGCGTGGTGTGGTGAAGATGACTCGCAGTGACTTGCGTGCTGCTATCTGGATTGTGCCATACATTTCAGGATTGATTCTCATTTCCTATTTAGGTTCATTTGGTGGTATCGGCGTGATTCCGTTTGGTTGGGACTTCTTGGTAATAGGCTTGTTTACCTTAGGTATTTTATCTTTGGCTTTAGCCACAAGAATTCAAATCAATCCACAAGATGTGAATAAGATTCTTGAATCAGAAGATACGCTGGCTGTCGACGCACATTAATATTTAGAGTTAAGGATGATGGATATGGATAATCTGAATGATTCCTTGCAGGTGTCTTCACCTGCAAGTGGTATTTTGCAAATTCATTTAAACCGCCCCAAGCAATTAAATGCATTAAGTCACGATGTCTTAAAGCAACTCTCGCAAACACTGGATCAAGCAAAAAACGATAAAGCGGTACGCGCTATTCTGCTGACTGGCGAGGGCAAAGGCTTTTGTGCAGGCGCAGACATTAAAGAACTAGCTGAATTGAACGGTGTGGATGGATTAAAATTCGCAACCTTCGGCCAAGCGGTCATGTCCCAATTAGAAAATCTTGGCAAACCTTCTTTAGCTGCGATTCATGGCTTCGCATTTGGCGGCGGCTGCGAGTTAGCCATGGCGGCCACCATTAGAATTGCGGCGACTGGCACGGTGTTTGGGCAACCAGAAATTAAATTAGGCGTCATTCCCGGATTTGGCGGTACCCAACGCTTATCTCGATTAACTGGTAAAGGCCGTGCATTGGAATTGTGTTTAACTGGCCGACGTTTTACAGCAGAAGAAGCATTGCAATGGGGTTTGATCACCACACTCACCACACCTGACGAATTACAGGCAAAAGCGATCGCCATCTTAACGGAATTAGTTCAGTTAGGACCAATCGCATTACAAAGCATCATCACCACCATTAATGCCGGATATGATTTATCACTGGATGAAGCATTAGCCCTGGAAGCCGTGCATTTTGGTTTGACTTGCACGACACAAGATAAAAAAGAAGGTGTCAGCGCTTTTCTTGAAAAGCGTACGGCCACTTTCAGCGGAGAGTAATAGCTCATGGAAACACAGGATATTCTGTTTGAAGAATTAGAAGGTGCGGGTGGTAACCTTGGCGTGATGACATTGAATCGTCCCGCCGTACTCAATTCCTTAAACTATGACATGATAGCTGCCATGCACCTGAAATTAAACGCATGGGCTGAATCGTCAGCTATCAAAGCGGTGGTGATTCGTGCCGCTGAAGGTAGAGCATTTTGTGCAGGTGGAGATATCCGCGTGGTATATGAACGTGCACGCCATCACAATCCGTTAATGACCGAATTCTTTTATCATGAATACAATCTCAATCGCTGCATTCATCATTATCCTAAACCCTATATCGCCTTGTTAGACGGCATTACCATGGGTGGCGGCGTTGGTGTTTCCATTCATGGCTCGCATCGTGTGGCGACGGATAAAGTCTTATTTGCGATGCCTGAAACCGGTATCGGTTTTTTTCCTGATGTTGGCGGAACATATTTTCTGCCGCGTTTACCATCTGCGCTAGGTTATTATCTTGGATTGACGGGCGCGCGTTTAAAAATTGATGACTGCATGGCGTTAGGCATTACGACTCATCATGTGAGTCAGCAATCGTTGTCAGAAATTATTCGTGTTCTGCAAGAGTCTGCATTTGAAGGTGATGCAAAACAATTTGTGTCGACACTCCTTGCGCCATTCTCTATAGCCAATAATAACCAAACAGAATTACAACTGGCACAAGCTGACTTACAAACGTGTTTTAGCCATAACAGTATTGATGCCATTCTGGCGGCAACCCAATCCTCCTCAAACCCAGTTTGCCGAGAAGCCGCCGCCATGCTGGAAAAGAAATCCCCCACTAGCCTTAAAGTCACGCTGCAAGCTTTAACTAACGGAAAAAACATGAGTTTTGACGCTTGTATGCAACAGGAATTCCGCTTGGTGACACGGTTTTTGCTAGCTCATGATTTTATTGAAGGAATACGTGCAGCCATCATTGATAAAGATCAGAAACCCGTATGGAAACCTGATACCTTGAATGCAGTGTCTAGCGCCGTAGTGGATGACTATTTCGCGCCGCTGCAAAGGGAATTAGCTTGAAATCAGGCACTTAAAATGCAAGAAATTTCGCTATGTTCTCAATCACCCAAAACACCCGTTTTAGGTCTATACTGAAGGAAGAATAATGAATTTATAGTGTGACAGGATGTCCTCCAAGGCAGAAATAGAAAAAGACGGGAGGTTGTATGTTACCTGTTCAAATTACTATACGAGATATCCCCGGTTCAGCAGCACTTGAAGCACACCTCAGAAGTAAATCCGCCAAACTGAAACAGTTTTATAAAAATATGACTAGCTGTCGTATTGTGCTTGAGTTTGAGCAAAAGCATAAACACAGAGGCAAACTGTATAACGTTAAGCTTGATGTGACTGTTCCCGGTAAAGAGTTAGTCGTCACGAACAAAACGAATGAAGATGTCTACGTCGCTGTCAGAGATGCATTCACTGCTATCATACGGCAACTAGACAACCTATCACACAAGCGTCATGGCAGAGTGAAAACACATTCTGATGTCATGCATGGCCATGTGGCACGCATACGTGAAGATGAAGGTTATGGCTTCATTGAGGGCACAGATGGCAATGAATATTATTTTAGTCTGACTAATGTCAGAGCCCCTGGTGTTCAACCCTTAATGATAGGCGATGCGGTGGAATACATTCCGCAATCCGTGAACGATGGCTGGCAAGCCTGTCATGTACTGCGCGAGCGTAATCATGTGAATCATCATGACAAGCTAGAACAAGAGGGAAGTTAAGTAATAATCCGTCATTCACAATCTGCATGATTAATTATTATTCATTATGGAAAAGATTATTCCCGTAAGCCTTGCATTTGTCTGGGTGAAAACACGATAATTCGCAGTTTGAACACAGCAGACAAGTTCTGGTTATCAGCAAGGAGTACTCCATTAATGAAAATTATCAGCCTAGTTAACGAAATTATCGAATCACGCCATTTGCTCAAACACTGTTTTTATCAGATGTGGTCTAACGGCGAGTTAACCCAAGAAATATTACAAGATTATGCTTCCCAATATTACAACCAAGTTCAATCATTCCCCCGTTTCATCTCTAGAGTACACACCGGCTGCCCTGAAATCGCAGCACGTAAAGTGTTGTTGGAGAATCTGGTGGATGAAGAAATTCATGGTACCGATCACCCAGCACTCTGGATGCAATTTGCTGAAGGCATGGGAACCAGCAAAGCACGTGTATTGAATGATAGTCCATTACCAGAAACTCAATTCATGGTAGATAAATTCTATGAATTAGCAGAACGCGACTGGCGTGATGGTTTATGCGCTTTATACGCTTACGAATATCAAGTTCCAGCTGTGTCTGCCTCCAAAATCGATGGCCTGAAAAAGTTTTATGGTATTGATGATGAAAAGACGCTGGAGTTCTTTACCGCGCACCAGGTTTATGACGTTGGCCATTCACAACAAGTGGCAACGCTCATTGAACAATACGTCGAACCAGAACGGGCAAAAGCTGCTACCAAAGAAGCAGTGGATGCATTGTGGGGCTTCCTGGATGGCATGCAGCGTATGAGCAATCTTCAGTAGTCAACGCGCAAATAACAAAGCCGGCATCTAGCCGGCTTTGTTATTTTCAACTATCACAGCAAACTAATTAATACCTGTTGCAGTAAACGTAGCGGTGGTTGAGCCAGGACCGGTTAAGGTACAAGTCCTGTCAACACCTGCTGAAGTCGATCCGGAGGTAATCGTGTAACCGCTAGGCAATGAACCGCCTTGTAATGCAGAAGCTACGCTAGTGCAATTAGAAACGGCTACACCCAGACTTGAGTTGAGTGAGCGAGCAGCGTAATTGCTGGAATTTGCTGCACTCAAGGCACCTGCAATCGCATTGGTTGCAGCAGATTGCGCAGACGATGACAAGTTAATAAATTTTGGAATTGCTACGGCAGCTAAAATACCGATGATTGCAATCACAATCACCAGTTCAATTAGCGTAAAACCATTACCTGATTCAAACTTCATTAGGAAATACCTGTTGCATTAAATGTAGCAGTGGTAGAGCCTGGGCCCGTTAAAGTACAAGTAACGTTTGCATCAGCCGCAACAGTGGCACCGGTAATGGTATAGCCGCTGGGTAATCCGCCTTGTAGTGTGCTTGCAACGTCGGTGCAATTAGTCACAGCAACCCCTAAAGAAGAACTAGCTTTGCGAGCACCATAATTTGTTGCATTGCCTGAGCCCAAAGCACCTGCAACTGCATTGGTGGCAGCCGTTTGTGCTGTTGATGACAAGTTAATGAATTTGGGAATCGCGACGGCAGAGAGTATACCGATTATCGCGATGACGATGACTAACTCGATTAATGTAAAACCTTGTGCTTGATTTCTAAATGTCATATTAGGCGTCCTTTAATGGTCGAATTAGGAAATTCCGGTTGCGGTGAATGTAGCTGTGGAAGAATTAGGTCCGGTTAATGTGCAGGATACGCTCGCATCTACAGAAACAGAACCAGGTGTGATAGTGTAACCTGAGGGCAAGCCGCCCTGTAGAGTGGTGGCAACATCAGTGCAGTTAGTGACGGCATTCCCGAACGTTGAAGATAATTTACGTGCGGCATAGTTACTTGCGTTTCCAGAGGACAAAGCCCCAGCAATAGCGGTTGTTGCAGAGGTTTGTGCGGAGCTGGCAAGATTGATGAATTTTGGGATAGCCACAGCCGCAAGAATACCTATAATCGCGATGACTATTACTAGTTCTATGAGCGTAAAACCTTCTTCCTTCTTACGATGCAGCATTCGTTCTCCTTAACGTATTTGCGACTATCAATGTACTAAATTTATCATATTCCATACAGGTAGATAAATACCCAAAGCAACGATAAGTACCAAACCGGCAATCACAATGAGTAAAATTGGACCAAGATTATCGCGTAAACGCTTTAAATCAAATTCAATTTCACTGCTTTGAAAATTACTGATGTATTCCATGGCGGCTCCTAGTTCACCATTTTTCTCGCCTACGGCCATGATCTGGGTTTCCAACGGGGTAAATAGTTCAATTTTACCCATTGATTGGGTGAAGGAGGTGCCTCGTTCTATTAACTCTTGTGATGCAGTGATTTGAGCCTCTATATTTTTATTATTCAGCGAATTTTTTACTAGCGACAAACCTTGTGCGATAGGAATACCTGAATTCAGAATAATGGCTAGAGACTGAGAAAAACGAATTAACATTAAACGCCTATATAATCTTCCAAACAAAGGCATGTGTAATAGCATACGGTCGAATTTGGCTTTGCCTTTTGGTGAACGAATATATTTTAAAAATCCCAAGCAGATACCAGCAACGATAGTTAATAATAAGAAACCATGTTCGGTAAAAAGCTGTGACATGCCGATTAAGAATCGAGTTTGCCATGGTAGTGTAGTGTCTATACCACTGTAAAATTTAGAGAAGGTAGGTATCACGAATATATTCAGAACTAACACGGCTAATAAAATGGAGACGACCACAAATACCGGATAGCGAAAGGTTTCTTTTATCAAGCGCCGATTTTTGGTTTCGAAACTCAGGTAATCATACAAGTTGCCGAATGCTTCAGTTAAATGACCGGTATTTTCGCCAATATGAATGATATTAACCACTAATGGAGAAAATACAGCTGGATACATCGCTAAGGCATCGGAGAGGGATTTCCCTTTTTCAATGTTATCCGCAACACCGTTTAATGCTGTATTTAAGCGATCACTACGGGTGAAAGTGGCTAACTGACGCAACGATGAAATAATAGGAACGCCTGTTTTGGAGAGAAGCATCATTTGTCGTGAAAACATAGACATTTCTTCCAGCAGAAGTGTACTACCTTGAAAATAGGTTTTTAATTTATCGAAAAAGGTTTCACTTTCTATGTGTTCACGAATTTCAACTGGATAAACACCCTCTTTAGATAGCTCTTCATTAAGTGCTTCCGCGGAACTAGCAAAACGATCTCCGGTACGTAATACGCCCGATTTGTCTCTTGCACGATATGCGAATTGTGGCATTCGTCATTATCCTATTAAATCTCACCTGACATACGGATCACTTCTTCAATCGTTGTGACACCTTGTTCCGCTAAATCCAGTGCGCTGTACACAAGCGGTCTATAGTGAGGTGCATTCTGAGAAGCTTGTGAAAAGGCGGAAGTATCATTATTTCGTATTGCGTCGCTTAACTGTTCTGTCATCATTAATAGTTCATAGACACCGGCTCTGCCACGATACCCTGTGTGATGGCAATGGGTGCAGCCGATTCCATGTTTGAAAGTAGTATCGGAAATCTCTTTCCAGTTGATGGCTTTCAGCCATGCAAGCTCGGCTGCGCTTAATGTCGCTGGTTGAATACACTTGTCACAGATACGTCTGACTAATCGCTGAGACATAATTGCACGTAGCACAGTGGCCACGATAAAGCCTTGTGCGCCCATGTCCAGTAAACGTGTAATTGTGCTGATGGAATCATTAGTGTGTAATGTGGCTAACACGAAGTGACCAGTCATCGCAGCACGTAATGCGATGTCTAAAGTTTCCTGATCGCGTAACTCGCCAATCATGATAATGTCTGGATCTTGACGTAGTATCGAGCGCAGGACGTTAGCAAAAGTTAAATCGATTTTAGCATTGACCTGAACTTGATTAACACGTGGTAAACGATATTCGACTGGATCTTCAACTGTAATGATTTTATTTTGCGAGTGGTTTAATTCATTTAAGGCAGCATACAATGATGTGGTTTTACCACTGCCGGTTGGACCAACAATCAGACAAATACCATAGGCAGCCGTTAGAATACGGAGAAACTCATGATAAATTTCCTTTGGCATGCCAATTCTTTTTAGTTCTAATAGCGATGCGCTTTGATTTAGCAAGCGCATGACGACAGATTCACCGTATTGAATAGGAATTGTGGAGACACGAACATCAAAAAACTTTTTCTTAACGGTAATACTGAAGCGACCGTCTTGAGGTAATCTTCTTTCCGCAATATTTAGCCCAGACATTAACTTAATACGTTGAATGAGAGGTTGTGCAATCGAGGTTTCTTCGACGATTTGTTCTTGTAACACACCATCGACGCGAATCCGAATACGCAGGATTTTTTCATCTGGTTCGATGTGAATATCTGAAGCGTTGACCTGTACAGCGTCTTCAAAGATTGAGCGTAGCAAATTCACAACAGGCATGTCTTCTGAGGCGAAGTTGTAAGTTGTATCAAAAATATCATGTGTTGTTGAATCACTGGGTGTCATTTCGGCGGAAAGACTTTCTGCAAAATGACTGATGTCTTCAGCTCGGCGATAGATGGTGTCTAACACCAGTAATAATTCATCTTCGCGAATGAGAGCAAGCTTAATTTTCTTTTTCAGTAGACGTTCAATTTCGTCTTGAGCCAGTAAATCATGCGGGTCGACCATACCAACTAAGAAGCTACTGGTATCTTCATTTAATACTATGGATCTAAAATGGCGAGCATAGAATTCTGGTAGGAGCTTGACAATATCAGGCTGCAGAGGATAAGTTTTTAAATCTATTAATGGAATATTTAATTGTTCTGCCACCAACTGCATTAACTTATCTTCTTTAATATAGCCAAGTTCAATAAGAATCTGACCAATTTTCTTATCAGAAGATTGCTGAATTTTAATGGCGGAGTCGAGTTGGTCTTTGGAAATTAAACCCTTTTCCAGCAGCATTTCTGCGATAAAATGCTTTTTACCCTTTAGCATGATTTTCCTCGCGCAACTTTTCTAGTCTAGACTGCAAGAATGATAAGGCTTGTGGATTCAGGCGTCCTTCGGTTGCTGCTTTGGTATACGCGAAAGTGGCATCTTTGCTGTTACCGAGATTATCCAGTGATACAGCTAAGCCAAACCACCAATTCCCCTGGTGTGGGTCAATCATCACAAGTTTCTGATAGATAGATGCAGCAGACTCATAATTATTTTGCCGGTTATACAGCGCGGCTAACAAAGCATGGAAATTTGGATCATCTGAAATGGATGGTTGATCACCTTGCAACACCATTAAAGCTTCTTTTATCTTGCCTTCAGAGGTTAAAGCGCGCGCTTTTAATTCGATAAGCGGTAAATAATCTGGCGCGATATCAAGACCGTCCTGAATGGTTTTTTGCGCGCCCGCTAGATTGCCACTTTCCAGCATGATGGCGGCTAATGCGACTCTTGCGTCATTATAATCAGGGTAGTAACGTAATAATTTATTCAAGATAAGCATGGCTTCGGCTTTATTTCCCATGCCTGATAATCGGACAGCACGCTCGTATTGTTCTGTTACGATAGTTTGCATGGCAGGTGTTTTGATATTATTTGTGGTTTTGATCGCTCCATCACTCACCGGTAAAGTTGGATTGGCTAATACAATCATTAATTCGGGCGTTTTACCCTCTTTATTTAATGTTGCAGATTGTAAGCTCACACCTTGTTTTAAATGAATGACAAATTCCATGTTGCCATTGTTTGGTATGGCAGTAATGGATTGAATGCCTGAATCTGCGCTTACTAAGGTCGGCAAATCTGATTGCATGCTGGCATTGTCAAGATAGAGCGTTAATGTGCGGCGATTTTCATTAGCGACCAAACGATATAATGCGTCATGATTTAATTGAAAGGTCACTTCTGTTTTGTCATTTTCGGCGGCATAAGTGACACCATTGACGATGACTGGTTGTAAAACTTCATCACGTACTGTGGTCTCTGCAGATGCTGTTTTGACGATAGGTGTCTCAGCTGGAATCGGTATAGCATGCACCGCAGATTTACGATGGATAAATGCAACCACAGCCATCACAATAAATGCCGTTATTGCGCAAGCTACTAACCATTGCTTGGAGAAGTATAATCTGGATTCGCTGCGCTGAGCAGAAGCAAAACCAGGTACAGGTGTTTTACCATGGGAGTGCCTGTTATCCAGGTCTTTCAGCATGTCTATAATAAGACTCATGATTAAAAGTTCCCAATAGCATCTAACAAGATCAATGCGGCAATCACGACGGTCAGCGCGATGGCACCTTTGATGACATAGGATTTCCAGTGACTACTGTTTGCTGAATGCGTGTCTTGCACAGCAACTTGCACAGCTTTATGATCAATCTCTTTCATGCCGCGTCCGTATGCTACCAATAAAGATTTATGTGATAACACATTCACAATGCGCGGAATGCCATGACTGGCTTTATAAAGAAGATTGCGTGCTCGTTTGGTGAATAACTGCCCTTGATTATAGCCGGCGACAGATAAGCGGTGATACAAATAGGTATCAAGGTCTTCACGGTTCATCAGCGGTAAATTATAAGAGAAAGTGATACGTTGTTTTAACTGACGCAAATGAGGCTTATTTAAACGTTCATCTAGTTCCGGCTGACCAAACAAAACGACTTGCAACAATTTTGCATTTTTTGTTTCAAGGTTGGTTAACAGTCTTACCGTTTCTAATCCTTCATCACTTAATGCTTGTGATTCATCAATAATAAGCACGGCGTGTTTGCCTGCGGCATGCAATTGAATCAGATAATTATAAAGCGCTGTCAATATTTCATGTTGGTCTTGAGGGTTTTGCAGCTCTAATCCTAATTCACGTGCAACGGCTTTGCGAATTTCAATGGGGGATAAATCTGGATTGGGAATATAAGCCGTAATATAGTTATCGTCCAAACTTTCAATCAGCTTACGGCACAATAATGTTTTGCCCGAACCCACTTCACCAACAATTTTAATAAACCCTTCACCGCTCTGAATACAAAACTGCAATGTGTTGAACGCTTCCTGATGTCCTTTCAACTGACAAAAGAAGCTTGGATTTGGAGTTAAGCTAAATGGTAACGTTTCAAATTGAAAAAATTCCTGATACATAGTTTCATCCTCTTAGTCAGGACTTCGTTCGGCTTCATTGCCAAACACATGCGGTAAGCCGCCAAAATGCATGTCGCGTTTCAGAATCTTGAATTCACGTTTTTCATCTTCGAGTTTCGCAACAATGTTATTGTTGGTAGCAACGATTGGACGCAGCAAAATCACCAATTCGGTTTTTTTGGAAACTTGCGAGGTACGTCTGAAGAATGAACCCACCCATGGAATACGACCAAGCCCAGGTGTTTCAACGATGATTTCGCTAGTGTTATTTGTCATTAAACCGCCGATCACAACGATCTGACCGTTTTTGGCGCGTACGATGTTATCAGACTCACGAATCGTACTGCGTGCTAGTGGTAAGTTTAAAGTGTTATTCGTATTAGGCGCTGTTTGACCTAATTGTATTGTCTTGTCTTGCTGCGTCACCAAGCTGACACTCGGGTGGATATGCAAGACTACGGTGCTTTCACTGCTGATTTCGGGTGTCACGTCCAATGTAATACCAGAGAAGAATGGAGTCAGCGTGACACTTTGAGATGGCAATGTGTTGTTACCCACAACGGAGTTGGTCGTTGAAACGGCTGTTACAAAAAATTCGTCAGAGCCAACTTTAATAACGGCTTTCTGATTATTAACAGTGGCTATATGCGGACTTGATAAGACTTGTACGTTTCCTTGACCTTGCAGCAATTTAATTAAGGCTTTGAAGTTACCATTAATTTTTAACGCAAAGAATCCAGTGAAGTTAGGCAGATTAAATTCACTGTCATCGTTTGGTCTATGGTTGGTTGCTTGTCCCATACCAGCGGTGTTATCAATCGTGCCGGTTGCCGGATTGATAAGGGCAGGATTTCCCAGCACGCTCCAGTCAATACCTGCTTGGTAGGTATCATCCAGTACGACTTCTAAAATTTTCGCTTCCAGTATCACTTGACGGTTCAAGCTGGTTTGTAAACTGTTAACGTAACGTTCGATATTTTTTAATTCAGCAGGATACGCGCGAATGGAGATCACACCAGATTGTGCGTTAACTGTAACGATGTGGTCAGCATCTTTTGGTACCATAGACTGAATGGATTTTTCCACATCCTTCCAGAATTTCATCTCAGTTCTGGTTTCAATGGTACTGATAGTACCCGTACCGGATGGTGTGTTGGAGTTATTGATATTGTTGTTATATGGGTTGCTGTTACTGGTGGTTTGCCCGGTTGTGCCTGGCTGACCTGCATTCGGCCCGACAACGCTACTGACCTGTCCTGTCGTTAATTGCGTATAGGATTCACCTGTACGCTGTACATCAAGATAATTGATATGGAATAAACGCGTCGTCAGTTGCGGCTGAAAGACTTCATAGCCGTAAGAGGTGCGCTGGAAATCGTAACCATACATATCCTTGATGGCTTCCAATGTTTGACGAAGCGTCACGTTTTTCAGATCTATGGAAATCTTGCCGGAAATATTAGGGTGAACCAGCATGTTGAGATTTGTTCCGTTCACTAATCCCATAAAGAATTCTTTTGCTGGAACGTTATTAGCGGTGACATCGAATCTGTCTTGATTGACTTGTGCTGGCTTCACATAGCTGGAAATCGAGGGCAGCAATGCGTTATTAACAGAGTAGGGGATATACTCAGAACCAGAACGATGGTTATTACGCTTTTCACGTGCTTTGTCGATTTTAATGCTTTCATCGATGATTTGTTCTGATTCCGTGCGAGAAACAGGTGCTTTAGGGTGAACGGTTTTGCAGCTGACTAAAACCAGAATGCCAGCTCCCAGCACTAAAGCTTGAACAATTGATCGTAAACTGAAGCGTGTATCCATGTCTCTCTATCCCTATTTAACCGTCACTGTGGTTTTGATATCCGGCACCACATTCAATGTGACTCGCGCATCGTGTGAATCTTTCAATTCTACCGTATCTCTCTGAATATTAATAACAGTATATGAGCCAACCTGGTCACCAACAGTGGCGTATTGATTATTAATAAGAGCTAATCGTCGGTCAGGATAAACAAATACCGCGCTCACCTGTAATGGACCTGTGGCTTCAACGGATCTCGAGTCAGATGTTGTGGCGTCGGGCGGTCTTGTTGGGTCGGTCAGTTGCATGGCGCCAGTCAAACAGTAAATGGCCGTCAGAGCGAGCAAGAGTTCGATAAAAAATCTTTTAAGCTTTTGATTTTTCATAAATAATTGAAAATTCCATTTCGACTTGGGCTAAGGGATAATCTGTGACAGTATAGGTTAGCGTGTCCCAATGGATGCTGGGTAAAGCGTTTTCAAGTGATATGAGGTAACTGACGATATCATTGAAATCACCTTTAACTGTGACACGCATTTGCTGTTGATAAATTGTGTCCGGCTTGGATTGAATTTTTGAAGTTTCATAGAGAGTTTCAGGTTTGTTTTCGATTTTTTCGATGGCGATGTTGGGGTATTCGCTTAACACCGTTTTAATGATTTCATCCCATTTTTCAGGGCCTGATTTACCCAGTAAATTTTTATATTTGTCTTTCAGCAAGAGATAATTGTTATGTTCCTTGACCCACTCTTTGTAGGAGTTTGTTTTGGGGATTTCGGTGAGGTATTGCAGCTGCGTCTGCCAGTTTTTAACATTGTCAGATGCGGTTTTTAATTGCTGTGTTAATTCAGCATGACGATTATCAATTGGTCGAAAGAGAATAAGTGAGAATAAGGCGTATATTATAGCGAAGCTTAAGCCGGTTACCCACAGCTTTTCGCGCAAGCTGCGCTTTTCAAACCAGGTTTTAAATTGCTGTAATCTTTCATCCATTGCTGCTTTTCACCATGTTCAATTCGAATGTTAATTTGGCATGAGATTCTTTAGCATTTTGATTATTAATTTGTTTGATGGTTACCTCATACTTATCAAAAGCTTTCTCTTTATTCAAATGATCTATGAATGTGTGCAGATTATCGAGTCCAAAACTATTACCTGTTAGCGTGATAGTATCACCGTCTTTTTCGATCGCGAATTTCGTTAACCAGACATTGGGTACGATGGAGTTGGATAAGGCTATGAGATTTTTAGAAAATAAATTATGTTTAGATAAAATCCCAACGATTAATTTCTGGGCGTCTAATTCCTTTTTCAAATTGTTGACCGTGTCATTCACGTTGCTGCTAAATAAAAATTGCGGCATCGTGTTTTTAAGCGTTTTATATGAGTTTTCATATTTGCTGATATCTGCAGTTGCCACAAGTAATTCAGAGGCTAATCGATGATTGCTAAAGATCGCATTGAAATACAAGAGCACGAGAAAAATCAAAAATATAAAATTTGCTGCCCAATATCTACGCCAAGTGAAGTAATCAGCATGGCTCGGCACTTTCACGAAATGTTGATAGAGGTTAATTTCCTGCTGTAGCATTGAAACCTCCATGTTTTGTTAACAGGCAGCCATAATCCAGCAGGTAATGTGCGTTGACTTTGTCTATATCAGACTGATTAATCAATGAGCCCTTTAAAACATAAGCCTCAACGGGATTGAGTAAGCGTTCAGTCAATGCTTTTGCCAGCTGAGTTGGATCGCCAGTTTCGGTGGAAACAAATATCTGAGACGGCGAGCTGGCGCGCCACTGACTGCAAAAAAAGTCAAAATAGCGCAGAATTTCCAAACAGATTTTTTCATAATCTATTTGTGACTCATTATTATAAGGTACAGTAATGCGGCGCGTGAAATACAGTTTTTTACGTGATGTGATATTTAATATCATGGAGCTGTCATAAAAATAAAGAAACGCCGAATTCTTTTCATTGTCTTCATAGAGGGAAGATAAATTCAGCATAGCGAGTTCTGGAATGGTGATGTTAACGAGATGCATTCCGCAGTGATTGAGAATATTAATATAATTTTGCAAAACATTTTTTTGTGCCGAGACGGCTGCAATTAGCGGTGCATTCGGTGCATTTTTTTTCGGAGGTAATTCAAAATAGTCAATGACCGCCTCTTCAATAGGGTATTTGAGTAAACTACGAATACGCCAGGTCAATGCGGTTTTCAGTTCACTTTTTGGTACTGGCATGGAATCAATTAAATTAAGATCGTATTCATTGGGATGCAATAGCCATGATACTGGCATGGATCTCATATTAAACTGTTGAATAGCTCCCGCGAGAACTAATTTCAGCGAGCTCACGTCATCAAACTTGAATTGCTTATCAAACAAGATGCTGTTCGCACCGGTTGCAGTGTTAATGGCGAGAATGGAAAATTCATGTTGTTTGATGCTGATGCAACAACGTTCTGTCAGGGACAGCTGAATTTCTTCCTGCAAGAATTTCTTGGTGAGTTGATGCAGCTTATCCATGTAATAAGTTTTGTATGCAACTAAATCCACGCAACTGTCCTTTTGCGATATAACCTGTTATTTCCTATCGTAACATTTTATTGTCTGATAATCACGGATGATTGTGAAGCATCAAGCCACAGCCGTTCTTGCTTGGTATCAACGCAATTGAATCGCCAAACAACCCTGACTAGCGGTGTCACGCTCGGGACGGTGGTTGCCGTGATGGCTTATTAATCGAAAGCTTCCTGGGTGTTTGCATCATTAGGAGAGGGAACACTGCCATTATTACCACTCACACTTCCAGCATTTAATATACTGCTGAAAGTTGGATCGGTCGTCATCTTATTTAAAAGCGCGTAGTCATAAGTAATCGAGATACCGGATAGAATGATGTTATTTTCACTGGCTATAGAGCCATTTAACGACATGTTAGATAAATCGAGTTTGCCGGTCCCGTAAATAATACCGTACACAGATGCACTGGACATGGTTACGTTACCATCGACATACAAGATCACAGGACTTGACGCCGTACCAAGCGAACCATTCTTCAGCGTTACATTACCTTTGGCATAAATGACGACCCCTTTCAGGCCATTAACATTTGTCCCTACATAGCCTGCATTGGCTTGCACGTAGCTAACTGATTGGCTGAAATACGTGCTCCATAAGCTATTTTTCGTATAATTAGTACCTTGCATGATATCTGGCATGATATTGCCATCATAGGAACTATTGGTAAGTTTACCGGCATCAGCCGCCTTTGAATCCACTTGGGTGCTAAACTTGGTAAAATTATTTGATTTGCTATTCGTTTGAATGTTTGATCCTGCATAATTGGAACAGGTTAAACAGGAGTGATCATTCGAGATCGAGCCATTTGAAAGATTGACTGATCCTATTGATATAACGGAACTCAAGGTGCTACCTGATGAAGGAAAGCTAAACATTGTCACCTGTAACGTTCTTGTTGCTATTGGAGAAGAGAGATTGGGCACAGCACCGGTGGAGGCGAGCACGCATTGGATTTGTGAAACAGACGCACCATTCGTTTGTACTGAGGCCGTCGTTCCTCCAGCTCCACGTATGACACCTGTAAAACTGTTACCACTAATACTGGAATAATACATTGCTTCGCTACCAATCGTGATCGCACCTTGCGCAGCGAATCCCGCTGTACTTTTCACGGGAATACTCGTTGTACTTGCAGAAATGTCTGCGCTTAATGAGGATGAACTGGTTGTTGGTGTTCCAGTCACCGTAAATTGACCTGGTCCAACTGTGGCATTGGTTAAATCGGCATTGCCAGTGATCTTGTCGCATGTCACACCTTTGCTATACCAATAACGCATGGCCTGATTAGCACCTGATTCAGCAATATAGAATGCTTGTTCGGATAATGAAGACATTAAAATGCTTTTATTATTGTTTGTGAAATAGTATGTAATCGAGACGGATATGATCCCCATCAGAAAAATTAACATCAAGGCTGCAAACATCAAATATCCTTGCTGAGATCTCGTGGTCATGCATTCCTCATGAATACTGTGGTTGTCACGGTAAAATTCGATGACTGTAGTTTTACGACAAGTGATATGGTGATATAGACTGTTGCATTCGTTGGTGGTGGTGAAATGGCTGCACCGCTTTTATCGTAATAAGTGAACGTCAAGTTTTGAATGTTATCTGCAAGCACATCCGAATTACGAAGTAAACTAGTCCCAGATAAACTATAAGTAATAGTATTATTATTAGAATCAACGAATGTAATTTGTTTAGACGTTGATGTGGCAGACAGACTGCCTGCAGAGGCAACATTACGTAACTCACGTGTCATGCGATCCAAGGCAACACGTGCTTGTGTATCAGCATTAATAATATTAGTACTGACCTGAATCGCATTTAATTGCGAGGAAAGAATTCTGCTACAAATAACGGCCACGATACTAGATAAGGCGATTAACAGCACCAGCTCAACGATAGTAAAACCTGACTGCTTGATGACTCTACGCATATTTAAGCTGCTATTAATAAAGTTAATTGTGCATTACCCAAACCACTGACGGTAACGGTGATTGTTTTATAATTCGCATCGCCACGGATGGTGGTGCATGCAACATTGACACTAAGGGTATAGCCAGTTGGTGCTGTGCAGAACGAGGGAACGGTTGTGCTTGGACAGGTAATACTGGCATAGCCATTCTTGAATCTTTGTCCGTTATAATATTCAACACATTGTCTCGCTGCTTGCATCGCAAGCAGTGAGAGATGTCCTACAGGTAATTTGTTGGATATGGTTCTTAATGCCAAAATACCCGTGGAAAAAAACAGGCTGGTAATCACAATAAAAATCAGTAACTCAATTAGAGTAAAGCCGCGATTAATCTTCATTGAACTATTACCCTGCCAGTGTTGGGGCTGATAGAAACTGTTCTTGTCTGAGTGCTGCTGATCACAGGAATAGAAGCGATTGCTGTCAACGCAGTCCCTGGTGAGCTGGAATCAACATATGGCGCTCCTTGCGTGTCAAATGCAATGAGTCGATTTGGTAAATTGGATAGTGTACCGAATGAAATACCACCAGCCAATGTGGTGCTTGTACCGCCCATAGGCATCACGATTGCGGCACCCGATGCATTAAGAATTTGATAAGAAGTAGAGGATGTAATGACTAAACGATAGCGTTGCCCAGACGACATTGACAGTGCTTGTGTATAACGAATATCCCCACCAACCTGGTTGGCGACAGTCACTAGCGCGATATTGTTGCCTTGCCAAGACGAAGTTACAAAAACCGCCAGAGTAGCCACGATGGCGACCACGATAATCGCCTCCAAGAGGGTGAATCCCTGTGTTTGCGGTGTCCTTAATAGCATGCATCATCCCTTAAGCGCCAAATGCTATCTGCATCATACCTAGCAACAAAACTCGCTTCAATCAGTGACGTTCACAAAGCAAATTCATACAGGTAAACTCACAACATATTAAACAAGTTATCCCCAGAAACTGTGGATAAGTGAGGAAATAAAAAATGGACATTTTGACGCATCCTGTGCCGACTTCTATCAAAAAACAAGCTTATATCTCACAAGACACCTATCAACAACTCTATCAACTCGCCGAGGATGATCCAAAAAAGTTCTGGGCTCAGCAAGCATTGAAGTATGTAAGCTGGTTCACGCCGTGGGAAAGTGTGTTGTCAGGCCAGATGCAAGATGGCAGCGTGCGTTGGTTTAGCGGTGGTATGTTGAATGTGTCATATAATTGTCTGGATCGTCATTTGGCGGAGCGTGGGGAACAAACGGCGATTATCTGGGAAGGTGATCAACCCGGTGAATCTGTGCAGCTGACTTATCACATGCTCCATGAGCAGGTTTGCCGTTTTGCCAATGTGCTGAAAAAATATGGTTTAAAAAAAGGTGATGCGGTTTGCATTTATTTGCCCAT
The DNA here is from genome assembly GCA_964492045.1 of uncultured Coxiellaceae bacterium. Classification (GTDB taxonomy): domain Bacteria; phylum Pseudomonadota; class Gammaproteobacteria; order DSM-16500; family DSM-16500; genus Aquicella. The sequence continues at coordinate 1,691 of CAZBHW010000026.1, read as the reverse complement.
GATTCCAGAAGCGGCCATTGCCATGCTCGCTTGCGCGCGCATTGGGGCGGTGCATTCAGTCGTGTTTGGCGGATTTTCAGCGCAAGCACTCCAAAGCAGAATAATAGATGCCAATTGTCGATTAGTGATCACAGCAAACGAGGGTTTGCGTGGTGGCAAAACGATACCCTTGAAAAAAAATGTAGACCTTGCGTTGCAAACCTGTCCGCAAGTTGACAAGGTCATCGTAGTAAAGCGTACAGAGCATACCACTGCCATGAGTCCGGAGCGTGATACTTGGTACCATGAAGCCATAGCAGATGTATCTTTTGAATGCATGCCGGAACCTATGTATGCTACCGATCCGTTATTCATTCTCTATACCTCTGGCTCAACAGGTAAACCTAAAGGCATTGTGCATGGCACGGGCGGATATTTGGTGTATGTAGCGATGACGCATCAATTGGTATTTGATTATCATCCCGGCGAAATATATTGGTGCACGGCAGATGTGGGCTGGATTACAGGGCATAGTTACGTAGTCTATGGACCGCTTGCCAACGGGGCGGTGACAATGATGTACGAAGGCATTCCAAATTATCCGACACCATCGCGCATTTGGGAAATCGTCGATCGACATCAAGTTAATATTTTATATACCGCGCCTACTGCAATTCGTGCGTTGCGGCATGAAGGGGATCAGTATGTGCAAGCAAGCAGTCGTGCATCATTAAGAATTTTAGGATCTGTGGGTGAGCCTATCAATCCAGAAGCGTGGGATTGGTATTATCTGGTGGTGGGCGAAGGGCGTTGTCCGATTGTTGATACTTGGTGGCAGACAGAAACAGGTGGTGTCATGATCACTGCCTTGCCGGGGGCGACTGCATTAAAAGCAGGTTTTGCTTCATGGCCGTTTTTTGGGGTGAGTGCTGCTGTGATGGATGATGCAGGTAAGCAGGCGCCGCCAAATACCATGGGACGATTAATCATCTCCAAACCGTGGCCTGGGATCATGCAGACTATTCAAGGTGATCATGCATTATTTGTAAAAAATTATTTAACGGAAATACCGGGTGCGTATGTGACGGGTGATTTGGCGTTGGTTGATCACGATGGGTATTTTCAGATTGAAGGACGCAGCGATGATGTGATTAAAATTTCTGGTCATCGCATTGGTTCACAAGAAGTGGAAAGTGCGTTGATCACGCATCCTGCGGTTTCTGAAGCGGCCGTGGTTGCGGTGCCGGATGAGATTAAAGGGCAGGGGATTTATGCGTTTGTGACTTTGAAGCCGGGTGTGCAAGGTTCGGATGCATTAGCAAAAGAGCTGACACAAACCGTGCGTGATCAGATTGGGGCGATTGCGATCATGAATCACATACAATGGGCGCAGAGTTTACCTAAAACGCGTTCGGGGAAAATCATGCGTAGAATTTTACGTAAGATTGCTAACAAAGATACGGCAGATCTTGGCGACCTGAGTACCTTGGCTGATCCAGATGTTGTGCGTCAATTAATGTAAATGCAGAGGCTGAATAAATTACTATTCCCTCACCTTGCACCGCTTGCGATTCACCCAATACTGTCGTCGAGGCGCCGCAGACAACAAGACTGCCGTCGAGGCGCCGCAGCCAACAAGTTTGCCGTCGAGCCGCCGCAGCCAACAAGACTGCCGTCGAGCCGCCGCAGCCAACAAGATTGCCGTCGAGCCG
>CAZBHW010000025.1:0-53124 GCA_964492045.1 uncultured Coxiellaceae bacterium | reverse complement strand
GGTCGGGGACGACGGTGCTGGTGGTCGGGGACGACGGTGCTGGTGGTCGGGGACGGCGGGTACTGGTGGCAAATGATTTGCGCTCAACCCTATTTGCGCTTTTTGCGCTTGCGCGGTTTGGGCTCGAATTCGGCCATTTGCATGCTGATTAGCAGCGTTAATATGCCGATGTTACCAAGCAAGTTAGCGTAATTCACATAATCTTCTGGAAACAAATAATCGAAAAAGGGCAGATATCCCGCCTTGAAAATCAAACTGGAATAGACAATCGCCGCATAAGCCACACCATAGCCCCATTTACGCAACGTAAACAAACCGTAAGCGGCAATGATATTCAGCATCACAAACACAATGCCAAGCATCATCAACGTTAACGCAAACCCATCATATTTGCCGAGATCCCAAACGACTTTTATCCAGATGTATGCACTGTTTAAGTGCAGCAACGCAGTGATAATGATTAGAACAGCAATAATACGACGACCGAGAAACATATCCTTCATGGTCTAGCTTCCTTGAAATAATGGATATCATTCTAGAGTAATCGATGGAATAAAAATAGGTCGTTTAAGTAAGCGTATCTGGCGGTTTTAGTCAGGCGCAGCCCGGATTGCGCACAGTGCGTAATCCGGGCTACGAGTACAACTTACTCTCTACCTTTAGTGGCTGGCTGAAAAGTTAAATCCAGTTCACGCGCGGCTTTCACATCATCTAATCGTCGCACTGGTAACGTATGCGGTGCGCCTGTGACTAGCGCGGCATCCGTTCGTGCTTCTTCCAGAATTTTAATCATAGCATCCGCAAACGCATCTAATGTTTCTTTGCTCTCAGTTTCAGTTGGCTCTATCAATAAGCATTCTGGCACTAACAAAGGGAAATACATGGTTGGCGCATGAAAGCCGTAATCCAGCAAACGCTTGGCGAAATCTAGCGCTGAGACATGCAAATCCTTGTTTTCATTTTTCAACGTGATAATAAATTCATGGCTCGCACGACGTTTGGGATAAGCTGGTGTGAAACCAGCTGCTTTCAATCTTGCTAATAAATAATTAGCGTTCAACGTCGCAAACTCAGACACGCGCTGCAAACCTTCCCTGCCTAAGAGACGCGCGTAAAAATAAGCGCGCAGCAAAATACCAGCGTTGCCCAGGAATGCAGACAAGCGACCAATCGTTTGCGGACAATCTTTTTCTGTGATTAAGCGATATTGATCGCCTTCTTTCACCACACGTGGAATCGGCAAGAATGGTAACAAGCGCTCATTTGCCACCACTGGTCCACTGCCAGGACCACCACCGCCATGCGGTGTCGCAAATGTTTTATGTAAGTTCAAATGCACAACATCAAAACCCATGTCGCCAGGACGAACTTTACCAAGAATCGCATTAAAGTTAGCGCCGTCGTAATAAAGCAAGCCGCCGGCTTGATGCATGATTTTCGCAATTTCCTGAATTTTTTCTTCAAACACACCCAACGTAGATGGGTTGGTTAACATGATGCCTGCCGTCTTTGGCCCAACGGCAGCTTTCAGTGCCTCGATATCAACATTGCCATCTGGACCCGTCGGAATTTCACGGACTTTAAAACCACATTGCACAGCGGAAGCCGGGTTTGTTCCGTGCGCCGCATCTGGCACTAACATTTCATCACGCTCTAAATCGTTGCGTGCACGATGATAAGCACGAATCATGGCGACACCAGCAAACTCACCCTGCGCACCTGCCATGGGTGATAAAGCAGCGCCTTTCATGCCAGTGACAGACTTCAGAATTTCCTGCAATTCATAAAGACATGCCAGCAGACCTTGACTGTTTTCTTCCAGTGATAAGGGATGATGCTGCAAAAAACCTTCCATCATGGCGAGCTTGTGCACGCCGCGCGGATTGTATTTCATGGTGCATGAACCCAAGGGGTAAAAGTGCGTATCTATTGAATAATTTCTGCGTGATAAATTGGTAAAGTGACGCACGACTTGTAACTCAGAGACTTCCGGCAAATGCGGAATATCTTTGCGTAACATGGCTGCAGGAATATCGTTACAGCTCACTGGTTGCTGCACTGGCCATTGTGATTGTGCTCGACGACCTTTGCGGGAAATTTCAAATATTAAGTCAGACATGTGGCTTTTCTCCCTTCCAGTGCTTCAGCTAGATGTTTGGCAAACGCCTGACAATCTGCTGCGGTTTTAGTTTCTGTCGCGCAAACCAGCAGACAATCGCCCAATTCCGGATAACTTTCTTTTAATGAATAACCACCTTGTATACCGCGCTTGGCTAATTCTTTCAGCAATCCGTCCACTGGCTTATTCAGACGTAACACGATTTCATGAAAGAATGGTGCGTTAAATACATTCGTCACACCGGCAACACTGGTTAATGATTTTTTCAACTCTCTAGTGCGTTCATGACATTGCACAGCCACCTGGCGCAAACCTTCTGGACCAAGCAAACTCATGTAGATAGTGGACGCTGTCACCATCAAGCCTTGGTTGGTACAAATGTTAGAAGTCGATTTGGCGCGGCGAATATGTTGCTCGCGTGCTTGCAGCGTTAACACAAAACCTTGTTTGCCGTCTAAATCAACGGTGCGACCAACAATACGCCCAGGCATTTGGCGCACATGCGCTTTCTTGCAGCATAAAAAGCCGTAATAGGGGCCGCCGGAAGACATTGGAATACCTAATGGCTGACCTTCACCACAAGCAATATCGACACCTTCAACGCCCCATTGACCCGGCGCTTTTAACAGCGACATGGCAACAGGATTCACCACCGCGATGGATAAAATATTTTTATCACGCGCCCAATTGGTGAGTTGGTCTACATCTTCTAACGCACCAAAAAAGTTTGGCTGGGGAATGACGAGCGCAGTCGTTTCATCACTGATTAATTGATTCAGTGCATTCATGTCCACTGTGCCGGTTTCTTCAAGATATGGTACTTCAACTAATTCGATATTTTGCTGATAAACGATAGCGTGCGCAGCAGCGCGATAATTAGGATGAATCGATCGCGGCACTAACACTTTCGCATGTTTGGTTTTTTTACCGGCTAAACGCACTGCCATTAAGATTGCTTCAGCTAACCCACTGGCACCGTCATAGAGAGAGGCATTAGACACTTCAAGACCCATGAGGCTAGCCATCATGGTTTGATATTCATAAATCAATTGCAACGAGCCCTGGCTAGCTTCTGCTTGATAAGGCGTGTATGCCGTCATGAATTCGCCACGCGTTGCCACATCCCATACTGCCGCTGGAATATGGTGCTCATAACTACCAGCGCCTATGAAACAAGTTAAACCGCTGTCTAGGCGCGCACGTTCGCGGGCGATGCGTGTTAATTCCATTTCAGACACACCAGTAGGCACGCCGTCTAACGAGACTTGACGCAGTGAGTCGGGAATTTCATCAAATAGTGTTTCGATTTGCTGAATCCCGATGGTTTTCAGCATTTCTTTTATATCTTCCTGCGTATGCGGAATAAATGGCATAACACGTCCCTCAACAAAAATTAATGCGCTTCAGAAGCCACGACCTTGGAGTACTCATTTGCATTCAATAAATCTTCAACGCCTGGTTTTTCAAAGGGTCGAACGCGTAGTAACCATCCTTTGCCGTACGGGTCTTCATTCACTAATTGCGGGTTGTCTATCACCGCTTCATTCACTTCGATCACTTCACCTGGAATGGGGCAATAGATATCTGCGGCGGCTTTGACTGATTCAACGACTGCACATTCCTGGCCGCCATCAAATTGCGTTTCCACTTCTGGCAACTCTACGTAAACCAAATCACCCAACATGGTTTGCGCGTGATCGGTGATACCAATGGTGATCGTATCATCATCTTTTTTTATCCATTCATGGGTTTTTGTATATTGCAGTGTGGATGGAATATTGCTCATTGTTGTTCCCTCTCTATTGAAAACATTTTTTTGCCTTGGCGTACAAACGGCGGTTTGATCACGTGGGCAGGTATTTGTTTGTTACGAATTTCTACGGTGCAAGTCGTGCCTATGTCGGCTGGCACTCGCGCCAGAGCAATACTCTTGCTTAGCGTTGGAGAATAACCACCGCTAGTCACTTCGCCCGCGCCGCCCTGTTCTGTCAGCACTTTTTGATGATTACGGATAATACCTGGGCCTTCCAGCACCAAACCGACTAACCGCCTTTTTATGCCGTCTCGTTGAATTTTTTCCAGTGCTTTGCGACCAATGAAGTCTCTGTCGGCAGGCTCCATGGCAACCGTCCACGCGAGATTGGATTCTAGAGGTGTGACCGATTCATCCATATCAGACCCATACAAATTCAGACCGGCTTCAAGACGCAGCGTGTCACGCGCCCCTAAGCCGCAAGGTTTAATGCCAGCTTGAAGTAATGCATTCCAATATTTTGCTGCATCTTTGGCGGGAAAAATAATTTCGAAACCATCTTCGCCGGTGTATCCGGTACGTGCAGCGAATAAATCGTTAAGCGCCACAAAGGTGAATGGTTTCAGCGCTTGAAGTGTTGCAGCTTCTTCTTGGCTTAACCATTTTGTTAAAAGATTTTTGATTTCGGGGCCTTGAATGGCCAGCATGACCAGATCAGTACGTTCAGTGAGCTGCACATTGAATGGTTTGGCTTGCTTTTGCATCCATTCCACATCATTCACGCGTCTGCCGGCATTGATGACGATGCGGAAGAAATCATTAGCGACACGGTAAATAATTAAATCGTCCAGCACGCCGCCTTGTTCGTTCAGCATGCAGGTATAAAGTGCTTTGCCTTCGGCGATTTTATCGACATTGTTAGCGACCAGATAACGCAGGAATTCAACCGATTTGTCGCCGTGTACATCAACGACGCCCATGTGAGAAACATCAAACAGTCCGGCAGATTTTCGTACGATGTGATGTTCTTCTAATTGTGATCCATAATGCAGCGGCATATCCCAACCCGCAAAATCCACCATCTTGGCATTAGCAGCGAGGTGTAAATCATAAAATGGCGTTCGTTTGGCCACAGTATTTTCCTTAATTTTTTGCTTACCTTTTTAAGAGTGCGAAAGTATAGCCTTTCAAATTACTGCTGTCATCTGCCTGCGCTTGTGTAATGGCTCGCCGCTTTTACAAATTGCGGCAATGTGCACTCTGTTCCACCACAGGCGGGAATCGTGACCGGTTCATCATTGTAGGTAACACGCACTACGTAGTGATAGTTGCCAGTTTCGTACAAAGCAAAATTCAGGTCGCTGGCATACGCTGGTGACTTTGTCAGCGGCGCATCGAGCAGTGTCATGACGCTGGCTATGGTAACATCATGTGCTGATAACAATGCATACTTCAGAGTGTGTGAATTTCCAGGCACACTATATTGTTGCAGGGTGACTGAGATAAATTTTACTAACTGACTTTCATAAAGTGCTGCTACCGGCGCAGCTTTTAGCTCCATGACTGATGAAAATTCATCTGCAGCCAAAATAGTATTGATATCTTCGTCAGTTAAACCCGCTGGCTGCGGCATATGGTGTAGCTTGTTAATCAACAGCGTATCCGCAAAACTCAAATCTTGCAGCGAGCGAATACTGAGTCCAGTTGCTTCACTCCAATGCTGAAAATGCGGCTTTAATTCCGCTTCTTTTTGCTTCCATTCAGCTGAGTCATACACATATTTTTGCAGCGTCGCTTCTAATGCTTTGCGATCAATCTTCTGATTAATCACCGTATCGACATCTGACGGTGCGGTATGCACCGGAATGGGCTGCATTGCAAACGGCAGCGATGGGTTGGTACTTGCTGGATATAAACCCATCAGGAATGATGCTGCGCTCATGAGTGTGCGATCCACATCAGTTGATCGCGCATAGAGTGTTGCTGGTTGATATTGCGCTGGCAATAACTGTTCCTTATCCACATAACGCTGTCGCAGCTTCACACCAAGATTATATTCTTGCTGCATGCCGATAGTGGTTAACTGGCCTGGACCTTCTTGCCATTTGTTCAGCGCAGTAGGGATAGTGATAATCGGCGTTCTATCGCCATGACGAATCAGATCTATCGCAAACACCAGTTTGTCTGCTGCAAAACTCTGCATAGGTAATAAAATAGAGACGAATACCATGCTGGCTGTTGATAAGCGCATATGATGAAACTCCTTAAGTATTTTTATTGCTTGCCAACGCTGGCAATCCTTTACGGCAGCCAACAGCCTGTCGTGTAAAAATATTTTTGATTTGCAAAAATCGATTTGTCATGGCAAGACCAAAGCTACGAGCTGCTTGTATCGGCATTGCTTCATTCGCAAATAATTGCTTGATTAGATCTACCCCTGATAGCAAGGCCATGTTATCTGCACGGCGCCAACGCTCGTAACGACGCAACACGCTGGTTTGCGCAATATCGCGGCCTTGTTGAGCTGCCGTCAAGATGACCTCAGCAAGACTAGCCGCATCTAGCAAACCTAAATTGACACCTTGTCCTGCTAACGGATGAACAACATGAGCCGCATCACCAACCAAGGCGACTCGATTCGTTACATATTTTTCTGCTTGTTGCTTTTTTAACGGAAAGACAAAACGCTGACTGACTTCTCTCACCTCACCAAGACGTGCGCCAAAGGCGGCAGTCAATGCTGTTTTAAATTCATCTAGCGGCAATGCGAGCATGTCGCGTGCTTTGGCAGATGGCAGTGACCATACGATGGATGATAAATGAGATGACTGCAGCGGCAGAAAAGCCAGCGGACCTTCAGGTAAAAACACTTGCCGCGCGATTTTCTGATGCGGCATGGCTGTTAACACACTAGCAACGATAGCATCTTGTTCATACGAGTGTGTTTTGACCGTCATGCCAACTGCTTTGCGCAACCAGGAATTTGCGCCATCGGCAGCAACTGCCAATTTCGCCTGCACTGCACCATATTCTTTGGTTTGCAGAATAATGCTTTCAGGATGTTGCTCACAGTGAATCAAACTCACTGGTGAAAGGTAGTTGATATTAGTGGTAGATAATACTTTTTCGCGTAAGGATAATTGCGTCACGTTGTTTTCAACAATATAACCCAGCGCTGATTCAGCAATTTCATGACAATTGAAAGTTAACCCAGATTTCGCCTGATTGTCCCACACTTTAATATCAGTAAACGGGCTCACACGACGTGCGCTCATCGCCTGCCAAACATTTAGTGCTTGCAAGATTCGCACTGAAGACAGTGATAACGCACTGACACGATGATGATAAACCTCAGCTGAGAATTGATCTGATTCAGCTTTCGCTTCTAATACCACAATAGAAAATTCAGGATTTTTTGCCAGTGCTAGCGCTAGCACCAGACCCACCATACCGCCGCCAACGATGACGACGTCACATTTTAATAAGGCAAAATCAGATTTGGCCTGACTGATAATATCCACTCGCGAAATATTTCCTGTATTTGACTGAGCACTGTTTGATTGATCGCCTCAAATCGCAGCACGAGATATGGCGATGTATTAGACGGCCGCACCAATCCCCACCCGTCTGAAAAATTCACGCGCAAACCATCGATAGTTGTTATTTCTTGAGCTGAAGCGAAGTTCGCAGCCTCTACCAACTCTTGCATCAAATGAAATTTCTCTTCATCTGCCACCGCGATTTTCATTTCTGGTGTGTTGACGCTATCTGGCAAGGCATCGAAGATGGACGCGCAATCCGCTGTGTTTTGCGCCAGAATTTCCAGCAAACGAGCGCCTGCATACATTGCATCATCAAAACCATTCCATCGGTCTTTAAAGAAAAAGTGGCCGCTCATCTCACCGGCAACATGGGCTCCGGTTTCCAGCATTTTGGCTTTTATCATGGAGTGGCCAGTTTTCCACATCAGCGGCTCACCCCCGTGTTGCTCAATTAAACTGGGCAAATGGCTAGTGCATTTCACATCGAAAATGCATTTTGCACCTTTCACGGAAGCTAAAATGGACTTGGCGAATAGCATTAATAAACGATCCGGCCAGATTATTTCACCACGATTGGTCACGATGCCCAAACGATCGCCGTCACCATCAAAAGCCAAACCAACATCTGCGCCTGAGGTTTTAACCGCTTGCACTAAATCAGTCAGATTTTCTGGCTGGCTTGGATCCGCATGATGATTGGGAAACGTGCCGTCAATTTCGCAAAATAATTCTTGTACGTCGCAACCCATTTGACGAAACAGCGCTGGTGCGATTTTGCCAGTGACGCCATTACCTGCATCTACCACGATATTTAGTTTACGCTTCATCGTGACATTCGCCACGATATCTTTGATGTATCGATCGGTGACATCAATTTCATGACACACACCAAGGCCCGTGTAATATTTTTTTGCCTTGATGCGTTCATGCAATTCGACAATATCATTTTCTTTCAGTGAGCGGCCCTTCACGACCATTTTCAAGCCGTTATAATTCGGCGGATTATGGCTGCCAGTCAGCATCACACCAGAATGTTCAGCGAAAATTTGCGTGGCGTAATAGAGCACGGGAGTCGGAACAACACCGATATCCACTACATCACACCCAACCGATAAAATGCCATCTCGTAGAGCGGCAGATAACATGGGGCCAGACTTGCGGCCATCTCGCGCAATCACAATTTGATGTTCGCCTTGATCGCGCGCGAAGGAACCAAACGATTTTCCAATTTGGAAAACCGCTTGCGCCGTTAACGTGTCACCCGCAATGCCACGTATATCGTAAGCACGAAAAATGGTGTCTGATAAAGTGTGTTCTTCGGTGCGATCCATCAACATTTAATTTTTTCCTGAATGACCAAAGCCGCCGGCGCCGCGTTCCGTGGCAGTGAAAGCTTCCACGACTTCAAATTGCGCGCGCACGATAGGCAGGAAAACGAGTTGAGCGATTCTGTCGCCCGGTGTCATGGTGTAAGCGGTTTGACCGCGATTCCAGCAAGACACCATTAATGGACCTTGATAATCGGCATCAATTAAACCGACTAAATTACCAAGCACGATGCCATGCTTATGCCCCAAACCGGAACGCGGCAAAATAATGGCGGTTAAATTGGGGTCGCCAATATAGATAGAAATGCCAGTGGGGATTAAATGGGTTTCACCAGGTTGAATCACCAGTGTTTCATTCAGGCAGGCACGCAAATCCAAACCTGCGGCATCCGCGGTTTCATAACGCGGAAGCGGAAATTCTTGACCAATACGCGCATCCAGAATTTTAACCTGAATGACCTTGTCTGATGCTCCCTGATTCAGCGAAAAGGCGTGGCCCGCTGATTTTTGTGTCTGATTGTCCATGATATGCGCTCTCTGGTTGGGTGAATGAGTGGCGAAAATATAACACAGGACGCGAGCGGAGCGAAGTGTCGAAATCAGCCTCCGCGCAGCGATGCTTGCCTCTCCCAGAGGCCTTGACCCCAGAAGAGGCAAGAGACGCTGCGCGAGGCTAATAAGAGCCTCAATATCTTGTACTTAATCAACCACAAGTGTATTCTCGGCCCTCTCTCCCCTCCCACCCCCCAAACCAATTTCAAACCCACTTCATAGTAAGGAAACGCCATGTCCATCATCCATTGGCCCGAGTACGATCGTCCTCGGGAAAAATTACTCACACGCGGTGAATCCGCCCTCACAGACGCTGAGCTCGTGGCGATTTTTCTTCGTACCGGTGTCCGAGGCAAAACCGCGGTCGATATTGCGCGGCAATTGCTGGAAGAGTTCGGCGGCATACGCAATCTGTTGCAGGCTCCCAAGCTCACATTGACGCATAGACAAGGTATCGGACAATCCAAGTTCGCGGCGCTAAAAGCTGCCTTGGAGTTGGGACGGCGTTGTCTTTCGCATCCGGCAGAAGACGGCGATACGATGAATAGCAGCACCAAAACCAGACATTATATTGCTGACCAGTTGCGGCATCATACTTCTGAGGTTTTTGCCTGTTTATTCATGGATATGCACATGCGTATCATCCGTTTTGACGAGCTGTTTTATGGCAGCATTCATGAAGCGGTGGTCTACCCGCGCGAGATCGTGCGGCGCGGGCTTTTATATAACGCGGCGCGCATCATCATGGCGCATAATCACCCCTCAGGTATTGCCCTGCCGAGTGAGGCCGATAAGATGGTCACCATGAACATCAAACAAGCGCTTTCACTGGTCGATATGAAGTTGATAGATCATATAATTGTCGGTCGCACCGATACCTTCTCACTGGCTGATGCCGGAATGATGTAACTTCATTGCTCTCGTCATTAGTTTCTGGTATAAGTTACGCCCTTACACAAACCAGATTAAATTTATTTAGATAGAGAGCAGGATATGGCTAAAAAATGTCCGATTACTGGCAAGAAACCCCTCGCAGGGCACAATGTTTCTCATGCCAACAACAAAACAAAACGTCGCTACTTACCCAACCTGAAAGTAAAACGCTTCTGGTTGTCAGATGAAAACCGTTATGTTCGCTTACGCATCACCACCCGCGGCATGCGCATTATCGACAAACACGGCATTGAAAAAGTGCTTAACGATATCAAATTACGTGAACAACTCACGCAAGAAGAAGCAAGGTAATCATCATGCGCGATAAAATTAAATTAGTTTCCACTGGTTTGACGAAAGCGGGCAAAAAAACCGGCACGTTTCGTACCACCACCAAAAACAAGAAAAAATCCACCGAGAAAATCAAACTGAAAAGTTATGACAAACTCGCCTGGAATGAAGCCACTGGCAAGAACGGCATGCATGTGCTGTTTGAAGAAGGTAAAATCTAGTCGCTTTCTATCTTTAAAGAATCCCCGCACCTGCGGGGATTTTTTTTGGCATTTGTAGGCGTAGACATGCGCTGAGCCCTAATTCACTCTACCCCACCATGCGCAACTATTTCGATACCGCTAATTAGCAGGTCCCCTCTCCCGCCCCGTGTCGCAGCGTCGTTTGGTGCTGGTGGCTGCGGGAGAGGGACAGGGTGAGGGAACACCCAATCAAACCAACCGATAATAAAAAAACCCGCACCATGGCGGGTTTTTTTTATTAAAAAGAAAACTACCCAGCCACCGCAACCGCCGGAACATAAGTTTTCAGCTTCTGCGAAAAACGCAGCAATGCCTGATTACCAGTTTCCTCTGCTTGTCGGCACCATTCTTGCAAGGCTTCCAACAATTCTTTCTGGCTCGCAGTGCTGCGACTCCAGATCGCTTGCAGCTTTAAGCGGAACTGATACACCACACTTAAGGATTGAAAGTTCGCCAACACATTCGCCAAGCGCACTTTATGCTTGGATTGCATCAACATGTCATCGCAAGACAAGACTTTGTAAGCGCGGCGCAATAAAGCGCTGTCATCTTTGCTGGCTGATTTCTTTTCTTCTTTCAACATAGGCGCAATCACATCACGCGCATAACGTGACATCACTTGAAAACGATGCGTAATTAACGCTTGAATCGTATCAGCATCAGCAACCGTTTTACCGGGCTCAGTGCGCAACACTGGAATCACACGTTTTGGCTTGGCTAATCCAACACACTGCATAGCGCGTATCACTAACCAGCCCATGTCAAACTCATACCACTTGTTTGAAAACTTGGCTGAGGTCGCAAACGCATGATGATTGTTATGCAATTCTTCGCCGCCGATGAAAAAGCCTATCGGAAAAATATTACGTGAAGCATCTTTCACTTCGTAATTGCGATAACCCCAATAATGGCCGATACCATTCACAACGCCCGCCGCAAAGAATGGAATCCAGAACATTTGCACTGCCCAGATCGTAATACCAATCGGGCCAAACAAGGTGATGTCGATGAAGAACATCAAGGTAATGCCTAAGGATTTGAAGCGCGAATAAACATTACGTTCAATCCAGTCATCTGGTGTGCCTTGCCCGTAACGCTGCATGGTTTCCAGATTGCCGCATTCGGCGCGATAAAGTTCCGCACCCTCCCAAAAAACTTTTTTGATACCGCGCGTCATTGGACTATGTGGATCTTCTTCCGTTTCAACTTTGGCATGATGCTTGCGATGAATTGCAGCCCACTCTTTCGTGATCATGCCAGTCGACATCCACAACCAAAAACGGAATATATGACTAACGAGTGGATGCAAATCCACTGCGCGATGCGCCTGACAACGATGTAAATAAATCGTCACGGAAAAAATGGTTAATTGCGTAAAAACCAATAGTACAACTAGATAACCCCACCATGGCAGCGACACTAAACCTAGCATGAAATACCTCGTTATAATATGTTATCTTGTCGCACATAATAGCATAAAAGGTTTAAAAAATCGCATGCCAGAATTGCCCGAAGTTGAAACAACATTGCGCGGCATTGCTCCGCATATCAGCGGCCAGAAAATGACGCAAATTGTGATCAGAAATCATCGTTTGCGCTGGCCAATACCCAAACAAATCGATAAAACTTTGCTCGGCCAAAGACTAAACGGCCTTACACGGCGTGGGAAGTACATTGTGATGCAATGTGATCACGGCAGTTTACTACTACATCTTGGCATGTCTGGGCGCTTGCGTATTTTACTGGAAGATCGCACACCACAAAAACATGATCATGTGGATATTCATTTCGCCAATGGCCGCATTCTGCGCTTCACAGACCCCAGGAGGTTTGGCGCGCTGCTTTATACTGATGCACCCCCTAGTCAGCACACATTGCTGGCCGAACTGGGGCCAGAGCCATTAACCGATGAATTCAATACTGACTATCTGTTCGACAAAGCCAAATCACGCAAATCCGCCATTAAGAATTTTATTATGGATGGCAAGGTGGTTGTGGGTGTCGGCAACATTTACGCAGCTGAAGCGCTCTTTCGCGCAGGGATTCATCCTGAACAAGCTGCCAATAAAGTGCCGCGGGCAAAAATGCAGAAATTGGTGACGGCTATCAAAGCTATATTGAAAAACGCGATTGAAAAAGGCGGGACAACGTTAAAAGATTTTTCACGTAGTGATGGCTCGCCTGGGTATTTCAGGATTGAGTTGCAAGTGTATGGCAAAGCTGGAGAACCTTGCCCGAAGTGTAAGAGAAAATTATGCGGAATCAAGCTGGGGCAGCGCAGCACCGTTTATTGTGTGCAGTGCCAGCAGATGTGACACCCTTCATTTCCCCTCACCCTGTCCCTCTCCCGCAATCACCACCAGCAAACTACGCAGCTACACAGGGCGAGAGAGGGGACCTGCTAATTTACTTTTGTGAACCAGTTGATTATCGAATAATTGACGCTGCAGCTTAGGAGGTTCCCTCTCCCGCCCATCGTCGCTGCGTAGTCGGCTAGCGGTGAATGCGGGAGAGGGACAGGGTGAGGGCGAACCTTTAAGCCAGCACCGGTTGATGCGCGCTGTACTTGGACATATTAATAATATGATCGTGGATCTTCTCTAAAGAAGCTCGGTGCCCAACGCTCACAATAGAGCAGTGCGGCACTTCTTTCTTGATCAACTGATACATCAACTCTTCATTCGCTTGATCAAGACTAGAGGTACTTTCATCCAGGAAGATCCAATCAGGCTGGTGTAACAACACACGCGCAAAAGCAATACGCTGTTGCTCACCCGGTGATAATTGATCTGTCCACACGGCTGTTTCATGCAAATGAGAAATCAAATGCTCTAAATGACAAAGCTTCAGAATTTTTTCAACCTCTCGTTCCAGTGTCGGGTTATCTTTATCTGGAAACAAAATCGCATCCATCAACGTACCAATCGGCATATAAGGACGTTGTGGAATATACATAATGACTTTATTTTCTGGCAGCATCACCTCACCCGCTGAATAAGGCCAGATACCCGCTAACGCACGCACAAACGTACTTTTCCCAATACCTGACACACCTTCTATCAAATAATGATTGCCATGCTTAAACACCTCATTCACACCTTGCAGCAATAACTCACCGCGCGGCGTTGCGACAGATATATTTTTTGAGGTAATTTCATTCGTGGTTTGCTGCTTAAACTCAAGCTTATTCTGACTTTTCGCTTTCGCTTCCGCTTCATTCATGTGATTCACAAACGTCGTCAAACGTTTACCGACCGCTTGCCAGTGCGCGATCTGGGTATACGAGTTAATCAAGAAAGATAATGAATCCTGCACGCGGTTAAACGCTTGCAAACTTTGAATTAACCCGCCAAGCAAAAACACCTTGTCAAAATAATTGGGCAAGGCGACTAACAACGGCAGCATCACAGACAATTGATTGTAGCCAGCAGTAAACCACATCAACATTTTTTGCCGCATAATAATAAAGAGAGAATTTTCCAGCACGCGATCAAACAAACGCTGCATGATATTTCGCTGCTGCGCTTCGCCATGATAGAGCGCAACATTTTCTGCATGCGTACGCAGATCGATAGCCGCATAACGGAAGGTGGCTTCGCGGCGCTGCTGTTCGAAGTTCAGCATGACTAATGGCCGACCGAGCTTAATTGTCAGCAACGTTCCAATAATCGCATACAACACGCCCACCCAAACCAAATATCCCGGCACACGGTAAGTACCCAACGGCCCCAATGAAAGCGTGAAGATACCTGACAAACTCCAGAGAATATAAATAAACGCGATAAACGTTGTCACCGCGCTCATCATGCCCATGGTCAAATCCATGGTCATGGTCACCAGCGAACCCACATCTTCCTGAATACGTTGATCGGGGTTATCGGTCTGCTCATCAAAGTTTTCTAACAGATAATAGGTTCTATGCTGCAACCAACGACCTATAAACTGTTCCGTCAACCAACGGCGCCAGCGCAGTCCAAATATTTGTGAGATGTAATATCGATAAACCGCGACCACAATATAAGTGAACGCGATCGCAAAGAAGATGCCTAGCAAATAAACCGTAGTGGGTTTGTCATAAGCCTGCAATGCGTCATAAAAATGGTTGTACCAATAATTAAAGACCACGTCGAAGGCGACCAGTGTCACGGTCATGAAGATAGCCACGGTAAACAGGAAACGAAACAGCAATAACAACCCATAAAAAGATAAAACCATGACAGCAGCTGCAGCAACGAGTACGTATTGATGCCGCAATACCACCACTGGCGGCACTGTATGAAAATAAGAATACCAATGCTGGAAAGCGACAAATGCGCCAATCACCGTTAGCACCATGAAAGCCATGATTGATAGATAAGTCGCTAGCGGAAATCGTTTATTGGATTGCCAATAAGCCTTTATTACTTGCCAAACAGTATAATGACCGCCGTTAAGAGAATCGCCGTTTTCCAAATCCATTTTAGACTCCGCGAGGTGAATAGATCCTCAATTTAGATACTAAACTGTTGAGCGAATTATTTCCATGATGATTTTAAGGACACGAACAAGCTATAATTGGTCGTCTGTCATTAGGGATATACTATGAAACTGGATCTCCGCCTCTCGCAAGTTGCAGCCCTCTTGCTTTGCCAGCTATCACTCACTGCCTGTTCTTTTAATCCATTCACCACCAATAACCATACTACTGGCACGTTGGCAGGCACCGCGATTGGCGCTGGTATTGGCGCTGGCGTGGTGGCATTGATTGGCGGCACGAAAGGTTATATTGCACTGGGCGGACTTGGCGGTGGCGCACTTGGTTACTACTTCTCATCCATACGTGCCGATGCTTCAGGCATTGTAGACGCTGGTGGTAAAGTGTATTTGCTTGGCGATTACATGGGCATCTACATTCCATCAGACCACCTCTTTGAACCTAACACAGCAGAATTTTTACCGAGCGCGCATCGCACTCTAGACAGCGTCGTGGATGTGTTAAACCGCAAACCCGACAACAACATCATGATCTCCGGCAACACCAGCGGCTTTAGCATGTATCCGTGGGAGCAACGTTTATCTACGCGCCGCGCCAAAGCAGTCGCGGCTTACCTATGGGTTTCTGGTATCGTTCAATTCAAAGAACAAAGCAGCGATATCCGCAAATTGAAATACGTTGGTTACGGTGATTACTTCCCCATCTCCAATAAATTAACCAATAATGGCATTCGCTCAAACAGCCGTATACAAATCACCTCTTACCCCTCCTACGCGCAATTACGTCCGAATGAACATAAGATTAGTGATGTGAATATTGCGGGTGATGACAGAACGCCAACGCCGGGCGCTGAACCTTGTGGACGTGATAACGATTACTGCTAGAACTGACTGAGCGCTTCCCACACCTTTGCGGGCGGCACGGTTGCGTAACAAGCTGGTGACACAGGCGATGGCTCACGATAAGCACATTCACGACTCAAACACGGCGAACAGGGAAATGGTGTTTGCAATAGCACTGACTTGGGACCAACAGCGCCGGTAAAATCTGCATTGGTTGCACCATAAATTGAAATGGTTGGCAAATCCAACGCTCCTGCCAAATGAGCAAAACCCGTATCCACCGCCACGGCCGCTTTGGCGCCGGACAATAAATCGGCCATCTGCTTGATCGTCATGCGACCCATCAAATCGACAGCCGGATTATTTTCGGCAATGCGTTTTGCACGTTCTAATTCAGCCTCGCTGCCGCCATTAATTTTGACGCGTAAACCATGGCTGGCTGCCATACGTGCAAGCTCTTGCCAATAACTTTCGGGCCACTGCTTACTCGCCCAAGTCGTGCCATGCAGAAAGACCAAATAGGATTCATTGGGAGCGGGCGATTGAAATTTACTGCGATCTAAGCCAAACACAGGCGGTGTGGTCGGCATCGGGTAACGCAGCGCATGACTAAACAAACTTCGCATGCGATGCACTGCATGCTGATAAAAGTTCACGCGGTGTTTTTCATGATAAGCAAATGATGCAAACGGTTCACGCGCGGAACGAAAATCAAGCCCAGCTCTCGGACCATTGGCAAACAAAGCCAGAAATCCACTTTTCACCAACCCTTGCGCATCAAGGATTAAATCGTACTGCTGTGACTTTAATAGGTGACTTAACTCGCCCCATTCTTTGCGGGTTTGGCTCGCAAATAAATGCTTACGCCAGCGGCGCAATGCAATCGGAATCACCTGATCGACTAGCGGATGCCAGGCTGGAATTTCCGCAAAAGCTTCCTCTGCCATCCAGTCAAAACGAATACCGGGTATGGCTCTGCCAGCATCGGTTAATGCTGGCAGAGTATGAATTAAATCACCCATGGAAGACGTTTTGATTAACAAAACACGCATATTAATGACTCCACGCCGCCATGGCATTCGCCACTTGAGCTGGCGTGATATCACGCATGCATTGATGATGTTTCAACGGACATTCGCGCTGAAAACAAGGCTGACAACTTAAATTCATTTTTAAAACTTGCGCGCTCTTGGAAAGCGGCGGTGTGAAACTCGGGCTCGTAGAACCATAAATCACAATTAATGGTTTATCTAATGCGGCGGCAATATGCATTAAACCAGAATCATTAGAAACCACGCCGGCGGTTAACGAGAGCAATGCGATCGTTTCCGATAACTGCAAACGCCCTGCTAAATTTTCACAGCGATTTTGCGTCATTTCCATAATGCTATCGGTGACTGGTTTGTCTTTTGGTGATCCAAACAACCAGACATCATAGCCTTCATTTAATTTTTGCTTAGCGAGTTCCGCGTAATATTCTGCAGGCCAGCGTTTTGAAGGACCAAATTCAGCACCCGCTCCCAGCGCCAATACTTTGCGGTGCGGCCATTTGGGTTGATGTTTTTCCAAAGCGGCTTGCTGTGCAGCCTCTGTCACGTGAAATGCAGGATACGGATACTCGGCTGGTAATGCCGCATCGGGTGCAATACCTAATGCAAGATATTGCTCTATCATTAATGGATAGCGTGTTTTATCTAATTGACGTCCATCGTTCAATAATAACTGACGCGCTTCACGCAACCAGCCAGTACGCACAGGAATGCCAGCGAACCACGGTATTAATGCTGATTTAAATGAGTTGGGTAATACAATTGCCTGATCATATTGTTTGGCACGCAGTGATTTACCAATCCGGTAACGTTCACGCAATTTCAATTCGCCATGCCCGATAGGCATTTCAATCGCATTGCTCACTTCAGGCATGCAGCCTAATACCGTGAATGTCCACGAAGGCGCTAGCACATCAATTTCTGCTTGTGGATGCTGCTGCTTTAACAATTTAAATAACGCTTGCGCCATCACGGTATCACCTACCCATGATGGCCCAATGATTAATATTTTACGCGGATGAATGGACGTCATTATTCACCGGCAGAAAAGTCTTTCAACACATATTCCGTGTCGCAATAGGGGCAGACGGCTCTGCCAACTTCTTCCACTGGCAAATACACGCGAGGATGCGCATCCCACACGCGATCGCTGCGTGGCGGACAGGAAACTGGTAAGTCTTTTTTGGTCACGTCGATACGACGTTTAGTGCAAGCCTGTTGTTCATCTAGAATATCAGTCATAGATTTTCACTCTCGCTGCGTAAATTTTTTTTGGATAATACCTGAACTACCACCTAAAAGTCATCCCATGATCTGTTTAATGCCCTCTTTCAGGCTGATTCCAGCAGTAAAATCAAGATAATCTGCTGCCGCCTCAGTTGCGGCATAGGAGGATTTAATGTCACCCGCCCTGTTTGCTTCAAATACTCGCTGGGCCGGTTTACCGCCAGCGGCTTCAATATAATCGATTAAATTCAACAGCGATTCCGGTTTACCGGTAGCAATATTTAATACGCCGTGGTCTTCCGACTGCAAAGCTAGCCAGTTGGCGCGGGCAACATCTTCTACATAAATAAAATCACGCGTCTGCAAACCATCGCCAAAGATGGTAAGAGCCTGGTTCTCACGATATCGATCAATGAACCGACTGATCACACCTGAATAAGGTGAAGCAGGATCTTGTCTTTCGCCATACACATTGAAATAACGCAAGCCTAGACTTTTAATACCGTGTAATGATTGATACAGCGCCGCATATTGTTCGCAATTCATTTTCTGTAATGCATACGGTGACAAGGGAATTCCCATTTGTGATTCTTCACATGGCAAGATGGCGGTATCACCATAAACTGCCGCACTAGAGGCATAAACGACTCTGACGTTACGTTTGCACGTGTTAATGGCTTGCAGCACATGCACAAATCCCTGCGTATTCACCAGCATGGAATAAATCGGGTCTGAGATGGAAGCTGGCACGGAGGCAATCGCCGCGAGATGCAGCACGGCATCACAGTTTTTAACAAGATCTTGCATCAATGGAAATTCAAGAATATCGCCCTCAATGAATTCCAGATTCGGATGATTCATTTTCAGATTTAATATTTTGCCAGAATAAAGATTATCAAGCACAGTCACATAACAATCTTGCTTCAATAAATAATCGACGGTATGCGAGCCAATAAATCCCGCGCCGCCTGTGACTAATATGCGTTCTGGTTTCATGAATGAGATAACCTTCTGTTTCGTCTGGCAGCAAACGCAAGCACACTGGCACCGGCGATACCTGACAAGATAGAACCCGCTAAAACACCTAGTCTGACTTCATTAATATATTGCGGATGATTTTGGAACGAGAGCGTACCAAGAAACAAACTCATAGTAAAACCGATGCCGCACAAGAGGGCGACGCCATAAAACGCTAACCAGCTTGTGTGTTGGGGCAAACGTGCTTCGCGCGATAAAGTGGTGGCCAGCCACGTGACCAACATCACCCCAATTTGTTTGCCAAAAAACAAACCGCAAATGATACCTAGCACGACATTACTTTTAAACGTAGCCAGGTTTACATCGGCCAGCGGCAGCCCAGCATTTGCCAACGCAAAGATAGGTGTGATGATAAATACCACATAAGGACGTAAATGCTTTTCGAATTCAGGCAAAATATTTTTACCGCGTACTTTTGCATTCGGCATCGTCAGCGCAGTGACCATGCCAGCAACGGTAGGATGTATGCCTGCCTTCAGAAACAAATACCAGAGTGCTACGCCGCCAATCAGATAAACCAGTAAATAATGAATACGGCAGAAATTGCAGAACATCAGCGACAAAATCACAAAAATCGCGCCGCTTAAATATATCAGCGACAAGCCGTGAGAATAAAAGACAGCAATAATCAAAATCGCGCCTAAATCATCAAAAATAGCGACTGTTAATAAAAATAGTTTTAACTGACGCGGAATGGCTTTGCCAAATAAGCTAAGCGCGCCCAAGGCAAACGCGATATCAGTCGCCACCGGCGTGGCAAAACCCACCACTGTTTCCGGATGCTGAAAGTTTAAGATCAGGTAGATAATGGCTGGCATGATCATCCCGCCGCAAGCAGCCGCGAACGGCAAAACAATGTCTGCCGTTTTAGAAAAATGCCCTTCATGAAATCCGCGTTTGAGCTCAAGACCCACTAACAGAAAAAAAATTGCCATCAAACCTTCATTAATCATGAAGACCCAGTTGCTGACAAATTGCTCATACAAAGAAGAAAACGGTAAATTTGCCCAAATTAAAGCCAAAATAGTAGCAATGAACAACAAAAGACCGCTTACCGACTCTTGTTGTGAGATATTGTTCATAAATTTGCGCATACATTGACAGTATTGTTTTTCTTCACATTATGCAATAAATTCAGCATCATCTATCGTTGTTTATTAAAGGAGCAAGCTGGTATGCCAATTACCAAGATGTCTGACCTTGATTTGAAGGGTAAGAAGGTATTAATTCGTGAAGATTTTAACGTTCCGCTCAAGAACGGCGAAATCACAAGCGACCTGCGCATTCGCGCTGCCTTACCAACCATTCAGCAAGCCATGAAAGCAGGCGCCAAAGTCATGCTGATGTCACACCTTGGTCGCCCAAGCGAAGGCGGATCCAATGAAGCCTTCACACTAGCACCAGTCGCCGCTGCCTTATCTAAATTATTAAAGATTGAAGTGCCGCTCATTACCAATTGGTTAGATGGCGTTGACATGGGCAATCATCAAGTCGTGTTATTGGAGAACGTGCGCTTTAATCATGGCGAAACCAACAACACCAGCGAACTCTGCAAAAAGATGGCTAGCTTGTGCGATGTTTATGTCATGGACGCATTCGCGACCTCACATCGCATGGAAGCTTCTACCTACGGCATCATCAAAGTTGCCAAAGAAGCTTGCGCAGGTCCATTGTTGATTTCCGAATTGGAAGCCTTAAGCAAAGTGCTGGATAAACCAGCTCACCCAGTCGTTGCCATTATTGGCGGCTCGAAAGTATCTACCAAGCTCGCGCTGCTTGAATCGCTGGTCAAAAAAGTCGACACCTTGATTATCGGTGGCGGCATAGCCAACACCTTCCTGGCGGCTGAAGGTTACACCGTGGGTCGCTCTTTACACGAACCCGATCTAATCGATAAAGCTTACGATCTGACACAAGAAGCGAAAAAACGTAATGCAGATATTCCTTCACCCACCGATGTCGTGGTCGCAGAACGTTTATGTGAAAATCCAGATGCCAGCGTGCGTTTAGTATCACAAATTGACGACAACGAAAAAGTTTTTGATATCGGTCCCGATACCATTAAAACCTTTACTGCACTGATCAAAAAAGCCAAAACCATTTTATGGAATGGTCCCGTTGGTGCATTTGAAATTGATGATTTCGGTCACGGCACACAAGCTATCGCCAAAGCAATTGCTGAAAGTAAAGCATTCAAAGTTGCAGGCGGTGGTGATACACTAGCCGCGATTGAAAAGTACGACATCAGTGACAAGATAGATTATGTTTCCACTGGCGGCGGTGCTTTTCTGACAGTACTCGAAGGCAAACCATTACCCGTCATTACAGCGCTTGAAGAGCGGACGGCAAAAAACGAAAAGGTCGCATGAACCAAGCTGTTTTCGCTGATTAAAGCGAGAATATCTTCAATATGGTTACCGGCCAGACATAAGCAACGCTTATGTCTGGCTTTCCATCGTTTTGGTTCAGCGAAAAATACCGCACATGAACTCATTACGCAGAACGAAAATTGTAGTCACACTAGGCCCCTCACTTGACGACCCAGCCATGCTTGAACGAGTCATACTCGCCGGCGCTGTTGTGTTTCGCGCCAACTTTTCTCACGGCGAAGTCAGCCTGCATGAAGAACGCATCAACAATGTGCGCAACATCGCTGCACGTCATGGCATTACCGTTGCCATTCTAGTGGATTTGCAGGGCCCAAAAATCCGCATCAGCCGATTCAAAAACAAGAAAGTGACCTTAAAAGAAGGTCAGAAATTTGTTCTGGATGCTAACCTGGATGAAAACGCCGGCGATGAAAACACCGTTTCGCTAGGCTACAAAAACTTACCTAACGACGTACGCGCTGGCGATACGTTGCTGTTAGACGATGGCCGTCTGGTATTCAAAGTACTACAAACCGAACGCAGCAAAATTCATTGCGAAGTTATCGTAGGCGGCGAATTATCCAATAACAAAGGCATTAATCGCCTGGGCGGCGGCTTATCCGCCAATGCCTTAACTGAACGTGACCGCGCACACATTGTGGAAGCAGTGCGCCTTAAAGCCGATTACATTGCCGTTTCATTCCCACGTAACGCTGACGACATGAAAGAGGCACGCGTGTTAATCAAAGCCGCTGGCGGTGATCAAGGTATTATTTCCAAAATCGAACGCACAGAAGCCATCGCTAACCTAGACGCCATTATTCAGGCATCAGACGCGATCATGATTGCGCGCGGCGATTTAGGCGTGGAAATTGGCGATGCAGAACTGCCTGCCATGCAGAAAAAGATTATCCGCATGTCACGTCATCACAACAAACCAGTGATTACTGCCACACAGATGCTGGAATCCATGATCACCAACACCATTCCAACACGCGCAGAAGTGTCCGACGTTGCCAATGCCGTGCTGGACGGCACCGATGCCGTGATGTTATCCGGTGAAACCGCTGTCGGCCAATACCCCGACAAAGCCGTTTCTGCCATGGACCGCATTTGCCTCAGCGCAGAAAAGCATTTATCCACCCGCGTCAAAAACGCTTACAATGAAGACCAGTTAAAATATGTCGATGAAGCGATTGCACGCGCCGCCATGTACACTGCGAATCATTTAGATATCAAAGCGATTATTGCTTTAACTGAATCTGGCACCACACCTGTTTTAATGTCACGCTTTGCTTCACACATTCCCATTTATGGTTTGAGCCGTCATGAGTCCACTTTACGCCGCATGACATTATTCCGTGATGTGTATCCCATTCCGTTTGACGCTACCGACATTGATAGAAGATTGTTAAATCAAGCCGCGGTGACCGAATTGCAAAATCGTCATATCTTGAAAAACGGTGACTTGGTTTTAATTACCAAAGGTGATTTGATCGGTGTACACGGTCGCACCAATTCGCTGAAAATTGTTTGTGTGGGTGATTTTCCGCAATATACACAATAAGAAAAAATTCATCTTGTGTGAGGAGGCTGCAGCATGGAATCAAGAGACAACAGCATTGTTGAAGATTACGCGCCATCTAGTTACGGCGACATTCCAGACGGATTTGCTGACATGTCTTCGTCGTTTTCTGTGGACAGCCTTGACTGGAGGACGACAAATGCGGCCATGCTCGCACGACAAGGCAAAGACAGAGTTGGTCCGCGTACTTATGAAGTAGACATCCCCATGCGCGGCGATAATCAGGATGAATTTTCATTTCTGGTGATTGGATGTACCGGCGACAACTCAGACGGACAGCGTAAAGTTGGCGCCATGATGGCAAATCATCAAGACGCAGCTGCCGTTATACATTTAGGCGATGCTTTTTATACCAAAGGATTGCAACACGTTGCCGATACCAAAATGGTAAGCCAACGATTAACAGGTCCTTATGATGCAATCCGATTTAATGGTAAAAAGCCCACCATATTCTGTACTGCCGGCAATCACGATCTTGATTTACGCAACGCCTACGCTAAAGCCTTAGGACTCATCACTGGCAGTGCGGCCAACCCGTTAGACAATTTCATTGCCTTAACGTATTTCGATCCGCGCATAGAAACCATTGAAGCCAAAATCAAGTATTTCTCTCAACGCAAGATTTCGTTGGCTGACCCTTTAGTCGGCCGAATTTTTTTTCCGCATCCGTTTTACTCGGTCGTCTTTGGCAGGAAACATCAAAAATTATTTTTAAATACCTGCACGATCGTAGTGGATTTTATTCGTTATACCGAAATAATGAAAAATCTGTTGGCATTAAAGCAACGAATTGAATCCTATCTGCCAGCAAAACTACCGCTGTCGCCTGATGATGAAGTCAAAGAAGATGACGTATGCAGTTTTTATGGTTTCCATCAATTCTTCGCCAAACTGATAGAAACCGTTGAACAATTCGTGGAAATGAATGATCTCGCTAAAATACCGGATTTTGACGCCATCCTGTCTCAATATGAGGTATTGCTAAGCGAACTTGGGCGTAATCAAATCGGCTGGATGATGACAGACCCACTGCCAGAAGCGTTTCAAAACGAAAGGCAACTCACTCTCGTGGGACATCATTCACCTAAGCCGTCCACTAATCGCGCCACCAATAATGATGATAAATACGAATATTTCTCAGTCGATCAGTATAAAGAGGTCGTGGCATTACTAGGCTTGAATCCTGCCAGATCACACAATATGTATACGATTATTGGCGCACTGTACGAGCGCATTGGCTTGCTGCCTTTTCAAATTTTAGCGGCGCATGAACATTGCACTTCAGTGACCAATTCACTGGCCAGCAATCCAGATGACGAATACCCATTAAGACTTTACACCATAGGCAGCGGTGGGGACAAAGCACACTGCCAGCATCGTGCTACTCACCTTACCTACCCTGACTGTACTTATTTCAGAACTAACGAAAGCGGCTTTGCCAAAGTAACGTACTGCGAGAGCAAACCATTCAGTTTTGTATTGCAAACATTTTCACTGGACGGTCTTGAACATCGTTTCACAGAATCCTCAACCAAAACCATGACTATATTAAATCAGGAGCTAGTTAAACTTCGGGGATGCGTTTTTAATGCTTATAAAAAATATTGTGAAGCACTGAAAAGAATCGATGAAGAGAATGCACATGCAAGAGCATTAGCAAAAGCTCAGCAGGAACAAGCACTACTCACTCAAACTCCAAAAACGCAACTGGCAGCCGCTGTACCTGTTAGAAAACCTTCCAGCGTCTACAGTTGGACAGGCTTTAAAAGCGCCATGTATAGTGGCGCGAAAGCAGTTAAAGACACGCTGACCTACGCAACCAGCAGTGCAAAACGCTTTATCAACAAACAATCCAGAGACACCACATTTGAAACGCAATTAGCAATTATTCAGCACATATATGCTTATTTTTCGCAATTCCATTTAAATAACATTAAATTCGAAGCCTGTTTTAATAAGCTAGTAGATTTAGTCATCAGTCTGGCAAAAACCACTGAAGCCCATCCTTCGACTATCCTCTTTATTGAGCTTCTTAATACGGAACTGGGAAAATCATTTGTGGGCCTGAATATTTACGACTCGCTGCCACACTCAAATAGAAATGTGTACAAATAACTAAAGCAGCAATCCCAGGTTTTATTTGATTGGCGACTATTCGCTGCCACTGATTGTTATCTTAGTCAGAGCGCAGCGCATCGATAGGATTTAATTTAGAGGCTAAATAGGCAGGATAAAAGCCAAAGAAGATGCCGACGGCCGTTGAGACGGTAAAGCCAGCCAGCGGGGCGAGCACGAATAGCGTAAACTCCCAGTGCCAGATTTTGGCGATGAAATACGCGACCAGAATGCCGATTAACACACCTAATACACCGCCAACCAATGACAACATTACCGATTCCGTCAGAAATAATGCGCCTATGTCGCGGCGAGTAGCGCCGACTGCAAGACGAATCCCAATTTCGCGTTTACGCTCGACCACCGACACCAACATGATATTCATCACACCAATGCCGCCAACAATGAGCGAGATACTGCCTATCAAGCCTAAGAACACCGTCAAAATATTGCTTTGACGTTTCATCTTTTCAATTAATTCTTTCGCGCTGCGGAACGTCACTTGCTTACCACTCAACACACTCGACACCGCGTTAGAAAAATGTTCTTCGACTTTAGGGATATCCGCATCAGGTTTCAAACGCATAATCACATTAGAAATAGAAGAATATTGGCTGATTAAGGTCGACGCCATAATCGGTACTAACACGCTGTTATCAATGTTCGCGTACACAAAACTATTTTCTTGCCATGGTTTTGCCACACCGACTATCAAGAATATGTTTTTGCCGATTTGTAGTGACTGTCCCAACGGATCCTGAAAAGATACTTTTTTCATGGATTCATAAAGGTCATGCCCGATCACGCAATAAAACTGATATTGATCGGCGATTGAAATAAAACGCCCTGCCTGCATTTTGATTTGAACGATGTCGGCAAAACTGTGTGTGACACCCAAGATCATGCCATTCACTTGCATGCCTTGATATGTCATGGGATGAAACACTTGTGTGTAAGGCGCAAGATCAGTAATGCTAGTATCCGCTAACTGCAAATCCAGCGCTTGTGCCAGCGTTAAATTATCTACCTTGCCTGTGGCAACGCGTTTTTCATCGCCTTGTGCATTGATCGATGCCGCAAGCAAATCAGTGCCCAACGATTTAAATTCTTTCAGTGCTTCATTCGTCGCGATTTGCCCACCCATCACCATGGCCACCACAGATGCCGTGCCTACCAACACACCCAGCAAGGCCAGCACAGCACGCAGCTTGGAAAAATATAGATTTCGTAACGCTTCTCTTGTGTGTTCAATTAATTTCATATGGGCAAGCAATGCTCATGCGGTTTATGCCGAGAGTATATCAACCATTGTCATGATTTCACATCTTTGATAGGATTTTGCACCAAAATAATCATAAGGTAATGGCAGGATGTTTCACCAAATCACCAGCCTGATTTCACCCAAAATTTTTTACCGATTTAGCAGCATCATCCTGCCCTGGTTATCTGCATTTTTTATTTTATTACTTGGTTACGGCTTGGTTGGTGGATTGTTATTAGCGCCAGCTGATTATCAACAAGGTGATGGTTTTCGCATTATTTACGTGCATGTGCCTTGCGCGTTTCTCTCGTTAATGGTGTATGGCGTGATGTCAGCCGCTGCTTTCACTGTGGTGGTCTGGCGCATCAAAATGGCGCATCTGGTTATCAAGCATAGCGCACCCATTGGTGCCATGTTTACGTTTCTTGCTTTAGTCACCGGCAGTTTGTGGGGCAAACCCATGTGGGGCACATGGTGGATTTGGGATGCACGTCTGACTTCTGAATTAATTCTCTTATTTATTTACATCGGCATCATGTTATTTCAATCGGCCGCGCAACATAAAAATGCCGGCGGACGAGCTGTCGCCATTTTAGTGTTAGTGGGTTTAGTGGATTTACCAATCATTCATTATTCTGTGTATTGGTGGAACACCTTGCATCAAGGCTCAACGTTGCGCTTGCTAAGTCCTTCTGCCATTGATGCTTCGATGTTATACCCACTGCTTGCCATGATTGCCGCGTTTGCTTTGTATTACGCCATTGTCTTGATGACACGCATACGCGTTGACCTCACTCGCCAACAGGCTCACCCGCATTGGTTAAAAGGATAAATACCATGTCTTCTTTTTTGAACTTCTTGCACATGGGCGGCTATGCATTTTATGTCTGGACGGCTTATGGCAGTGTTTTGTTTTTTTTATTTTTCCAGTGGATGATGCCCTGGCGCCGCTTTAAGCGATCACTACATGAATAAACTGCAAAAGCGTCGTTTGACTTATGTTTCATTATTTTTGATTGTGCTCGCTCTTGCGGCCAGCTTGATCTTTTATGCGTTAAAGCAAAATCTGAATGTGTTTGTGACACCGACACAAATTGCTGAGCAATCTATCAAGACGAATTACAGCATGCGACTTGGCGGCATGGTGAAAAATAACAGCTTGCAGCGCGATAAACAAAGTCTGCAAGTGGATTTTGTGATGACCGATTTCAAACATGATATTCCTGTGCGTTATATCGGCGTGCTGCCGGATTTATTTCATGAAGGTAAAGGCGCGATTGTGGAAGGGATCATGAATGCAGACGGCATATTTGTCGCTAGTCGTGTATTGGCGAAACATGATGAAAACTATATGCCGAAAAAAGTATATGAGGCGATGCGGCGGAATGCAGGATCGTAGGTTGGGGTGAGGGAAAAGTGCGAGCTTAACCAAACCTAAAACAATCAAAACAAGGTGGAAATAAATGTTAAAGTTTTTCGGATCGCTATCTCTCTGGTTCGCGCTGGCATTTGCCATATTGCAATCCATCCCGCCACTCACCGGTTATTATCGTCGCAATCATTACTTATTAGCGTTTGCACGTCCTGCAGCCTTTGGCCAGTTTATATTTATCGCCGCAGCTTATACCCTCTTAACCATCGCGTTTGTCACCAGTGATTTTTCCATCGCCTACGTCGGCATGAACTCTCACCCATTATTACCATTAATGTATCGCTTAACAGCAGTCTGGGGCGGTCATGAAGGTTCCATCTTGTTGTGGATATTCTTAATTAACATCTGGACGATAGTGTTCATCACCCTGCAACGCAAAGACGTGTTGCTGCCGCTAACCACAGCCATACTAGGTGCGATCAACGTCTGCTTTCTTTTGTTTTTAGTATTCACTTCCAATCCATTTTTACCTGCCACCACCTTGTTAACTGGATATGATTTAAATCCCTTATTACAAGATCCCGGCTTTGTGATTCATCCACCCATGTTGTACACAGGTTACGTTGGCTTCTCAGTGACATTTGCCTTAACACTCGCCGCATTACTTCGCGGCAAATTAGATGAAGCCTGGGCAGTCATCACGCGACGCTATGCATTAGCCGCTTGGTGTTTCTTAACGTTTGGCATCACACTTGGCAGCTGGTGGGCATATCGAGTGTTGGGTTGGGGCGGATTTTGGTTTTGGGACCCAGTGGAAAATGCGTCACTATTACCGTGGTTAGCAGGCACCGCATTAATTCATGTATTAATCATAAGTGAAAAACGTCACACAGCCATAGCCTGGTCAGCGTTATTGGCATTAATCACTTTCATGTTAAGTTTACTGGGCACTTTTTTAGTACGCTCTGGTGTGCTGGTATCAGCCCACACTTTTGCAAACGATCCAAAACGCGGGCTATTCTTACTATTGCTGTTCGCATTTGTTTTAATCACATCGTTAATCATTTATCTGGCGCGGCTCAATCAATTAACTAGCGGCAAATCAGCCAGATTCAACCTGATATCTCGCGAATCAAGCTTGATTATTAACAGCGGGCTTTTAATTATCGCTATGTTAACTGTGTTGCTAGGCACGATTTATCCGCTGATAATTGACGCGCTGCACATGGAAGCGATTTCTGTCGGCGCGCCTTATTTTAATTTAGTGATGGCGCCACTTGTTTTCGTGTTGATGACATTCATGGGCATCGGTCCTTTATGTCAGTGGCAAGAACAAAATACGGCGATGTTGTTAAGCACCTTAGGCAAACACGCTCTGATCAGCTTGATCGCAGCGGTCGTGGTATTGTGGTCAGTGGCGCATACTTTGCAATTCACTGCATTATTAAGTTTATTTTTAAGTGTGTGGGTCATGACTAGCGTGCTGGCTTCACTGCGCGTGAAGCCAGCACTTGCTTGTGCACACATAGGATTCGCCGTATTAATCATTGGCATTCTGCTTTCCAGCACACTCAATCAAGAGCGTGAAACGCGTCTCAATGTTGGCAACTCTGTTACTGTCGGACCATATCAATTCTTTCTGGTAGACATTACCGGTGTCACTGGTTCCAATTACCGCGGTGTGCAAGCAACGTTTGATGTGATGAAAAACACACATCACATCACAACCCTGTATCCAGAAAAACGTATTTACTTTGTGCGTGACATGATCATGACAAAAGTCGATATTCATCCCGGTATTTTCCGCGATTTATACATTGCGCTCGGTGAGCCGCTGAATGCAAACACATGGTCAGTACGTGTTTATTACAAGCCATTTATCCGCTGGATTTGGGCAGGCAGTGCCATCATGATTCTTGGTGGTATACTTGCGATGACTGGTTACCGAACAGGACGAGGACGAATACAAAAATGATATTTCCTAAAATGAAATTTGCTGTGCCATTTGTCATGATATTTTTACTCTTAGGCGTATTGTGGAAAGAATTGTCTTCCACCAGAACCACGGAATTTAACGAGGGCATAGTCGGTGACAAAGTGCCGACTTTTAAATTAGACAGTTTGGATGGCACTAATCTGGTAAGCAATCAAAATCTCAATGGACAAGTAACCATCTTAAACTTCTTTGCCAGTTGGTGTTCTGCTTGCCGCAAGGAACACCCAATGCTATTGAAAATAAAAAATGAATATCATGTGCCGATTATTGGTATTGCTTTCAAAGATGATCCCAATGACACGAAGCGCTATTTATCTTTGGAAGGCAATCCTTACTCTCAAGTCGGTATCGATGTAAATGGCGATACGGCTGTGGACTTTGGTATTTACGCAACACCAGAAACATTTGTGATTAGTCCCGACGGTAACATCATTTACAAACAAATTGGCGCCATTGATCAAGCCACCTGGGATGCCGACATTTACCCGATAATTAAAAAGTACCAAATCTAAATGAAACACTTTCTTTGCTTGCTATTGAGTTTATTTATCGCTGCAGCACAGGCAGAACCTGCTGTGAATGCAGTGACGTCCACTTATCATTTCACCACAGAACAAGATGCGCAGCGCTTTTCAACACTGACGAATGAAACACGCTGCATTGTCTGTACTTTTCAAAACATTGCCGATTCCAATGCGCCAATCGCTGGCAGTTTGCGCGAAAAAATATATCAATTAATTCAGCAAAAAAAATCGGATGACGAAATTCGCGCTTATCTGGTTAAGCGTTACGGTGAGGTCATCTTGTTAAAACCTCGATTTAATCCTCTCACCGCATTTTTATGGGGCTTTCCATTGCTGGCTATTGCGCTATTTGCCCTTATCATGATTCGTTTTTATAGCAAACGACACGCTTAGGTTATGTTAAAATGTTATATGAGCAAAACGAATGGATGCGTGACGCATGCAAGATAATAATGCGAGTATAATCAAGCCCATAATCAAATTGCCGGTGATAGGCTGGCGCGAATGGGTTAGCTTGCCCGATCTAGGCATTGAAAAAATAAAAGCCAAAGTTGACACAGGTGCTCGAACTTCAGCCTTGCATGCTTTTTCCTTGCAGCCTTTTATCGAAGATGGGCAACATAAAATTAAGTTTGAAATTCATCCTATGCAGCACAATACCGATAACATCATTACGTGCATTGCAGACATTGTCGATAAGCGTGAAGTGACAGACTCTGGCGGTCATACTGAAGAACGTTTTGTGATTGTGACCCCATTAGCCATAGCAGGACAACTCTGGCCTATTGAAGTGACGTTAACAGAGCGGGAAAATATGTTGTTTCGCATGCTGCTTGGCAGAAGCGCTCTGCGTAAACATTTTATGGTGAATCCGGCGCGTTCATTCGTGACAACGAGGAAAAAGAAAAATACATGAAATTAAAAATTGCTATTTTATCGCGAAAACATTCACTTTACTCCACGCGCAGATTGGTCGAGGCGGCGCTGGAACGCGGACATTCAGCGGATGTCATCGACACCTTGCGTTGCTACATGAATATTTCTTCGTCCGCACCTAATGTGCACTACAAAGGACAAGTATTAAAAACTTATGATGCTGTGATTCCTCGAATTGGTGCGTCGGTGACATTCTATGGTGCGGCGGTAATTCGCCAGCTCGAAATGATGGGCGTATTTTGCTTGAATGATTCCGTCGCCATCACGCGTGCGCGCGATAAATTACGCTCACTGCAGATACTTTCAAAAAAAGGCATAGGCATGCCTGTTACCGGCTTTGCACATTCCATGGCGGAAATTGAAGATTTAATTCGTATGGTTGGCGGTCCACCGTTAGTGATTAAATTTCTGGAAGGCACACAAGGTATTGGTGTGATTTTAGTAGAAACGACTAGTGCGGCGCGCAGCGTACTGGAAGCGTTTCTTGGTTTGAAAGTGAATATCATGGTGCAGGAATTCATCCGTGAAGCGCAAGGTGCTGACTTGCGTTGCTTTGTGGTTGGCGGTAAAGTCGTGGCCGCCATGATGCGGCAGGCAAAATCGCCGGAAGAGTTTCGTTCCAATTTACATCGCGGCGGCTCTGCTGTGCCTGTGACACTGACCGATGAAGAAAGAAAAATGGCGATTCGTGCTGCGCATATCATCGGATTAAACGTTGCTGGTATTGATATGATTCGATCAAACCGCGGGCCTTTAATTATGGAAGTGAATGCCTCCCCTGGATTGGAAGGCATAGAACGGACTACCGGCGTCAATGTCGCTGGTGAAATCATCAAATTTATTGAGGAAAGCTTAAGTGAAGAAAATCGTTAGTTTTACGCTTGTTTTATCTGCTTTACTATCCACCTCTGTTTTCGCACAAGCCTCTAACGTTAAATCAGTTGACGCGTTTAAAAACGGTTTAAATGTGGAAGCGATTATCGCCTGCGAACAAAAATATTTATCCGTTTGCCCTGCAGCCAAATTAGGCGATGGCAAAATGGAAAAATACCTCAGCATGCAAAGCTGTCTTGAAAAGCAATTAGCAAAAGACAATGCGTGCTCACAAGCTAGTGCAATTCGTCATCTCACTTATCAACCTGCTGCTGGCTTTAAAAAATATGGTGCCGTCACTGTCTTTTATTCCACGACACTCGCAGATGGTGTTGATATGTTTTACATGGTTGACACCAAAGGACAGCTCATTACTTTAAAAGATAATATTGATTTGTTGTCTGATAAAACTTATCAAGCATTGAAAGCCAAGTTTCCGGCTGTGGCTTTAACCACGATGATAGATATCAGCAAACAGAGCAAAGATATTTTCCCTGCTGATAGTACCTCAGCAAAAGGTCAGCAAATTATTTTCAAACAATCCTTAAAAAACGGCGGCTGCGTGGCTTGCGCACGTGTTGGGGTGGCGGATGTTGCGTATGAATTTAATGCGGCTGGCGTGTACCAAGGCACGAAAATTCTGAAAGTTACCAAATTATAAGATCCACTCTTTCCCTCACCCTGTCCCTCTCCCGCAACCACTGATTGTGACTACGCCACGACACTGGGCGGGAGAGGGGACCTTCTAATAAACATGAGAGAAATTTTACAGCCAAAAACCAACCATTCCCCAAAAAAGCCATCCTACCCCGCCCCAGCAAAACTCAACACTCTCCACACAACCCCATCCGCCACTTAGCAGGTCCCCTCTCCCGCCCCATGTCGCAGCGTAGTCACAACCAGTGATTGCGGGAGAGGGACAGGGTGAGGGAAATGGAATTACTGCAATATACCTTTAAAATCCGTCGCAAGACGCTGCAAATCCAGTCTGTTGAGGAATAGTGAATACACCATCCACGCACTAACAGCCGATAAATCATTAAATTGCGGCGGGAGATACTTAGGCGGTGTCACGATGCCTTCTTCCTGCAAATCCGCCAACACATGCAAATCATCAATCGTCGTCTTACCAACAAACAACAACGGAATGCGATTCACCAATCCACGTTGCACAGCAAGACGCATGTAGTTATAAATCAGAATGAATCCTTTGCTATACGCTAAATCTTTTGTAAACGGTCCGCCCTCAGGTGTGCTGCCACGAAAGACGCGAACAGTAGATTGATAACTATCATCTTCATCCATACCCTGTTCACGATAAAATTGATAAACATCAAAAAAATTCGCGCCCTCTTCTGCCATACTCACCACATTCACACGATTAGTCGTGCGACGCACACGGCCGGGAAAAGAAGCAAATGAAAAGATTTCAGCGATGATCGCCAACCCTTCTTGTGTCACCGTTGAAGAAGGCGCACCTTTACTGAGAAAAGTGCAAATAGGTTGCGCCAAACCGTTCAAGGTTGTACCCAAGTGCACCCATCCTTCGTGCACTTCCAGTGATTTAATTTCACGTTTACTGAATTTAAGCCCGCTGTGAATTTTCAATCTATCCGCACCGGCTGCAGCGTCTGCGATAATACCGTCACTCAACTCCACCACCACCCGGTCTTTCACATCAAAATAATTTCCTAGTTTTTCACTCAGAATTCTCACTACATCTTCACTCGTATATTTCTCCACATCCGCTTTTGTTTCCACTTGATCACTGATGTTATGTAACGCCTCCAAAGCCAGTTTGCCAAAATCTTTCAGTGACGGCGCACCTACATGAAACGCATCAATAGAACTGCCATATAACTCTTGCGACACTTCGGTAAATCTAGGCGTACCGCGCGCGATTAACATCTCAACCACGCGGCAATATTCATAACACATGCGCTGCATGATGCTGCCGACGCCGCTGTATTGCCCAAGCTTGCGCCGGATGTTGCGATCAATTTCACGAAATTCTTCAATTTTCTTTTGCGGGTCGAATGTGAGGGGGTTCTTGCGTGCATAGTAATCAGCATCAATCGTCGGTAATTTCTTGCCTTGATGCTGCATAAAGTATTGACGGATTTCATCATCCCACTTCAAAGCATCGAGAATGCGGATAGGTCGTTGTGCCGCCACAATCTGCTCGGACAATTCTAGTATGGTTTCACCATACTCACCTCCTTTGTCATCCTCTCTCATGGCGCTTACTATCCTTATTTGGTTCCCTTCCTATTATTATAGCCTAAATTCCATTGCCCTACCGGCTGCACTTTCAATATATACATGATTTTACTTGGAATTTCGTGTAATTTCTGGCAAAATCGCGCGCTCAGGTTTGCCGTGGCCTGTTAGTCTATTTTTTACACACATAAGACTTAATTAATCTTTATTTGACTTATCTAGGTAAAATCAGATAGGTATAGAAAGTAGTCTAATAATCATTATAAATAAGAGAATCGAAGAGTGAACGAACTTAAATTAGCTGCTACTAACGCATTAGACGAATTCAATCCACCTAATGACAGAAACATGGTGGATGATGCTCAATTGAACCTCTTTAGGAAAATTTTTACGGAAAAGATGGAGTCGCTTGCCAAAGATGATTCGGATGGCAGCGGCACTAGCGGCAGATCGAATAATCTCTACTCCTACTTGTATCATCAAGGAAAACTCAAAGGCATAAGCCCTAAAATTGGTGAAGCACCAAGTGATGTCCTATTAAAAAAATTATGCACCAAAGTGCTAGCCAACCTCACTGACCTATTAACAGCCCCTAAACCCAACGCTAATGCACCAGCGATGATACCTGATGATGGACCCGCAAAAACTGAGGCGGAAATAAAAGAAGAAATAAGCAACAAAATTGTCGCCGCCATTCAACATGAATTCACCAGCGTCGGTGCCGTTCAATCCATCTCCAAGCACTATGCCAGCACACAAAAAAAATTCTTAACTCGCAAAGAATTTATTTATTACATTATTGAAAATTTCATTCTTGGCGGCCGAACGCTTTCAACTGATATTCCTGATAACCTGGTCATGACACCCGTTGGACGTCTGTCTAAATTGCTTTATTACATCAGCCCAGCTAAAACCGCCATTCAAGCCACCACTGGCGCCGCATTTAATGCCATTAACTACATCTTCTTCGGCGCGATGATTTTTTATCTGTTGCAACTACCATTGCTTTACGTTTTCCGAAGACTGACAAAAGGAAAAGAAAAAGCAAAGATATCAACAGATGAATTTTTATTTTATCTCGCAGGCTGCGCCATCTTTGGCCTAGTCGGTGCCGCTACGTTTGTAGCTTTGTTCTGGCCATTTGTCATCGCTGTTTTCAGTATCGCGCTCGTTGCTCACACGGCCAATTTTATTTTGACTTGTGTCGGACGCGGCGAAGCTCGAAAAAACTATGAAGCCTCTCTTGAATCAATTGATAAGTTGAGGAAACAAATTTTTGCTTTCAGACAAGATAGACAAGCTTTTTATAGTAAATTAGACGCCGCACGCGCAAAACTGAAGTTGCTTAACAAAGAGCAAGATATTGAAAACTACATCAACCTATCAGTCAAAATAGATAGGTATAAAGCCGACATTCGAAAGTTAAATCGTAATATCGCCACAACTATCACAGCACTCGACCAAAAAATCGTCGCTCACAATGACATTAGAAAAGCCCATGAAGTCGCATTCAATGATAGCAAACTAAAATTTGCCGTAGCCGCGGTGATTTTGGCCGCCCTGGTATTAACATTCTTTATATTATCTACACCGGTTTGCCCGCCCATGTTCATTCCGGCATTAGTCGTTCTGGCCGTGCTAGGCGTCATTGGTGCTGTGTTCGTGATCGCAAAAACCGCCAACAAATATAAAAATGAGGAAAAAAGCAAACGCGAACATGCTATTGAGGTGGACATTGCCGAAGATCTATCTGTCAT
Organism: uncultured Coxiellaceae bacterium; assembly: GCA_964492045.1. GTDB lineage: Bacteria > Pseudomonadota > Gammaproteobacteria > DSM-16500 > DSM-16500 > Aquicella. The sequence continues at coordinate 16,726 of CAZBHW010000025.1, read as the reverse complement.
GAATGAATTAAAAAGCAAGCAGGACCTGAAAGATTCTGCAAAAGCAGACCTCTCTGCAAGAACTTTAGCTGACGATACAGAACAAATGACCGTAACCCGCGAGGATGAAGATGACGCAGAGCAAAGACAAGCATTGCTCGAAGCTGACGGACAAGCCGCGAAAAGCGAAGCCCAAAGCGCATCAACAACAAACAAAAGAAACATCACCTCTCTCAAAGTGCCTGATCTGCGTTATAGCAAATCGTATCCTGATTTTTCCAGCAGCGACACTGCGGTCTCACTCTCCAACAACTCTGTGGGTTTATTCTCAGGCAAATCAAGAGAAGGCTATATTGAGAAAAATTACAACACCAACAATCATAGAGTCAGATTCTATGGATCAAAGCGTGCGGGTGTAACCACTAAATTAGATGATGCTATCGCCAGAAACAGACCCTTGCCACGCCAACAAGTTAATTGAAGCAGTCACTAACTGAAGGCACGCTAATTCTCAACCGCGCTGACAAACGCGCAAAAAAAAGGGCTCAACCATAAAGTTGAGCCCATCTTGTTTCTTCACTACCAAGAGTGATTACGATTCAACGTACAACGACTTCTTACGCTCAGCATCTTCTGCACAACGAACACACAGTTTAAAACCATGCTTGGTTCTTTCTGGCGGCATTTTGTCATCGCATTCGACGCAGAATTTGCTGCCAACTGAGTTCGCAGCGCTTTGACGAGCGCGGGTCAGTGCATCAGAGAGATTTCTGGCGATCAAGTCGTTCGCCACATCAATATCATCAGCCATTTATTACCTCTTTTCGCTTTAATAGCGTATGCAAAAAACGGGGTATTCTACGCAAAACCGCTCATATGTCAATTATGCGCACAGATTAATTTATTTTTATTATTAAACAGATAGATAGCCATACACCAAAACTTGAATTTTATGCCTTAATGTACGTATAATGTGCCGTGGTTAGAATAATAACATTAAAATAATCAAAACGAGCTCGGCTGATGCCAACACATCTAGACCGCGATAGTTTGGCCAAGATCCCAGAAATGGGAGAGCACGTTGCAACCCATAAACAGTACTTTTCCTGGTTTTCTGAGCTCACCAAAGACCATATTCAACATAATCTTGGCTTATTTAGCCGCTACCTCAACGCTATCAACAAACTGTTTTCCAATGACGATGAACCGCATCTTGAGTCCATTCAAATCAGTGGAAATCTAGCGGATTTTCATCCTGAATTATTAAACTTCTTTTATTTGCGTCTTTATAAACGCATTTTATTCGCGCTAAAGAAACATAATATTGAGTCGGTTAAGTATTTTAAAGATGCACCCCCCAAAGAGGATGCGCGCACTAAAGATTTAGTGATGGCGATTAAAGAAGAAATCGAATCAGCCATCAACATGCACGATATTAAGCTGGCAGCAGATGAAGCCAGACGCGAACTCGATGAAGAAAAAATAAATGAATTCAAACGCGAAAATCATTCTATTCACATCAAAAAACATGCGCTGCCATTCAAAATAACGGAAACCATTCTAGGTGCTGGTACGAAAATTAATTCCACCACCAAGCGCATGGACACAACTAATTTCTTCCAACGGCCGCCCGTTGTTGGCCATTCAAATCCGCCGCACATGGCGACACTGCATCCACCGCACATGTTAGACCTTGTGCCGAAATCATCTTCTGGTTCTTCGCCCAACAAGCAATGGGGCATCAGTCCAACTTCTTTGGGCTTCCAAGTGACCGGCATTGTTTTTAGCGGGCTTTGGCTAATTTATAATATTTTTTCCATCCTCTATCACAAGAAAAAAGAAAACCGTAACATATTTTCGTTCGATAACATGCGTGAAGCCGTGCCTTCATTATTATTTTTACCCCTAGGCTTGGTTGCACTGCTCACGCCTATCGGTATGTGGATTTCAATTGTCTTCGCTGTTCACTCTATTCTGGACGTTGGTTATAAGGTGTATGAGCACGTTAAAAATAGACGTAAAATTAATGCTGACATAGCAAAAAACGCCGCGAAAATTGAGAAACTGAAACAAGGGCGACCCATTGGCACAGATAAAATCAATGCGAATGTCGCAGCATTCAAACGAGTAGACCTGGCAAACGATGCAGATTTAGCAAAACAATTTTCTGCCTCTTCAGAAGCATGGCTTACCGATCATGAGACAAACAATAAAGAACTTCTCGATGCCTTAACCTTGCAAGATAAACTCATCATTGAACGAGCTAACAAATCCAATAATTTTGCCGCATTTTCCTATTCCACTAGAACCATTATTGCCGTCGTTTCCGCGATTGGTTTGGGACTAACCTTATCGATGGTACCGCCGCTAATGTTTGCCGGTAGCATGATTCTAGTTGCCACCACTTGCATCACGACACTGATTTTTATTCCACAAATCATCAACCGCTTTTATATGCATCATAAAATTAATCAACTGAAACAAGAACGCATGAACTGTTACGGCGTCAACACTGCTGAACTTTACAACCAATTAGGCACTCATTTCTCCAATCTCAGACAGTATAAAACTGGCGATGATGCTTTAGCCGATTCCATCGAGGAACCAACAGGCAAACCAAACTTCATGCCCACTGATGATCTGAATTTTGAGGAGTTTACTTCCGAGGAAAACAAACCGCTCATGGAAGAAGATGAACTACGTACACCTCTGCATGCCCCGGCATAATGCACTCATCACTTCATTGGCTTTACGCTAAATCACCCAGCGCAAATTGAATCACAGTCAACGCAGCTAGCGTTGCGGTTTCTGTTCTTAACACCCTGGGACCTAAATTCAATGGCATGAATTCATGCGCCTCGGCCAGCTTAATTTCTTGCTCACTTAACCCACCTTCAGGACCAATTAACATAGCAATGTGCTTCGCTTTTTTTGCATTAGATAATGTTTGGTTTGCTTCCGGCAACAAAATGAATTTCAATTCCGCCTGAACCGCGGCAACCCAGTCCGTTAACAACTTGGGTTCATGCACCACCGGCACAACCGTACGGCCTGATTGCTCACAGGCACTCACCACCACCGCGCGCCAATGTTCCATTCTTTTTTGTTCGCGCTCTTTATCCAAGCGCACGTTGCAGCGCTCAGTGATTAATGGATAAATTTCACTGACGCCCAACTCAACTGCTTTTTGCATGACGAAATCCATTTTTTCGCCGCGTGCAATGCCTTGCGCTAAAATCAAATGCGCTGGTGATTCCACAGTGCGATTGGAAAACGTTAGCAGTTCCACTGCCACGTGTTTTTTTGTGATCGCGCGTATGACAGCTTGGTACTCGCCGCCTGAGCCGTTAAATACGGTAACCTCATCACCTATTTCAGCGCGTAAAACTCGTGATAAATGATGACTGGCTTTTTCATCCAGTTGTAATGTGCCAACAGCCAGCGTCACCGGTTGATAAATTCGTGTCGCCATTAACCCAACTCCAGCTCGCGATCAAATAACACATATTCTTGTACCGGCTTGCCGCCAATTAAATGCTCTTGAATAATGCGCTCTAAGACTTCTTCCGTACAAGAGTGATACCAAACACCCTCTGGGTAAACCACGGCTATCGGTCCACGCTGACATACGCGCAAACAATTTGCCTTGGTGCGATACACGCCACCACTGCCCGTTAAATTCAATTCTTCTAACCGGCGCTTCAAAAATTTCCACGCTGCATGCCCTTTTTCTGCTTCGCAGCATTTAGGCACGGCTTGATCGGCACAAAGAAAAATGTGGCGTTTGATTTTATCTAGCTGAAGAGATTCAACTTTGTATTTAAGCGCTTCGTCTATCATGGGGGCCTCTGTGTGAATTGGGCTTATTTTATCCCGCCTTCGCGCTTTGCGCTACGGCGGGCAGGCCCGCTTGGGTGGACTTTGAAAGTGTCTTTTATCGTGGCGTAGTTGGTGAGGGAAAAGCGATATCACGCCTCTTACATTCACCTTGAGAATTGACTATGATAGCCAGCTTAAAATAATGACAAATCTACCTATGCAAAAACTATACATCGAAACTCACGGCTGCCAAATGAATGAATATGACTCCGGCAAAATGGCGGATGTCTTGATGGCCTCGCATCAACTGGTAAAAACAGACAACCCAGCAGAAGCGGATGTATTGTTACTGAATACTTGTTCGGTCAGAGAAAAAGCCCAGGATAAAGTTTTCTCCCATTTGGGTCGCTGGCGCGAATTGAAATTAGAGAAACCAGATTTAATCATCGGCGTCGGCGGCTGTGTTGCGAGCCAAGAAGGTGCTGCCATTTTAAAACGTGCGCCTTATGTTGATTTGATCTTTGGCCCACAGACCATTCACCGCTTAGGTGACATGTTGCAAGAACAGCAAAAGCGCCGCCGTTCCGTCGTAGATATCAGCTTTCCCGAAATTGAAAAATTTGACCGCCTGCCAACACCTCGCGCTGACGGCCCCGCGGCGTTTGTCACCATCATGGAAGGCTGCAGCAAATACTGTAGTTTCTGTGTGGTACCTTACACTCGCGGCGAAGAAATCAGCCGACCATTAGATGATGTGCTCGCAGAAATCATGGCGCTCACACAACAAGGCGTACACGAAATTACGCTGCTGGGACAGAACGTTAACGATTATCGCGGCACAACACACGAAGGTGAAATTGCAGATTTAGCCGCCTTAATTGGCTATCTTTCAGCAATTGATGACTTGTGGCGTATTCGTTTTACCACATCGCATCCCGTTGCATTCTCGAATCGCCTGATTCAAGCATACGAAGAAATTCCAAAACTGGCGGATCATTTGCATCTACCAGTGCAAAGCGGTTCGGACAGAATTCTTGCCGCCATGAAACGCGGTTACACTGCGCTGGAATTCAAAGCTAAAATTCGTCGTCTGAAAAAAGTCAGACCTAATATTGCAATCTCATCCGATTTCATTATTGGCTTCCCCGGTGAAACCGAAGCCGATTTTGAAGACACCATGAATTTGATTCATGAAGTGGGTTTTGATAATTCATTCAGTTTTATTTATAGCCCACGACCAGGCACACCGGCTGCTTCCTTGCCGGATGATGTTTCCATGGAAACCAAGAAACTGCGGCTGAATATTCTGCAGCAACGCATCGCACAAAACGCACGCGACATCAGCGAAAGAATGGTCGGTACGACGCAAAAAATTCTGGTTTCGCGTGCTGCAACCAAATATGAAGGTCAACTCACCGGCCGCACCGAGAATAACCGCGTGGTCAACTTTCCAGCTCCGGCGGAACTCATTGGTCAGATGGTGGATGTGATCATCACCGAGGCCGTAACAAACTCACTTCGCGGTAAACTGGCCTAAATGTTGGCAATTATCCCCTCAAATGGCCGTCGCACCCACTTACCCACACCACCGCCTACACACACCATTGTCCTCGCGTGCTGTAGGCCGGGATCTGATGTAAGTCTTTGAAAATCAGAGAAAAGGCAAATCGGTCAAATTGAATACTATTTTTTTCAATATTTTAAGCTATACTAAAAGTGTCAGGGTTAACATGAGGATTAGGCGATATTGAACACACTCCTCCACTCAGAAGTTTTTACGCTAGCTCCAGAAGACAATCACCGGCTGTTTAATCTTTGCGGCAAACTCAACGAACATATCAAACTTATCGAAAACTGCTTAGGCGTCTTGATTCGCCAACGCGGTCATACGTTTTCCATTATCGGTGAGCAAGATAACGTTAAACAGGCGTGTGATACCATCAACAACCTTTATCACGAGACTGAAAAAGTGCAGACACTAGAACCCAGGGAAGTGCATAACTACTTGCAAACAGTTGGAAGAAAATCTGCGCACACAGAGCAGGATGAGCAGATGGAAATTCGACTCCGTAAAGCGACGATCACCGCACGCGGTGAAAATCAGGTGCATTACATCCGCAACATCTTAAAAAACGATATCAACTTTGGTATTGGGCCCGCTGGTACTGGCAAAACCTATCTTGCCGTCGCTTGTGCTGTACAAGCGCTGGAAGAAGAGCGTGTTGGTAGAATTATTCTGGTGCGACCCATAGTGGAAGCTGGTGAAAAACTGGGTTTCTTGCCTGGTGATATTGCGCAAAAAGTTCATCCCTACTTACGCCCGCTGTACGACGCCTTGTATGAAATGATGGGCTTCGAAAAAGTTAACATGCTAATTGAGAAAGACATCATTGAATTACTGCCACTTGCATTCATGCGCGGACGTTCGCTCAATGATTCTTACATCATATTAGATGAAGGTCAGAATACGACAATCGAACAAATGAAAATGTTTTTAACTCGTATCGGATTCAACTCTAAAGCCGTGATTACTGGAGACGTCACTCAAATTGACTTAGCCAGCCGTCGCGATTCAGGCTTGATCCATGCAGGTGAAGTGTTGAAAGACACAAAAGGCATAGGTTTCACGCGCTTCCAAATTGCCGATGTGGTGAGACACCCACTGGTACAAACGATTGTTGAAGCGTATGAAGTGCATGAAAACAAACATGGTGGCAAAAAATAAATTGATGTCATGCAACCAATAACCATTCAATACGCCGTCGATAAAAAGCTGGCGCCTGCAAAGAAGTTAATGTGCCTTTGGGCATTGCAGGCGTTAGCTGAAATGCATTGTCAGAAAGAAGTGACGATACGCATTGTTGAACCTGATGAAATGACCGCACTCAATCATCAATACCGACACAAGAATTATGCGACCAATGTCTTGTCTTTTCCTGCCGATTTGCCGGACGCGGCCAAAGCACATTATCCCGTGTTAGGTGATATTGTCATTTGCGCCGATACCGTGAACCGCGAAGCCACAGAACAAGGCAAAACCGCCGCCGAACATTGGGCACACATGATCGTACATGGCGTGTTACACTTGTTAGGCCATGACCATGAGAAAGACGATGAAGCTGCCATCATGGAAGCATTAGAAATTAAAATCATGCAGCAGTTAGGTTTTGAAAATCCATATTTAGACGGGGAAGTAATTAAACATCATGAATGATAAAACACTGGATGAAAATAAAAAGCCGCGTTCGTGGCTGGAAAAATTAACCGCCCTGTTAGGCCGCGAGCCGAAAAATCGCGATGAATTAATGGAATTACTGCGTGCCACTCAAGAGCACGACATTCTAAGTTCTGAAATGCTCGCCATGATGGAGCGCATTTTACAAGTTTCAGAAATGCAAGTGCGCGAAGTCATGGTTCCCAAAGCACAAATGGTGATGATCAAACAAAAATGCAAACTCGAACAGTTGCTGCCTATCGTCATTGAATCGGGTCACTCACGCTTTCCTGTCACAGACCATGACGGCAAAGAAGTCGTTGGTATGTTATTAGCAAAAGACTTATTGGCCTATTGCTTTACTAAAGAACCTAAAACATTTGCAATGAAAGACGTGCTGCGCCCTGCCATTTTCACCTCTCAAAGCAAACGTCTGGATATTTTACTGCGTGAATTTCGCAACAATCGCAATCACATTGCGATTGTATTAGATGAATATGGTCACGTTGCAGGCCTGGTCACAATTGAAGACGTGCTGGAACAAATCGTTGGTGAAATTGAAGATGAATACGACATTGACGATGACGATCAAGACCTCATTAAAAAAATGGATGACAAGACCTTCATTGTCAAAGCCACCACCACGGTTGAAGAGTTTAATGAATATTTCAATACACACATAAGCGATGAAGAATTCGACACGATTGGAGGCATCGTCCTCAATAAATTCGGCCGCATCCCTAAACGCGGCGAGCGGGTGAAATTGCAGAACTATCGCTTTAAAGTGCTGCAAAGTGACTCCAGACGCATTTATCTGCTTGAAGTTAAGCCAGCTAAATAAGCCATTTAATCAATCTGTTAAGCGCCCATGCGCGGAAGAGGCCTGTCTATCTTTCGCTTGCATTAGCCTGCGCAATAAGTATAATAATTGATCAATTTACTATAAAACGGTCTTAAGTAACCGTTTAATCATTATAAAAAACGAGGAAACACCCATGTCACGGTCACGTCGCGATAGAATTTCAGCTTATGAAGTAGACAATTTAGCCCCAGATCACGAATTCAAGCAACGCAAGAAGAAAGCCAGTAAATCCGCATCCGTAGAATCTGAAGCTGACGCGCCTGCCGCTAACGCCAACGTATCAGTTGCCGCAGAGCCAGTGGAAGCTCCAGCTCCCGCACCCGTTGCTACTCAACCGTTACCAATTGCACCTACTTTCCAAATCCAAACTGCAAGAAAAGTTGAAAACAAACCAAAGAATAGACGCGAATCCAAATTCAAAGGGGCCAGGGCATTAAGCAAACATTTTGGTTTACCGATTGAATTTTTTCTTGATGAAGCAGAAAAACCAGCACCCAGCTTGAAACGTGAAAGAGAGGCCGTTGTCGAAGAACAAGTTGCTGTTGTACCAGCAGTCAATGCAGTTGGCCCTGAACATGAACAAATGGTTGAACCGCAAAGCCTTAAAAAACCAAAAGAAGACATAGCAGCAGATGTGGTTGCGCAACCAAAACAAGAAACAGCAGAACCATTACGCACTATTGGTGTGACACAAATTCAAACTTCACCATTTGATGAATTTGACTTTGCATTTGAGCCGAATGGGATAGATCAACCGTCTCAACTTGGTTTAGAGCTGGATCAATATGTGTTAGCCACTGCTCCTGTCTTTCCACCAGTCGACACCGTGGTCGTGCAACCCCCAGTACTGCATCCAGCCCAATCATTTCATGACTACATGGCAGAAGATTCGTTAGCGATTGCACAAGCACTGCAGAATGCAGCGAATGATTTTGATGCCAGTGAAGATGAAGAAATTTTGATTGATGAAAATGGTGACGCGTTTGCTGTATACAAGCAATCGCCGCAAAACAAAATGTACAGTAACGGTTCTATCGTCGACTTAATAGATGAACAATACCCTGAGTCAGCAAGTTCAATTTTCCCGTTACATGATGCAGTGCGAAGCGGCGACATCAACAATGTTAATACCATTCTTGACGCTCAATCTGACATGAAGATTTTATTGAAAACAGATTATTCCGGTGAAACAGCACTTCAACTCGCTGCAAGACTAGGCTTCACTGATATCGAATCGTTGCTCACCAACATGGATCGATATGTTATTTTAGATATCATTGCCAACACTGCTCTAGTGGAAGCCAAAAACGCTTTAGAACTTGTAACTACCGCAAGTGCTACTAAAAGCAAAAAGGGCATCTCAAAAGTCGGCTCGGATACTGCAGTAGATGAAACAGTGAAATTACATAAGCACTGTATGTTCACCAGGGCCAGCAAAACTAAAAGCAAAGCCAAAGCAGCTGCTGTAGTTGAACAAGACGTAGGATTGCAAGCAGTGGAAGAAGGCTTAGAAAAAGTTGCTCGATTACAATTGGCGGCAAAAGAAGAATTAAAATCTGCCATGAGCATGTTGCAAGATGCGAAAGAAAAACAAGCTAGAAGATCGACTCGTAAACGTAAGTAACATTTAGCTGGCAGGCGTGTTGTGATCACGCCTGCCAGCTTTGTTATTAATGTCCTATCAATTTATTACAAAATGCAATACCAAGCGCAGACAACACTAACAGCGCATGAATAATCACTTGCCACATGATCGCAAAATTAGTGGATTGTGATGGATCAATAAACGTTCTTAATAAGTGAATGGAAGAAATACTCACCAGTGATAAAGCCAGTTTGACTTTCAGCGAACCTGCATTCATTTCACCTAACCATTCTGGTGTATCGCGATGCGATTCTAAATTCAGCCGCGAAACAAAAGTTTCATAACCGCCGACAATGACCATGATGATTAAGTTCGCAATCATCACCACGTCGATTAAATCCAGCGCTTGCAACATAATCGCTGTTTCATTAAAAGAGTTTGCGCCTAATACCAACTTAAACAGATTAAGTCCAAACTCATAAACATAGACAGCAAGTACGGCGACCAAACCAAAATAAAGCGGTGCTTGCAGCCAGCGGCTGGCAAAGATCATCGCGGGCAATCTCTTTTCTACTAATTCCATAACAACCTCTATTTAATCTAGATGCTTAGGTTAATCATCCTGTGGCACAATAGTTAAAACATTTTCGATGAGGATAATGCGCCATGAAATTCACTTATCACATTGAAGGCATGCATTGCGCTTCTTGTGTGGAAAAAATCAAAACTGCATTATCAACCACTAATCATGTGGTCACGGTGACTTTACAGCCGCCGCGCTTAACGCTGGAAGCTGATACAACACCAAACCTTGCTGCGCTCAATCAGCAAATAGCTGCCATAGGCAAATATCAATTACGCGCAGAACAAGCGTCAAAACTCGATCAATCTTACAACAATTCTTCTGTTGAAAAAAAGGGAATCTTGGCTTATTACCCTATCTTTCTGATTGCTGCCTATATTACTGGCGTGGCGACGTTAAATAATTTTCACGATGGGCAAATGCATTGGACCTTGTGGATGAATCAATTCATGGCAGGATTTTTTCTTATCTTCTCAGCGTTTAAATTGCTGGATCTATCAGGGTTCGCGGAAGGTTATTCCACGTATGACTTACTGGCACAGCGTTGGCATGGCTATGGTTATGTTTACCCGTTTCTTGAGCTTGGCTTAGGCATCGCCTACTTGCTTCCGGCATGGGATGGGACCAGACAAATTGCGACCATCATTATCATGGGCTTCTCCAGTCTCGGCGTCATCAATAGCTTACGCAAACAACAAACCTTCCAGTGCGCTTGTCTTGGCACGATGTTGAAAGTACCGCTGTCTACTATTACCTTAATCGAAGATTTATTAATGGTCGCGATGGCTGCACTGACATTGGTCGCCTGACAACCATTTGCAAATCACCACATTATTGATTATGTTGATCCACCATCAATCAATAATAATATCATGGGGTATGGTTATGCATTTACGCAACAGCAGAAAACAGCATGGTCCAATCAAAATATCGAGTAGTAATAACCATAATGATGCCCCGGACGAAAGTGCAAAAGTCACCATGAAACAAAGACGCCTGCGCATAAAAGAACTGTCTGAAGCCATTAAAAATTTCGCTCTGGATGAAAAATCCATTTATTCCCCTGAGTTATTAAGACATGTGCTAAGACATTTGTATGAATACCCCCTATTAGCCAAAAAATTATATGCGGATGATTTCTGCATCACCGCCATCACAGACAGAGTTGAATTAGCTAAAAAATCGCTGAATATCTTTGACAATTTTTTCGTGCGTCGCGGTGCAAAACCCTCCAAACCATTACCCACACCAGAACAACTAGCCGATGATGTTCACCACATCATGAAAATCATGCAACGCTATAAATTGAGTTTTGACCAAGCGTTTGATTATCGCTTAATGAATATCGCATTACGAATGCAGTACGGTTTTGTTGCGGGACGTGCACGCGATCATTATGTTCCAAAATGTTATACCGAACTCACAGTGGAAAACTTGCTGACGATTGGCAAGTCAGTCGGATTAACAGCAGCACAAGTGATGCCGCTGCTGCCTAGTTTGCAGCAAAAAATTATTTTAGGTACGCAACGCCATGTACTGAAAAAAGGATTGTTTGGAACGGAAGCAGATAAACAATCGAAGCTAGCCCAGATTAAGGAAACCGTTGAAAAGAACATGGTACCGAAACTGGGTTAATAAGCCTATTTAAGTGAGTACTGACTGCTAGCAGATGCAACCAACGAACTGGTTACATCTGCGCGTCGTAGCAATGGCGAGGCTTGTTGCATGACTGCGACAACAGACATGGTTTTGTTGACAGTTGGTTTTGTTTCTCTAAACAAAGGGTGATCACAAGCCAGTCTCAGAAAAATTTTCTTTTGATGAAACGTATGGATAGACACAAAAGCTCGCAAAATGTTATCCAGTAATAAGTGTTGATATTCGTTTAATTCCTCTTCATTACCCCAAATTCCTGCTGCATGATTTTTCTGAAGTTCATTTAGGCTTGCGGTAAATTGCTCCGCAGAAACAAATGCGTCTGCCGGTATAAAGGCTGCACCAGTAAAATGATTTTTACTAAATGAAATGCCTGTTAATTTTACTTTTGTAAAATTCAAACCGCGACAATCTGCATTTACTAGCGAGATACCAGATAAATTAACACTGGACTTTGTTTCGATCTGAAAGCAATTAAGAAAATCTTTCAACGCCGCTTTTTTTGCTTCGACATCATCGGTTAATTGCATGAAATAATATTTTGCCAGCGGAAGCGTTAAGTTTTTTTGTTCTGCGTAAGAGACCAATTGCTTTTTGTATTTGATATCTAATCGTTCGACATCATCTGTTACATCAAGGTAGGAAATTAATTCTTCATCAGTGACATCGAGACTTTGCTGAATTCTTGCTGCAATTGCTGATCTGGCATCCATACCGTTTTTCCTTGCTAAATCTCGAAAACATAGTCCATAGTATGCCATCAACCTTCAGAGAGCAACGTGATGCAAATTCGATCGGAAACACTTGCTGACCACCAACAAATTAGCGACCTCATTTATGCCGCCTTCTTAAATCATCCACATCATGCAAAAGGCGCGCTACCTACCGAACATTTAATTGTTGACCAATTACGTGAGAACAACGCACTGCATCTTTCACTCGTTGCTGAAGTGGAAGGCAGGATACTTGGGCATATTGCGATATCGCCGGTCACCATCAACAAACAATCCCTGAATTGGTACGGACTCGGCCCTGTCGCTGTGTTACCGGCACATCAGAATCGTGGCATTGGCAGTCAGTTAATTCAAACCGCTATCTCTCAACTAAAGTCTCAATTTGCGGCAGGCATTGTATTATTAGGCGACCCCGATTATTACCAACGATTTGGCTTCAAAACCAATACCGCACTATATTTAAAAGATGTTCCGCCAGCGTATTTCATGATGTTACCGTTGAGTGAAAACATCCCGACCGGGGCAGTCGAATACCACAACAGCTTTTACCCCGAACAACCCTGATGGTTAATAAACAACGTTGCTGCCAGCAATTGGATTTGAGCCCAATCTGGCTGATTCAATTAAATGTAGGGCGCGTTGATACTCACTTTGCGTAACTTTGCCAACGACGGCGGAATACATGACGTTATGTATACCTTCTTTGCCTTTAAACGACTTACCGATTTGCATTTGTCTTTCGCCGTTTGAGCATTGATCGACATTCAAGGTATAGGCAAGTGTTGTACTGCTTTGTTCGAGAACATGTGATGCAACATCGCGGCAACTTTTGTTTGCATCGTCAATTTGCGCCTGCATGAGTTTGCGCATGGTAATACTTGAATTACTAGAATACGGTAATAACATGGTACGAATCATTTGCCGCCAATTTGAAGCGCTTTGCCCTATCGGTGCAAATTCATATGAAGTGCCATCGCTAGTGGCAGAAGAATCTATAATGTGCCACTGCACACCACTTTTCGCCGCATCAAAAATAATAGTTTGCTGAGCCTGTCTATCCTCTGCAAACGCGACTGAACTGATGAAGCATAAAGATACCAGCAATATGGATTTGATTCGCACGATAGCCTCTTGCGAACTTATTGATGTGCACTATATTACCATACACACCAATAAACGGCCAATTTTTTTACTAAACTAAATGGTTATTATTTATACATAACCCACCCCGAGCAGGAATCGAACCTCCGACCTGTCCCTTAGGAGCATATAGGCACATATTCCAGTGTGCTCCTGATTGTTCCTAAAAATTGATAAAAATGGGTAAGTTACATAATTGATTGGTCTATAGCATTCCCCTATACCCTCGCAAAATCCAATGATTTGGTTGCCTCCACTGAGGCCCCCGAGAGAAGTTTTAATGACTAAGCTCAATACCAAACTAATTACTCATAGAAAGGCAAACACCTCCTGCAAAAGCTTTTTAATGCATATGGCGGAACATTAGCATGTGCAGCCGCGTGGTGTTATTGTGCGGATAATATTATTCCGGCTGGCTATTCTCTGCGATAGTTAGTAATTATAATTTTAATATATTTTTAAGATTATCCAGTGAGGTTTGCTTCTTTTCTTCCGGTATTTTTCTGATGTTGTCTAGCTTCCATTGTATGGATGGAAGTCTCTCAATTCCGCGCACTGCCATTAAGGACCACTCTGGGGTTCCAGATTTTAATGAGAGTAAAAACCTTCTCTCATCAGCGGTAAGCGTTTCCAAAATTTCCTTAATTAAATGACGCCTTACGTCAATCAATTCCTCATGCGTGACTAATTTATCATCTGTCATTCCTACAAATTCATTGGTAAATACTCTCTCAAACCCCTGCAAATCAAGATTTGGTCTCGGATTTAGCAATTCATGCATAGGCCTAGGACTACTAGCAAGATACACAACAAATGCCTGCCTAACCTCACCGGTCAACCCTTGTGCCTCAAATAGAAGCTTTATGTCGAACAAGTCACGCGGATGACATCGATCCAAAGCAGCACAAATTTTTCCGCCATAAATATCGGCGAATGATAGTGTCTTAACGCGTGAAAATTTCAGAAATTGATCCTGTGCTTTCTGACACAACTCATGTTGTTCACAATCGAATGCAGAGCCCCTAATTACAAAATTAGGCTCGATTTTGATAACTACACCATCTCTATGGATGAATAGTTTAGATAACTGTTGCACCTTATTTTTTGACTCTTTAACTTCAAAAGTTTGGCTTTCAAGTAAACGCTTCATCTTAATCAACTCAGATGCCATATTAGCTAAAAAGACATCTCTGGACTCAATAGGAAGATATGCCAAATCAATATCAATGCTCAATCTTGGCATATTACGAATAAATAGATTAATAGCTGTTCCGCCTTTAAGGGCAAAACATTCAAATTGATTAATGACAGGCAACACATCAAGCAGTAAATTCACTTGATCTGAATAATCTGACTTAAAAGCCACTTTACTCCTCCTTTAGATCTGGCAAAGACATCATATATTTGGAATCATACTTTCCACCATGATCTATAACGCGCTTACCATGCCCTAAATTTATTTTTTTTATATCTAGATTTGATAACCATGCATGTTGAAATTTCTCAGCAAGAAATAAAAACATCCTCTTCACTTTTATTGAGTTACATTTTTCTAATAATGCTTGAACTACTGAAGGTCGCAATTGGCCAAGATTTTCTATCAACGATGCAACCTCTTCTAGAGATTGATGCTTTGGGTACAAATAAAGTATTTCCATCGCAGCTCTCTCTGGACTAGATAGCTGTATATTTATACCTTCTATTTGCCTTTCTATTATGCCTAATAGTTTATCGGAATTTTTGAATAATGAAGTTCTGAATATCTCAAATGTCGCATCCCACAAATGATGTTTTTGCAACCAAGAAGGCGCTCGTGTTTCAAGATCCGCAAACAGCATCACCTGCTTTATTCCTTGCATAGGTACGAAATGAGATCGCCCTAATAACTGCAAAGCTGTTTTGCCCCCCACATGTACTGGTAAATGCATTTGGCTTTGCAATGCAGCAACCACTCCTGCCCATGCTATGTTATCTCCAGGCTTTTTGAATGCTCTCATACCTAGCCTTTCAAGAAGTCCCGTGTGGACATACCACCACGCTAGCCTTGGAGATATTCCCTGCTTCTCCAGCCATTCGGACGTTAAAACCACCCCTGAAGGGGTAGAAACCATAAAATGGTTTAATTTTCTTTCTTTTTTTCTAGTCATACTAGATATTATAGCATATTTGTAAACTTTGAGACTCTCATAGTTTAAATATATAATATATATTCTAGTCTAACTAGAATATTATGCTTCTTATTAAACATATGGATAAAAACTTATCTAATTGATTAGATTGCAAAAGACAACCTCCCTATATACTGTCTAAGCTCAAAATGGACTTATTTGTTAATTAATACCTGTTGGTTCAGATGGTAATTTGAAGTAATTAATGATGTAATTAAGCGCATTTTTTAATGCCGGTAATGAGCAACTCATCTTAATGTAATAAAAAAGACAACCAAGCATCTATAGGCATTGATACGAATAACATATAATAATTGATGTGCGGGCAATAGCGATGAGCATCCTAAATTCATTTCAAATGTTAATTCGAACAATCGAGGAGTTTCTGTCAAGATTTAATTGGCTGAATTTCTCAGCAATTACATTAGAAGAGATTGATCTAAAAAATCAATTAGTCACCGTCAGAAGCAAGCGTGTGAGAGCGATATTGAAATTATCTCTCATGGAAGCTGTTGCAGATTCGTCAATCATAGCTAATCTACATCCAGTTCAAGCGTGTTGGCTTGGGTATTATGCAGGCCTAATTTATCAGCAAGATGACTTACACTTTCAAAACCAAAATTTACAAAGCTCTTCAAATGGTTTTGGTTTGAAGTTTAAAAGTGGACAATATCGAATTGTCTCCAAGGGTAGAAAAGGCGAAATATCATATTCTACAAATATTAAAAGCGTGCTTATCACTGACCATCCGATTAATATCGCACAAGATAGATCAACGATTTCAAGCTTTGATGCATCTCAAGCGTGTTATATTGGAATTCTTGCTGGAATATATGCAGCAAAACACGGTGATAATTCAAAGCAAAGCCAAAAGAAGCAACCTTTGTTACGATTAATAAAATAGTGATTTTCATCTTAATGTGTCGAATTTTGGAATTGCCCCCGCTAAACCGGACCACCTAGCGTCCGTTCGCAACCCTTAAAAA
>CAZBHW010000024.1:17114-53365 GCA_964492045.1 uncultured Coxiellaceae bacterium | reverse complement strand
GGTCTAAACATCTTCCAATTTATCAATAAATTCCGCTAGCAGCTTGCGTTCTTCTTTGCTGAGCTCGCGCTTCTCAATTAAATCCGGCCGTCTCAGCCAGGTTCGGCCTAACGATTGTTGCATGCGCCATTTGCGTATCTCAGCATGATGTCCGCTCATTAATACGGATGGTACTTCAGCCCCATCAAATACTTCAGGGCGGGTGTATTGCGGGTACTTCAAAAGCCCGGTAGTCAGGGAGTCTTGTAAGACCGATTGATCATCTCCAACCACGCCGGGCAACAGGCGGCTGCAAGCGTCTATCATGACCATGGCCGCTAGCTCACCGCCAGTTAAAATATAGTCACCTATAGACCATTCTTCATCCACTTCTTTAAGTATGACGCGCTCATCGATGCCCTCATAACGACCGGCAATCATAATCACGGATTTCATGGTCGCAAGTCTTTCAGCGGCTGCCTGATCGAAGCGTCTGCCTTGTGGAGACAGGTAAATCACGGTTGGTGGGGTGGGTGCTGCAGCGCGGGCGGCTTGTATAGCGGCTGTGAGCGGTTCTGGCATCATCACCATGCCCGGACCACCGCCATACGGCTTATCATCTACCGATTGATGTTTGTCTGTCGCAAATGACCGTGGGCTGAAGCACTCCAGCGACATCATTTTTTCCTTTAATGCGCGGCCGGTAATGCCTGATTCTAAAGCAGAAAAAATTTCAGGGAAGAGGGTGATGAGGCCGAACCACATTAGATGGGTTCCCAGTCGACGACCATTTCCTGTTTGGCTAAATCGATATTTTTAACGACTGTGCCGGGCAGGTAGGGGATGGCAATTTCTTTCGTACCTTTGACGACCAAGACATCGTTTGAGCCGGTTTCCATTAAGTAAACCACTTTGCCTAAGGCTTCGCCTTGCAAGTTAACTACGTTCAGGCCAATTAAGTCTGACCAATAGTATTCATCTTTGGCTAAGTCTGGTAATTGAGTTCGTTTGATTAAAATTTCTTTGCCGGTAAGTGCTTTGGCGTCTTCGGGGTTATCGTAACCAGGGAATTTGACGATAATGCCATCGCCATGGGTTTTGCCATCTTCAATGGTCACTTCGCTGATGTTGCCATTCAGTGGATTTTTAAAATACCAGGGTGAATATTCTAAGATGTTTTCACCGAACTCGGTGAAAGTCTGGATTTTGATCCAGCCATGAATGCCGTAAACCGAGCCGACTTTGCCTATTATGATGTATTTTTCGGTGTCTGACATGGGTTTGTCTATGTCTATATTGAATGGGGCTGGGGTGCGTTTGAAAAGGTGTCCCGGATGACGCCCGCCTTCGCTGACGCTGTGGCGGGTGTCATCCGGGCTACTAAAGCTACCAATTGGCTACTAAGCTGCAGCTGTTGCGGCTTCTTCTTTTGCCATTTTCATTAAGGTTACAACGCGATCTGAAGGTTGCGCACCTTTTTTGATCCATTCATCGGCTAAGGTGAGGTCAAGTTTCAATTTGACTTCTTTGCCGGCAGCGATTGGGTTGTAATAGCCCAGCTGCTGAATGAAGCGGCCACCTAAAGCGCGACGCTTGTCAGCAACAACGATATGATAAAATGGGCGTTTTTTAGCGCCGGTACGTGATAAACGAATAACTACCATGGTATTCAAAATCCTCATTAATTAAAGCGTTTTTGTTGGCGGGTTTTATGTTGAGAGCCCAGCCTACGGTAAATTCAAGGTGTTGGATTATACGGTTTTTACGCCACCTTGCAAATCAAAATCTAGCCTCCCGGCCAGCCTGGAGGCATGCCGCCGCCACCGCCGAAGGGGAACTTGCCTTGCATCCCGCGCATCATTTTCATCAGTCCGCCGCCTTTGCCCATTTTTGCCAGCATTTTTTTCATCATGTCGAACTGACGTAAAAGCTGGTTGAGTTCTTGCACGGTGCGGCCAGAGCCGGCAGCAATACGAATTTTGCGTGAGCTTTTGATTAAGTCGGGGTAACGACGTTCACGCGGCGTCATGGAGCAAATCATCGCTTTAATGTGCACGAGTTTTTTATCGTTTACTTTGTTCTGTAAGTTTGCTGGCAGTTGGTTCATGCCGGGCAATTTGCTCATGATGCCCATCATGCCGCCCATGTTTTGAATCTGTTCCAGCTGATTTAAAAAGTCGGTGAAGTCGAATGACTTGCCTTTCTTTAATTTATTCGCGAGCTTTTCGGCTTTTTCGCGGTCTATGGTGTCATGAACTTGTTCTACCAAACTGACAATATCACCCATGTCCAAAATACGGGAGGCAATACGGTCTGGGTAGAAAGGCTCAAGCGCATCGACTTTTTCACCGATACCAATAAATTTGATGGGTTTGCCGGTGACGTAACGAATGGACAATGCTGCACCGCCGCGGGTGTCGCCGTCTGCTTTTGTCAGAACAACGCCGGTTAGCGGAACGGCTTCATCAAATGCTTTTGCGGTATTCGCGGCTATTTGGCCGGTCATACTGTCAACGACAAATAAGGTTTCAATTGGGTTGATCGCGGCGTGTACGCGTTTAATTTCATCCATCATTTCCTGATCGATGTCGAGGCGGCCGGCGGTATCGATAATCACAACATCCATCGCTTTAGTGCGAGCAGCCTGGATGGCGTTGGTTGCGATGGTCACTGGGTCTTGGTCTGGCGAGCTTGGGAAAAACTCTGCGCCAACCGTAGCTGCGAGTGTTTTTAACTGTTCGATAGCAGCGGGACGGTAAACGTCAGCACTGGTTACCATGACGCTTTTCTTTTGAGTGCTGATCAACCAGCGTGCCAGCTTGGCGGCGGTAGTGGTTTTGCCGGAGCCTTGCAAACCAGCCATTAAAATGACGGCTGGCGGGCTCATGCGTAAATTCAGTGATTCGTTGGCTTCACCCATGAGGCGAGTCAATTCATCGTGCACCAATTTTACTAATTCTTGCCCTGGTGTCAGGCTGCCCATGACTTCGGTGCCCAGCGCTTTGGTTTCTATGTCACTAATAAAAGCACGCGCAACGGGTAGGGCGACATCCGCTTCTAATAATGCCACGCGGATTTCGCGCATGGTGTCTTTAATATTCGATTCAGTCAGGCGCCCCTGACCGGATAAATTCTTGATAACGGAGTTTAAGCGTTGGGTTAAGTTCTTGAACATATTGATACCTGAGTCCTGAAAATCGCCGCTGAGTATACCTAAGAATTGGAATGTTTGGTACAATTTCGGTATGAGTAACTTTCAGTTCGTCTTATTCAGCATTCTCATCGTCCTGCTAATCATGCTGTCCGCCTTTTTTGCGATGGCGGAAACCAGCTTCATGGCCATCAACCGTTACCGATTACGCCATAAGGCGCGCATGAAAAAACGTTATGCCGTCCGCATTCTCCATATGCTGCGCCGTCCTGACCGCCTGCTCGGTACTATCTTGATTGGCAATACGTTTGCCACCATGCTCTCTTCCTCTATCGCGACCTTGCTGGCCAGTTATTATTTTGGCGAGCGTGGCGCGTTGATTACCGCGGTGGTGCTGGCATTCATTGTTTTGATTTTTGCCGAGATCACGCCAAAAACGCTTGCTGCTTTATACGCAGACACCATTGCGCGCTGGTTAACTACACCAGTGTATCTGTCCATGAAATTGATTAATCCATTGGTGGTGGCGACTAACTTTGTATCAAATTCTATTTTAAAACTATTTCGCATACCGGTGACGTCTATCGAAGCGGAGCCTTTGTCTCGCGAAGAATTTCGCAGCATGGTGCATGACACCACGGGTAAAATTTCCCGGCAATATCAAAACATGTTGTTGGGTATTCTGGATTTAAGTCATTTGACGGTTGATGATGTCATGGTGCCGGTGCATGAAATTGTCGCGTTTGACATTGAGCAATCCTGGATGCAAATCAAAGTAGATATGATTGCGTCCACGCATGACGCCATTCCGTTTTATCGCGGCAATGTGAATCAAATTATTGGCGTTTCATATGCACGAGACATGCGTCATCTGTTGTTGGAAGAATCGACGATTGATAAAGAAGTGTTGCTCAAGACATTAAGTGAACCGTATTTCGTACCGGAAGGTACTCCATTGAATGTCCAGTTAAACTATTTTCAGCAATACCATGGCGTCCCAGCATTTGTAGTGGATGAATACGGTGAAATTCTTGGCATGCTCACGTTAAATGATATTTTAGAAGAGATTGTTGGTGATTTAACTTCTAGTATCACTGGCGTTAAGCGCGCAGACAAACAAGATGATGGCAGTTATCTGGTTGAAGGTTCTTATACGGTGCGAGAATTTAATCGCCTAACCGGATTTGAATTGCCAACACGTGGTGCGCGCACTATTAATGGTTTGATCGTTGAATTTCTTGAATCGTTACCTAATGCAGGAACAGCGGTATTAATTGGCGACTATCCCATCGAAATTATTCACGTGAAAGACAAGCGCGTGAAAATGGCACGTATTTTTCCGCGCTTACATGAAAAAGAATTATTCCATCAGTAAGGTTATAGTCCGCTAACCAATGCTTTGCTGCTAAAATGCTGAATGAGTTCTTCCGGCGATTCGCAAACAATGATGCTGTCGCGCACTTCTTTTTTCTCAAATCCTTGCTCAACAAAATAATCAAGCTGCTTGAGCAGATGATCATAGTAACCGCCAGTATTGAGAATCGCATAAGGCTTCTCCATATAGCGTAATTTATTTAAAACGAACACCTCAAAGAATTCATCTAAAGAACCAATGCTGCCAGGCAGTGTGATGAATGCATCGGCTAATTTGATCAGTAAATTTTTGCGTTCATGCATAGATCCAACGATATGTAATTCGGTTAAGCCAAGATGTGCTGCCTCAACTTCTACTAGCGATTCCGGTATCACACCTATGACTGGCGAACCGTGTTGTAACATGCGGTTAGCGAGGGTATTCATCAACCCAACATTCGCGCCGCCAAAAAGCAATGTCATGCCAGCGGCACTCATTGCATCAGCAAGTCTTTCTGCTGCTTCTTGATAAATGGGTAGGTGGCCTGCTTTTGAGCCACAAAAAACACTGATGTTACGAATGGAATTCATGGTTGACATGTTATAAACCTGCGTCATTTATTATGGGTAAATAGCAATAATTCAATTATTTTACTAACAGAGCCGCTGCTACATTTCTGTTTTCTGATGTTAATGCATTGTAGGTTCGACAGGCAGCGCCAGTATTCATGACTTCTACACCAATGCCTGCGTTAATTAAAGGGCCATAAATTTCAGGTGAGAGAAAGGCTTGTTCTGGGCCTGTGCCTATCAATAAGACATCCGGTTTCAGGTTGATAATGGGTAATAGCGTTTCGGGGGTGATGTCGTCTACTGTGACGGGGCCCCAGTCTTCCAAAAGTAAATTCGGTGTGATGACAATGCTGGTGGACAGGATTTTGTCATTTACCGTGATTGCGCCGGGCTGATACGCACGTATTTGAAATTTAGCCTGATTATCATCAAGGGTTAATGCGGGCATTGCTTTCATCTCTATTCGTTAATGGGTATATTATTGCATTGAACCTCATTCAGATGAAGGGAAATTGCATGTCGAATCAACCTGTTTTTCCACCATTAAAAAATATCGGATTAGCTTTGGCGTTTGCGGTGATACTTGGTCCGGTAGGGCTTTTGTATAGTAGTTTTTGGGGCGGATTTTTCATGATATTTCTCGCCCTGATTGTGTATACCAGTAAAAAAAGTTTAATTTTCTTTTTAACGTGGGTGACATGCTGTATCTGGAGTGTGGGCGCAGCAGAAACTTACAATCGTAAAATTATTTCAGATGTTAATTCACAATTAAAATAATTATCAGGTCGACATGCAAAAAGAAATTATCAGGCGCGAAAACGCAGCAGCTGAGGTGCCTCAGCTTGCTGCACTGCATCCACTTTTGCAGCGCATCTATGCGTCACGGCAAGTGTTGTCATTAGATCATCTCGATAGATCGCTAGAGCAATTACACGATTATCATTCTTTGAAAGACATCGAACGTGCCACAGCCATTTTGGCGGATGCTGTGATGCAGCAGCAAAATATTTTAATTGTGGGCGACTTTGATGCGGATGGCGCAACCAGCACTACAGTGGCCGTGAAAGCACTAAGAATGTTTGGTGCAAGATCAGTCAATTATCTTGTACCCAATCGTTTTGCTTATGGGTATGGCTTAACCCCTGAATTGGTGCAGGCAGCAGCGGTGTTTAAACCTGATTTAATCGTCACGGTTGATAATGGCATCGCAAATCATGCAGGCGTGCAAGCAGCAAAAGAGGCTGGGATAAAAGTAGTGATCACCGATCATCACTTGCCATCCGATACACTGCCAATAGCTGATGCCATTGTGAATCCCAATCAACATCACGATACTTTTCCCAGTAAAAATCTTGCCGGTGTCGGAGTGATATTTTATGTCATGCTGGCGTTGCGCCGAGTATTAACTGAGCGTGACTGGTTCAAGCAAAAAAATATCACAGTGCCTAACATGTCGCATTTGCTGGATATTGTCGCTTTAGGCACGGTGGCTGATTTAGTGGCGCTGGATCATAACAATCGTATATTAGTACATCAGGGTTTGCGCAGAATCCGCGGTGGTTTATGTGTGCCTGGTATTGTGGGTTTGCTCGAAGTGGCCGGCAGGGATTTTTCTCGCGTGACGGCCGCAGACCTTGGCTTTGCTGTTGCAGCACGTTTAAATGCAGCAGGTAGATTA
Organism: uncultured Coxiellaceae bacterium; assembly: GCA_964492045.1. Taxonomy (GTDB): domain Bacteria; phylum Pseudomonadota; class Gammaproteobacteria; order DSM-16500; family DSM-16500; genus Aquicella. The sequence continues at coordinate 46,631 of CAZBHW010000024.1, read as the reverse complement.
GATGATATGTCCTTGGGCATTGAATGCTTACTGGCGGAAGATCCAGTCACGGCGCGTGAAATGGCGCGCAAGTTAGATCAAATGAATCAAGAACGCCGCGGCATAGAGCAAGATATGCAAGCGCAAGCGGTGCAAGCGTTAAATGAATTGAATGAAAATTTACGCGGAGACTTACCGCGCGGTTTGGTGTTGTTTGATCCATCATGGCATCAAGGTGTTATTGGTATTCTCGCGTCGAGAATTAAAGACCGTTATCATCGTCCGGTCATTGTGTTTGCACCTGGTATGGAAAATGAAATCAAAGGCTCAGCGCGCTCCATTAACGGTCTGCATGTGCGAGACGCATTAGCGCTATTAGATAGCCGTCATCCTGGATTAATTAAAAAATTCGGTGGTCATGCCATGGCTGCCGGGTTGACCATTGCGCGCGATAAATTAGATTTATTCACACAGTTGTTTGATGAGACCGTGAAGCAGCAGATTACTGAAGATCAATTACGTCATTGCTTGGTAAGCGATGGTGAGCTAAGTGAGTCAGATATCACATTAGAAGTTGCCGCCATGTTGCGTGATGCAGGTCCTTGGGGACAGGCGTTTCCAGAGCCATTATTCGATGGCGTATTTCGCATTGTAGAACAGCGTTTGGTTGGCGATAAACATTTAAAGTTACGTTTAATGAAAGACAACACACTAATCGATGCGATTGCATTCTTTGTCGATACCGCTGTCTGGCCGAATCATCGGTGTGAATTAATTCGCGCGGCCTATCGTTTGGATATTAACGAATACAAAGGCCGCAGCAGTATACAATTAATCATAGAACATCTGGAGGCAGTATGAGTCGTGCAAGACTAATCGGAGGCATCTTGTTAATTGCCGGCACATGCATAGGCGGCGGTATGTTAGGTTTGCCAATTGCAACAGCCCAAGGCGGTTATCTTGCATCTAGTGTTTTGTTTGCGGTTTGCTGGGCCTTAATGTGTTTTACTGCATTGCTAACGCTAGAGGTGAATTTATGTTTTCCTCGTTATAGTAATGTCATCTCAATGGCGCGTGCCACGCTAGGTAGGCCAGCGGAATTTTTATGCTGGACTATCTATTTGTTTTTTCTCTATGCATTAGTTGCCGCGTTTGTTGCAGGTGGGCAAGATATTATTCGCGGCTTGTTAGCGACAGTTGGTATCCACTGGCCTGTCTGGTTGGCAAGTTTGGTCTTTGTCATGGTCTTTGGTTCTATCGTGATGTTGGGTACCAAGCAAGTCGATTTATTTAATCGCGTGGTGATGGTGATTAAATTCAGTTCGTTGTTCTTGTTAATTTTGCTGGTGGGTATGCACATCAACCTAGCTAATTTCAGCACGGGTGATGCGCATTATTTATTGCCTGCCTTAACCGTTGTAGTGACATCATTTGGTTTTTCTATTATCGTGCCAAGTCTGCGTACGTATTTTCATGATGATGTTAAGCAGTTGCGTATCGCTATCATTTTAGGTTCATTCATTCCATTGTTATGTTATCTCGCTTGGGAAGGTGTGATATTTGGCACAATTCCATTACAAGGTGAAGCAGGGTTGTCAAAATTAATGATGGCGGATCAGCCTGTCACGAGTTTGATGCAATCGATAAGTTATTATGTGCCGGCAGCCGCCGTTAAAATTCTCACTAAATTATTTACGTCGATTTGTGCATTAACAGCATTTGTTTGTGTTTCTTTAAGCTTGTCGGATTATCTTGCGGATGGTCTGGGTGTCCTGAAAGAGGGCGGCGCAAAATGGCTGGTATTGTTAGCCACGTTTTTGCCGCCATTAGGCATTGCTGTCTTTTATCCGCGTGCGTTTATCGTATTTCTGAGTTTTGCTGGATTATGCTGCGTGCTATTGCAGGCATTTATGCCTGCGGTGATGTCATGGCGAGTGCGCTATGGCCTGCGTAAGTCTATGGTTTATCAAGCGGCAGGCGGTAAATTAGCGTTGATATTGGCAATGTTTGCTTCCAGTTTAATTGTCGCGATCTCAGCTTATTATCTGGCGATAGGGGTTGGTTAATTATTGACGGCTCCCAGCGCCTGCGTATAATCCTAAAAAAAATAATAATACGTATAAGAGGGTTGTATCATGAGTCAGTCGAGAAACGATTTGCCTATCAAAAAAAAGCGAGTTAGCTTCGCCGATAATCTGGAAGAAGTTAAAGAATACAAAATAGAGCCACGCGAACAGGCGCTTGAGCCGCGTCAAAAAAAGCAAACGCAAGAAAAACAGTCCCATAAAAAAGCTAAATTTACCTATACTGATTCACGCTACCCGCTGCATGTTGCTGCTGCGAAAGGTAACACGGCCTTGATGATAAAACTGGTTAATAATGGGTTTTCTGTTAATGCCACTGATGATCAAGGCTATACACCATTACATGTTGCAGTATTAGCAGTCAGAGAAACCGCAGTGACACTTTTGATGAAATATCGTGCTTGTCCACTAAAAAAGGATCAGGCTGGAGTTAGTCCCTTCGCATTAGCAAAAGCCTATACTAATAAAGTAAAAACAAAAATCTTTGCCATGCTGGATAGTGCTGTTAATCAAGAAGAAGAGCGCCTTAGAGTTCAATGGAGAGACTTGCTGCTTCAGTTTCATAAAATCCGACAACAAGCGCTAGTGCAACCAGAGTTGATGCAAATGCAGGCCAAGTTGTTAGAGTTACGGAATTTATTGATAGATAAAGCGTTAGAAATGGGTACTGATAACATGTTGGAGTTAAAAGTCAGAATGGAAAGCAATAACTTTTCAATTACCACGAGCAGTTACACTGCCAATAAAAACGTAATGTGGCAACTCGCTGAAGCTACAGATAAGCATGAGGATGTTAATAAGTTAGAGCCAAAGTTATAAGTGAATGTCAGATTAGGTCACCTTTGCATGTTGCGCAAAGGTGACCGTCATCTGCGAACAAATTACGAAGCGATATACCAGCAAGCCTTTTTAGCAGGAACCCAAACGGTCATCCACCAATGGCCAGGAATCATCTGACATTCACCACGTACCAGCCCGTTGTAACAACGTTTCATTTTGGGGCAATGAGTCATGGCGTATTTTTTATGGTGTTTGCCGCAAGCGTTTGCGGAAATAGGCATTGCTACAGCGCTGAGAGCAAATGCTAAGAGGAAAATGCTGAACAAGTTTCTGATAGTCATCACACACTCCTTTTCCTTAGAATTATTATAAAGGCCTCATCTATTATTTTACGCCAATTTCTGCCTGCTGTGTTGAAAAAATACTAACAATAAGTTGTTGAATTTATGTGTGATAGCGTTCGATTGCCGGCGCCGATCAAGGGTTTAGTTCAGCTTTACCCTGCTATGGCTGCCGTCGCCATTGATCGAGTTATCGGTCATCGGCATGTTGGAATTGGCTGAGCTGCCAGCGTTGTTTGTCGTGATGGCTGCGCCGTGTTTAGACATCATTTTATATTGATTACCTGTGCTGCTGTCCGCTCCGTAGGTTTCTGGTACCTGTGAGTCATACATCAGCAGTTGTTGTGAGGGTGTGCGCATAGGCGGATGAATTTCTGCTTGTTCATTCAAGCGATTTTGTATTGATGGTGATTTATTACATTCGCCAATCTTGGAATGCACTTGATTGAGCAGATGTGCTTTGTAGTCACTTCTGCGTTTTGAATTTTTAGAAATTTGATATTGCTTATAACCAATCGCAAAACCAATGATGAGAGCAACAGCGAGTGCTACGCCTAATCCTATGCCGCTAGTCATGGCGCCTGAAATTGCGACTAATCCTAAGGCTGATAAAACCGCTGCTGTTGTTAAATAATAAGTGCCAAATAAGACAAAAGCGCTGAAGAGTGAGATGTTTAAACTGGTCTTGAGGAAGGTAGGTACGCTGTCATTATTAAATTTAAATTTGGCAACTGGTGCTGGGCGCTTGCCTTGTTTTTCAAGTAAAACCTGAGCGCATTCCAGTTGGATCTGCATTAAATCAAAAAATTGTTTGTCTTTCCGTCTGGCGTTGCGTACTTCGAGATAAGTTAATACGCTATAAGCAATACCCGCTAACACTAAAGCACCCGCTAGGACGCCGGTTAACACGCTCACCGATAAAAAAATGAGTGATGCGCCATCTAACAGCGAGGCGAGCATCATGATAAAGGTAGAGGGTGAGTCGGTGATGACGCCGAACAGGGGGTAAGAAATGTTGGCTTTCTTTAAGGCGGGTTTATAGATTTTACGGATACTTTTGGTGATAACGGTTCTGTCGTATTTAATTTCTTTCTCGACCAGATAGTCTTTGCCTTCACCCTCTTCGAAGTACTCAAATACTTTCAGGACATCATTGCACTGAAGGACATGGCGTAATTGTTCATGCGATAACTCAGACCAAAATGACATATCGTACCGGGCATCTTATGTTAATCATCAGCTCCTTGCTGATGCATGTAAAAATCATAATGCAACGCTTGCGCAAAAGGAATGTGTTGCAGATCGATATTTATGTTGATTTTTGCGTTGAGAAGGGATAATGAGGCTGGGTTCTGATTGCTAAACCCAGCCTGCATAAGACAAAGGATTCGATTAAGCAGCGATGACGCTCCAATAATATTTTTCACGCCCTTGTAATGTTTGTGCTGTATGAAAATATTTACCCCAAGAGTCTGGCTCAATATCCCAGCTATCGACACCAATACCAAAGAAGGGGATAGCGTCCCGTCTTGTGATTTGTTCCAGATATTGTTCGATATTAGCTTCTTCATCGTTAAGTTCTATAAAGGCATCTAAGCTGGCATCAGTGTGCAGCACAAAATAATGTTGTTTCTGCTGATGATCCACCACGCAAAAACTGCCGTTTTTATCAATTAAGCTATATTGGTTGATACGATGTTCTTGACACCATTGGCGGAAAAAATCCGCAAATAGATGGTCTGTTAACGGGGAGGGTCTATGAGCTTCCAAGTGATTAAGCAATGGCTTCGATTGCTCCATGAAGTAGGCACTCGATAACATTTGCACGTGTTTTCTAATGTCTTGCGCGATGGTGATGCTGTCTTTGCGAATGTATCGGTCGATCACGTTCGCGTTGAAGGCATCTATGGCGATTTGTTGATCGGCTGCACCAGTCAAGAGGATTTTTTTCGCGGGTAAATGTGTCAGCTGTTTGAATACATCAACGCCGCACATGCCTGGCATGTCGTAATCAGAGATAATAATGCTAATTTCATCAACTTTATTCGGGTGCTTGGTGTGTGCGTGTAAGGCGGTGATGTCAATGTCCACTAATGCGTGTTGTGCAGTGTCGTACTGATCGTGCTCACTGCAATCACGAATTAATTGTTTGTTTGCTTGTGGTGCTTGATAAGTAGCGACATATTGCAGTAGCTGTTCTGGCGATTGAAATGTTTTAACCTGAAAATCTTGCGCTAGTAGCGCAGCAATCGTGCTTGAAAATAAGGCGTCGTCATCCAGCGTCAGTAAAGTCGTGCGATGATAATAAGCTGGTAAATGTTGCATAGTGATATCCTGAAAGTCTTCATTAAATTTGTTTTAAGTATTTGCGTTGTTCGATGACTGTGCCAATCAATCGATGTTTCTCAGTCATGATGCTCATTTGAAAACCTTGCACGACAGGGCGCAGGTAGATTTGGCCATCATCCACAAGATATTGTCTCAAGGCTGGTGTGTGATCTTCGTGTGACACTAGCACGTAATCTCGATGCAGTGGTGTGCTTTTCATATCAATGATCAGTAGTGCTTGCGGCAAAAACCCTTCCCAGTTTTCTTCCGGTACGGACAAGGCAAAACGATGGTTGCCATCATGATTCATGATGTTGGTATATTGTTTAATATCGTTGGCGTTGTGCGGCCACATGGCTGCTTCTTGCCATGATAGCAGTGCTAAATGATTCGCGGGTGCACTGACAGCGGTAGCTGCGCTCAGCTCATCCCCAATTAATTGGCTGACAGATATCGCAAAATTTTGCGCGATAGGCATGAGCGTGGTGAGTGTGGGGTTGGCATTGGTGTGTTTGCGTATTTTTTTAATGGTACTGGCGGGAACGCCGGTTTTTCTGGCCAGTTCGCTGGAGTTGATCTGCGCTTTGGTCATGAGGTGGTTCAGGTTGGTGCTTAATTTATCAAACATAGGGTTCTCACTTTGTTGGTCGCCATCCTAGCGTCTGACTTTGGCAATGTAAAGCAAAAAATCGAAATTATATTGTCGAATATCGTCTAGTTATAAAAATATAACGACACTATATTGACTCTGCGACATTATAATGACATATTCGCGCCACTTAACTGAACACACATGGAGATACACAAATCATGTCCGCCACCGAACCTTTGTTCGAACTGCTAGGTTGGTCAGCCGCACAATTTTCTCAAGAAGAGAAAGTTATTTTAGAAGCGGAAATCTTTTTTCGCTTCAGTGAAGAGTTCATGTCGTATTACCGCAATGAACAGCACCAATATTTTAAATTATTAAAATCTGAAATAGATAAGGAAAAAACCATGCTGGACGCCGATTTTACCCGTCTCATTATCAAAGATATTTTAGTATCAGAAGAATATACGTTGGATGGTATTGCCTGTTATGCCAATACGCACAAAGATGTGATTTATGATGTTGTCATGGGCTATAATGCTAGTCCATCTGTGATGTTTGTGAAGAGCATGATTGCCTTGCATCGCACAGTGCGGCCAGAGTTATATCAGCAAATATCACGCAAGATTTTAAATGACGTTATCAAGGCAGGTGAGAAAGATGAGCAGTATGTCAATGTCCATCGAGTTTCCAAAGCATGAATTAGCAGCTGTTGAATTGCATAATGATTTGCATCCGCGCATCAAAGTCCGTCCCATGTACTTTGAATTGGGATTTAGCCCGTCTCCTAAAATTTACGCGCGACAACTGGTGTTGTCGCGTTTACTTGAAATGCTGTCTAAACTACCATCGCAATATAATCTTTTAATTTATGATGTCTATCGTCCGCGCGCAGTGCAGGGCGTGTTATTTGAATGGATGCGCGGTGAAATTCGTAAACACATGCCGCATTTAACGGATGAAGAAAATTTTACTGAAACGCGCAAGTATGCTTCCGTGCCTTCAATTGTTGGTGACCCCTATTGCTCACCGCATTTGTCTGGTGGCGCGATTGATTTAACCTTGATTGACAGTGTCACTGGCGCTGAATGCAATATGGGTACGCCGTTTGATGATTGCACGGTTAAGGCTCATAGAAATTATTATCACAATTTATCAGTGTTAACGGATGAAGAGGCTGCTGTCAAAGCGCGTCGAGATTTACTGCAGCAATTAATGGAGTCAGTTGGTTTTACCTCATATCAATACGAATGGTGGCACTTTGACATAGGCGATGTATTGTGGAGTCGTGCCACTGGCCATGCAGAAGCATTTGGTCCATTATTTGGCGATAATGAGTGGCCGTAATCATGCAGCCCGTCGCGACATTCGGGCTGCAATCCGTCAAAATCGTTTTTTGGTGATCACGATTTCTGAGCCGTCATCTGTAATAGGCTGGTATGAATCTGAAGCCATTTTCTGCGGTGGTTTGTGTGCGGTAGGTCGTCTGATGCTGTTGTCATTCGCCGAGCTCACCACGCGTACTTGAGTGGTTGCTAGGTGTGTCACTTGCCCAGTAGCAGAGTTAATCATGCTGGTGGAGCAGGTGAATATTTTAGTCCTCTTTTTTTCCTCTTTGGGTTTTACGTCGGGTAGGCAGCTGAAGTTGATGATTGGGTCTGTCATATTATCTTTATTTAAGCGCTTCATGATGCCTAGTAACAATATCTTTTCAACTGCTCTTTGCCCTGCTGAAGTTAATGTCAGGTGTCTATCATTTAAAACAATCAGAGTGCTGCTGTGACGTAGTTTTTGTTGCACTGCCATCACATTAATACTATTTACAAAGCAATCTTCTGCGCCAGTCAACATCAGGATATGAGTACCTGAGTAGAGATGTTGATGATCAGTCACTGATTTTAATACATCTACACCATGGAAGCGCATAGCAAAAAAGTGTTTCATTACGTCAATGGAAACGCTGTTCACATGATGCAGATTGTCATCGATGGCTTTGACATCTTTGCCTAGTATGATGCCTATGTACCTAAGTAAGCGCAGTATAGTGCCCGCTGATGCTGGGTATTCGCTTAGTGTCGAGCCAATAGCGCTATTTGGCATCCCCGTGTATGCGCGCGAAAATAGCGGTGCAAGAGGAATGGCAATTTCACTCAAATAATCTTCAGTATCTGCAATTTCGCCATTAAATAATTTACTGACTGCCTTCACTAAAGATTCATAACGTCGATGATAAAAATAGCGCTGGAATAACCAGTCTTTTGTATACTCGGCATCGCACATGCCGCAAATGCCGCCGTTAGAGATAATTTGTGTTAATCGAATATCACTGCCATGCCGCATCCATTTAGGTCGGCGTGGAACAAGACTCATGGCAACAAGGCTGCCGAAGGATTCACAATAAATTTGTAAATTCATAACTCGATCTGCCGGGCAGCATCGTAATCTTATATGCTCAATGACAAATGCCGTCACTTCAGCAAAGTTATCAATCGTGTATTCTTCTGTGGGATGTTCGGCTTTGTCGCTGTGGCCACAACCAGGAAAATCAAACAGAATGATGGAAGGTAGATCATATTGATTTCTTTCTGCTTCAGCAGTGAGTCGTTCAAGTAAAGGTAGTGAGGCTTGGTGATCATAGCCGGGTAAATCTGGTAGCAATAAAAGAAAAGTTGAAGGTGAGTTAGCGTTTATTCTCAGCTTGCAAAAAATATTACGTCCTTTAATGCTAAGCATACAATCGATATTACGAATATTCATGATTCATCCTGAAGTGTATTAATTCCATTTACACTTCAGGAAGCTATCATAGCTATTTCTTGGAAACAATATGAGTAATGAAAGGGCTATTCCGGTTTAATATTCCAGGCTACGCAAGTCCAATGTTCAGCGGGCAGTGTGATTTCAAATAGACACAAAGCACCAGTTGAGATTTTGATATTATGTTTCGCGCTGAATGCGGCAAAGTCACCAGTGAGGTGTGGTGCGAAGCGTGCAATTCCATTGCTGGTAACCGCTAAAATAGTTTTATTGTTATATTCTTTGCGTAACTTTTCCGAAAATAACAACCAGTTTTTAATGATGTCATTTGGATCAATTTGCCAGCCTTGTGGAACGATAGCTTGTTTTTCCCAGGCGAGTAATGCGTCTTTACCAATGCGAGCAATGACTTTTTCTTCCGGTTGATTCTCATCTGGCCCGTAATTAATTTCGTTGAAGATAGCTAGTGTTTGCATGGGTAGTTGTGTCTGCATGACAGCTTGTGCTTGCTCAGCCGTTTGCTGGGTGCGCTGTAATTGCGAAGTAAAAATCACATCGGGTATTAACTGATGTTGTTTCAGATACGCACCAAGTTTTCTACCTTGTTGTAGACCACTGTCAACTAGCGGCAAGTCAGTGATACCAACACGTGTGACAACATCGCGAGCGGCAAAAGTATTACCGTGGCGCGCTATGATCAATTTGATAGTCATGAATTCGCTTCCTGGTCGGCGAGTAATTCGCCGTGCATGTCAATTAATGCTTCTGCACGCGCAATATCTTCTGGGCTGTCTATGCCTGACATATTGGCACGACCTTTAAAATCAACTGGTACGCAGCGAATGGTGTGACGATTCTCCAAAATTCTTAATTGCTCCAACCCTTCGAGTTGCTCAAACCGACTTTCAGGCAGTGTGATGTATTTTTGCAGCATCGGTAATGAATAACCATAAATACCAATATGACGATAGATAGGACTCATGGTTGACGACTTGCGTAATTCGTTTTCTTTACGTAGCACAGGGATAATGTTTTTGCTAAACCAATATGCGTTGCCAGTATGCTCATCAAACACAGCCGTGGTGCCGCTGAAAGGCGTGGACTTTTTGTTTTCGCGCAATTTATCCAATTGTTCCCAGCTTAATTGGGTGACAGGTGTGATGACATCACAGGGAGCGGCGGCAAATGCATCTATCATGGCGCGTAAAAAATCGGGTGGTGTGAGAGGTGCATCACCTTGCATGTTGAGGATGAAGTCGGGTTTGTCATTCAATTGATCGATAGCTTCAGCTACACGGTCGGTGCCGCTGGCTGCCTCAGGTGAAGTCATGAGGGCTGTTGTGCCTAACTGTTTGCAGTGTGCGGTAATGCGCTCATCATCTGTCGCCACATAGATGGAAACATGCGGTAAACCCTTCGCTGCTGCGAGTGATAAATTCACGACGCGCTGCAGCATGGTTTGGCCGCGGATTAACGCCAGCGGTTTACCAGGCAGTCTGGTGGAGGCATAGCGAGCAGGGATAATAATGGCTGTTTTCATGTGTTTTCACCCGAAAAAATGATGACCGCCATCATGCCATAATTCACCGTCTGCTGCTACGCTTGGTTGTGTGCTTGCCCTTGGTCGGTTCTTCAGTCTTACCGGTTCTTTCAAATAAGCGCAAAGATGGCTTAGGTGACTTCCGCATCTTTGTAGACGAAGTGCTCTTGGTGTCTCTGCTTAAGCGCTTTCTATAAAAATCTCTAACGGATTCAGGTAATTCAGCCAGTACGGCTTCTCTTTCTTCAGTATTGGCTAAAACCGGGTAAATGTGTTTGGCAAGACGTACAGTCAGGTAACGTCCTTCATCATGCGCAGTTTGCAAGAGATCGCATGCGTGTATGTATGCTTTATCATATTCATGTAATAACTGGAGTAGTGAAAGTTGACCTTTAAAAGTAAGCGTATATTTAAGTTCGTTGTGACACCGCGCAAGAATTTTTGTAGTGCAACTCGCATTAAATTGAGCGATACGTGAAATAGTGCTTGGGGTGTGATGCAGCATCTCGCTCTCGTCTGGAAAGCGTTTCAGGCTCAATGTCAGCACATGATGAATAGATTTGCCTATAATAATATTGGTGCCAACGGGTGTAATATCAGGCACATTTGGACGTGAGACAAATTCCATGGCGACTTGTGTATCGTGAAATGCTTCCAGTTCAGCAATCAAGGAAAATCTATTTTTAAGCAATAATAGAAGTATATTTTGATAGGCTTGTTGTTCGGCGAATAAGTGGTAACAATTTCTCAACGAGAATAGGAGGGCCGTATTCAGCGCTTGCTTGTCATGATGGTTTGATGAGTTAAACACTTTAACGAGTTGTTTCACATCATCCAACGACTGAAGGTGTGGCGCTAAATGCGTTATAAAAAATTCAGAAACTCGCTGTATATCTTCAACCTCTAATTGAGTGTTATCAACTTTGAATAACTTCATGAAGCTGGAATGGGCTGAAGAGTTAGCGGCAATGATGATTTGTTTGGCGGTTTCAAAAGGATGTGGTGATGATGGTCTGCGCGTAAGCACTTGTCTTTGTGTCATAACGTTCCTTGTTGTAATGACTTGTTGATCTCATGAAGTATAATCTGTTTTTATCTCACCAGTAACCTCTTCTTATTGGTTTTTTGGTGCCAAATTCGTCAATATTATTAACTGAAAGTAGATGATGAAAGGTGTCATCGAGTGTGCTTCGTACGTGGTCATTTTTCCTTGGGATGTCATCTTCATATCTTGAGTTATGCGGGTTGGGCGGCACTTTGTTCGGTTGGCAGGCACGCGCACTCAGCAATAATGCATAAATCTGCTCAATAAATGTCGCTTTGTTTTCTGTAGCATTTTCCATGCTGGATAATTTTTTTATCAGGAACTGGCCGATCACGATCAGGTAATTCGATAATTTGAGATTGGTTAAAATAGTGCGTAATGTTGCCACTGGAGGGAAGGTATAATCTTTTTCAGTGTAATATCTGGCGCATACTCTTACTGCGTCAACGAATGAGTTGTTACGCGCAAGATGTGCCAGGTTGTCATCAGTTAACATGTCGTATGAGTACAACAAAATCAGCCCGGAGTTTTTATCAAAGATGAACGGCTTAATTTTGCTTTGCTTGTGGATGTAATCCATGATTACTTGTAAATCAACGGCGCTTTCGATTTTCTTTTTGCTGTGTTTGTAAAATGATATTAATCCATTCATGATGACATCTAGATTATATTTGTCATTCGATGTTTGCGCTAAGGCTGCGCGAAACAGTTCAACCGCGTTCTCTGCACTTTCTTTTGTAAATAGCGCTTGTAGTGCTAAATATTTTCTTATATTCAGCAATAGCTGACGTTTGATTTTAGCGTTCGCTTGCCCGAAAGTTAACACTAATGTCACTGTCTCATTTAAGTGATCAGGAAGTAAATCGCGCATTATCACTTGATGAATTTCCCTAAAGCAAGCAACTGAGTCCGGTTCTTCTCTGGGTATCAATTGATAAAGGGTGGCAAGCGAATCCATATTAACCGGCGAGCAGGATGGTAAATTCATAATGGATCGTTCTGCTTTGGATAAGTCTTCTAATATAATGGGATCACTATATACTGCTAAACCGGCTTGCGACATGTAGCCTTTGATATCGCGAATTTGCTGTGATTCAAGGTGTGAGGCTTTGAGCTTAGCGGCGAGATGGTCTGTAGAGGCGGCAGGTGAGGGCACATTCGGCTTATCATTGCTGCGAGCAGCGGTCATGCCAGTGTGATTAAAAAAGCCGCGCAGGCTCATGATGGTTCTGCCAATCTTTTTTGAGACGTCTTATTGTAGCTGGTAGACTTAAATCTATCCATATTTACCTTATGTGATAAACTATATATACATTCACAGCTATGGGGTTTTGTATCATGGACAATGCAAACAACCATTTTCGTCCCTCGAAAAAACAGCCTTCCCTGTTAACCTATCTGATGTTTATCGTGATTGCCATTCTGATTGGCGCTGGTGTCTATTACATTGCCCCGCCTATTGTGCACAAAGTCATGGTTGGAATTGGCTGGTATGATGAAGAAAATCCGCTTTAGTGAGTGGACCCGGGTCGTTAATTCACCCGGGTCTTGCTAGGTTAAGCGCCTTTCACGGTTGCTACCACGCCGCCACTGCCATCCGCTGATAGTTTGCAAGTTGTCAGTGTTCTATCTTCCAGCTTATAAGCGCATGTCTTTATTAATCTCTCATTGAGGTGTTGATGAGGGTGTTAGCATGTCAGAGTACCATGTCTGACGTCATCATTTTCTTGGTTACGTTGTCCTGAGAGGATATGTTAAAATGTTTGGCAACGGTGATTGTGAATCACAAGGATGGGTTATGATAGTTGCCTACTCGAGCTCGAATAACTTCAAGGCGGAAGTCATCACTGCTGCGAACCAAGATGTTATTAAAACCGCGCTTTGGCTCGATTTACTGAATCCGACACTGGATGAAGAAAACATCATTGAAACTGTTTTGAAGCTTGATGTACCAACGCGTGCAGAAATGCGTGAAATTGAATTATCAAGCCGTTTATATATTGAAGATGATGTCTTGTTTATGACGGTGATGATGATTGAAAAGTCTGACACCTTGGACCCAAAAAGTGATGCCGTGACGTTGATATTAACCGCGAATCAGTTGCTGACCGTGCGATATATCGAACCACATTCTTTTGCGATGTTTGTTTCTCATCTACCTAAGTTGTCTGTGTCTTATCATAATGCCACTTCATTATTAATTGAGCTGCTCGATTCTTCGGTCGACCGTTTGGCTGATATTCTGGAAAATGTTGCGGCCAGGTTAGACGATTATTCGCAAGCCATTTTCCATTCAAAAATTGGCGGCAAACCATCAGAGCGCATTGACTACAAAAGCTTGATGGAAAAAATCGGCGCGACTGGTGACTTGAATGGCAAGGTGCAGGAGAGTCTGACTAGCTTTAATCGTCTGGTGACTTTCTATCGGAAAAAATCCGCGATTAACCCGCATAAATCGGTACAAAATAAATTAACCATGCTGGCAAAAGACACGACTGACTTGCGTGATCATGTGCAGTTTCTCTCGAATAAAGTGACGTTTTTGTTAGATGCAACATTGGGTATGGTTAACATTGAGCAAAACGATATTATTAAAATATTCTCTATCGCCGCGGTTGTGCTGCTGCCACCTACATTGGTCGCATCTATCTATGGTATGAATTTCGATTTCATGCCCGAGCTAAAGTGGCATTTCGGTTATCCTTTTGCGATTATCATGATGTTTGTTTCTGGGTGGGTTCCATATCAATATTTTAAAATGAAGAAGTGGTTATAGTATCAATGCGAGCTGCCAAATTCATTTTACAAATCGATGATTGCTGGCATCGACAAATAACGCCAACTCCAAGATGTAATTGATTACTTGAATCGTCAACTTTGCATAGACATCGCTGACAGCAAAACTGAATTTATCGTTGATGTAAAATTCATGGAGCAATCAGCAAGCGTAGGTTGGGTTTCACTACGCTCAAACCAACCTATATCAATCTAATTTACGTCCTGAGCTGGTATTGTTCTGGAGCATAGAAATCTATTATTCAAGTCCTGCATTTCGCAATTTTTTGAAAAAATCAGACAGATTGCGGGCTGAGAACATGAGAATCATACTTAGTAAAATTCTTGATGAGTAAAGAGTGAAATCAATTATGTCAGGGACTCTAGCGGAGCTAGGCTCAAATGGACTTATCGGGTTGTTATGCTGACTGAGATATTTTATGTAAGCTGCTGTGATGCCAAGTAGCGTTGGGACGGTTGTTACAAACAAAAATACGCCAATTGAGGTAAAAAGAATTGTTTGTAAGTCTTTGAGGTTGCGGTCATTCATAATCGTTTGCGATCTCGTGAATGAAATTGCACTAGCGAGCTTGCTTGATAATAGCCATAGTAAAAAAGGAATTGCTATAAAAGCGAGGGGAAGTAAAACCATGGGAAGCATGATATCCAATGGAATTCCAGTCGGATATTGTGCAGAAAGGCTCGATAAATAATATGCCGATGTGCCGATCCCACCTATAGCTTGGATTAACGTATATACTGCTAAAAATCGTATTCCCAAGAATGCTAAATCATATTTTGAAATATTCTGCATGGCTTGACCTGTTTGATTATTGTATTTTTTGGCTAAAATTTGCATTAATTGTAACCAATGGTTTAAGGTAAATCAAACCATGTCGTTAGGTTTTTGGTTTTATTAGCCGCTTGCTCATTCTATAAGCTATATAATTTATTGTGTTACGCAAATATTGTTTTTATTTTATTGCTCTGCGCTAGCTCCGGACTGCACTCTCAATCCAACGGAGATGATAGCAAGCGTAGGTTGAGTTGAGTGCAGCAAAACCCAACAATTGCAGGTAAATGATTTGAAGATGCTGCGTTTGAGATGTCTTGGTGTAAGGGTTTAGCGAAGAGTCTGCAAATGCAGGCTTTCGCTGCGCTTAACCCAGCCTACATCAATCTAATTTACGTCAAACTATTTGCGCGCCCGGAGGGAGTCGAACCCCCGACCACCTGGTTCGAAGTTAGGGGTGGTTAAATAGGATTTTATTATTAATCATTGCCCTGCGGAACTTTAGTTTATTAAATACTAATGAAAGCTACTGAAGTTGTGAATAATGCGTTGTTGATTTGGTGCAGTTTTGGTACATGATATGTGGGGCATGCGCTGTATTGCATGCAGATTGTTGTACCTGTAATAATCCCATATAAATCATATTTCCAGGCTATATAATTGAATCTTGTATTAATTCGGGCTATAATGTTTGATATAAGAACATAAACAGTCAAAACTTGACAAATAATGATTTATTTGATATAATAACTATAAGAAATGGGGATTTGCAATGAAGCAAGACGAATTGGGTAAAAAATTGCGTATAGCAAGAGAGTTTAAAGGTTTGAGCCAATCACAAGCTGCTGAAGCAGTTGGCTTGCCTAGAACGTCTATTACGCAGATTGAAGCGGGGAGGAGATCGGTCTCCACTCTTGAGCTTACCAAGTTTGCAAAACTGTATCAAAAGAGCATTTCTTCATTTCTCGAAGAAACCCAAAATGAAGATAGCAATGTTGATAAATTGCTGTTTCGCGCAAAACAATTCATGCATGAATCAAGTAAAGTCAGAGAACAAATAAGTCACTACATTAACCTTTGTAAAGAGGGAATTCTTCTAGAGAAGCTGTTGCAATATGACACTCGTCTAGGACCGCCTCAATATAATTACCCTGCACCAAAAAACAAATCAGAAGCTGTTTTGCAGGGTACAATCGCTGCAGATCAAGAACGAAACCGTTTGAGTCTTGGGGTAAATCCAATTGGTGATTTAGCATCTCTGATATCTAATCAAGGTATTTGGGCGTGCAGCGCAGCTTTGCCTGACGATGTGTCTGGCTTGTTCTTCAATATGTCTAAAACTGGCATGATTATTCTTGTTAATGCCGATCACGTGAAATCTCGCAAACGGTTTTCTTATGCGCATGAATATGCTCATGCACTGTTTGATCGTGACGATAGTGTCAGGATTTCTAGCGCTGATAACAATTCTGAAAACATTGAAGTTAGAGCAAATGCTTTTGCGGCTGCATTTTTAATGCCTTTTGATGGGATTGTTGAAGCATTAAGAACTCTAAACAAAGGTAGATCAAGCCGCGATGAGCAAATTATTTTTGATCCTGCATCTAATACGCAAACGAATGTTGATGGCAGATCAGTGCCATATTCGCAATCCATCACTTTTCAAGACGTGGCAATTGTGGCTCATGCATTTGGTGTGAGTTATCAAGCTACTGTATATCGCCTACGATCATTAAACTTAATTTCCATACCTGACTGTGAAAGATTAATTGCAAATTATCAGGCAGGAAGGCGCTTCCTTGATTCAATTGGGAAGCTAGCTGATCTTGAAGAAAATGAAAAAGACGCAAAGCAGTGGGATAGGGAGCTTCGCACTGAGTTGGCATATCTTGCTGTAGAAGCGTACAGAAGGGAAGAAATTTCACGCGGACGTGTTATTGAGCTTGGAAACGAAATCGGAATTGGTGGTGACATTCTTTACGATTTTGCGCTTGCCGCTAATGAAAGAGACAAAAATAATAATATTATTATGGGTGGTTATTGCGAGAATGGAATTAAGAAAAACATTAAATGCTGATCAGATAATTATAACAGACTCTTCTGTTTTAATAAATTTTTTGCAAATTAATCGTTTGGATTTACTCCAAAGCTATCCGGGTAATTTTTATATTACGGAACATGTCGATACGGAAATAACTGATGAAGTTCAACGCGATCGAATGAAGGAAGGAATCGCGCAAGGGATATTAACAGTTATTAACGTAAATCAAGACAATGAGCTTGTAATGTATGGGCGAATGATGGATGAGCATCGGCTCGGTTCTGGGGAAAGCTCAGCGATCGCATGTGCAATAAACAGGGGATTTGTACTTGCGGTAGATGATGTTGCTGCAAGAAAGCAAGCACTTAAAGTGGATTCAAGTCTAAAGATTGTCGGAACACAAGATATTATGATTGGCTTGGTTCAAGAGGATTTACTTGATGGTGATGAGGCTGACTTAATAAAACAAACATGGGAAAAGCAATATAGGTTCACAATGAAAATTTCAACTTTTATGGAGATATAGCATGACAACCAGTAAGAAAATAGCAAAAAAAGCATCTTCGGAATTGCGATCAAAGAAGTCAACTAAAGACCAGCGTTCTGTTGCTGGTAGTGATTTATCGCAGGCTAAAAAGAGGAAGAAAAGATAACGCAATTAAAAAGTGCAGGGTCAAATCTCCCTATGATTTGCTTCGAAAAATCATAGGGAGTCATTAAAGTTATTAACGTATATCAGAGGTAAGTGAAATGGCAAGATGTACAGCACCAGTAAATGGACATCGCACATCGAGTGGCGCAGCAGCATGCCCCGCATGTAGAAACCGATATCGCGGTTATATTTCATACCCAGTCACCTCCTATCCCACTTCTGCTGTATATACATCATCGAGTGGTAGCGCTGGTGGCTCTAGCAGAAGTGGCTCCAATAGAAGTATGCGTCCACGCTGGGCACGAGCAGGATCTTCTGCATTGTATACACCTGCCGAGGTGCGCACGCTCACCCCGATTCGCGAAAACGTCGAGAAGAGATCGACTTTGCCAGACCTTCGGGATGCCTTTCTTTGCCATGCGTGGGATGATCGTGCAGGAATCGCAAAAGAATTACACGATATGCTCGAATCCCGCGGTGTCTCTGTTTGGTTCAGTGAGAAGGATGTACAACTCGGGTCAACTCTGCTCCGCGATATCGATAGAGGGCTAGCGAAATCACGAGTCGGAATTGTGCTGGTGACTCCTGCCTTACTACGCCGCCTCTCAGGGGAGGGTATTGCGGACAAAGAGCTTTCAGCACTCTTAGCGCGAGATTTACTGGTTCCCATTGTGCATGATACAACGTATGAGGCTCTCCGCGATGTTAGCCCTTTGCTAGGCTCTCGAAGCGGTTTGAGCACTGAAGAGGAGTCGATGTCAGCAATCGCAGATAAGATTGCCGAGCTGGTCGCTCTCTAGTTAATCATTTTATTAGGTAAAGATAGATATCCTTTAAAACAGGAATGGCGGCAATTGTCGCAGCCACAGCGGCAATCATGGTGAATGCTAGCATTTTAGAGCTGTAGCGAGCATTTGAAATATATTCATTATATTTTGTGCGACTAAAGTCAGTTCTCTTCTTTAGCATTTTGTCCGCACGCTGTAGAAAATTATTTGTGTATGTCTCTAAGTCGGGGTGATTGCTAAAAATCGCACCTGTGTTATAGGAATTTAGAATGGTCATGTAATGCGTTATAAAGTGTTTTGCGCCATTGCTTAAACACTCTGTTAACTCATCTGGAGTAAATTTTAAATCTCTGAGCATTTTATCCTGCATGATATTATCATAAATTTTATCTGTAACTTGCATGATATCATTTATAAATAAATCAGATAGAGCGTCTAAATAAAGATTGGTGGCTTGAGGTGAAATACAATATTTATTCTTTATATCCTGCGCATGGTTTTGAATTTTCTTTCTATGTTCATCAATGTCAATAAATAAACTGAAATCTAATTTCATTTTGAGAGTCCTTAATTGTTATTTTTGTTAAAATAATGTCTGCGTCGCAATTTTACCATATTCTGATGCTGCTTCATTTAATTAAACGCACACGCTAACTTGCTTTAAGGCGGCTGTTTTTTTCTGCTGAAAACATCGTCACGCTCAATTATCAAAATGCTCTCTGCCGGCTCCTGACCAACACATAAGTCGTAGACGATTTTAGGTGTTGGTCAGGAGCCGGCAGAGAGCTTGCTTTTGATCTAAAGTGCTGAGTAAATGTGTAATTATCAAAGATGTGCCTGCCTAATCTGTTTAAGCACCTCATTAGGCAGTCAAATTTCTGAGAAACTACAGTCATGGCATTGCTAAAATCTATTTTTTCATGAGAGTTGTCATGCGTTTGAAGGTTGGAATGCATGTCGTTATCTGCAATGTTATGATGAATACCTTCATCAAAAAATTTCAAATCGCAAACACGCAATGTCAGGCTTGCCTGACAATGTGGTTTTTTCTCTTTCTTCTTTTCATTCTCCTTCTCTTTCTCATTCTCATTGCTTCGAAGGGGCTTCGAAGCCCCTTCGAAGGGGCTTAGTAATAGCAAGATAATAAGCATCAACATAAAAACTCCCGTCACATTTCCTGCGAAGAATTTATCACAAA
Organism: uncultured Coxiellaceae bacterium; assembly: GCA_964492045.1. GTDB lineage: Bacteria > Pseudomonadota > Gammaproteobacteria > DSM-16500 > DSM-16500 > Aquicella. The sequence goes on along the minus strand of CAZBHW010000024.1, from coordinate 26,941 downwards.
AATAATTTCATTCATCTCGGGAAACTCCCGATTATGCGACAAAAAAATCTTTGCTAGCATGCGTGAAATTATTTCTGAAAAGGTGCGTGATCATGCGAACAATGACGTTAATCGAAGCCGCAGAATTTTTAAAAATGACACCAGAAGGCTTACGCAGAAAAGCAGCGTACGGCGAAATACCCGGCGCAAAACCGGGAAGACGATGGTGTTTTTGTGAAGATGATCTTGCCGAATATTTACGATCACTTTATGCTGGTGTCGCTAAAGTACCGCAGGGTGTCGTTGAAATTGAAAGGAGGACGACATGGCACTCTGTAAAAGAGGGAATGTCTGGTGGATTACAATCAGTCATGGTGGAAAGCGAATACAACAAAGCGCTGGGACTAGTGACAAGCTAGCGGCGCAACGGTTGCATGACAAAATTAAGTCTGATTTGTGGAAAGGCATTTACCTGAATGAAAAACCGGAAAAGACTTGGATGGAAGCAGTAACGCGATGGGTTGCTGAGTCGCAACACAAGCGAAGTCTGGATGATGACAAGACGCATTTGCGATGGTTGAATCCATTTCTTCAGTCTTGCACATTGCGCCAGATTGATCGTGATTTTCTGGATGGGTTAACCAAGAAAAAGTTGCAGGAAGGTGTGCAAAATTCTACGGTTAATCGCATGCTGGAAATTGTGCGCGCCATACTGCGTAAAGCTGAACGGGAATGGGAGTGGATTGAGCGAGCTCCTAATGTGCGTATGCTGAAAGAAGATACGCGCCGAATACGCTGGCTTACTCAAGATGAGGCAGCCAAACTTATTCGAGAACTTCCCGCACACTTGGTTGACGTTGTTATTTTTTCTTTGGTCACAGGTTTAAGAAAATCTAATGTCACAGAATTAGAGTGGCAAAACGTCGATTTGGTGAAGCGTAACGCGCTGATACACCCAGATCAGGCTAAAACGAAAAAGGCGATTCCTGTGCCTTTAAACGCGGTTGCAGTCGATGTTATTCGCAGACAGCTAGGTAAGCATCAGCAATATGTTTTTACTTACCAGAAAAAACGAATCACGCAGACAAATACCAAGGCATGGAAAAAAGCGTTGAAGCGTGCAGGCATAGAAAATTTTCGCTGGCACGACTTGCGTCACACATGGGCAAGTTGGCACGTGCAAAATGGAACATCATTGCAAGAGCTTCAACAGTTAGGCGGGTGGACGAGTTTTGAAATGGTGCTGCGTTACGCGCATTTAAGCAGTGATCATCTCAAGGCGGCAGCAGAAAGAGTAGGTGGTACAGTTCTGGTACATCCAACTTTATCTGCAAAAAGCGCGAATGGTTAATCAAATGATTTTTAGCGGTTAAATTTGCGCGCCCGGAGGGAGTCGAACCCCCGACCACCTGGTTCGAAGCCAGGTACTCTATCCAGCTGAGCTACGGGCGCGTGAGAGGGCGTTATGTTAGCGGGATTGGTGGAAAATCACAAATAAAAACAGGCGGTCAGCAGTTTTTCCCCTTGGAGTATGGGCTTGAGGTGGTAGTAGGTGTGGTGTTGTGCGCAGGTAATGGCCTGAAGTGATTAAATGTGATGGATACTGGAGGTGACGTAATGGGCGCGCTGTTACTAGGCGGTGGCGCGTAGGGTGTACTTGCTTGCGATTGTGTGGCGGTTTCAATAGTCTTACCAAATTGCTGCAAGTGATAAGGCTTCGTTGGTATGTTTGATATGCTCAATGAATACGTTAGTCAAAAGTGAGCAATAGTCGCCAGCAAAACTTGCAACTACTGACTTTTGTCGTTGAATACATTTTCGAGGTCCTTTTGAAGTACAGTTCATTTAGTGAATGCTGATTGCTGAGAGAGGTCTATTAAAACTGTCATCGCTAATATCAATCGCATATAATGCCGTCATGGTTCAAGTAGACGCTTCTCAGCTGATTAGCTAGTTGATAACATTTTTTGTCGTTATAATATTCTGCAATAGAGCATACTAGCGAGCAAAGGATGACGAAATATTTATTGGCGATTGATCAGGGTACCACTAACAGCCGCGCCATCATTTTCAACAAAGCAGGCAAGCTAATCAGTCAGCATGAAATTGGCTTACAGCAATTTTTTCCTGGCAGTGGTTGGGTCGAGCAAAATCCCGATGAAATATTTCAAAACACAGTAAAGTGTTGCCGTGATGCTATCGCAAAAGCAAAATTAACCGCAGAAAACATTACCGGCATTGGCATCTCCAATCAGCGTGAAACGACTATTCTTTGGGATAAGCACACTGGGCGTCCGGTATATCCGGCCATTGTGTGGCAAGATCGACGTACAAGTGAGTATTGTCAACGCTTGTCTGTAAAGCTGCCTTCGACACTCATCAATCAAAAAACTGGCTTGCTGCTCGACCCTTATTTTTCTGCAACGAAAATCATGTGGTTATTAGATAACGTGCCAGGCGTAAAGGATCGCGCTGAAAGAGGCGAGTTGTTGTTTGGCACAATAGATTGTTATCTAGTGTGGAAGCTCACAAAAGGCAAACGTCATGTGACAGATGCTAGTAATGCATCTCGCACCATGCTTTTTAATATTCATACCAATGATTGGGATCAAGACTTACTGGCTGCATTCAGTATTCCGGCAAACCTGCTGCCTGAAGTGTTAGATAACACGGCTGACTTTGGTAAAACCGATGTAGACTTTTTTGGTGAAGAAATTCCGATAGCTGGTATGGCTGGCGATCAGCAAGCGGCGACTGTGGGGCAAGCCTGTTTTGAATCAGGGATGATGAAGTCAACTTATGGTACCGGCTGTTTTATGTTGTTAAATACCGGCGAACAATGCATTGCATCAGAAAATAAATTACTTTCAACGATTGCATATAGAATCAATAACAAAATCACTTACGGCTTGGAAGGCAGTATTTTTTCTGCTGGCACGATTATTAAATGGCTGCGTGATTCTTTGCGTCTCATTAAAACGGCAACCGAGACAGAGAACCATGCTAAATTGGTGGCAGATACAAACGGCGTTTATCTGGTGCCGGCTTTTACCGGGTTGGGCGCGCCGTATTGGGACCCAGATGCGCGCGGTGCAATATATGGCTTAACTGGCGGTACGGAAGTCTCGCATATTGTGCGTGCTGGTTTAGAAGCTGTTGTTTATCAAACAAAAGATCTGCTGGAGGCCATGTCACGTGATGTTGGTAAACCGGTTTCAGAATTACGGGTAGACGGCGGCATGGCGGCGAATAACTGGCTATTACAATTCCTGGCTGATATGACACAAATTGAAGTACAAAGACCAGCTTGCATTGAAACCAGTGCGCTTGGCGCTGCGTATCTAGCTGGACTGCAGACAGGTGTTTATGGTTCGCTAGCGGAAATAGGCGAGCTCTGGAAGATGAATGCAGACTTCAAGGCAAAAATGCCAAGTAATCAACGAGATCACTTATATGACGGCTGGTTAAAAGCAGTCAAGCGCACGCTCTCATAATTATTTGTTTATACGGAAATTACGCAAAAAATAAATTCGTGTCGTATACTCATCTCTATAAATCATAAGAACTGGAGCGGCATATGCCAGCGGTACACAGTCGATATGAACAGTTGCTTGAAGAAGTGCAGCGCATGATTAAAAGCGATGAAGCCGATGCCTATAAAAAACTGGGAAAGAATGTTCAGTTATTTAATAGTCGTATTGCTCATGGCGGGTATGCCAATATTTTGAAAGACACCTCCAAATCTGCATTCGAAAAGCTGCAGGAAATTTATAAAGTCGCGCGTGATTTATCCATGCGGCATAAATTTAATAGCGGTACCAAGCTGCATCAAAAAATTTCTGATTTAACTCGCAGTGTTTATCAAGAAGATCAGCATAAATTCAAGCGTTAAATAGCATCTTTTTCTAATCTCACAAGCCTGTTAACTAGAAGTGAATGAAATATCCAAAGGCGAAATTATTGATAGGATCTATCTACGTTGGATATCATTGCGCGATCGATTTTATGCGCAGATAGGCTTGGTAAGTATGCTCACCTGGTTGGGTTTTCACTAGGTTCCATGCCGTCACTGCATCAGCGTGAATCTTGCCAGTTTCGTTAGCAAAAAAGTCGCGAATAAAACGGTTGTATTCAAATTGGCTGCTAATCGGTGTGAGATTGCCGGCGATTTGTTTTCTGGTTTCTTCTTTAATCCAGCCTGCAATAAGGTCGCGGTAAGTGAGTCCCGGGGTAATATTCGCTTTCTTGGTGAATTGCCGTAAGTAGCTATTGAAGCGAAAGTGTTTTCCTATGTGTTTGGTAAAAAAGGCTCGGGTGGCGGCGTCGTTACGATAGTGCTCTACCAGCGTCTCTGGCTGTAGAGGTTGCTCGCTATCGCGTTTTTTGGATGTGCTGCTGGTATGGGGTACTCGTGTTCCGTGAGCGAGAAATTCCGTAATACGTTGCGTTATTGCTTCTTTTGCGCCAGCAGTGGCGAGTTGATTAGCTCTGCAGAAGGAAACTAATTCTGATTTCAGCCAGTAATGGTTTTTGAAATCGGTGAGCGTGATTTGTTTGTCTAGAGTGGGCTTCATTATGTTGATCACGGGTGGTTGTTGAGTTGAGTGCTATCGAAACTCAAGATTCTGCAGGTAAATGAGCTGTCTGAAAAGCTTTAGGTTTCGTTATGCTCAGCATTAGTCTACAAATAAAAAAGCCTGCGTTTTTCGCAGGCGTTTCTTCTTTCTGGCGCGCCCGGAGAGATTCGAACTCCCGACCCTCTGGTTCGTAGCCAGATACTCTATCCAACTGAGCTACGGGCGCAACTATTCTACTTCATGACTCTACTTCATGACATTTTCCGGAGAGGGAGGGATTCGAACCCTCGATGGAGATTTTTGTCCCCATACTCCCTTAGCAGGGGAGCGCCTTCGACCAGCTCGGCCACCTCTCCTTGGTCGTACGTATTATTCACTATCTTTATCAGTTTTAACAACTTTAGATTCGCGTTTTTTGCGAATTGTCGTTGTCACCACTGGTGCGGTTGGTGCCTCTTCCTGTTTTACGGGAGCAGCAGCGGCAGCAGCAGTTGGCGCAGCATTTTTTTCTTGTTGTATGCGCTGATAAATTTCTTCGCGGTGTACTGAAACGGTTTTCGGAGCATTAATGCCAATACGGACCTGGTTACCTTTGATACCCAGAACTGTAATAATGACATCATCACCGATAACAATCGTCTCACCCACACGTCTTGTTAAAATGAGCATTGTCCTTCTCCTATAAAGAAACTGCCTTGTTCATATAACCACCACCTTCGTTATTATCCCTGTCAGGCAGCTTACATTAGACCCCTACCTGAGAAAGGGGCTATCTATATATTTTACCAGTCTTAGCGGCCAGTTCGGGCAATTATCTCAATTTTATCTTTACTTACCCTGACTTAGCTTGCTAGCCCGATAATCGAAGGTGGCAATGGTAAACAATAAATGAGGATTCTGCAAACAAGTTTTTAGTTTTTTTTTATAACTATCACGGGTATGCGTGGATGTTTTTTGTGCTGAGCAAATTGAGAGCGGTGGGGAGGGAGGGGAAATGGACTATGTTGTTGTATATTAAAGAATACTGGATTCGGCCTTTTCGTTACTCATGCACCCCATGATAATACTACACCCGTCGACCCCGCATCACTACACTACCCCCCCGTCGTCCCCGCATGCTTTTAGCGGGGATCTGTTCGCGCAACCGTACAATTGTTCGAGGGGGGCTCCGTTTTCTTTCTTAGTTGCACGAACAGATCCCCGCTAAAAGCATGCGGGGACGACGGGTGTAGTGTAGTGATGCGGGGACGACGGGTGTGGAGTAGTGATGCGGGGTCGACGGGTGCGGCCGGGACGATCGGCAGCGTGAGTGTGTGGCGGTTGATCAGATCTTACTGCGCCACTGCCGACACACTGGCAACCGTCTGCTTGTCCAACTCAAACGCTGTATGCACTGCGCGTACGCCTGCATCCAATTGTGATTCATCAACAACAACCGAAATTTTAATTTCAGATGTAGTAATCATCTGGATTTTAATTTCAGCTTTCGCTAACGCCTTAAACATGGTTGTTGCGACACCAGCATGCGAGCGCATGCCTAAACCAACTAATGAAAGTTTAGCCACTTTTGCATTGGTTTTAATTTCTATGCCTTGTCCTAATTCTTTCGCGAGTTCTTCTACTACCTGCAAGGCTTTCGCATGTTCGCGGCGTTGCACGGTAAAGGTGAAATCCACGGTATCTTGGGCGGTGGCGTTTTGGGCGATCATGTCGACTTCAATATGGGAAAGACTGATCTTTTCCAGAATGCGTCCTTCAATACCAAGCTGACGCGGAATGCCGGAGAGCGAAATAATCGCTTCTTCACGACTGAAAGCAATGCCAGAGACCAAGCGTTTCTTTTCCATTATTTTATCCTCGAATGTGACTAAGGTACCGGCGCCTTCTGCAAACGTAGAAAGCACACGAATTGGTAAATTATATTTGCTGGCAAGTTCGACCGAGCGAATTTGCAAGACTTTCGCGCCCAGGCTTGCCATTTCCAACATTTCTTCAAAAGAAATTTCCGGCAAAAGGCGGGCGTTTGGAAAAATATGCGGGTCGGTGGTGTAGACGCCGTCTACGTCAGTATAAATTTGGCATTCGTCGGCATTTAGTGCGATGGCTAGTGCAACTGCGGTGGTATCAGAACCGCCGCGACCTAGTGTCGTAGTGTCATTAAATTCATTCATGCCTTGAAAACCAGCGACGATAGGAACGCGGCCAGCGGCAATTTCGCGCCGCATGACTTCTGTTTTGACTTCTTCAATTCTGGCTTTAGTGTGCACGTTGTCGGTCAGGATGCCGATTTGCCCGCCGGTGAATGAGCGTGCACTGCAATTGTTAGCATTGAGCGCAATACTTAACAAGGCAGTGGAAACCTGTTCGCCGGTAGAGATTAAAGCATCATATTCGCGCGGGTCAGGGTAGTGGGTTAATGAATTGGCTAGACGGATGAGCCGGTCGGTTTCACCGTACATGGCGGACACCACAACTACGACGTCATGGCCAGCTGCTCGCGTCGCCATGATTTTTTTCGCAACATGATTAATTCGGTCTATGGTACCAACCGAACTGCCACCAAATTTTTGTACGATGAGAGCCATCAGCTTGCTGCCTTTTCTTCCACCCAAGTGTAAATTGACTGTAAAGCTTTTGCCAGCGCTTCTGGCTTGCTACCGCCAGCTTCTGCAAGGTCAGCGCGACCGCCGCCTTTACCGCCAATTTGTTCAGCTACCTGATTTACAATATCACGAGCGTGGTAACGTTCAACTAAATCATCAGTGACGCCGCAAATAACGCCAGCTTTGTTGGATTTAACCGTGGCGAGCACGATAATCGCGCTGCCTAGCTGTTGTTTCAGGTGGTCCATGGCGCTACGTAAGGCTTTGCCGTCCAGACCCTCCACTTCAGCGGCCAATACCTGGATGTTGCCAATTTTCTTGGCTTGTCCTGCGAGGTCACGGCTGAAGGCGCCGGCTAACTTATTTTTTAATGCTTCGATTTCTTTTTCTAGCGCTACTATGCGTTCATCTGAGAGCTGCTGCTTTTTCTTGAATTCGGTTTCACGTTTTTCAATGAAACGCAGAGCACCTTCGCCGGTGACCGCTTCAATACGTCTAATGCCAGCCGCAACACCTGATTCCGATGTAATTTTAAAGATGCCGATATCACCAGAATGATCTGCATGCGTACCACCGCATAATTCGACTGAATCACCAAAATGTACCACGCGAACTTTTGCACCATATTTTTCACCAAAGAGTGCTACGGCACCTGCTTTGATGGCTTCTTCAGGTGTTTTGATTTCAACTTGGGCTTGATGGTTAGCGCGAACTTCTTCATTCACGCGTTGTTCTATCTTCAGTAATTCTGCTTCAGTTAATGGTGCGTTATGTGTGAAGTCAAAACGTAAACGGTCTGGTTCAACTAGCGAACCTTTTTGCATGGCGTGTGGGCCTAGCACTTCCTTCAAGATCATGTGAAGAATATGCGTTGCGGTGTGATTTAACACGGTTGCTGCGCGACGTTTCACATCAATTTCTGCAATCACTTCATCATTTATCTTTAGTGAGCCTTTTTCCAATTTGCCAAGGTGCATGTGCATATGACCTTGCTTGATGGTATCTAGTACGCGGAAAAAAGTGTCTTGATTGATGCGCAAGATGCCTTGATCGCCAACTTGTCCGCCTGATTCTGCATAAAATGGGGTGCGATCCAAAATAATAGAGCCTTTATCGCCGGCATTCAGTGTTTCAACAAATTGCCCATCGCGATAAAGCGCGAGCACTTTGCCAGTTTCTTGTGTCTTGCTATGTGTCATGTCTTTGTGGCCGGTGAATTCAGTGGGTTGATGAGCATCTTTCGCAACAGTGTATTCTGTGTTGAATTGACTGGATTGACGAGAACGTTCGCGCTGTTTCGTCATGGCTTCTTCAAAGCCTTTTTCGTCTATCGTCAAATTGCGTTCACGTGCGATGTCTGCGGTTAAATCGGCAGGGAAACCGTAGGTGTCATAAAGTTTGAAAACCATCTCACCTGGAATGACTGTGCCTTTCAGGTCAGCAACGATTTGGTCGAAGTGTTTCAAGCCTTGCGCGAGCGTGGCACCGAATTGTTCTTCTTCCTGTTTTAATACTTTTTCTACATAGGCTTGTTGCTTTGGTAATTCCGGATAAGCTTGACCCATTGCTTCAGTTAATGCCTGCACGATTTTGTAGAAGAATGGTTGGTTCTGACCTAACTGATTACCGTGGCGTAATGCGCGGCGAATAATGCGACGCAGTACGTAACCGCGTCCTTCATTAGATGGCGTGACACCATCAATGATCAAGAAACTGCAAGAGCGGATGTGGTCAGCGATGACACGTAATGAAAACAATGTTTCCATAGACGGCTGTTCAGATACACCAATGATTTTCGCGGTATGTTTGATAAGATGTTTGAACAGATCAATTTCATAGTTGTTATGTACGCCTTGCATGACAGCAGAAATTCGCTCTAAGCCCATCCCGGTATCGACAGAGGGTTTTGGCAGATTGGTCATGCTGCCATCGGCGGCGCGATTGAATTGCATGAACACCAAATTCCAGATTTCAATGTAGCGATCGCCGTCTGCATCGGGGCTGCCTGGTGGGCCGCCGGCAATGTCAGCGCCGTGGTCGTAAAAAATTTCAGTGCAAGGGCCGCAAGGACCAGTGGGGCCCATGGACCAGAAGTTATCAGCTTCACCGCAGCGACTAAAACGGTTGGGGTCGACTTTCATTTCTTTTAACCAGATGTCTTCCGCTTCCTGATCTTTTTCATATACCGTGACCCATAATTTTTCTGGCGGCAGACCCATGTCCTTGGTCAGGAACTCCCAGGCAAATTTAATCGCATCACGTTTGAAGTAATCGCCAAAACTAAAGTTACCCAGCATTTCAAAAAACGTATGATGACGAGCTGTATAACCAACTCGTTCTAAATCGTTATGTTTACCGCCAGCGCGCACACAGCGTTGAGAGGATGCGGCGCGGTTGTAGGGGCGAATGTCTGTGCCAAGAAAGACATCTTTAAATTGCACCATGCCGGCATTTGTGAAGAGTAGGGTGGGGTCGTTACCAGGAATGAGCGGGCTGCTGGCGACAGTTGTGTGGCCTTTGTCGGCAAAAAATTGCAGGAAACGGGAACGGATTTCGTTGCTGGTTAGGAAGTCTGATGTTTTTTTCATGTTGTTGGTCGCCATAATTTATTTTTTGCAGTTGTTGTTCCCGTTACACCCCATCACCTACACGGCCCCGTCGTCCCCGC
>CAZBHW010000024.1:0-17014 GCA_964492045.1 uncultured Coxiellaceae bacterium | reverse complement strand
GTCCCCGCTAAAAGCATGCGGGGACGACGGGGCTGAAGGTGGCGGGGAATGAAGCTAGCTTCATTCGGGTAACGTATCTATCTCTCTATCGCCGCTCAATACCGTTTTAATCTGATCCTGCGTATATCCGCGATTAAACAAAAACCTCAGTTGTCGCGCTCTTTCACGCGCATCTTTGGGTTGTCGTCCCTTGAAATGCTTTTGCCACAAAGTGCGGATTTCAGTAAACCATGCATTATCGGTGATCTCAATCTGTTCTGCAATCGTGGCTTCGGGGATGCCTTTCGCTTGTAATTCCATGGCGATACGGCGCGGTCCGTAGCCTTTGCTTTTGCGGTAATGAGTATAGTTTTCGGCGAGTCGTGAGAGGTTAATTAATCCGGCGGATTCCAGGGTTGCCAAAACAGTAGTAATGTCTTCTAGTGCGAAACCCTTTTTGGCCAATTTTTGTTTCAATTCTTGCGGACTGTGGTCGCGTCTGGTCAATAAACCTAGCGCCAAACGATGAATTCTGGCTATCGTTTTATCGTGGTCACCATCAGTTTGATCTGCGGACATAGTTGGTAGCGGGAATATTTAGTTAACTAAGTTGCCCCGCACTGTTCTCTTGTGGCACCAGAGTCTGATGCCGCAAGAGAAGGAGTGCGTCATCACTAGGCCACACTTTCCTTGGCTTCGTCACCTCTGGTGTCTTTGTTGCTTTTGACGGCTTTGAGGTTAGTTCCAATGGTAGCCTGACGGATTTTGGCTTCAATCTCATCTGAGATTGTTGGGTTATCTTTCAGGAATTGTCTTACGTTTTCTTTGCCTTGCCCGATGCGCTGGCCATTGTAGCTAAACCATGCGCCTGACTTCTCAATGAAATTGTGTAACACACCCAGATTGATGATTTCACTTTCACGTGAAATACCCTCGTTATATAAAATATCAAATTCAGCTTGCTTAAATGGTGGTGCAACTTTATTTTTGACTACTTTCACACGAGTTTCACTACCAACGACTTCTTCGCCTTCCTTCACGTTACCGATGCGGCGAATATCTAACCGCACAGAAGCGTAAAATTTCAGCGCATTACCGCCAGTGGTGGTTTCGGGATTGCCAAAGACAATACCGATTTTCATGCGAATTTGGTTGATGAAGATGACTAATGTATTCGAGCGTTTGATGTTAGCCGTGAGTTTGCGCAGCGCTTGTGACATTAAGCGTGCTTGCAAACCCATGTGCTGATCGCCCATTTCACCTTCAATTTCTGCTTTCGGCGTTAGTGCGGCAACCGAGTCGACAATAATGATGTCAATCGCGCCGGATCTGACTAACGTGTCAGCAATTTCTAAAGCTTGTTCGCCAGTGTCTGGCTGAGAAATTAAGAGTTCATCTACGTTGACGCCAATGCGTTTGGCGTAAGCAGGATCTAAAGCATGTTCAGCATCAATAAATGCTGCGGTGCCGCCCATCTTTTGACATTGTGCGATGGTGGACAGTGTTAGCGTCGTTTTACCAGAAGATTCTGGTCCATAAATTTCAACGATACGGCCTTTTGGTAAACCGCCAATACCTAATGCGGTATCTAATGTGAGTGAGCCGGTGGAGATAGGTTCGATTTCGGGCATATCAACAGCATCATCGCCCATGCGCATAATGGTGCCTTTGCCCCAGTTTTTCTCTAGCTGACTAAGTGCAGCTGCGAGTGCTTTCTTTTTATTGTCTTCCATTGCGTTGTCCTTACAAAAATTTCGGCGGTGTTGCTGACCTCAAGCGTGAGGTTGGGAGAGAACTACTTTTATAACCTTTTTCATTTAACTTGAAAAGAGAAAACAAAAAATTTTATAAAAAATTTTCGCGCACAAAATTATTTTTAGATGGGGTATGTTAGTAATTGTTCCATCACACGTTGAATGACGGCGAGACGAATAGCAGATCTGTCGCCTTTAAAGATGTCGACAGCGGCAACAGTGATTTGATCTTTACGTGCAATCGCCCACCAAACGGTGCCAATTGGTTTGTCTGCTGTGCCGCCATCAGGCCCGGCAATGCCGGTGATGGAAATACTGATTTGTGCTCGACTATTTTTTAGCGCACCTTCTGCCATTTCACGCGCAGTTTGTTCACTGACTGCACCAAATTGGTTTAATGTTTCTGAATGCACATTTAACATGGTCATTTTCGCTTCGTTACTATAAGTGATAAATCCACGTTCGTACCAATTTGAGCTGCCCGGAATTTCAGTCAGAAAATATCCTAAGCCACCACCCGTACAAGATTCAGCAGTGACTAACATGCACTGATGTTGCAATAAGCGTTCACCTAACTTGGCTGCGAGTGTCGTGAGTTGACTAGTCATGACGGTTTCCTTTTTCGATTGGTCATTATATATCTGTTGCAGTTAACAACGCGAATTGTATGATTCAACTCAAATCTGAGTGAAAGGAATTTTTTATGGCCACAGCCCACGCTGAACTATCACACACTCCCATGATGCAACAATACTTGCGCATCAAGGCGGACTTTCCGCACACCCTGGTGTTTTATCGTATGGGTGACTTTTATGAATTATTTTTTGGCGATGCAGAGCAGGCGGCTCGGATACTCAATATTACGTTAACGGCGCGTGGTCAATCCGCCGGCAAACCTATTCCTATGGCGGGTGTGCCATTTCATTCGGCTGAATCATACATGGCAAAGTTGTTGCGCCAAGGCTTGTCTATAGCAATTTGTGAACAGGTCGGTGACCCAAAGACCAGTGTTGGCCCGGTTCAGCGCGAAGTGGTTAGGATTCTGACGCCAGGTACCGTGAGTGATGCGGCGTTTTTGCCAGACCAGCAAGACAACTTATTGGCGTCGGTCTTTGCTGTGGGTACAAAATTTGGATTGGCCACCTTGGATATTAGTGGCGGTCGTTTCAATTTATTGGAAGTGGATAATGACGAAGCGTTAATCAGCGAGCTGGCTAGATTACGACCGGCAGAGTTGTTAGTCAGTGAAGATTGGGAACATGTTGCATTACAATCATATCGCACAGCTTTACGCAGACGCTCACCTTGGGAATTTGATGAATCGGTTGCGCGTCGTCTCATCATCGAACAAATGCAAACGCGTGATTTATCCGGCTTTGGTTGCGATCACTTAACCGTGGCAATTTCAGCCGCTGGCTGCTTGCTGCAATATGCTAAAGAAACCCAGCGTGCTGCCATGCCGCATATTCGCGCCTTATATGTTGAACGACGAGATGACAGTTTGATATTAGATGCTGCTTCACGTCGCAACCTGGAATTAACCGTGAATTTCGCCGGCGGCACTGACTACACGCTTGCGTCTATTCTAGATGCGACCCACACCGCCATGGGTTCGCGTATGTTGAAGCGTTGGTTGAATCGTCCTTTGCGTGATCGTGAGGTATTAACAGCTCGTCAACAAAGCGTGCATGAGTTGTTAGTAGATCATACCTATTCGACCTTGCAACAATCATTGCAAGGCATGTCAGACTTAGAGCGTATTTTGGCGCGCGTCGCGTTGAAAACCGCGCGACCTAGAGATTTGGTTGCATTGCGCGATACTTTGTCGCGTCTACCAATGTTACAGCACCATCTTGGTGCCTTAACTGCTGGGCGAATTCAAACGTTGCGCCATGAAATCAGTGAGTTTCCTTGGGTACATGATTTACTGCAACGTGCGATCATTGAAAACCCGCCTGTTACTATTCGTGAAGGTGGCGTCATTGCACCAGGTTATGATGCGGAGCTAGATGAATTACTCACCTTGAGCGAAAACGCGGGTGATTATTTAATGAAACTGGAAGAGCAAGAAAAAGCTCGTACCGGATTTTCCACGTTGAAAGTGGGTTATAACCGCGTCCATGGTTATTACATAGAAATCAGCCGCCTGCAGGCTGAAGAAGTGCCGGTCGATTATATCCGCCGTCAAACATTGAAAAACGCAGAGCGATTTATTACGCCAGAATTAAAAGCGTTTGAAGATAAAGCATTAAGTGCCCGTGATAACGCATTGGCGCGCGAGAAAATGTTATATGACGCTTTGCTGGATTCGTTGATGCCAAGTTTGCATGACATGCAAATTGCAGCCAATGCATTAGCAGAATTAGATGTCTTATTAAATTTTGCCGAACGTGCTCAGCATTTAAATTGGCATTGCCCAACCTTGCAAGATGAGCCGGGTATCAGTATTACAGCGGGGCGTCATCCGGTGGTAGAAAGTGTTTCAGAGCATGCGTTTGTTCCAAATGATGTGGCGCTAACAACGGATAAAAGAATGATGATGATTACCGGCCCAAACATGGGCGGTAAATCGACGTACATGCGTCAAATTGCGATTATTGTTTTGCTGGCGCATATTGGCAGTTTTGTGCCTGCAAAAGCCGCGTTAATTGGTCCTGTTGATCGTATCTTTACTCGTATTGGCGCAGCAGATGATTTAGCCAGTGGTCGTTCAACGTTCATGGTTGAGATGACAGAAACTGCGAACATTTTACATAACGCTACGGCAAATAGCTTAGTGTTAATGGATGAAGTAGGGCGCGGTACCAGCACGTTTGACGGTTTATCACTAGCATGGGCTTGTGCTCGGCATTTATCGCAAATCACGCGAGCATTTACTTTATTCGCGACCCATTATTTTGAGTTAACCACATTAGCAGATGAATTGCCCTCTGTTGCCAATTTACATTTGGATGCGACCGAGCACGGAGATAAATTAATTTTTCTCCATACTGTTCAACCGGGCCCTGCCAATCAGAGTTATGGTATTCAGGTTGCTATGTTGGCCGGTGTGCCGAGAAATGTGATTGCTGAGGCGCGAAATAAGTTGAAAGAGTTAGAACAAGCTGCAGAGCATTCTCATGCGAATGTTCGCGAGCCGAAACAAGCAGATTTATTCGCTGCCATTCAAGCACCGCATCCGGTGATTGTTGACTTGCAAGCCATTTCCCCTGATCAATTATCTCCGCGAGAAGCGCTAGAAATTTTGTATTCGCTTAAGCAGAAGTTATAGATGTAGATACTGTCTTAAAGAGTATGACACTGCATACATAAATAGCTCGTTATCAGAAGGTGGGGATTTTCATCCAGAACTACACCGTCAAAAGGTAGGCCGCATCATGCAGAACTAGCCCGCCGTCAAAAGGTGGGGCGCTGCACACTAAAATAGCCCGTCGTCAAAAGGTGGGGCGCTGCACACTAAAATAGTCCGTCGTCCCCGCATGCTTTTAGCGGGGACCTGTTCGTGTAACTGTGCAATCACTCGAAGCGAGCCCCTCAGTAATCTCACTCAGTTACACAAACAGATCCCCGCCAGAAGCATGCGGGAACAACGCTCCCAGCTAATACCGCCCAACAAAATCAACCACATATAGCTTAATTTTGCGTTAATTTTGACGTGTTATATTAAAACCCTCATACAAACACTTATTAATAAGAGTATCGAGTCATGTTTGGTAGATTTGAAGCCTATGCAATCAGAACCTTTTTCACGGCGCAGCTTAAACGTTTTACGTTTAATCGTATTACGCCGTGGAATAAATTGCAGCTCGATCTCCATAAAAAACAAGAAACATTTCTTAGTGATATTAAAACTATTCTTATTGACCCCACAAAAACGAATGAAGCTTTGAGGTGTCGCCAGTCGTTCTTCGGATCTGGTTCTCGAAAATCACAAGATGGTCATCCACTTGCCGTATTATGCAGCGATGGATTCAACCCTAAAGAAAAGTTGGCAAATCAAAGTACTCGTATCGTCGATTTCATGCGAGCATCTTTTGATGAATACAAATCCAACAAAGACAATGTGACAGATGAGCTAACCACGGCAATGAGTGCTGAAACGGCTACAGATGCGCAAAGAGTCGCTGTTTTGCTAGACGCTGCCTGTTTCAAGTTGTCAGTGTCGTATTTTGAAGATAATCAATCTCGTATCAATAAAATATCTGAAGCTAATCAGCGTGCAAATCAGCCTGGTATTTCTGATCAAGATCCGATTTTTTTTACCTGCAACAAAACAACAAAAAATTTATAAAAATTATACCGAACTAAAAGAAGTGGCAGAGCGAGCTATCTTGGCTCAGCGTATCACAAGTGCTGATACGGTTGATAAGAAGCAGGCGCTTCAATTACAGTTACTGCGCAAAGACATTATCATTGCCTCTCAAAAAGTTGCGAGTAATAAAGCAAAAGCTGGCGATATTTACAGATTGTTTGCCGATAAGAATTATGCAAAGCAACTTGAAATTTTAAAGAAGCTGAGTGCAGCCACCTCTATGGAAGATATGGGTCTCATCGCGAAGCAATTTATCAATTTACCCTATATTAAGTGCAGTCCAACCATGGGGCCGTTGTTAAAATCCATTACTCAGCAGGCCAAACAGCTTAACGCAACAGTTAGCTCGGTACCGCAACGACGTTAAAGTTACGCACAATCTCAACCAGGAACTGTTCGCATTTTTCCAATTGTTCTTGCGCAATAAACTCATTCGGTCTGTGTGCTTGTTCAATACTGCCTGGGCCGCAAATGATGCATGGAATGTCGGCTTCCTGAAATAATCCTGCTTCGGTAGCATAGGCTGCTTTGCGAACTTCGTCATCGCCCGTTACCGTTCTAATCAGCTTCACTATTTCGGTTTCTTCTACGTGTTTCAAACCTGGTACGCTAGCAATCTTATCGATCACGATAGTAGCGTCTTTGTATTCCTTGCGCATACGAGGTAATAAATCTAGATCTACAAACTGCATAATGCGCTTTTCAATTTCTTCCAAACTACTTTGCGCAATATGACGAATTTCAAAGGTGAATTCACATGATGACGGAATAATGTTGGCTGCACTACCTCCTTTAATCATATTAGTCGATAGAGTAGTGCATGAAACATCATAAGCATGATCGTGCGGGCCATTATGTAACTGCTCTTCAGCAATTTGTCTGATGTGGCATATCAAGCGTGCTGCATATTCAATGGCGTTACAGCCTTGCGGCGTTAAAGAGGAATGCGTCGCGCGTCCGCGCAGTTCACAGCGGTAAACTTGTATACTCTTATGCGCGACAATTGGCAGCATATTGGTGGGTTCACCCACCAAGCAAGCGCGTGGTTTAAAGCCTGATTTGGGTAAATCAGAAATAATAAATGGAGCACCGCGGCAGCCTGTTTCTTCATCGT
This sequence comes from uncultured Coxiellaceae bacterium, assembly GCA_964492045.1. Taxonomy (GTDB): domain Bacteria; phylum Pseudomonadota; class Gammaproteobacteria; order DSM-16500; family DSM-16500; genus Aquicella. The sequence goes on along the minus strand of CAZBHW010000024.1, from coordinate 9,855 downwards.
AAGATAAAGCAAAATGTAATGGATATTGCAATGACATGGTTTTAAAGCGCGGGACTAATGACAGCATCACAGCGAGAAAACCTTTCATGTCTGCTGTACCGCGACCGTAAATCAAACCATCTTTTTGTGTCATTTGAAATGGCGGTGTGTCCCATTGCTGACCATCAACCGGTACCACATCAGTATGACCAGATAAAATCAAACCACTATCTTTGCGGCCGTTTTCTGCTGGAATGGTCGCGAATAAATTAGCTTTTGCTTCTTTGGGGTCGCGCGTTAAGGTGCAAACTGCGCCGTGGCGTTTCATCCAGTCGTGAACGAAATTAATGAGTCTCATGTTAGAAGAGCGCGAAGTGGTATCAAACGCGATTAAGCGATCTAGCCATTCCAGATAGGTCATGAATGTTCCTGTTGCTGCATTTCCAATTGGTTTAGAAATAAAGTGAGCGCGGAAATTTCATCTTCGGTTAATTCAATATGTTTGCCGCGTTTTAAACCGGATGGCAAATAGACGTTGCCAAAACGTACGCGTATCAAACGGCTCACCGTATAACCAAGTGATTCCCACAGGCGTCGAACTAAACGATTACGACCTTCTTTCACCACCACATGAAACCAGTGATTGGAACCAGAGCCGCCGCCATCGGAAATTTGCTCGAAGTGAGCTAGCCCATCTTCTAGCTCGACACCATCTTGTAATTTTGCCAAGTGTTCAAGTGAGACATCGCCGCGAATACGAACCGCATATTCACGCTCTATGCAGGAACTTGGATGCATGAGTTTATGCGCAAGATCACCATCATTTGTAATCAATAATAAGCCTGAAGTGTTGAAGTCTAAACGACCCACACAAATCCAGCGGCTATTGCGAATAATGGGTAAGCTTTCAAAAATAGTGGGGCGGCCTTCTGGATCGTTGCGCGTACACATTTCACCTTCAGGTTTGTGATATAACAACACGCGTGTCTTTTGTGTTTTGCTGCGCATGAGTTTAACTTCGCGGCCATCCACACAAACATTGTCGGTGTAAGTCATGCGGTCGCCTATGGTTGCCACACGACCGTTTACGGTAATGCGGCCTTCGCTGATCCAGCCTTCAATTTGACGACGTGAACCAACACCCGCATTCGCGAGTACTTTCTGGATTTTCTCACTCATGAGTTTATCCCTCTGAAACAGCGAGTTCGACTTCTTCCATCTCTAACTCAATGATTTCAGCTGTGGCTTCAGTCTCCTTGACTGCAGCAGTTTCTACCGCTTCTTCTGCTTCAATGGCAACGACTGTTTCATCAACAGAGGCAGCTTCTGTCAGCATAACGGCGGGTACTTCCGGGATAATGGCTTCGCGTTCTTCGGGAATGTTTTCACTGTTATCTGGCCCAATGTTGCTGCCTTCCAGTGCTAATTGCACTTGCAGTTCAGCTTCTTGAGTTTGAATGTCTTTAAACTCGGCCAGAGAAGGTAATTCAGCTAATGAACTTAAATTGAAATGATCTAAAAAGGTTTTGGTAGTGGCATATAAAGCTGGCTTGCCGGGGGTTTCGCGGAAGCCGACTAAGCGTATCCATTCACGTTCACTCAGGGTTTTCATAATATGAGTGCTGACAGTCACCCCGCGAATTTCTTCAATTTCAGCGCGAGTGATAGGTTGTTTGTAGGCGATGATAGCCAATGTTTCCAAAAAGGCGCGGGAATAGCGAGCGGGGCGTTCTTCCCAGAGTTTAGCCAGCCATGGGCTTAATTCGGTTTTCGCTTGCAGGCGATAACCGCTGGCGACTTCGTGCAGTTCGACGCCGCGATCTTTATAGAGTTCGTTAATGCTATTTAATGCGGTTTTGATATCGGCTGCATCGGGGCGTTCATCTTCATTGAAAAGATTTTGCAGCATATTAATGGTGAGCGGGCGTCCAGCGACCATCAAGGCGGCTTCCAGGATGGCTTGCAACTTCTCGGCTGTCATCAACGACATGGTCTAGTCTCCAGAATCAAAAACATATGAAGACCATGCTAGCAAAAAGTCACGAATTAACCTATATTTTCGTGCAATATCATTACAAATTTTAGATTAACTCCATGTCAGCCATATTAATCCGCTCTCTGAACCGCCTGCCGGCCGCCGCTCTAGGCGGTGTCGTGACGCTAGGTAACTTCGATGGCGTGCATCTTGGGCACCAGGCTTTGATTCAGGAAACGGTGCTAAGGGCGCGTGCACGCGGGGTGCCTGCAATCCTTATTACCTTTGAGCCGTTACCGCGCGAGTTTTTTGGTCGAGGTAAGGCCACAGTAGCGCGTCTGACGCGAATGCGTGAGAAAGTCTCTGCCATCAGCAAGCTGGGTATAGATTACATCGTGATATTGAAATTTAATCATGAACTTGCTGGCAAGAGTGCAAGTGATTTCATACATGAGATTTTAGTGGATAGACTGAAGGCGGTAGAGGTCATTGTGGGCGATGATTTTCAATTCGGCCGTGATCGTCAGGGCAATTTTGCCATGTTGACTGAAGCGGGGCGTCAATACGGATTCACCACGTTTGCCATGCCAACATTCTTATTAGAGGGTGCTAGAGTCAGTAGTACGCGTGTACGCGAAGCGCTGCAAAATGCTGATCATGGTTTAGCCAATCGATTGTTGGGTCGCCCTTACACCATGCAGGGCAGGGTGCGTCATGGTAATAAGTTGGGCAGGCAGTGGGGTTTTCCAACGGCCAACATATTTTTGCATCGTTCGCTTGCACCTGTGGGTGGAATTTATACAGTGCTAGTGCATGGTCTCGCTGACCAACCATTACCAGGCGTTGCCAATCTGGGTGTGCGGCCTACGGTTGATGGCACAAGAGCGTTGCTCGAGGTACACTTGCTCGATTTTAATCAGCAAATTTACGGGCAATATGTCGAAGTGGAATTTTGCGAAAAACTGCGTGATGAAGTGAGATATCCGACAGTTGAGTTATTGATAGAACAGATTGCGCGCGATGTAGAAATGGCGCGGGAATATTTTAATAGGTAATCGTTTGGTGTTAGGTTTTGTTTCTCATGCGCCCACTGCCGCGCTGGGCACAACTAGTGGCTGCGGGATAGGGAAAAGGTGAGGGAAAATGAAACATCATTCAGCTGACCAATCATAAAAACTAAGGTTTTACTATGACTGAAAAAATGAATTACAAAGAAACGTTAAACTTGCCAGAAACCGGTTTCCCCATGAAAGCTAACCTCGCGCAGCGCGAGCCGGAAATTTTGAAGAAATGGGAAGAGATGGACATTTACGCCGCGCTGCAAAAAGCCGGCCACGGTAAGAAAAAATTTATTTTGCATGATGGGCCTCCTTATGCAAATGGTCATATCCATTTAGGTCATGCGCTCAATAAAACTTTAAAAGACATGGTGGTGAAATCGAAATTATTAAGCGGTTTCAATGCCCCTTTCGTGCCAGGTTGGGATTGTCATGGCTTGCCAATTGAAGTCAGTGTCGAAAAGAAAATCGGTAAACCCGGACACAAAGTTTCGGTGTCGGACTTTAGAAAAGCCTGTCGTGAATATGCGGCGTCATTTATCAATATTCAGCGAGAAGAATTCAAACGTCTGGGTTTAATTGGTGATTGGAATAATCCTTACATCACCATGGATTTCAAATATGAAGCGAATATCATTCGTTCGTTAAATAAAATGCTGGCGAATGGTCACATGCAGAAAGGTTACAAACCAGTACATTGGTGTCTGGATTGTTCGTCTGCGTTAGCGGAAGCAGAAGTGGAATACAAAGATAAAACGTCACCTTCTATTGATGTGCGGTTTTTTGTAATCGATGAGCAAGCTTTTCTGGCTAAATTTGAAAACGTGAATCAAGGTGCGGGAAAAATTTCAGTTCCCATTTGGACGACCACACCTTGGACCTTGCCAGCTAACCAGGCTGTCGCATTAAATCCATTATTACAATATGTCTTGGTAGAGATTGCTGAACGCGAAAGAATTTTATTGGCGGAAGATTTGTTATCTCAAGTCTTAGCGCGCTATGGTGAAGAAAATTACCGCGTACTCGGTAAAACAACAGGTGAGAAACTGGCGGGTTTGCAATTACAACATCCATTTTATGAAAGAACCGTGCCAATTGTATTAGGTGACCATGTCACGGTTGAATCTGGTACCGGTGCCGTTCATACCGCGCCGGCGCATGGCGTGGATGACTTTATCATTGGTAAACAATATCACTTACCAATTGATAATCCAGTTGGAGATGATGGCTGTTATATTTCATCAACGCCATTGTTTGCTGGTTTGCATGTCTCAAAAGCTAACGACAACATTTTAGAAATATTGAAAGCGAAAAATGTGCTGCTGCAAAGCGCATCGCTGCAACATAGTTATCCGCATTGTTGGCGTCACAAAACGCCGATTATTTTCCGTGCTACGCCACAATGGTTTATCAGCATGGAGAAAAACAATTTGCGTAAAGACGCCATGACGGCTATTCAACAAGTAGCGTGGGTGCCAAGCTGGGGTAAAGCACGTATTGAAGGCATGATGGTAGATGGTCGTCCAGACTGGTGTATATCACGGCAGCGTGTTTGGGGTGTGCCAATTGCGTTATTCACCCACAAAGAAACTGGTGAGCTGCATCCAGACACTCAAGCTTTAATGGAAAAGATTGCTGATCAAGTTGAACAGCATGGAATGGATGCCTGGTACAACCTCGATGAAAAAGCATTATTAGGTGCTAAGGCAGATCAATACACCAAATCAAAAGACGTATTAGATGTCTGGTTTGATTCTGGTGTGACGCATGCTTGTGTATTGAAAGCCCGTCCTGAGTTAGCTTTTCCGGCAGATATTTATTTAGAAGGCTCAGATCAGCACCGCGGTTGGTTTCAATCTTCCTTATTAACTTCTGTGGGTATGAATAAAGTTGCGCCGTATAAAGAAGTGTTAACTCATGGATTCATTATCGACCGTAGCGGCGACAAAATGTCTAAGTCCAAAGGTAATGGATTAGCGCCGGAAGAAATCATTAAAACCATGGGCGCAGATGTACTGCGTTTGTGGGTGGCATCAGTGGACTATAAGAATGATGTGGTTGCATCGGATGAGATTTTTTCTCGTACTTCTGAGATGTATCGCCGCATTCGTAACACGTCGCGTTTCTTTTTGGCGAACTTGAATGGTTTTGATCCGGGTAAAGATTTATTACCTGCTGATGAAATGTTAGCGCTGGATCGATGGGCAGTCGATAAGGCTCGCCGTTTGCAGCATGACATTTTAGCAGCATACGATGCTTATCAATTCCATATCGTCGTGCAGAAAATTCATCATTTCTGTGTGACTGAAATGGGAGGTTTTTATCTGGATATTATTAAAGATCGTCAGTACACGATGGCCAAAAACAGTCGCGGCAGACGTTCGGCACAGACAGCAATTTATCACATCGTTAATGCGTTTGTGCGTTGGATGGCGCCCATCACCAGCTTCACCGCCGAAGAAATTTGGCAATATATTCCAGGCGAAAAGCAACCTTCGATTATGTTAACCGAATGGTATCAAGATTTACCGGTATTGAAAGATCATGAGTTAATGAACGAAGATTTCTGGCAAAAAATCCGCTCTGTGCGTGACGCAGTGAATAAGGTGATTGAAGCTGAGCGTAATGCAGGAAAAATTGGATCTGCATTAGAAGCGGAAGTGTCATTGTATTGCGGCTCCAGTATTAAACCGGTGTTGGAAGCATTGCAAGAAGAATTACGTTTCGTATTAATTACCTCATCTGCAAATGTATATCCAGATAGTAATGCACCATTAGATGCAACAGTCACAGAAGTGCCGGGTTTATCGATTGTGATCAACCCAACTAGCAATGAAAAATGTGAACGATGCTGGCACAGAACAGCCGATGTGAATAAGCATGTAGATTTCCCGGGTGTTTGTGGCCGCTGTGTTGAAAATATCGCAGGCAAAGGAGAGGTGAGGGATTATGCGTAAAATCACAGACTCGGGATTGGTCTGGTTGTGGTTATCGATAGTGATCTTAGCGATGGATGCCTATAGCAAATACTGGATGATGGATCATTTGACCTTAGGTGAGCCAGTACAGTTGCTCCCCGTGTTGAATTTGACTCTGGCCTATAACACTGGTGCCGCCTTTAGTTTTCTAAACAGTGGCTCTGGTTGGCAACAGTATTTACTGGGTGGCTTGGCTTGTGTGGTGGCGCTATTTATTTTGTATTATCTGGCGAGCTCAAAACGCAGTGAGACAGGTCAGAACATTGCATTATCCATGATATTTGCAGGTGCTATTGGCAATGCTATCGATCGAGTGTTATATGGTCATGTCATAGACTTCATCAGCTTTCATGTGAATGAATGGCATTTTGCAATTTTTAATGTTGCTGATTCTGCTATTTGCATAGGTGCTTTCCTGTTGGTGTTTCTGTGGCTGCTACCGCAACGCAAATCACGATAACTAATGTTTACCCACGGATAATTCCTGTTTCTCGTAAGATTCATTTGACCCTGACACATCGCCAGCAAATAAGTTGTTTGGCGATGGTGTCAAATACCCTCTTTTGCCTAGAGCCTTGGTAAATGCAAAAGCGATATTTTGAATCTCTTGTGCGGACTTTGAGGTAAAGATCAACTCACATGTGTCGCTAGTAGAAATGAGTTTGCATTTGTCCTTGTTGTCAAAATGGATGTAAATATTATTGAAGAAGTCGAAAATATGGTGATTCAGGTTTGCTCTTGATTTTGGTGATCTAATAATAAATTGATTGCTGCCATTCAGTGTCAGCTGAAATAAATATTTCTCCGGTAATTCGCGTTCAGTTAATTTGAAAATACTGGATAAATAAGTCATGCATTCTGCACGCGTAGTAATAGTGAGCTTGTTAAATTCCGCTCGCGCATGTGCGCCAGTAAAAAGCGGGAAAGCAGAATATACATGAAACCAGAGTTCATCCAGAAAAGTATTGTCATGGTTATCGATAATGAATTGCCGTACTGATGTTGTCAGTGCATCATTGATTAAGTCTTCATTTGTTGTGCGCATCATGCACGTCACCATGAAGTGTGCGGCGAAGAAATATTTGAATTGTTCGTTGTAGAAAGAATATTGTGTTGAGCCAGGGTGTCGAGTGAATACTTGAAGGTTTAGCAAATGATGCAGTATATCTTCTTGGTTCATGGCTTTGCGATCACCAAGCATGGTGAAGTTCGTGGATTGAGCCACCAGCTTGGTGCGTTTGCTAATCCATGTGATTGCCTCATCCAGAGTGGCTTGATTTGTGTTTTTCTGTAATAAGGTAAATGCAAAATACCCAAGCAGTAAATGCTCATCACTAAACCAAGTGCTAAGTTGTTCATGAGAAAAATTGGCCTTGGATGCATCGACTTTTTCCAGGTCGACCACATAACTATCTAAAAACACACCATTGTAATTTGCTCTCATTGGCCAATGATGCAAAGAGAAGTGTTTTAGTAAAATAAACCATAAGCTTTGCAGTAATGCCGGGTTGTTATGTGCATCAAGTAAATGACTATCTGGGTGAGAAGAATACATGGCATTGCATAGTAATTTTAACGAATGCGGGTGTGAATAGATCTCTGATAAATGAGGAGAAGATTCTAATGCAGGTAAAATCTTATTAAAGTTTGCGACTGCTTGTTTCGGTAGAGTTTCAGGAAGGGTGAGATAATTTGTTACGTATTTCAGAACGGCAGCCGGATCTAATAATGTCGAGTTCGATAATCCCTTATCGCCTGATAACATAATTATTCCTCTTGATTAGTGGTCTAAAATGAATGTCGTGATGTCTCTCGCTAGTCGTGGAAAATCAGGGTTAAAGGTCAAACTGCGACGTGGTTTTTTCATTAAATTGTATTTTGCCATTAGTTCTGAGGCATTGACTTCAATGCGATTATACGCGCCATCTATGCAATCTTTGCTATCAGTATGCGAGGCATTTTCGTAGTCGCCATGATCTCCATAATGCATATTATTCGCTGAATACATTAATGCCGCGTGTGATAAATTGTGGATATTTAAATCTGGATAACTAGCGCTGCGCACTTCAATGCGTGTGTCTTTGTATTTCTCATTTTTGTCGCTATAAATAATTAGACGATTCTCATCATTTTTAGTATCGAGAAAATAGTCAATCGCATCTTGGCTTGAGATGGTTTCATCATCTCCGCTCAAGACCATCATGATAGGCATGGTCAATGCTGCTTTGGTTGCTTTCTCGCGAACAATATCAGTTAACTTGGCGACTTGTAGTGCACCATTTAGAGCGATTGATTTATATTTTACGTAATCATTTTCTTCCAGTTGATAAATCCATTGTTTGTCTTTCATGATTTTGCTGGCAAGGTTGGCCCAATTCACTGTGGCATCCACGCTCACGCGTAATTTAATTGCGGGTGCGCAAAGCACAAGGCCAGCTGCTTTGCTGCCATGCAGTACGTCAATAATGGCAAGAGCGGCGCCGGTGGAATAACCAACCACAAACACTTTATCTACTTTCTTGCTAATATCATTAAAACTGTAGCGCACTGCTTCCAGCCATTCTTGATACTTCACGTCCAGTAAATCTGTTGCGCGTGTGCCGTGGCCTTGCAGTAAAACAGTTTGCACGTGTATGCCTCCCGCGCTTAAAGACTCTGCCAACTCGCGATAAGTAAACGGGCTGTCGAGTAAGCCATGAATGAGTAGCGCGCCGATTTTGCCTTTTTTGTTAGTTGAGTGTTGGGCGGTATATTCAAACGGCGAATTAGCCGTGATAATTTTGCTTGCCTCATCTGGTGTGCGATTAGCGAGATCGTTGCGTCTGGCTGTAATAAGCTGCTGACATTGCGTGATGTAATCCTGAAAAGACAAACTGGCATCAAGTCGAGGATAGTTCATGTAGGCCTATTGGGTTCAGTTGATAAATGACTAAACATCACTACCAATTTATAATAAAATAACAGAAATATCCATTTAGGTATTATTTGAGGTAAAAGTGCATGCTAACTATCAACTTTAAAAGGGTCTCTAGCTTCTTGAAGTGTCCGTTATTAGCATCATTTGCCTTGTTTGGTATTTATTTTGATCAGGCGCTGGCTAGGGTTTCAGGTGCGGGTGCGCTGGCAGACGATATGCTGGATCCAATCGGTCTATTCTCCAAGTTCGTGAATGCCGGTTGTATTGTTATTGGTGTCGGCTTTATTTTTGCAAGCATTGTTAAGTATTTCGAGCATCGCCGTAGTCCTTTAATGGTTCCTATCAGCACCGTCATCTTTTTGTTAATTGCCGGTATCGTCTTATTAGCCATTCCCGTGTTCTCCTATTTTTACACACAATATTACGGAATTGTTTTAAGGTAATAAAAACATGTCACAATTGTTACGCGTACTCTTTGTGGCGCTGGCTTTCATTCTGCTTGCCGCGTGCGAAGACAATCAGGCTCCAGACCTGAAAACTTATTTGATGCAAAATCCCACGATATTAACTAAAGAAATTGCTGAGTGTCAGGAAAACAAATTACCTGCAGCCAGATGTCTTGTTGTGTCTACGGCAGCTAACGATTTCAATGTGTTACTGAATGCTGCGCAGCGTGATGCACAAGGGTTTGGTGATCGCATATTAAAAGCCGAGATGGAGTTTGCGCAGACGGGTAAAAGCACTGATAACGTGAAGGTACTGCTCGCGGTTGTGGCGTTAACATTGCATGAATGATGTGGCATAACTAACAGTGCGTTGTCCCCACGTCACCTCAATACGCCCGCCGTCTCCGCGTCACCTCAACACGCTCGTCGTCTCCGCGTCACCTCAACACGCTCGTCGTCTCCGCGTCACCTCAACACGCTCGTCGTCCCCGCGTCACCTCAA
>CAZBHW010000023.1:0-58905 GCA_964492045.1 uncultured Coxiellaceae bacterium | reverse complement strand
CTCGCGACCCCAACCTTGGCAAGGTTGTGCTCTACCAACTGAGCTATTCCCGCATTTCATTCAGTAATGTGCTGCTGAATTGCGTGACATTCTAACTTGGAGCCGCGTTATGTCAAGCAATTTTATAAAAAATTTTTTCGCCTTCTTAAATACGCATGAAAACACGCAATCAACGGACTACGCGGAATGCCGCTTGCAGGTACAATACCATTGACCAGATCGTTAATATCGCCGACAAATACAATAAAGCCAGGCCGGTAAAAATAATCGTGAAGTTCGACGTGTTGTTGCAATAGAGCAACACTAAAATCGCCATCATCTGCACGGCGGTTTTGACTTTGCCGAGATTTGACACTTTCACACTTGCTCGTTTACCAATTTCTGCCATCCATTCACGCAAAGCAGACACGATGATTTCTCTGGCCACAATCACCATGGCGGGAATAGTAATAATCACCGTGGGGACAATGATAATTCGGTCAGGCACACTGACAAATTTGAATGTTTGTTCGGCGACGATCAGAATTAAAGCCATGGTCACCATTAATTTATCTGCAACCGGATCAAGAAACGCGCCTAAACTTGTCGTTTGATTGAGATAGCGCGCCAAATATCCATCCAGCCAGTCAGTGAATGAAGCGGCGATAAAGACAATCATCGCGGCAAAATGACCCCAGTGGTACGGCAAGTAAAAGAATATGACTAATAATGGAATGGCAGCGATACGACCTAATGTCAGGACATTCGGCCAGTTGATGCTAACTTTTGTCGAGTGGGGTTGTTTCATGCAATACCGCAAAAATGCGTTCCGCTAATGATTTGCTAATGCCAGGTGCCTTGGCGATTTCATCAAGACTAGCATAAGCAATCCCTTGAATACCACCAAAATGACGCAGCAGCTCGCGACGCCTTTTAGCACCAATGCCGGGGATAGATTCCAGCACGGATTGCCTGCGCGTTTTACCGCGGCGGGCACGGTGACCCGTAATCGCGAACCGATGCGCTTCATCACGAATTTGCTGAATCAAATGTAAGGCAACTGAGGTAGCGGGCAGATGAATTGGGGCTTGCGTGAGCCGATGAATGGTTTCAAAACCTGGCTTGCGATCAGGCCCTTTTGACACACCAACTAACAAGACATCCATCACCCCTGCTTCTAGCATGGCTTCATTGGCGGCAGCTAATTGCGTTTTACCACCATCGATAAAAATCACATCAGGTATCTTCGCTTCTTCACGCTGCATGCGCTTAAAGCGTCGCAGCAATGCCTGATGCATCGCAGCCACATCATCGCCTGGCGTGATATCCGTAATATTATAATGACGATAATCACGTTTAAGTGGGCCATCTTTATCAAAGACCACATTGGAAGCAACCGTGGATTCACCCATGGTATGACTGATATCAAAACACTCCAAACGATTAGGCAATTTTGCTAAGGCCAAAGCATCCTGTAATGCGCGCATGCGTTCATGCATGTTGGCTTTTTGCAGCAATTGCGCTTTCAATGACTCTGTTGCGCTAGCGGCAGCAAGCGCCAACCATTTTTTCTTTTCGCCGCGCTGAGGGCAAAGAATTTCTACTTTATGACCTGTCTTGTCAGTCAACACATTCTCCAGTAAACCACCATCATTAATTGATGAATCAATGATGATGGTTCGTGGCGCAGATTCAATGTGCGTGACATCTGCCAGATAATGCTGCGAGATGAAGGCGGATAATATTTCTTCACGCTGAGCATCCATCGGTACGCTTGGATAATATGTTTGACTTGCGAGTATCTGCCCATCTCGAATGGTTAGCAGCTGCAAGCAAACGATGCCAGCTTGTATGGCAAGCCCAAGCACATCAGCATTACCGGCCGCGTTAGAAATGATTTGTTTTTCCTGAATTTGACGCAGTCTTGCAATTTGATCTCGCAACGCAGCGGCTTGCTCATAATGCATGGCAGCAGACTCATCGGCCATTTGCTGTTGCAGCATTTGTATGACCTCATTACTTTTACCCTGCAAAAATAACACGGCCAAATTCACGCTTTCTGCGTAGTCTGGTTTTGATATATAACCAACGCAAGGCGCTGTGCATCGCTCAATTTGATAAAGCAAACAAGGACGCGTACGCGCTTCAAAATACGCATCGCGGCATGTGCGTAACTTAAAAATCTTTTGCAGTAAATTAATGGTTTCACGCACAGCGAGAGAATTTGGATAAGGCCCAAAATATCGAACATTCTTTTTGCGCTGTCCGCGATAAGAGTCAATTCGTGGGAATGCGTGATTTGATATTGAAATATACGGATAACTTTTGTCATCTCGCAATAACACATTATAACGCGGTCTATGGGTTTTAATCAGATTACACTCTAATAGCACCGCTTCATTATCACTATTTGTGACAGTGATAACGATGTCGTGAATCTGCTTTACCAGCGCAATGGTTTTTGCATCTTGCGCACGACCACTAAAGTAACTGCTAACGCGTTTCTTTAAATTTTTTGCTTTACCTACATAAATAATTTTTCCCTTGTCATCCAGCATTTGATAGACGCCTGGATGTTGGGAGAGATTAGCAAGAAAAGTTTTTATGTTTTGCATAAAACTCTGGCTGCGTTATTCAGTTTCAGCTTTGGTGCCTTCAATCATGCCAAGACGCATGGCCATGAGTGTTAACTCAACATCGCTCTTGATGCCAAGCTTTTCAAAAATTCGATAACGATAACTGTTAACGGTTTTTGGACTTAAACATAATTTCTTTGAGATATCCTGAACTTTTTGACCCTGCGTAATCATCAACATGATTTGCAGTTCGCGTTCCGACAAGACATCCAGCGGAGATTCTTCGCCTTTGGTAAAGCGCTTAATTGCGATTTGCTGTGCGATGCCAGGACTAATATAACGTTGTCCTGAATGAATAGTGCGTACAGCGCGTATCATTTCTTCAGGGTCGCAGCCCTTGGTGATGTAACCGGATGCACCGGCTTGTAATAAACGTGATGGATAGGGCTCATCTTCATAAATGGTGAGCGCGAGAATTTTATTATCGGGATTATGACGAATCATTTTACGAGTCGCTTCAAGGCCGCCAATGCCGGGCATTTGCACGTCCATGATGATAACGTCTGGATTTAGTTCTTTGGATAGAACAACAGCTTCTTCGCCTGAACTGGCCTCACCTACCACTTTCATTCCATGAACATCTTGCAAGAGACGTTTAATCCCCATGCGCACCAGTTCGTGATCATCCACTAACAGAACTTTTATCAAGCTGGTCCCCTAAAACTGTCGGATTATTTTCGGAGAGAGAGGGATTCGAACCCCCGGAGCCCGTGAGGACTCAACGGTTTTCAAGACCGCCGCTTTCGACCGCTCAGCCATCTCTCCTGTTGTAACATGATAATTCTTTGGCTATTTCAAAGCTGGAGGGAATATTAACTTTATTTTAAGAATCCGTCTATATAAAAAAGTAAGCAAATGCGTACACGGACTCGGGCTAAGCATCACCCCAGACGCACTTGCCTTTACTGGTTAATAATTTGAGGTATTTTTCATGCTCAGAGAGCTCATCTTCTGAGGCAGAAATCACTTTAATTTTGTGCGCATTTAAAGCAATTGCAGCCTCTTGCGCGGAGGTCATTTGATGCGAGTGAGCTTCATTTTGGTCAAAAAAACTACCCTGACCGCCCGTCATGGCTAAATATACTTGCGCCAAAAGATGGGCATCGAGTAATGCGCCGTGCCATTCGCGTTTTGCATTATCAACGCCATAACGCTTACAGAGTGCATCTAAACTATTGCGCTGACCGGGATGAATTTGCCGCGCGAGCACCAACGTATCTGTGACCACACCATAATCTTTAATCCGCTTAAACCCACGCGCACATAAGCTCAGCTCATAATCTAAAAACGAGGTATCGAATGGCGCGTTATGAATGATAATTTCAGAGCCTGCAATAAATTCCACAAACTCATGCGCCAGCGAAGCAAAGCTTGGCTTGTCAGCTAAAAATTCATTGGTAATGCCGTGGACCGCTATCGCCCCCGCCTCGACTTCACGCCCTGGATTTAAATAATGATGAAAAGTCTTACCAGTGATTTTACGGTCTATCATTTCAAGACAACCGATTTCAATCATGCGATGGCCCTGTGTCACTTCAAGACCCGTGGTTTCAGTATCAAGAATGATTTGTCTTATCGCCATGTTAGTTGTCTCCGCCTAGCATTTCATCGATGGCTTCATTCGCCAGCTGATCGACCATTTCGTTTTCTGGGTGACCGCTGTGCCCTTTGACCCAGTGCCAATGCACTTGATGCTGCACAGCGACTTCATCTAACTGTTGCCACAAATCGGCATTCTTGACTGGCTTTTTGTCGGCCTTGCGCCAGTTGCGTGCTTTCCAATCTTTCATCCACAGTGAAATGCCTTTTTGCACATATTGGGAGTCAGTATATAAATCGACTTTACATTTTTCCTTGAGTGCTTTTAAGCCCATGATCGCACCCATTAACTCCATCCGATTATTGGTGGTGTCAGTTTCTGCGCCCTTCATCGACTTTTTCGCTTTATCGCCGAAAATCAGCAAAGCACCCCAGCCGCCAGGACCTGGATTGCCGCGGCAAGCACCATCAGTGTAAATAATAACGTGTTTCATTCCAAAGACTCTGACTGTCGGGCAATATTGCCGGAGATTGTGGTTGAGATGCGGATATTATCTAATTTCTGCTTCCAGCGCATGCGAATTGGCGTCATGGGAATGACTTTTGCTCGCGCAGTGACACAATAGATGCCGCCCAGCACATGCAGTACATTGCCTATGTATTCCATGAATTCCAATTTATTAAAAACAGTTTGGTAACCCACTGGTGGACGGAAAAACAGGTAGTCATGATCCTCAATTTCAAAATCAGCCAGACGCAACCAGTTTTTAATATGATACGCGTGTGTGTATGGTGTATTCCACGGCGCTTCATTTGAGCGTTTCAGTAACCGCGTTAGACCCCACAGGCTGTATGGATTAAAGCCTAATGTGACAATCAATCCTTCTGGTTTTACGATGCGGCATGCTTCATGTATCAAGTGGCGTGGGTTATCGACAAATTCAAGCGTGTGCGGCAACACCACAAGATCGATACTGCCAGTCAAGATAGGCAACTCGTGCAAATCTGCCTCAACGAAACCTGGCTGTCTTTCGTGCGCTAAAAATGAACTTAGCAGCGTGTGGCAGGGAATTTTTGTGGCTTCGAGTAAATGAAATTGATGGGGAACACCGATTAACAGGGCATGTTTGCCGAAATGCTTGTCAAGCAAACGTGACAACATTTTTTTCTCAGCCTGCATGATTGCAGCGCCAAGAAAATCTTGATTCAGCCAAAGGTTCCAATGTTGTAAAGATCGATAGCCGTGCACCAAAGCTTTTCCATCTCCCGACTAATTTTGCTAATATAGCATATTGAGTGTCTCGATACAGCATGGAATTTTAAGGAAAACGGCGTGTCCACTAAGGTAAATCAACACTGGCAGCAAGTGCTCAAACAAGTCATTGGCACATTAACGTTTGCACTTGGCATGACAGTTGCCACGGTGAACGCTTATGCCATGACACTTCCCACGGATGGTTTACGAACCTACCAAAACTCCCCTAGCCTTTCCGAAGAACACAAACAAATTCTGGCTGATGACTTAAATCGCTTGAGTCAGGCCGACAATATCTGGGATGTCTTACGCGATGAATTTTCATTGCCTCATTATGAAGACAATCCATTAGTACAAGAGAAAATTGAATTCTTCATGAATAACCAGGATTTTCTGCTGCGCTCAGTGAATCGTGCTGCACCTTACATGTATTACATTATGCAGCAGGTCAAAAAGCGTCATCTACCTGCAGAACTCGTATTGATGCCTATTGTAGAAAGTGGCTATAACCCATTTGCCATTTCTCCTGTGGGTGCATCAGGTATCTGGCAGTTGATGCCACTTACCGCAACAGGTCTAGGCGTGCAGCAAAACTGGTTTTATGATGGTCGGCGCGATGTGATCGCCTCCACCCGCGCTGCATTAAATTATCTTGCCTATTTGCAAAGCTTTTTTGATGGCAACTGGCTGTTGGCGATTGCTGCTTACAATACAGGTGAAGGTAATGTGCTGGCAGCCATTCGTCGCAACATTGCCGATGGCCGTGATACTGATTTCTGGTCACTGCCAGTCGCCACACAAACCAAAAATTATGTTCCCAGCATTTTGGCATTAGCCATTATTATTAGTAACCCTGACAAATACCCAATATATTTCCCGCCCGTACGCAACGCACCTTATCTCGCAGAATTTGATGTGCAAAAGAAATTAAATTTACGTCAGGCCGCAACACTGGCTGGAATTAGCTATGGCAAAATGATTTCACTGAATCCTGGCTTCAACCGTCCAGCATCAAAAAGCGGTTATAAATTAATTTTACCAATAGAAAACGTTGAACAGTTTTCAGAAAACCTCATGCATTCACCTTATCGTGATGACACACCTCCAGCCTGGAAACATTACCGCATGAAACCGGGTGACACTTTGTTAACAGTGGCGCGAAAATTCAAAACCACGACAGATGCGATTCGCAAACTGAATCATCTCGCCAAATCAGCGCCTAGACGTGGCACAAACTTGCTGATTCCAAATATCAGCTCAGCACCCACCGTTGCCAGCAACGATGACACTGAAACACAAGCCGCTCCCGCGCAACCCACTCGCAGCAAGAAAAAATCTCGCGACTCCATGGCCATGCGCTTGAATGACAAATTACTTGCTGCGGCAGGTAAATCCGGCTCTTATCAATTGCAGCCAGGTGACACGGTCTACATGGTCAGAAATGGCGACACACTAGACACCATTGCCCACCGCTTTCATATCTCCACCAGTTTATTGCGCAGCGCTAATAAAAACATCAATGGCAACTTAATTCCCGGGAAAGAAGTCTTTATTCCAACTCATCCTGGTGAAACCAGCATGATCACCAACAACCAAACACAAACTCACGAAGTGACTTACGTAGTACGCCGCGGTGACACCATCGCCACTATTGCAAAACGCTTCAATACCTCACCTGCTTCTATTCGCCTAGCTAACATGATTGATGACAGCTCATTACTTGAAGGTGTCAGCCTGACTATACCGACACCAATCGCCAGCTAATTTTGCTTGCCTCAGCAGTGCATTACACCGACAATGCTCGGCGTAATATTATCTAACATTAAACTTGGAGATATTTATGTCAATTAGAAAACTCATGCTTGCATTAGCGATTTCAGCATGTTGCAGCGCAACCACAGCATTTGCGCACGACTTGGTTATTAATAACAAAACGAACTTTGATTCCGCTTCCATCATCAATGGCGGCATGTGCTCCAGCAAGTTGGGCTCTGTTGGTATTGCGCGTGCACATGAAGAAAACCATGTTGTTCCGTCCACCATCATTAACATCGCCTGCAAATTCGGCAAACACCCCTGCCGTGCAGATGTTTACATGACAACAGACTGCTCGCCAAACGGTTCGCCAATCGCCACTGTGTTATTTGATGTTGATACAGGAATTCAAGGAACACCAGCCAGCAACGATCCGCGATTTGTATTAACTGGCAGCGGGTTTGAGTTTACGTTAGAACAAGTTTCGTAGTTGTTTACAGCCTGATAGGAGCGTATATACGTTTATACGCTCCACGAGGCGAATTAACTCTATACCATATCCCACACTAACTGCGCGGCAAATACATCTGCACCGCCATTGACTTGACCATTTGTTGCAACCACTGCTGCACCCATTACTTGATCTGGCGGATTCACACTCACCTGGTTCATGAAGATATGCGTCCAACCAAGGTCAAAGCCCAAGGTTTGAGTTGATTGAATATGCCCACCAACTGCGAAAGCATAACGCGTGCTATCAGGTAATTGCACATTGCGATAAGCGTTATTAATTGGAGTTTGATCAACACCGACACCACCTCGCAACGTAATTTTATCCGTCAGGTAATAATCGACGCCAACTGATGCGGTGAATGAATTATGGAAATATTGCGGAATAATGACCAGCAACGTGGTGCTTCTGTCTAGCGTGGGTGAAATACCAGCTACGTTTTGCAAGACCAGATTACGCAGCACACTCCATTGAGTATAGATAACGGTACCCATGACAGCAACACTCGAATTGATTTTATGAAACACACTAAGCGCCGTGTAAGCTGGCAATGTGAGATTAAGCCTGGAACCCGAGGCACGCAAGACACCTGAATCTGCCTCTGTTCCTAACGCTGCTAATGGTCCGCTGAATGTACTGTTGCCAGTTAAGTGATGCACCACTTGTGAGTGATAACTTAAACCAACACGGGAGTTTTCATTGATCTCGTATAACAAACCGGCATGAAAACCATAGCCCGTGTCGCTAGCAATGTTAACGGATGGCGTATCTGAAATGCCACCGCCTAATGTACCGACGGAATCAAACTCCCCTTTCATGATTTGCGCATCAGGACCTATACCAAATGAGAGATGATGATTAAATTTAAATGAGACTACAGGGCTGATATCGATAACACGCACCGAGGTCACGGTGGAGGCATATTGTAATGGTGTTTGCTTACCGTAATTGACCTTCAAGCCAAATGGAGCATCAACACTCAAACCAAATGCAAGCGCATCGTTATAAGGCGCAACATAATGCATGGCGCCTATCATGGCGAAATTGCCACCTTGCGATGTGGTTGACATAGGCAACCCGGCTTGAATGGTATTAACGCCGATTGTACCGCGATATTTGAAATCACTAATGACAGCATCGCCTGCTAACACGAATTGCTGCTCTTTGAAACGGTTGATACCGGCTGGGTTATAAAATGCGGTACTGGCATCATATGCTGCAGCCGCATAACCTGCATGATAGTTACCGACGCTGGCTGCATCTTGTTCCCAAAGTTGAAAAGCAGAAGCCATTGCGTGCGATGAATAAACAAATAAACCTGCAATGCTCAAAGCTGTTACAAGTTTGCGAGCCTGAAAACGTTTCATTGCCTCTCTCCTTAATACTATTGCAGCCGCGTATCATACGCATTACCGTCAGGCATGCAAGGAATGGTTTATAAGAATACCGTATCTGGCTAACAAAACAACTACTACCTATTTCGCAGGCGAAAATTGTCAGGATGAGCTATTTCCAATTTACCAAACTTGCGTTGGATATGTACCGCTTGCTTGTCTAGATTATCCAGCGTGATCGTGTCATTCATGAGTTGATATTTAAGATCTTCCAAGTCTTCCCGGAATTCATGTTCATGCTGCTGAAATAATTGCAGCATAGCAGCATGATGATTCAAAATTTGCTGGGTTTTTTCGAATAGTTCCTGCTTCGATTCCACACCAAACAAACAACGCAGATCACAATACTCCAGCACTTCAGCGATGGCATCCGGATGATCTTCTACTGCACTTAAATACTGACGCATCAAGTGTAATAACTTGACGGGATTCACCAGTGCAGACAATTTATCTAAAAAATCATTAATGGTCGCAGCCGCCTGTATATTCAGCGCGGCTTGCAAGCTTGGCAACTTTTGCATAAGAATTGCTGATAAATAATCTTTTTTATTACGTTCTAATTTTTGCTGAAATACCTTGAATAACTGCTGTGGTTTGAGTGCCAGCTCTTTAATTTTATTTCTACAATCATTGAGCAAAATACTATTGCCAGCAATTGCCAGCAATTCCAGATGTAATGCATGAGCAATCATGTTCGCAGAAAACAACCGCTCCCTCACTATTTCATCGTCAATACGCTTCATCCTATAATTCAGATAAAGCTGTTGATAGTGATAAAAGCATTCATTCATAGTAGGTCGCTTGTCAGGCTCTGTTGGGTTCAAAATCAAATTTGATATATATAAAATAGCTTGTCGCTCTTCAGGCAAAAGATCATATATTTTTTCAAAGCATTCAGGTTCCACCAACCATCCAAGCTCTGCGCGCTGTAAATAATAATCGGTGAATGGTGCATTAGCGCGATGATTTTTGTAAACATGACGCCAGATATTAATACTGACAAATCCAACCATGAAAACATCCGCAGGCAGACTCGCACGACTGATGATGCTGTTACGTTTTTTATAATCTTCGATAGTGATTAATTTACCGCTGGATTGACTAGTAAACTCTTCTGGTGCACCAAAGACGGCATTGGCATTGCCGCCGCTGCTGAGCGAAGTATCATTCAACATTTTTGCAAGACGAAAACTCAAGAATTGCGTTTGATTGTTACGCTCATCATAAACGATATCTTTCACAGTAATTTCACGATTACAGACAGATTGCAGGTGATAGTTCATGCATTCTCGTATTAAGGAGATGATCATACGAAATCGCTGCGGAGACGATAACACTTTGCCAGCAAAAGTTCGCTCGTTATTTAAATACTCAAATAATGACTGACCCTGCACAATTTGCGAAACGATATTAGTATTGTTGAACAAGAAAAATCGCGGCCGCCTGCCGGGAAATCGTTTGAATATATCCAAGCGAGAATGCAGCTCTGGAGCGAGAAAAAAATAGCAGCGCCTGGCTTTTGGCTGCACAGTCAACGCCGATTCATTTGGTTTGTGCTTGGAGGCAGGATGTATCACTGCGATAACTTTACGTCCGGTGGTAAAATCATTGTGGTAAAACGAATCGTGCGCCAGCACATCTGCACACCAAGCATCATTGACGGAGGCGTGTGGGTAAATATCGTGTGTAAATACGAAGCTTGCATTTTCAAATGGATAGACAACATCGCGTTCAATACTTTGAATTTTGCGGGATTGAGCTTTGAAAAACTTAGCCAGGAATGGCTTTAGTTCGTCAGGGATAGCAAAAGGATCGATTATATAGGGCCGAGATTCCACGATTCACCATGCAACAACTTGTTTGCAACATAGATCTGTCATCATAGCATGAGGAATACTTTTGCCAATGGCTTTTTACTGCTTAGGACGCAAGTAGCCTTCAAGTGTCGACGTGAACTTTTTACTGGCTCGCCGCATGTGTTCAGCTTCAACGGCCAGCTCATCAAGACAGCAGCGCTGTTCTTCACGTGTCTGCATAAAGACCGAGGCATGCTCCAGATAGACATGCAACTCTTCGCGCTTAGCAGCAGGTTCTTTGTCGAATATCGGCTCTAGCGCACGTAAATCTTTAATGTTTTGCTGGCATAGTTCATACGCAGCGACATATTCCGCATAATAGCGATCAATGACCTCTAGCATGGCGGCGATGGTTTGCAATCGCATGAAAGCTTCCACATTAACAGTGTGGGCAAATAGACTAATCGCAGCAGGCTGGTCATTCAATTCTTTGAGACAGGCCTTTAGCGCTTCGCAGAGCGCCAATGCAAATTGTATATTGGAACCTGCATTATCAATCAGACTTCGACTTGGTAACCCAGCGAGTGCCATTTGATGATTAGCTGAAATCATTACAGCTTGATCTGGAAATTTTAATGCGTAGTGCTCTTCTGTCACTTGATTGAATCGCTCTTGAATACTAGTTAATCGCAGGCGACGGTTTGGATCGCGCAAAACCCATTCGTCGAATATTGCAGTTATTTTTTCTTTAGTAGTGGGCTGATAATTGAGCTTATAAAACAATTGATGTTGTATGCGTTCTTGTTCACAGCGCATTTTAATATAATCTGCTTTTTTACCGCTAAAGTTCGAGATTAACGCACAACCAAAAACCTCCAGCAGAACGGTAGCTAATGCGTATTCATCCGTGATTTCGTTGAAAGGAGCAATCTTGGCTGTGGACAAACAGGCTAATATCTCTGGTGCCAAATTCTGAATTGTTCCCGCTATTCTATCTTCAAAAGGTTGAGCGGTGGCTTCATCAAATAAGCTGCGCGAAAATCCGAAATCAATAAATCTGACCATCACTGACTTGGTTTTAAGGTTAACTTCCACCATGATATTGGCATCTTTTATGTCGCCATGAATAATACCTTTAGCATGCAAATCGCGTAAACGCTGAATACATTGCCGCGCCACCAGTAACCTTCCTTCTTCAGAGCGCAAAAAATCCCTGACTGATATCTTCACTCTGAGTATTTCATCTGCGTCAAACTCACTTTTATAAGCATCAGGATTAATGATGCGAGCCTGATCTCTTTCTTCCAGTTCCATCAGGTCCAATCTTTCTTGATGATAACGAGCATTAGCTGCTGGTGTTCTGATTTCATATAATTCTTCTAGGGTGTACCCAACGATAAATGGCATCACAATAACAGACTCTAATCCATGGAATGAATTATTTTTATAGTCATCAGGATTCTGACTTGCTGTCTTGTATTCTTTGCCGCCAAACTCTTTTGAAAATAACAGTGCATGCTTAACTTTAACATCACCACATGCGCGCATGCCATTTACTTCATTTTGAAACATCGTAAAGAATCGTTGATCTGGATTGCTACTACTCGAGCGAGCAGTTTTGATTAATACTGGTGATGTTTGACGGCGCGGCGAAAAAGCCATCGGGCCAATCACGCTATGTTTTGGTTTGTAGGTGCCGGCTATAGCAAACAAATCTCCTATGTCACCTTTTTTGATAGTCAGGCCCTGCTCTACTACCACGTAATAACGGGAAGGTTTGCCATAAGAGAGCATATGGAAATCTAAATAATAAAAATCATATTGCGCTTGATCATCACCTGGCATAGCAGGCACAAAATAAGCGCCGCGTTTATAAAATAGCTTATTCGGATGCTGGGTGAAAATTCTGGCTAAACTTGCATTGAGTTCATCTGCTGGCAATGACAAACTAACTATTCCGCGATATCTGTAATGGTGCTTAGCTATTAATTTGTAAGTACAGTTGTTTACTGTATCTTGAAAATAACCTTTTTTAATGACATAGCCATTTGGCCATTTGAGTCCAATAGCCGTCTTGATCAATCCCTCACTCACTAGAGGAAAGATTGCATAAGGTTCAAAACCGCTCACACTCAAGACATTCTCAGTCATTCTAGATTCAGTATGAAACATAGGATAAGCCACTCTTGTTATAGTGATCGACTATCGCTTGCGAAGAGAAATGCCTCACTGCGCCCACCAGGATATCTATCATTTCCAACATATCGCCAGACTGTTCGACCATATCATCAAACGTCGGTCTTGCAGATAACAGTTTTTGTAGAAATTTATTAATTTTACGCCACAGATCATCAAACTCATTTTGCGTCTCCTTTTTGAATTGATGATCGCGATATAATGCTGTCACGGCATTGATTAAGGTAAATAAACGCGAGCTATGCTTGTCATACACGGTAAAATAATAACGACAGGTAGCGGCGAACAATTCAGGTGTTGCTGAGTTTGCCAAGTGAACCACGCCTAATGCCTGACAATAGGCTCGCCATGCAATGGGACTTGATTTCACTCTCATGCATAACTGATCAAAGTCATTTTTTAATTTCATCATATGTGTCGCTAGGTCTGTTGCTGGCGACATAAGTTTCATATGATTAATAGTTGATTTAGCCAGATCAAGATTATACGAAATATCTTCCTGTTCAGAATAATATGTGGCTAGTGAGCTGCAAAACACTGCAAAACTAAATTGAAATGCTTCATACGCTCGAGAAGCAATGATTCTGTCTTTTGCTTCAAACTTAAGACATTCATTAATGATGCTCATAATGGATTGCTTGACTTGTTGAGGCAAATCCTTCAACTCATCACATTCGAAACACTCAACATCAATTGCATATCCACCGATTCGCATTGGATAAAAATCTGCAGCGGATGATCTAGAATATTTTCTTCGTAATGATTTATCTCCCATGATTTCTGCTATCAGTAAACCAATAGAAAACATATCTGAAACAAAAGATGACTTAGATGTTGATAACACTTCTGGCGCAGCAAATAGCGGTGCACCAATGAGGGATTTTTTCATCGCATTAGCAGGAATCGAGACATCGAACGAATGGCCAAAATCAATAAACCATATTCTTACATATCTGGCTGCTGGCACATACTCAGCGATAACATTATCTGCCTTGATGTCACCATGAACTATACCGAGCTCTTCTAACTTCATCTTTGCCTGCAATAATCCAAAGATCACCACGTAACGCCCAGCCGGTGATAACAAAAATTGCTTTGTGTCTTCCATTGCCGAGCAAGGCACTGCCGCATCACGGACTGGCGGGTCAACGTATAACTCTTTCAGCGTCCAACCTTTTATATATTTCATTTTGCTGTAGCTATGGGCTGTTTTCACGATAGGTGTTGCCACCTCAGTAAAATTCATCTCCACATAATATGGCTGACCGCCAAACAATCTGGTTTTTTTGTATTTCAGTCCTGATATTTTTTTACTGGTTTGATCTTCATTGTTTTGCAATTCAGAAAATCTTGCCCCGGTTAAACATTTCGGCGCGCCAAGATTATGCCTGACTTGCAACTTAACTAATTGCTCTACTGCCTTAAACATAGGCCTGCCGAATAATCCGAATTCAGGCTCAATACGACCTGCAAGCAGTGTTGTTTCGCCTGATCTACCTTTACCAATAATACGGCTGGGTGAAGCAATCACATCAATGCACTCACGTTTATCCAAGACCATGTTGGCCGTAAAGATATACAATTCATATTGCGTGGCCGCGCTAGCATGAAACTTCGCGCGAAAATAACAGCCCGCCTGAAAAACCACCCTACCTCTAAAGTGACTGAGGGCGCGCATAAATGCATGATAGCTATCAGCAGTGACTGCTTGCGGGTCATAAGTGCCGCAATAGGTGAAATCAAAATTCTGGGTCAGAGTGACTTCTTGCTTGAGATTTGTTTCTGGATTGAGGACAGTGAAAACATACTTAACGTCGCGGTAAAATTCGGTGCCTGTCGCAACCTGGTTTGCTTCAACCACTTTCCATAAACAATGACTTTCCTCTTCCGAAACAAACACGCTCGTTAGATGCAGTGAATTAAAGGGCTTTGTATATGGAGCCAGTCTTAACATGGTTGACCTTTATTATTCTTTACAACGGTATGATGAGGTCTTGAGTAATGATATTTGTATCATAAATGAACAGATGTGTACACCCCTGACTTATGCGGTAATTCAAATAAAAAAGCCCATAAATAACAGGTATTTATGGGCTTTTGTTTAAGTAACGCTTTGACTGATATTACTTACCAGTTTCCTTGTCATCGCTGGCACCCATATTGAACAGGTCACCAAACGTGGTTTTCAAGGCATCTGCAGCTGACTTCTTTTTCTTGCCAGTTGCGGCGGTGCCGGTAGCAACAGCTGCTTTGGTACCTTTAGCTGCCGTTTTCTTGGCGGCGGGTGCCTTGGCATCTTTTGCCTTCATGGACAGTGAGATCGCGTGTGTTTTGCGATCGGTACCCATGATGCGAGCTTCTACGGTGTCACCAATGTTTAACTTGGTACGAGCATCTTCAACTTTATCGGCTGAAATTTCTGAAGCGCGCAATACGCCGCGGATGCCATTTTCAAGTTCAACGGTTGCGAATTTCTGTTCGATTTCCACAACTTTACCGGTAACCATTGTGCCTTTTTCGTTTTCTTCAAGGAAGTTGGCCAGCGGATCTTCGGCTAATTGTTTCAAGCCAAGCGCAATACGCTCGCGCTCAACATCAATTGCCAAGATCACAGCTTCGAGATCATCACCTTTCTGATACTTGCGCAGGGTTTCCTGTGCATCAGTTTCGCTCCAGGCGATATCTGAGAGATAAATCAGACCATCTATGCCGCCTTCAAGCTCAAGGAAGATACCGAAATCGGTAATGGATTTGATTTTACCGCTAACGTGTTCACCTTTCTCGTGGTTTTCAGCAAATGCAGCCCATGGATTGTTGGTGCATTGTTTGATACCGAGAGAAATACGTCTACGTTCTGCATCAACATCAAGCACCATCACTTCAACGTCTTGGCCAAGATGAATCACTTTATTTGGGTTGACGTTTTTGTTCGTCCAATCCATTTCTGAAACGTGCACCAGACCTTCGATGCCTTCTTCGATTTCAACGAAGCAGCCGTAATCAGTAATGTTGGTCACGCGGCCTTTAATGCGTGAGTTAACTGGGTAACGAGCACTGATATCTAACCATGGATCGCCGCCCAATTGTTTCAAGCCTAATGATACACGAACGTTGTCGCGGTCGATTTTCAAGACTTTCACCTTGATTTCATCGCCAATGGCGAGAATTTCGCTTGGGTGCTTGATACGTTTCCAGGACATGTCAGTGATGTGTAACAAGCCGTCTACGCCGCCTAAATCGATGAATGCGCCGTAATCGGTGAGGTTCTTCACTACACCTTTCACTTCATCACCTTCACCAATGTTTTCTAACACGGCTGCACGTTCAACGTTGCTTTCAGCTTCAAGCACTGCGCGACGTGACACAACGATGTTATTACGTTTTGGATCGACTTTAATAACTTTGAATTCGAATTCTTTACCTTCGAATGCTTCTGGATCGCGGATTGGTTTCACATCAACGAGTGAACCTGGCAAGAAGGCGCGAACTTTGTTGATTTCAACCGTAAAGCCGCCTTTGACTCGGCCAACGATAGTACCGCGAATGGTTTCTTTCGCTTCGTATGCTTGTTCGAGGTGAATCCAGGATTCCAGACGCTTGGCGCGTTCGCGTGAAAGACGCGTGCTGCCGAAACCATCTTCCAGCACTTCAAGTGCTACTTTAACTACTTCACCTGCTTTAACTTCAAGCTTGCCGCTTTCGTCGTTAAATTGTTCGAGTGGGATGTAGGATTCTGATTTGAGACCGGCATCGACTACTACGTATTTGCCTTCGATTCTTTGGATGGTTGCATCTATGATTGCGCCCGGCAACATCGGGGTTTGGGTTAGACTTTGTTCGAACAATTGTTCAAACGAAAGTTCTGCGGAGTTACGAGTCACTAAAAACCTCAACTATAAAACACGGTTAGAGTTATTAAACTTTTACTCTGCCGCCGCAATACTAAGTGTTTCCGTTATCAGGAATGCGGGGGCAGGAAAGGCCTTTTTTCTGCTGATCTCCTCTAGAATCTTTTCTACCACTTGCAAGACTGATAAGTGGTCGGTATCGATGATAATGGCGTCTTCGGCAGGTCGTAATGGAGCAATAGACCGTTCGCTGTCGCGCTTATCTCGCTGCCGCAGCTCTTCGAGAAGGCTGCCTAGATTAACATCAAGCCCCTGTTGCTTCAACTGTTTAAAGCGTCTTTCGGCCCGAATTTCAGGGCTCGCGGTGAGGAAGAATTTCAACTCGGCATCGGGAAAAATCACGGTTCCCATGTCGCGGCCATCGGTCACCAAACCTGGCGCTTCGCGAAATGCACGCTGACGGCTCAGTAATGAGGCACGAACAGCTGGTAATGCCGCAATAACAGAGGCCATATGACCTACTTCTTCCGTACGGATACTGCTCGTAATGTCTTCACTTTCAAGGATAATTTTGGGAGATTTGTCTGGGTTCGCAACAAACTGGACATCTAAATGCTCGCCTAATACTTCCAGTGCTTTTTCATTATCTAGCGCGACGCTATGGTTCTTGGCGGCTAACGCAAGCACGCGATACAGCGCTCCACTATCCAGAAAGTTCCAACCTAGCCTTGCCGCCAATAACTGGCTAACGGTGCCTTTACCCGTGCCACTCGCACCATCTATGGTGATGACCGGCTGCTTGTAATCCATCATGCCGTGGGCTCTCCTTCTTCCTTGATATTCGCAATACGCTCTAAACTGACTAGCGCCTCACCCTCGCCTAGCTGAATCAGCCTGACGCCCTGGGTATTACGACCGATTACCGAAATTTCCTCTACGGGTACACGAACCAGCGTACCTTTATCACTAATTAACATCACTTCATCTTCATGATTCACTTGAATAGCAGCCACCACTTTACCGTTGCGCTCATTCACGTGAATTGAAATCACGCCTTGTCCGCCGCGACCGCTTTGGCGATATTCGTCCATCGCAGTACGCTTGCCATAGCCGTTTTCAGTAGCCGTGAGAATATCACCACCCGGCTGACAGATGACTAGCGAAACGACGCGTTGATTATCTTGCAATTTCACACCGCGTACACCGGCCGCTTGACGGCCCATGCAGCGAACTTTGCTTTCATTGAAGCGTACGACTTTACCAGCGTCGGTAAACAGCATGACATCATGTTCACCATCAGAAATATCCGCTTGTACCAGCGTGTCGCCTTCTTTCAGATCGATGGCGATGATACCGGAAGCACGCGGACGCGAGAAATCTTCCAGCGATACTTTCTTGATTAAACCAAACGATGTCGCCATCACAACAAATTGATTGGCGTTATATTCACGTACCGGCAAGAAGGCATTGATACGCTCACCTTCTGCAAGTGGCAATAAATTAATAATTGGCTTACCGCGTGACGTACGATTAGCTTGCGGCATTTGATAGACCTTCAGCCAATAGACTTTACCGTGATTGGTGAAACATAAAACGGTGTCATGCGTGCGCGCAACAATCAGATACTCGACAAAATCCTCTTCTTTCATGGTTGTTGCAGTTTTGCCGCGGCCGCCGCGATGTTGCGCTTGATACACCGATACGGGCTGAGTTTTCACATAACCTTCATGCGAATAAGTCACCACGACTTCTTCATCGGGAATCAAATCTTCGATGATCATTTCACCTTCATCAACATCAGCGATTTCAGTACGACGTTCATCGCCAAATTCATCTTTGATGACCAGTAATTCACCGCGGATCACTTGCATTAAACGTTCCGGATTTTGCAGGATTTCAATTAATTGCTGAATCAAGACTTGCAATTCTTTATGTTCGTTAAGAATTTTATCTTGTTCCAGGCCGGTTAAGCGATGCAAACGCATTTCTAGAATAGCTTGAGCCTGCTCTGGTGACAGCATGTAACCTTTCTCTGTCAACCCATAAGTTTCTGTGGTGTGAGTAATAGTATCATGCACACCAGCGCGCGAGAGAATTTCAATGCTTTGCGCGGCCGGCCATGCGCGGGCCATCAATTCGGTTTTCGCGATTGAGGCATCTTTTGCGGCTTTAATCAGTGCAATCATGGGGTCAATATTGGCAAGCGCTACGGCAAGACCTTCTAATAAATGAACGCGTTCACGTGCTTTACCTAAATCAAACACGGTACGACGTGTGACGACTTCGCGACGATGCCTGATGAACGCCACAATCAAATCTCGCAGCGTCAATAGTTTTGGCTGGCCATCTGCCAGCGCAACCATGTTGATACCAAATACGCTTTGTAATTGTGTGTGTACGAATAAATTATTGAGAATTATATCGGTATTTTCGCCACGGCGTGTTTCAATGACGACGCGCATACCTTGTTTATCGGATTCATCGCGCAGCGCGGTAATGCCTTCGAGTTTCTTTTCTTTCACTAACTCAGCAATGCGCTCTACGAGACGCGCCTTGTTAACTTGATAAGGTAGTTCTGAAACGATGATGCGGTCTTTACCTTTCTTTTCATCGGTTTCAATGTGCGTTTTCGCGCGCACTACCACACGGCCACGGCCAGTTAAATAAGCTTCGCGTATGCCATTACGGCCTTGAATGATACCGGCGGTTGGAAAATCCGGGCCCGGCACATGCTGCATTAATTCTTCGCCCGTGATGTCTGGATTGTCAATCATGGCGATACAAGCATTAATCACTTCGGTTAAATTGTGCGGGGGAATATTTGTTGCCATACCTACGGCAATACCAGAAGAACCATTCACTAGCAGATGTGGGACTCGTGTTGGCATGACCACGGGTGCCATTTCAGATTCATCATAATTCGGGACAAAATCGACCGTATCTTTTTCTAAATCGGCGAGTAATGCATGCGCGAATTTCGACATGCGGATTTCGGTGTAACGCATAGCAGCTGGTGCATCGCCGTCTACAGAACCGAAGTTACCTTGACCATCCACCAAGAGATAACGCATGGAGAATGGCTGCGCCATACGAACGATGGTGTCATAAACGGCGGTATCACCATGAGGGTGATATTTACCGATGACGTCACCGACGATACGGGCGGATTTTTTATAGGGTTTGTTGTAGTCGTTACCTAACTCATGCATCGCGAAAAGTGCGCGTCTGTGCACCGGCTTTAATCCGTCACGCACATCGGGCAGTGCGCGCCCGACAATAACGCTCATCGCATAATCGAGGTAAGACTTTTTCAGCTCGTTTTCAACACTGACTTTCTGAACTTCTTTGGCGACTGTATTATCCATGAGGGCTTATCGACTTAGTTGATTTTAACGGCAAAATTATACCATGTGAAATCGCTTTAAGACAGCTTGAATCGGGTGATTGTTTGATAGCAGGACCGATGACTAATGGCATGCACAGCTTGGATTGCGCTACGCTCAACCCACCCCACAGCCCATGGTCGCGCTTATTGATCCTTAAGGGCTCGGCGCAGGATTTTTCCGACGTTTGATTTGGGTAACTCGTCGCGAAATATGACGTATTTTGGGATTTTATAGGGCGTTAAGTGCTGGCGGCAAAATTTAATAACCTCTTCTGCGGTCAAATTTTTGTCATCCGCAACAATGAATGCCTTGGGGACTTCGCCAGAGTTTTCGTCATGTACACCAATCACAGCGCTTTCACGCACGCCCGGAATTTTAGCTAGAACACCTTCGATTTCATTTGGGTAGACATTAAACCCAGACACTAGAATCATATCTTTTTTGCGCTCAAGGATACGGACATAGCCTTTCTCATCCATCGAGGCCATATCACCCGTCAATAACCAGCCATCACTGGAAAAGACTTTGGCGGTTTCAGCTGCGTTATTCCAATAACCCTGCATGACTTGCGGCCCCTTTACGGCTAGCTCGC
Organism: uncultured Coxiellaceae bacterium; assembly: GCA_964492045.1. Lineage (GTDB taxonomy): Bacteria > Pseudomonadota > Gammaproteobacteria > DSM-16500 > DSM-16500 > Aquicella. The sequence goes on along the minus strand of CAZBHW010000023.1, from coordinate 38,018 downwards.
CGGTTTCACCGATAGGCAACATTTTGTGATCTTCATCCAGAATAGCGACTAACGTTGAAGACACCGGCAACCCTATCGTGCCGTTATAAGATTTTAAATTGTCCGGGTTCATGGTCACGCATGGCGAGGTCTCAGTTAAACCATAAGCCTCCAGTAATGGCTTGCCAGTAACACGCTGCCATTGCAAAGCCACTGCTTCTTGTACTGCCATGCCGCCACCCAAGGCCAAATGCATAGACTCAAAATCCAGCGCGGCAAACGCAGGATGCTTTAATAAAGCATTAAACAAGGTATTGACGCCTGTTAAAGCCGTGAACTTGAATCTGCTCATGTCTTTCACTAAAGCAGAGATATCACGCGGATTGGGTATCAACACGTTTAACCCACCGACACGCACAAATAACATGCAATTCGCCGTTAAAGAAAAAATATGATAAAGGGGCAGCGCGGTAATAATAATTTCTTTACCTGGAATCAATAAATCCTGAAACCAGGCGTTGGCTTGTTGTAAATTTGCAATAATATTTCTATGCGTTAACACGGCGCCTTTAGAAACACCGGTTGTGCCGCCTGTATACTGCAAGAAGGCGATGTCAGTATTGTGTATCACGACTTTTGTCATGTCATGAGAACTGCCTTTACTCATGGCATCTTTCATCATGACCGCTTGCGGTATATTCCAGTCAGGAATTTTTCGATAATAATATTTCAATGCCAGATGCATCACCCATGCACGCAGCGTAGAGAGGTAATCACCAATATAAGTGATAATGATATTTTTAAGTTTTGGCAAATTGGGTAAAGATTTTTGCACCGTATCTGCAAAATTAGCTAACACTAACAATGTCTCGCACTGAGCGTCATTTAGTTGATGTGTTAATTCATCTGCCGTGTACAGAGGATTCACGTTCACCACAACCAAGCCGGCTTTTAACGCACCAAACATGGCAATCGGATATTGCAATAGATTCGGCAACATAATCGCGATGCGATCACCTTTCTGCAATTTCAATTCATGTTGTAAATACGCGGCAAAATGATTTGATAATTGATCAAGCTCGCCATAATTAATGGTGGTGCCTAGACAATAAAACGCTGGTGATTGCTGATACTTCTGACAAGTCTCGTTCAGGATTTCGGGGATAGACTGAAAAGCATCCGGATTGATTTCTGCTGGCACGCCAGGGGTGTAACTTTTGAGCCAGATTTTATCCACAGTCTGCATATCCTTCTTCAAGTCATGTAAATGCATGGTAATTCCATTCCATTGAATCAGCTGCTCGTCATGAGCATATTATGCACCACTTGCGATCACGAGTGGTAAGAGAAAATCTGTTCGGGACGGCGGGATTTGAACCCACGACCACTTGCCCCCCAGACAAGTGCGCTACCAGACTGCGCCACGCCCCGAAGGCGGTGAAGATAATATAGTAGGTGCTTGATTGCAAGCGTCTTTCGACGATCTACGAGGGCGAGAGACTTTCCCATTTGCTTTTAACGGGGATATGTTCAATTAGGTCACAGGTGCACAAAGAGATCCCCGCTAAAAGCATGCGGGGACGACGGGTAACGTTGCGTGACGACTGGTGACGCTGCGTGACGACTGGTGACGCTGCGTGACGACTGGTGACGCTGCGTGACGACTGGTGACGCTGCGTGACGTCGTTTTAAGTGGAGTGAAGCAAAGACGAGAATTAGTGAGCTACAGTCAGTTTACCCTGCAGCCCCTGTAATACATCCTCTAACTCTGCTATGACCTTCTTCACAATTTCATCCATCTGCACGGAGGACTGCGCAACTGGTTCAGGCGGCGCAGACAATTGTGCGCGCGCGCCTTCGATTGTGAAGCCATCTTCATAGAGTAGCTTGCGGATTTGACGAACCAGCAAAACATCTTGCTGTTGATAGTAGCGACGGTTGCCGCGGCGTTTGACTGGTTTTAATTGCGGGAACTCTTGCTCCCAATAACGCAACACATACGCTTTAACAGCGCAGAGTTGCCCGACTTCGCTAATCGTAAAATAACGTTTGTCAGGTATAGCCGGCAAAACTTTTTCGGCTTTGGATTTACGCTTACTATTCTTTGTCACTGCCATCTTCCTGTGCCTTGCCAGTAAACTTTTCCACTTTGGCTTTTAACTTTTGGCCGCAATGGAAAGTCACGACACGACGTGCAGAAACGGGAACTTCTTCGCCGGTTCTGGGGTTGCGTCCTGGACGTTCGCGTTTGTCATGTAATGTGAAATTGCCGAAACCAGATATTTTGACTTGCTTGCCATTGATTAAAGCACCGCTCATGCATTGGAAAATCAATTCTACAATTTCCTTGGCTTCACGATTGGTAATACCAATTTGTTCGTCCAATTGTTTTGCCAGATCTGCCTTCGTTAACGTCATATCAGCTCCTTAACTCTGCTCCAAGTTGTCCCTTTAACGCTGTCATAACACGATCTGTTAACTCTACGACTTCTTCATCTACCAATGTTCGAGCAGGATGTTGCAGTATCATACCTAAGGCCACACTCTTCATACCGGGGGCAATTCCTTTACCCTGATAGACGTCGAAGATAAAACACTCTTTTAACCAATCACCTGCACTTCCTTTTATTGTATCCTGAATTTGAGCCGCAGGTATAGTCTGGTCAACCAAAATTGCCAGGTCGCGACGAATTTCAGGGAAGCGCGAGATGCTTGCCGATGACTTTTGCGTGATAGCAGGCAAGGCAGACAAATCGATATCAAATACGAAAACAGCTTCTTTTACGTCTAATTTTTGCAAAATCAGCGGATGCAGCGCGCCGATAATACCAATCTTGGCGCCATTCAGAAATATTTCTGCTGTTTGACCTGGATGTAACGCAGGATGCTCTGCCGGCTTATAAATCATCTCAGCATTAGGGAAAACCCTAATGAATAAATTATCGATAGCACCCTTCAAGTCATAAAAATCGGCGGCTCGCTCTGTCACGCCCCATTGGTATGGGTAAGCTGTGCCTGACATCACACCTGCAAAATGCATGCTTTGACGCATACCTTTTGTGTCAGGATGAAAACAGGCGCCGATTTCATATATCTTCACGCGTTGTTGCTGACGACTGGTGTTATAAATTAATGTTTGCAGCAAGCCTGCCCATAACGTGGTGCGCATGACACTCATTTCTGCCGTGATTGGATTTGCTAATTCACGGAAAGGTTCATCAGGTGCTAGCAATGTCTGCATGTTCTTATCAATAAAACTATAAGAAATCACTTCGTGAAAACCCAAGTCTGCGAAAGTTTGCCTAAATGGTAGATAATCTTCGGCTTCTTTGACTGGCACGGATAAGCATAAATCACCACTCATTGGTGTCATTGGAATTTTATCAAATCCGTATAAGCGTGCGATTTCCTCAATAATGTCTTCAGGAATTGACACATCAAAACGCCAGGTTGGCGGCATCACGCTCCACTTGTCTGCTTCACGCTTACAGCTTAAGCCTAGGGCAGTTAAGATGCGCTTCACATCAACTGATGGGACTGAATAACCCAGTAGTTGTGAGATTCTCTCATCTGATAAACGAATCTCACGTTTTTTTGGCAAGGATTCGTGCGTGCAGGCTTCGATTAACGGCCCCGGTTCGCCGCCAGCGATTTCGACGATTAAGGCGGTGGCGCGTTCGATTGCCATTTTCTGAATAGCAGGATCCACACCGCGTTCAAATCGATAAGCGGAATCTGAATTTAATTGATATTGTTGACGTTGTTTGGCGACAACAGATGGCGTGAAGAAGGCACTTTCAAGAAAAATATCTTGCGTTGTTAAAGTAACACCTGATGATAAACCACCCATCACACCTGCAATTGCCAGCGGGTTCTTGTCATCAGCGATAACCAGCGTTTTATCGTCCAAGGTGACTTTGATACCATCCAGCAATTCCAGGGTCTCGCCATTTTTAGATAAGCGCACTTCTATGCCATGCTGAACTTTTTGCAAATCAAAGGCATGCATAGGCTGACCCAATTCGAGCATGACATAGTTTGTCACATCAACAATGAAATGAATTGAGCGCAAACCGCTTCTACGTAACCGTTCTTTCATCCACATTGGCGTGGGCGAATCGGCTTTCACATGACGAATAATTCGACCTACGTAATGTGGGCAACCGCTAGTATCTGTCACGGTAACAGGAATCACATCGCGTGATTTTTTAACGGCTTCTATGATTTTAACGGCATGAACAGCAGTGTTGGTGATAGCACCAATTTCACGCGACATACCGCGCGCACTTAAACAATCGCCGCGATTGGGTGTAATGGAAATATCGATAGCCGTGTCATCAAGTTGCATGTACTCACGAATATTTTTTCCAAGCGGCGCGTCATCTGGCAATATCAACAAACCATTACTTTCTTCCGCCAAACCAAGTTCACGCGCTGAGCACAACATACCTGATGAATCTTCACCGCGAATTTTTGCCGCTTTGATGATTAAATCGTTTGGTAACTGCGCACCGATTAATGCTACCGGCACCTTGATATCTGGACGCACGTTCTCTGCTCCACACACAATTTTCAACAAACCTGCTGATCCAGCATCCACTTCACATAAATGCAATTTATCGGCTTGCGGGTGTTTAACGACTGTTTTTACTTGCCCAATGACAACGTTGGTAAAAGGCGCTGCGACTGCGTCTGCTGATTCGACTTCAAATCCTGACATTGTTAACGCAGTACATAATGCGTCAGTAGTTAATGATGGATTCACCCATTCACGCAGCCATGCTTCACTGATTTTCATAATGTGATCTCAAAATTGTTTTAAGAAACGCAAATCGTTTTCGAAGAAAGATCTCAAATCGCTGATGCCATATTTCAACATGGCAAGTCTGTCTATGCCTGCGCCTATGGCAAAACCGCGATATTGCTGATGATCTATGTCTACCGCTTGCAACACATTCGGATGAACCATGCCGCAACCCAGCACTTCCAACCAACCAGTACCTTTACAAATGCGGCAGCCTTTAGACTGGCAACTCAAGCATGACATATCCACTTCTGCGGAGGGTTCTGTGAATGGAAAATAAGAGGGACGCAAACGTACCGAAACATCCGCATGAAAAAATTCCTGCAAGAAAGTTTGCAGCAACCATTTTAAATTCGCGAACGTAATGTTTTTATCGATCACCAACCACTCCATTTGATGAAACATAGGCGTATGAGTGATATCAAAATCGCGGCGATAAACTCGACCTAAGGCAGCAACCCGAATTGGCGGCGTTAACATTTTCATTGCACGAATTTGCACAGGTGACATGTGCGTACGTAACAACATTCCATCTTCAAAATAAAACGTGTCTTGCATCGCGCGTGCGGGATGCAGTGGTGGAATATTCAAAGCTTCGAAATTATGGAAGTCATCTTCAACCTCAGGCCCTTCCATAAAGATAAACCCTAAGCGGGTCAAAATACGGCGCAAGTCGGCAAAGGTTTGCGAGACAGGATGCTGGCTGCCAGCCTCTTGAGCGCGACCAGCTAAGGTGACATCGATGCGTTCGTTCTTCAGTTGCTCTGCAATGTTGGCGTTCTTGAATTTAGTATCGTGAGCTTCTATTAATGCCTGGATTGCCTGTTTGACTTCGTTAATGCGTTGACCGGCAGCTGGGCGTTCTTCAGGGGTGAGTTTGCCTAAGGTTTTCATGTATTCGGTGATCAAGCCTTTCTTGCCCAGGAAGTGCACTCGGCAGGCATCCAGAGACTTAGCGTCCGACGCACCGCGAATGGCGGTTTCCGCCTCTTGCCTGATTTCTTCTAATGATTGCATGGTTTAATCCGTTGCGGGTAAAGGTCATTATTTTGGCTGAGCATGACTCTTTCGGCAACTGGAAAATGTGCTGTCATTTGATTCTGGTAATGCCTGCGCCGCCGGCACAGCAAACAAGCCCGCGCGCTGGTTGGCCACTTGTTCATTACGACGATTTAAGAATTTATCAAGAAAACAGATTAATAAACTCGGGTGTATCATTTCAGCCACAAACTCACCCAGTTTCACGCTAGCGGGTAATCGGTCATATAATTCCTCAACCACTGGCTGCAAATAACAGGCGATAGCGCGCTCAGCGTAGAGTTGTAATGCGCGCGGTGCCTGCATGTCTGACAACTGGAATTTAAATTCGCTAGTCGCGGCCATGGTATCTGCATAGGCTTTCTTCATTTCCAAACATTTTTGTTTGAAAGACGCAAACAACACATTTTCCGTCATCTCGATAGCTGTTAGAACAGCGACCAATCGGCAGCAATGACCGTGACTGACGGCAAACTCCACCCCTGCTTTGACTTTGGATTGATTGATGAAAGCGACTCTATTCATTTCATTACTGTACTCGATGGCTTCCATATCATTCATCATGCAGCCACGACTTGTACTCAAGGCCACGGATGGGACATCAACCAATCTTTCAGGGCCCAGCACTTTCGGCAGATGATTAACATCTATCGGCGTTCGGCGCGCCTCATACTTATCGCAGCCATCAGATTGCTGCGGTTCACGGTGATAAATAAATTCTTTTAAGATAGCAATCGCTAGCAGTTGGTCATCTACTTTGGAAAATAAATCCCACCATGCACTATCGCTTTGCGCATGATAACTTTCGCGATAGCCAGTTAACACAGCTTCTGTGACACAATCATTCCAGATGCGATGAATGCGCTGCAGCCAGATTGCTGCTTGCGACCAATCTGCATTATCTTGACTTAACAGGTTGACATACAAAATTAACAAGATATTAGCACAACGCACTTCAGTCAGAGATTTATTCAGACTAAGGCCTTGTCTTGCACTGCTTGTTAACCGCTTCAATAAATCACTGCTATAATTCAATGCATCTACGAGATCAAATCTCTTAGTCTGCAAGTGACGGGCTAGTTGTACCAACTCTTCAGCAGCCTGATCGAATTCAGCTGACAGATGATCTTTATAGCTAATATCATTAGTGACGCGCGACAAATGTGCATTCATGAGACAAGCAGCTAAGCGAGGATCATTCACCGACACGACTAATTGACGTAAATCTGCGGGCGTTTTTAGCCGCAGCGCGAGTGAAGGTATCAACTGAAAAGCAGCTGTGTCGTAATAATAATCATCAGAAACTTTTTTAAAGTAACGCAACAAGTCAACAAAAGACTGACGCGCAAATCTGGTTTTGCTGCATTCATTTTTACTTAGACATTCATGGTAACCCGCGCCTATGACATGTTCGCGCATAATGTTAACCAACAAACTTTGAGGGGTGATCATGTCATTAACGACAGTACCGAGTCGTCGTACGCATTCCGTTAACGATTCGCCTGCACTTATTTGCTCGCATAATGCCTGCAATCTGTCCATGTATCTATTTTCCAACAACTCAAACATTTGCAGCACCGCAATCAAGTCTTCGTTAACATCTTGTAGCCGGCATGATTTTAATACTGCAGCCATCAGATTATCTCTAGACTCTGGCGGGTACATTATTTCTTCTGCAGGTATTGGCGCATAAGATGGGCCGCCGAAGAGTCGATTCAGTCCGCGCTGCTTTAGCGGACGGCGATACACAAACTCATGAAATATTGCGATTGCCAAATCCTGATCTTGCACTTCCTGAAATAATTGCCACCATAACTCATCGCTTTTTGCGAAGTCACTCTCGCGCAAACCAACTAAACAGGCATCGATTAAATATTCATTCCAGACTTTCGCTATTCGCTCCAACATGGCGGGAACAGTTGCCAGATCACAGCTTTCGCTCTGCATCACTTGACGATAAATAACGGCAAACTGATTATTACTGCGCAGCCCTCGCAACACTCCGCAAAGAGCAACAAGTCCTTCTTTAGTTTTCGTAGCAGTGTAAATTCCCGCTATTTGCTGGGGTAATTGTGCTAATTGTTTGAATGCAGACTGGATAATAGCGTTGCCTAGCAAACCACTCTTCGCTACCAGCTTAGTGATATCGTCATTGAGTTGTTGAAAGGCTTGCTGAGAGTTTACAGGTGGTAACTTAGGGATGAATGATGAGGCTTGCATGTTTGCGTCTTAATTATTTTACGTCAAAAAAAAGGAGCTGTATTTGAGACAGCTCCCTTTGTTGATTTGTAGCGATATTACAATTTTTATGCAGCTTGCTGGGTTAAAGCAGCTTTCACTTGTTCTACTAATGCAGTGAAGGCAGCTTTGTCGTAAACCGCGATATCAGCCAGAACTTTACGGTCCAAATTGATGCCGGATTTCTTCAAGCCATTCATGAATGCGCTGTAGGATAAATCGTGTAAACGCGCAGCGGCATTAATACGAATGATCCAGAGTGCACGAAAATCACGTTTCTTGTTGCGGCGATCGCGATATGCATATTGAGCGGCTTTAATAACAGCCTGTTTAGCTACACGATAAACGCGGCTACGCGCACCGTAATAACCTTTAGCTTTTGCAAGAACCTTTTTATGTCTGGCTCTTGCGGTGACACCACGTTTAACTCTTGCCATCTTTATTTCCTCTTATTATCGGTTACTTGTCGCGCCGTAGCGCAAGGCGCGATGGCGGACCGTATTTCATTTATAATTAAGCAAACGGAAGCATTTGTTCAATGCGGCCCAAGTCTTCATCACGCACCATTAAACCTGCGCGCAAATGACGCTTACGCTTGGTAGTTTTCTTGGTCAAGATGTGATTACGGTTAGCACTACGGCATTTGAAACCACCATTACCGGTAGCACGGAAGCGTTTTGCTGCACCACGATTTGATTTTAATTTTGGCATTTCTACTACTCCACTAACACAACAGTTATTTTTTCTTTGGGCCCATTACCATGACAATCTGGCGCCCTTCAAATTTGGGATGCTGTTCAACAATTCCCGCCTCACCCACTTCAGCAATCATTTTGGTTAACAATTGCATGCCCAACTCCGGATGCGACATTTCACGACCACGGAATCGTATGGTAACTTTTACTTTATCGCCTGCTTCCAAAAACTTCATGATACTGCGCAACTTGACCTGATAATCGGCCACTTCGGTTGCTGGGCGCATTTTAATTTCTTTAATCTGAATCTGTTTTTGTTTCTTTTTGGCCGCCGCTTTACGCTTGCTAACCTGAAACTTGAATTTGCCGTAATCCATGATGCGGCAAACTGGCGGCTTGGCTTCTGGCGACACCTCCACCAAATCCAATCCGTTATCTTCGCTTATTCTGATAGCTTCACGAGTAGCAACAACACCTAATTGCTCACCTTCAGCTCCAATTAACCTGACTTCGGGGACGCGAATTTCGTCGTTTACCCTAGGTTTCTTTTCTGCGCTAATTGTACAATCTCCTCAATATTCAATTATTCCGTTGCGGTTCGGCCGCGACGGGCAATTTCTTTTGCCATTAAGTCAGTAAACTGCTGAATGGACATGGAACCTAAATCTGAGCCATCTTGTGTTCTGACTGAGATAGACCGTGATTCTACCTCACGATCACCTACCACTAAAAGATAGGGCACGTGTTCAATTGTGTGCTCGCGGATTTTAAAGCCGATCTTCTCATTTCTCAAGTCCGATTTCACTCTAAGCCCATGTTTTTTCAATTCCATGGTCAATTCTTGAGCATACTTTTCCTGTTTTTCGGTGATATTCATGACCACACCCTGAACAGGAGCCAACCAAACCGGCATTTTACCAGCATAATGCTCAATTAAGATACCCATAAATCGCTCAAGCGACCCCAAAATGGCGCGATGCAACATGACCGGGGTCTTTTTGCTGCCATCTTCGGCTATATAGTAAGCCTCTAGTCGTTCTGGCTGGGCATAATCTAACTGCAATGTACCGCACTGCCACATACGACCGAGACAGTCTTTTAAATGAAATTCGATCTTTGGACCGTAAAACGCACCTTCGCCATGCAATACCTGATAGTGGAGGCCGACGGATTCCAAAGCAGCGGCTAATGCTTTTTCGGCGTGATCCCATAATTCGTCAGAACCAATACGCTTTTCTGGTCGAGTCGCCAGCTTGATGATCACATCATTAAAACCAAAATCTTGGTATGCATCGAGAACCGTACGAATAAAGCGCGCGGACTCTTCCTGTATTTGGGCATCGGTACAGAAAATATGACCGTCGTCCTGGGTTAATTGGCGTACGCGCATTAATCCGTGCATGGCACCCGTCATTTCGTTGCGATGTACCAAGCCGAATTCCGATAAACGCACTGGCAGCTCGCGATAGCTAGTTAAGCCCTGCTTGAAGATCTGCACGTGACACGGGCAGCTCATAGGCTTGACTGCAAACGGTTTTTCATCCGACTCCACGGTAAACATCTGCTCGCCGAAGTTTGCCCAATGACCCGATTTTTTCCACAATTCCAGGTCAACAATCTGCGGGGTCGTGACTTCTTCATAACCACTGGCTGTGTTGATCGCGCTAATATAGTCGCGCATAGTACGATAAATTGCCCAACCATTAGCGTGCCAGAACACCATTCCTGGCGCTTCTTCCTGAAAATGGAATAAGTCCATGGTTTTAGCAATTTTGCGATGATCCCGCTTTTCAGCTTCTTCGAGATTCTTTAAATACTCGTCCAAGGTCTTTTTATCTTTCCAGGCAGTGCCATAAATACGTTGCAGCATGGCGTTGTTAGCGTCACCGCGCCAATAGGCACCAGATACCTTGGTTAATTTAAATGCTTTTAACATGCCAGTTGACGGCACGTGCGGACCACGGCAAAGGTCGGCAAAATTGCCTTGCTGATAAATGGTCAGAACCTCGCCTTCCGGGATATCTTCAATGATTTTGACTTTATACTCTTCCCCTATGCTTTTGAAAAATTTGATGGCTTCAGGACGCGAAACTGTTCTACGTGAAACAGATTGGTCATCTGTGGCCAATTTTTGCATCATTTTTTCAATTTCAGCGAGGTCTTCGGAGGAAAAACCTTTGTCATAAACGAAGTCATAATAGAAGCCGTTTTCTATGACAGGGCCTATCGTGACCTGCGCCTCAGGGAATAATGTTTTGACTGCATGCGCCAATAAGTGCGCAGTAGAATGTCGGATGATTTCCAACCCTTCAGGGTCACGGTCGGTGATAATGCGCAAATCCGCATCTGCATCTATCACATAGGATGTGTCGACAAGTTTACCATTGACGCTGCCTGCGATTGCCGCCTTGGCTAGTCCCGGCCCGATACTGGCCGCGACATCTTTCACCGTCACTGGTGACTCGAATGATTTTTTGGTTCCATCTGGCAAGGTAATGGTTGGCATAATTTTGCTGCTTGTCTTCATACATTTCCCAAAGAGAAATCCCTCGCCAATTAGCTTGGCAAGGGATAAGTAAGTTTAGGCACGAGTGGGATCGAACCACCGACCACCACCATGTCAAGGTGGTGCTCTACCACTGAGCTACGTGCCTGCGTGTTGGGTGGTAAAGATACCTTGGCGCAGTGAAAGAATCAACATTAAATAACGTAATTAATTATTTATTTAAAGAGTCTTCGCGAATACGGTGAATTAAGTCACGCAACTTTGCCGCTTCTTCAAACTCAAGGTTATGCGCGTGCTCAAACATTTTGTTTTCCAGCTTATTAATTTCCGATGTTAATGCCTGGGCGGACAGCGTCGTGTAATCTTTACCGGTATCAGACACCTTCCCTTTGGGGAACAGCTTGCCGCGCACACTCTTATCAGAATAAGCGCCTTCCATGACGTTATGGACGGCCTTTTTCACGGACGATGGAGTGATATTATGCTCTCTATTATAGGCCTGCTGTATTTCACGACGTTGGTCTGTGACTTCCAGCGCACGCTGAATAGAGCCAGTGATTTTATCGGCATACAGGATTGCTTTACCATTGAAGTGACGCGCAACACGTCCTATGGTTTGAATTAATGAGGTTTCAGAGCGTAAAAAACCTTCTTTGTCAGCATCCAGGATGGCAACCAGAGACACTTCTGGTAAATCCAAGCCTTCGCGCAATAAGTTAATACCGACCAACACATCAAATTCGCCTAGACGCAAACCACGAATGATCTCAACACGCTCTACCGTATCCACATCAGAATGCAGATAACGCACACGCACATTATGCTCCTCCAGATACTCAGTTAAATCTTCGGCCATGCGTTTGGTAAGCGTTGTCACCAACACACGTTCGCCTATTTGAGTTCGCTTGTTAATTTCAGATAACAGATCATCCACTTGTGATTTGACCGGGCGAATTTCTACTTGTGGGTCTAACAACCCGGTTGGACGCACCACTTGTCGTGCCACATTATCAGAATGTTCCAATTCATATTTGGATGGTGTCGCGGAAACATAAATTGTTTGTGGAGAGCGTGCGGTAAATTCATCAAAACGCATAGGTCGATTATCCAAGGCGGAAGGCAAGCGAAAACCGTATTCCACTAAAGTTTCTTTGCGTGAGCGGTCTCCGCGATACATGCCATTCAATTGAGGAACGGTTACGTGCGATTCATCAATTATCAATAAAGAATTGTCGGGCAGATAATCAAATAATGTTGGTGGCGCTTCGCCTGGCGCGCGGCCAGACAAGTAACGCGAATAGTTTTCGATACCTTGACAATAACCCAGCTCTTTCATCAATTCTAAATCGTAAAGCGTGCGCTGCTCTAAACGTTGCGCTTCCACTAATTTATTTTGCTGTTTTAATTCGTTTAATCTAATAATCAAATCTTCTTTGATTTGCGCCATGGCTTTGACTATCGTATCACGCTCTGTCACATAATGTGATTTCGGATAAATTGTTAATCGCGGAACACGCCGTAACACTTCGCCGGTGAGCGGATCAAAATAAGAAAGATTTTCAATTTCATCGCCAAGCAACTCGATGCGCACAGCTTCTTCGTCGGATTCAGCAGGATAGATATCAATCACATCACCGCGCACACGGTAAGTCGCGCGATGTAAATCAAAGTCATTACGGGTGTATTGTAATTCTGCCAGTCTGCGCAAAATGAATCGTTGATCTACTTTATCTCCGCGGTCAAGATGCATGACCATGCTTAAGTACATACGCGGATCACCCAAACCATAAATCGCTGAAACGGTAGCAACAATCACCGCATCGCGACGTTCAAGTAAAGCTTTAGTTGCTGATAAACGCATTTGTTCAATGTGATCGTTAATCGCCGCATCTTTCGCGATATAAGTATCAGATGAAGGGACATAAGCTTCCGGCTGATAGTAGTCATAATATGAAACAAAATATTCAACCGCGTTATGCGGGAAAAACTCTTTCATCTCACCGTATAACTGAGCTGCCAGCGTTTTATTAGGAGCAAGAATTAAAGTGGGTCGCTGCACGGTGGCAATAACATTTGCCATCGTAAATGTTTTACCAGACCCCGTGACACCTAGTAACGTTTGACCGACTAAACCAGCTTCAATTCCTTGCACTAAAGACTTAATCGCCGCAGGCTGATCGCCTGACGGTTGAAATGCGGATTCGATTTGAAATTGTTGTGACATGGCGTTCATGATTATTTAATTTGAGTACATAAACTACCATAAACAATTACTCGGAGCCAGAGCCCGAACCTTTACGCATGGATGGTGTGGTTTGCTTTGATTCAGGGTCATCTTTCATTTCTGTCGCTGCATTAACTTGTGGTTTGACCGCTCTAGGCTTGCTCGTTGCCATTGACCCTGCGCTGATTTTTTGTTGCGTTAACGCTGCTGCGCGCGCTGCTGCCTCCGCGACTCGTGCATCCTCAACTGCTTTCGCAGCATCCCCTTTCGCAATTCCTTGCAATACATCTGCCGTTCCTTGCCTTTCAGACATTCTTGCTGGCTTCGGCGGCGGAACAGGTCTTGCTTTAACAGGCGCTGTCGGCTCAACTGCAATAGGCGCTGCCGATTCTTTTAATGATGCTTTTTTCGCTGCGAGTAATTCCTGTGATTCTGATCTTTGTACCTGCGGTGCTCTAGCTGCCGGTCTCTTCCAACCACCTCCCTCCTGTTTTGCAACCTCTTGCTTATGCACGCGCTCTGAATCGCGTATGGCGGTTTCAGTTCTTCGCATTAATGAGGCTCTTTCCCTGCTTTCCTTAATATCTTTATCAGCAGCGATACTTAACGTTTGTTTATAATCCCTCACATCTTTTGCCATTGTTTGATCTGGTTGAGCTGCAATTTCTTTTGAAAATGCAGCTTCAATTAATAATACTGCTTCCAGTTTTTGCGCGTTTGTCAGCTTACTGCCCCTGATATCAGTCATTAATTTTTCAGCAAATACCATTGGGTCCCGCGTCTCAGTCATATTTAATTTAAATTTCAGCAAATTATTTTGCACTGCTTCAAGCATGTTCGAGTCGGAATATAAATGCTGGGGAAATACCATTCCATCAAACCCCATCGCACTAGCATAATCAGATAACCGTTTAATTGCTGCATTATAAACAGCAACAAGCTCATCACGACCTGACGAGTCTAACTTCATAAATGACATCAACGAACCAGGCTTATGCTCTGGATGTTCTTCTAAATAATCATTGAAGAGCTGAACAATATCTTGCAATTGTTTAGGCATTGGTTCTTTATCCGCAATTCCAGATGATGTCCACAATCCCTTCATCGCTCCCTGTATACCCACATTAATATAATCACCAGCTTGCAAGAGTTGATTCATTTCACCCACCATCACTTTCAGCGTATTCATTCTTCTTGCTTGCAATGCATCAACGCTCTCAGCCTTACTGTCTCTTCTGGAGCCGAATAATGTAATGCTATCCTTACGCTGACTGGAATAACTAACGTTTTTACCTTTGGATGATGATTTGGATTTTTCCACTGATTGCGTATCTTCAAATGAACTAGATGGCGAGGCATCTGACTGCCTCCTGCTGATCATGGGTGAAGAGAGCGAATTAGCGCGCGACCCTCTCACTCTGTCAACCAATCCAGATAATCCGCTTTTACCGGCGACAACTGCTGCCACTTTTTTCATATCTTCTTTTTTCATGGCATTTTGATAGTCGTCAAGATTTTGATTAATTTGTTTTAGCACTTCATTTGCTTGCTTTTCTACATCCTTCGATTGCACTAATTTATCAGGATCAAACTTGCTAACTATCTTCAATAAGTTTCTCATGACAGCCCTATCATCAGGATTTATCGCGTTACAGTGCTCTTCTAACTGAATGGCATCTAAAAATGGAAATTTTTTTCTATCTCGTAACATCTGCGCCAGTGACTCGTATTTTCTGGGAATAAAAGCTTCCAATTTCGCATAATCAGTACCAAGCTTCTCTCTGATATAATTACCTAACGCAAAAAACATTTTCACATCCGCATTTGGCTGATCCTTATTTTGCAGATAGTCAGCAAAAGCTTTTTTAAAATAATCAACCTCAGTTTCAAAATTTTTACTGAGTGTAGAGGTCATGGAATCAAGCAGCACTTGCTGCCTAGCTGTTAATTCAATTTTCTTAGGATAGCCCGCATCCACACTCAACGAATCACATATTCTTGTTCGATAGACAGCAAACGTTTTACTTAACGCCATTAGCGACATGTCAAGCTCTCTATTCGCAGCGAGAGCACCTCGCACTACCTCATCTTTACCTGCCGCTTTCGCTTCTTTTATTGCTAATTCATTCTTTCCAATTTTGGTATTCACTCTATCGCTCATTGTGACAAAGTGATTCACATAGGGTACGACTATTTTCGCAAGTTCATCTTTATTACCTGCAATCGGTGTTCCGTCATTTTCAAATAAACGATAACCGGCATTGTAATCTTGCTGTGGATCAGATGACGGCGTGTATTTTTTTATAAATGCTGCCACGCTTAGGTTATCTGCCAATCGACGACTTAATGCATCTTGATAAACCGGATCACTCAACGCCTGTGAAAAGGCTAATGCGGAAAAGTGATCGCCAGCTCTAATAAATCCCTGCAAATGCTCAACGCATTTTCCCATCACCACATCTATTGGTACCCTATGATTGACGACTTGATCGTAGACATAGTCATTGACCATTTTCATCATGGATTTAAAGTAAGCGGTCACATCAGGTGGCAGTCCGGTTTTGCTAATCTGCTCATCATCAATTGCTGCTACCAATTTTTTTGAGATGCGGCTTAAATCTTCCACCGATGGCAAATCAACAGCGGCATCAATAGAACCGGCTCTGGAACCACGATGACTGTCCATAACCAACCCCTCGTATTTATAGTTATCTTCTAATACCTTAAGTATAGCCGATAATAGGAATAGCCATGGCTATGATATAACTAGGTTTTTGCTAAACATTTCATTATACTTCCGCCCTGGCTTGTCCAACCGAATTGAAAGTGAGTTATCTATATATGAACAAAGATCTGGCCCTAGAATTAGCCCAACGCGTACAACGAATTAAACCCTCAGCCACCCTCGCCGTTTCCAACCGTGCACAGGAACTGCAAGATGAAGGCAAAGACATCATCAGCCTGAGTGTTGGTGAACCAGATTTCGATACACCAGAACATATTAAAGAAGCGGCTATCGAGGCCATTCGCGCCGGCCACACTAAATACACAGCCGTTGATGGCATCAAGCCGTTAAAAAAAGCCATCATTGATAAATTTGCCAAAGATAATCATTTGCAATACGGCCTGGACCAAATTCTGGTTTCCTGCGGGGCCAAACACAGCATCTATAATGCATTAGCCGCCATTTTGAACCCGGGCGATGAAGTCATCATTCTGGCACCGTACTGGGTTTCTTATCCTGACATGGTAAAACTTTGTGATGGCACACCGGTTATTGTAAAAGCCGACATCGAACACCAATTCAAAATTTCACCACAGCAATTAAAAGCGGCTATTACGGATAAAACTCGCGCTGTCATTCTTAACTCACCCTCCAATCCAACGGGCGTGATTTACAGCGAACTGGAATTAAAGAAAATCGGTGAAGTGATTCTTGAACACCCTGGCATCGTCATCATCAGTGACGACATTTACGAACGTAATATCTGGAAAAATCTTCCCTTCAAAAATATTGTCAACGCGTGCCCAGATTTGTACGATCGCACCATCGTCGTCAATGGAGTTGCTAAAACTTATGCCATGACAGGCTGGCGTATTGGTTACGTAGGCGGCCCCGCCAAAATAGTAGGCGCCATGAAAAAAGCCCAATCGCAAATCACCTCTAACCCAACCAGCATTTCACAATACGCTACACTTGCCGCATTAACCGGTGATCAATCCTGCACTGAAGTCATGACTCAAGCTTACAAAGAACGACATGACTATCTGGTTAAAGAACTGCAAAGCATTAAAGGCATCAAATGCATTCCTTCAGATGGCACCTTTTATGCATTCCCATCGATTGAAGGCTTGCTCAACCTCAAACCGAACATTACCAATGATATTGAATTCTCCGAATACTTGTTGCTGGAAGGCGGCGTGGCGGTCATTCCAGGCTCAGCTTTCGGTGCACCCGGGTATGTCAGACTGTCTTACGCCACCAGTATGGACGTCTTGAAAGAAGCCGTACGCAGAATGAAGGATGCTATTAATAAATTATCGTAATTTTTTTTAAATAGTTATTGACGATTTTCGTCACCGCTATTAGTATTCACAACACTTAACAAACGCTACATTCCCCGGTAGCTCAGTCGGTAGAGCAAGTGGCTGTTAACCACTGGGTCGGCGGTTCGAGTCCGTCCCGGGGAGTTGAATAAATCGCAAGCAAACCCTCTCATCTCATAGTAAAATAGCAAGCTGTCGTGCATCTGGGAGTCTTTATGGATAAAGCTGGATTATGGAAAGCGCTTTCTACTGAAAACCCATTGCAAATTGTCGGAACCATCAACGCTTATACTGCCCTGCTAGCCAAACGCGCTGGCTACCGAGCCATCTATTTATCTGGTGCTGGTGTGGCTAATGCCTCTTATGGCCTGCCAGATCTAGGCATGACTAATCTTGAAAACGTAGCGGAAGATGTACGCCGCATTACCAGTGTGGTCGACTTACCCTTATTAGTCGATATCGATACTGGCTGGGGCAATGCATTCAATATCGCCAAAACCATACGCACCATGATTAAGTCCGGCGCTGCCGCTGTGCACATGGAAGATCAAGTGCAAGCAAAACGCTGCGGTCATCGCCCCAACAAAGAAATTGTGAGCGCAGAAGAAATGTGTGACCGCATCAAAGCCGCGGTCGATGCACGCACCGAAAAAGATTTCGTCATCATGGCCCGCACTGACGCTCTAGCCAAAGAAGGTTTGCAGCAAGCCATAGACCGCATGCAACAATATATTAACGCCGGTGCTGACATGTTGTTTTTTGAAGGCGTAACTGAACTCACGCAATACGAAGCCGCCGCCAAACAATGCAAAGCACCCATTCTTGCCAACATCACCGAATTTGGCATGACACCACTCTTCACCAAAGAACAACTGAAACAAGCCGGCATACAACTGATTCTTTATCCGTTAAGCGCATTTCGCGCCATGAGTGCCGCTGCCATTAACGTATACGACACCATACGCCAGGAAGGCACACAAGCGTCTGCCATTAACACCATGCAGACAAGAGAACAGTTATATGATGTACTGGGTTATCACCAGTTCGAGCAAAAACTCAATGAATTGTTTGAAAAAGGAAAAGTGAAATGACAGCATCCAGCAATACGGCAAATAAGCAAGGCGGTCTTCAGGGAATTGTAGTTGGTGACACCGCCATCTCCACTGTTGGCAAAGAAGGTGTAGGCCTGACCTATCGTGGATATGACATTCACGATCTCGCAGCCAAATCCACGTTTGAAGAAGTCGCTTATCTTTTAATTTACGGTGAATTACCCACGCAAGAACAATTAAATGCTTACCTGGATAGACTAATCAAATTACGCCGTTTACCTAATGAATTAAAGAAAACACTTGAATTAATACCAGCTGCCGCACACCCCATGGAAGTCATGCGCACAGGCGTGTCCATGTTAGGCACGCTTGAAACAGAATCCAATCAATACACCTCACACCAGATTGCAGACCGCCTCACCGCGTGCCTGCCTAGCATCTTAATGTATTGGTATAACTTCCATCGCGACAACACCCGCATTGAAACCTGGAACACAGAAGAACGCACCACAGCTGGTTACTTCATGCATTTACTTACCGGCAAAAAACCAACTGATGAAGTCCGACGCGCCATGGATGTTTCATTAATTCTCTACGCTGAACACGAATTCAATGCATCAACTTTTGCAGCACGAGTAACCGCTTCCACTGAAAGTGATTTTTATTCCGCTATTGTTTCTGCTATCGGCACACTACGCGGTGCGTTACACGGCGGTGCAAACGAAGAAGCCATGCACTTAATCACACGGTTTAAAACACCAGAGCAAGCAAAAGACGCCATTATTGACATGTTGGCGAAGAAAGAAAAAATCATGGGCTTTGGTCACCGCGTTTACCGTATCTCAGATCCACGCTCAGACATCATTAAAGGCTGGGCAGAAAAATTGTCGCACATTGCGCGCGACGGTTACTTATACGCCATTTCAGAATGCATTGAAAAAATCATGTGGGATCAAAAGAAGCTATTCCCCAACCTGGATTTTTACAGTGCGGATGCTTATCACTTCTGCGGCGTTCCGACGCCGCTCTTCACACCATTATTTGTGATGTCACGCATCACCGGCTGGAGTGCGCACGTACTGGAACAACGTGCAAATAACAGATTAATCAGACCGGAAGCGCGCTACATAGGTCCTGCGCCGCGCCCATACACACCTATTCAAGAACGAGGATAAGAATGATCACCATGCACACGGTAGATGAAAACCAGCGCTCGGCGCCCGATAAAGAATTAACAGCCATTGCGCACTACACCGCGCATACAAAAATTGACAGTGAGCTTGCCTATACCACTGCCAAACAATGTTTAATGGACACATTGGGCTGCGGCATTCTGGCTTTGCAATACAAAGCCTGCACGAAATTGCTAGGCCCTATCATTCCTGGCACCACCGTACCAGTTGGTGCGCGCGTACCCGGTACGTCATATATGTTAGACCCTATCCTTGCCGCCTTTAATATCGGTACCATCGTACGCTGGCTAGATTTCAACGACACCTGGCTTGCAGCTGAATGGGGTCACCCATCAGACAATCTCGGTGCAATTCTTGCCTTGAGCGATTATTTAAGTCGATTACGCATCAGCCAGGGCAATGCCCCGCTAGTCATTAAAGATGTGTTAACCGCCATGATCAAAGCTCACGAAATTCAAGGCGTACTGGCACTAGAAAATGGTTTTAACCGATTAGGCTTCGACCATGTCATTTTAGTCAAGATCGCATCGACTGCCGTTGCCACCCAATTATTAGGTGGCACTGAAGAACAAATTGTTGATGCGTTGTCACAAGCCTGGCTAGATGGCGCTGCATTACGCACCTATCGCCATGCACCAAACACGGGCTCACGCAAATCATGGGCCGCTGGCGATGCAACTAGCCGCGCGACACGGTTAGCCTGGATGACCATGCAAGGCGAAATGGGTTACCCCGGTGTCTTAACCGCCAAAAAATGGGGATTTTATGATTGCATCACCAAAGGCAATCCACTGAAAATCAACCGCCCATTTGGTTCCTATGTCATGGAAAACGTTTTATTCAAAATTTCGTATCCAGCTGAATTCCACGCACAAACTGCAGTGGAATGCGCAGTACAACTGCACCCGCAAATCATTAACAAACTCGAGCAGATTGAAAAAATTGTCTTAACGACACATGAATCAGCCATTCGCATTATTAGTAAATCCGGCCCATTGCATAACCCGGCAGATAGAGATCACTGCCTGCAATACATGGTCGCAATTGGCTTGCTGCACGGCGACTTAAATGCAGATCACTATGAAAATGAAACCGCAGCAGATCCACGTATAGATGCATTACGCGCCAAAATGACCGTTGAGGAAAATCCAGCGTTCACTAAAGATTATTTAGATCCCGAAAAACGCTCTATCGCCAACTCGATTCAAATATTCTTTAAAGATGGCACGCACACAAACCAAATCACTGTGGAATACCCCATCGGCCACAAACGTCGCCGCGCAGAAGGCATTCCCGTGATGCTGCGTAAATTTGAAAACAACCTCAAAACACATTATCCAGCAAACAAAGTGGATGAACTCACCGCATTATTCCAATCGAAAGATTTGGAACAAATGCCGGTGAATGAATTTATGGATAAATTTGCGGTGAACTAGAAACCCGGCCCCGGGGAGCAAATTGAGTGATAAAAAAAACGGCGACAATGAAGTCGCCGTTTTTTGTGGGAAAAAATTAATTTACAAATTCCGCAAGCACTGCCGGGGGTAATCTGTCTTTAAATTCCGATACAAAACCAAACTGTGACAAATCTTTCATTCGGCTAATATATAACTTACCTTCCAGATGATCATATTCATGCTGCACAATAAACGCATGAAACCCCGTTGCTTCACGGCTAATCAACTCGCCTTCTGGCGTGGTACCCGTGTAACGAATGTGATTATAACGTGGCACAAGACCCATCATATGAGGAATCGAATAACAACCCTCCCATGTGTTAACCATTTCTTTACTTAATGGCTCAATCGATGGGTTAATCAAAATGGTTAATGGAATTTCTGTTGGATAACCAAATTGTTTCGCGCGCTCTGCGGAGACACCAATAATCATCATGCGCACCGGTTTAAAAATTTGCGGCGCTGCAAAACCCGTGGCAGCCATATCAACAAACGTTGTTTGTAATTGCGCAGCCAACTGACGCGTCTCTGGTGATTTAATATCAGTGATATCATGCGACCGCTGAATCAATAGAGGATTACCAATTAAAGCCACTTTCATAAACTTATTCTCAGCATGAATATGCAGCAAAAATAAAGCCGAAAAAACAAAAATAACCATTAATAAAAATAATTCAAATCGTCTCATTTTACTTACTTCGTAATAGATTGAACGGTGTTACTAATATTTTGCATAGAGGCGCCCGCTTTCTGCTTGATGGATTCAAGCCCCGGCGCCACGTAGGTGCCAAGCTCCGCGACATAAGGTTCAAATTGCGGCACTAAAGTGGATTTTTTCCACCATGGCTGTTCATTCGCCGCGGTTAATTGCACCATAAAAATCACAACGATTGTGATAATAAAACCACGAGCCAAACCAAACACCGCACCCAACATGCGATTTAGTAGCCCTATCACACCAAATGAGAAGATGAGATTGACGATAAACCCTATGACCGCACCAACAATATAGACACCTGCAAACACTAAACCAAAGCTAATACCCACCGCCAGATAAGACACTGGTTGTGATGCATTCACTCCCGTTGCGCTATTTGCAGTGCTCACGACATTTTGCACGACATCAGAACTCGTGAAAGATTGGGCCAATGGGTGGGCGTAAATAGTGGCCGCGACAAATGCCGCCACCACGACTAACAATGAAATCATTTCGCGTATAAAACCACGTGAAAAACCAGAAATGACAGAAAAGGCAAAGATGAATACGATGATGTAATCAACCCAATTAAGCGTTTCCATGGCGGCCCTTATCCTTAGTCATGAGTGAATGCTACCTTTCAGAATAGTATACCAAAATTCCTGTATTAACAGGTTTAACATTTACAATACCTACAAATAAACAAACACTTACCAATCACCCCTAACCAAACCGCATAATTCGATCAGGGTAATCACTGAACACAGCGTCGACACCAAAAGCAAATAGCTTCTCTGCCAGCGACACTTCATTGACGGTATAACTTAACAGTATTTTATTTTTAGCTTTGATTGCTTGCGCACGTTCTTTGGTTAACACTTCCTGATTAACATGCACAGAAACACAATTCAATTCATCTGCTGCACGATGCCATTCAGGATGCCATTCATGCATTAACAACCCTAACTGACTAGCAGGCGCATAACGTCGAATGAATGTTAACGCGGGTAATGAAAAACTGGAAAACAACAAATGTTCACTATCCAAGGAAAAAAAGCGTGACAATACTTCCAGCGCTGTTTTAACCGTCACTTCGTCTTGCCCAGGCAATGGCTTAATTTCTACGTTTGCCTTCATGCCCGTATCTACCAAAAATTCAGCTAATTGCGCTAGTGTTGGAATGCGTTCACATGAAAACGCCGGATTAAACCACGCTCCAGCATCCAGTTTTTGCAAACAAGAATAAGGATAATCGCCAACTGCGCCACGCATATTGGTCGTTCTATCCAGTGTTTCATCATGAATAATAATCGGCGTACCGCAAGCCGCCAACATCACATCAAACTCAACCCACTTAATACCTAATTGCACAGCACGCGTGAACGACACCATGGTGTTTTCTGGGGCATAACCGCTTGCACCACGGTGCGCTATTACCGGTGGATCGAATTCAAGCATAATTAACCTGCCAAGGGGGATTTTTTCGCTAACATTTCCGGTACCGAGGCAAGAATGACATTGGCAGTCATCACTTGTCGATTACCGACATTTAATGGCATCGCAGATGGCGTTGCAGCAGCACCAGCAGTTTCCATGTACATGGTTTTAGCCATGGGCATCACTGGCATCATGTTAAAGTCGATTTGGTAGAGATAATACTTTTGCTCAGGATACACCTTGTTTAATGCGTCAATTTCCGCTTTAGCCTGCTGATAAATCATGCCGCGCAACGCACTGTTAGCTTGCGTGATTTCTTCATCGCTAGGCGTGAACTGCACATCCGTAATCGTATAGGTTTCACCTGGCTTACTAATCGATTTGGCTTTACCGCGTAAATTTGGCAGCGCACTTTGCGCAAGGCGCGCTTCAGCGTTAATATGCACGCTCTCTAATCCAGATCGATCTTGCGAGCGACTGAAGCTGGTAATATGCCATTCGCCAGCAGCAATTTGCGAAAGTTTATTTAATACCTGACCCTGCAAACCTTCAATGCCGGCGTCTGTTAAGCCTGCATCAACGCCAACTAATACTTTGACAGTTTGCGATGTCACCCACTTATTCGCTGATAATTGCAAATTCACTTTATTTAACAGATTAGCGAGATCACCATCGGCAAAAACAGGTGTCATGATTAACATACCAAGGAGAGTTGCGGTGAGCTTCTTCATGAAATGGCATTCCTGAATGTGAAAGATATCATCTTATGCGAGAAGCCGTTATTCAGCAACCACGATCACAAAGAGCCTGGTTTTTTCTCCATCACGGCAGTTGATAGTAATTCAAGTTCGTTAACCGCTGGTGCTTGCCGCCCAAAGAATCGTGCAAACATCCCCGTTGCTGGCTGAACCTCTGCTGGCTGCTCTACTCTTTGTGTTTCGTTTACCGCTAAAGCACCCAGTGTTGCCATCGCGATTTCTTTTTCGGTTTTAGGCGGCGTCACTTTATCTTTTACCGCACTCACAATCAAACCTGTCGCAGCGCCTGCGACTACTACTACTGCGACTGTCACCGTTACTGGAAGTGTGATGCCCGCAAAGAGACTCAAGAAAGCTGAACCAAAGCCGCCGACAGTTCCCACTGAGCCGCATGATATTGTGATTTCAGGCCAGCGTCGTTTCAGAAAATCCAGCAACATATTTGGCTGCTGCTTCTCAGCATCTTGAAATTTCGCACTGATATCACGCAGTCTTTGAATTGCTGTCTCTACAATAAATGCCAATTGTGTATTGGCCGCTTTCCAGCACGTTAACATCTCTCTTGCACAGAGCAACTGATCCTGCTCTGCTCGAAGTTTTTTGAAAATCTCAAATTTGGCTATGACATCTTCATAAGGTTTTTTTACCGCATCTGCGGTCGCGAGAAAATGGTCGACTATTTTAAATATCGTGTCAGGCTCTTTTAAACTGGCTCGCTTACCTGTACGTTTGCCCGTTAAACCATCTACTGCCTGATTGAGTTTAATGGAAAGACGAGCCATCCCTTTTGTTTCATGTGGAATCGCTTTGCATAGCTCCGAAAATGCTTGTGCTAGTTGTTGAAATTCATACTCAGATGTTGTGGAGATGAATTGCATCATGCAATCACCAAAGTTATCTAAGTCCGCAGTATTGCTGACACCAGACTTTTGCTGCTCCATGCCAACCAACAATTGTTCAAATGACGTTAGCTCTTGATTTTGCCGCACCAGCAATTCCGCCTGGATAGTATTTTCAAGCACTCTTAGTGCAGCGGTATAACTAGCTTTCGCTCTCTCCCAGTCTTCGCCAACCTGATTTTGCTTAGCTAAATTCGCTAACATCACCCCAACATCTTGTAATGCTGTGATTTGCGCCAGTTCTGGGAACTGACGAATCAAGCTTTGTTCTTCCTCTACATTGACTTGTACAGGCAACAACAACATGTCGCGCATTTGTATCTGACAGATTTTTTTCTCATCTAATATGCGCACCAGAAAGTTATTAAATTGTACGACAGGGTCGATATTCTTTTTCTGTTTCTGCTGCAACATATCTATGGTTAGACACACCAGGACATCTTTGCAATGACGCATATGATCATCAATTTCGGCAAGAAAGGCTCCTGCCTGATATGACACTCCTTCTTTTGCTAACTCATTCAATCTCTCAGAGGCTCGCGCTGCTTTTTCTATTGCATAGTATAGCCTGATGTAACACTCGATTAATTTAAGATTGATATTGTTTTTGATGTAATCTGCATTGACTGAATATTTGGTTTTTTGTGAAGACTCTATCATCCGCTTACACTCTGACGATGCAATAAACTCATCTATTGACGTTTGCATGTTTTCTGCGCTAATCATTTGAGTTAACTGAAGTTGCAATTCATTGACTGACTGACAGCTATTTACTCTTGTGCGTAATGATAAAGATATGGTCTGGGTGAAATAATAATTGATGGTTTGAATTGGAGCACTTGTGATGTCTAGCGTTTTTCCATCTTTTATGCATTCTAATAGATAGTCATTCAAATGACCTTGCGCGCTTAGCGCTTCTGCTAAGATAGAGAAGCCGCTGTCTCCCAAAAACTTGCTTGATTGCATGCTGGGTGTGCTCCTGAAATGGGGTTTCTTATCGTTATAACTGCTTATTTGGGTGCTGTAAATAATCTGTTTTTGTTCATGTTGCGGGATGGATGGTGGCTATGCTTTATGGCTTTTGTGGTGGCTACAACTTTATGGCTTTTGTGGTGGCTACAACTTTATGGCTTTAGTGGTGGCTACGTTCAACGCCGAGTGCCCGCCTTGGCAGATAGGCGCTCCAGAGGGATCTGCTCCTGCGGTCCACGCGCACATCCCTGTGCGCGAGTCTCTTCCGCGCCTATCTGCCAAGGCGGTCACTCTCTGTGCAAATGCAGGCGACATCGACTTTGCAATAGATTAGAGTTGATACGATTCCTATAGTTGTTACGATTGCTCCAGTTGTTACCGCATAACCCAATTACTATGCCCGTCGTCCCTGCATAAGATTACTATGCCTGTCTTCCCAGCATAAGATTACTATGCCTGTCTTCCCAGCATAAGATTACTATGCCTGTCTTCCCAGCATAAGATTACTATGCCTGTCGTCCCCGCATGCTTTTAGCGGGGATCTGTTCGTGCAACTGAGAAAGAAAACGAAGCCCCCCACCCCTCGAACAAACTTACGATTACACGAACAGATCCCCGCTAAAAGCATGCGGGGACGACGAGTGCATTGGAGTGATAACGGATCGACATGTGGATTGGAGTGATACCGGCACGACGGGTGGATTGGGTTATACCGGGAAAACGCGCGAATTGGGGTTATGGGGGGGGCTACGGACGAATAGAGGTCATGTGTGGACAAAGGATGCAGTGAATTTACCTGTGCACCACAGTAGCAGATCTCGCTGGAGCATCTATCTACTACGTCAAGTATTTGGTGGTGAACTTAGGCACGTTTGCAATAATCACAAGCATATAAATTCAATCATTTATCCATTTAACAGCAAAAGCAGGCATGACATCAGAACATATCAACTGCTAGAATATCGCACCATTTAAGCCACTGACCTATTTCTATGCAAAAGCCGCAAATTTTCCACCCAACGCTACCCACAGATTCCAACAAACACCTGTCATGGCACTTACCACATGGCGCCAGCACCGCGCTCGCTTTGAGCCAAGCCATGAAGGAAAGCGACAAACCATTATTAGTAGCCGCCCCAGACAATCTGTCAGCCGCTCATTTACTAGACGAGCTGAATTTCTTTTGCGGCGGACATGAAAATATCCTGCATTTCCCTGATTGGGAAACGCTGCCGTATGATCACTTCTCCCCGCATCAAGACATTATTTCTCAGCGCTTAAGCGCGCTTTATCGATTACCAGCATTAAGGCAAGGAATCATCGTCACCACCATCGCGACTTTAATGCAACGCGTAGCGCCGAATGAACACTTGAACGCACATACCTTTTTGCTAAAAGTTGGCGAAAAGTTAAATCCAGATATTCTAAGAACACGTCTCACTCAAGCGGGCTACCATCATGTCAGCCAAGTGCGGGAGCATGGTGAATTTGCCATCCGCGGCTCCATCATCGACTTGTATCCAATGGGTAGCCGTGAACCTTATCGCATAGACTTATTCGATAACGACATAGACACCATTCGTTATTTTTCACCAGAGACGCAGCGCTCTGGCGATAAAATAAATGAAATTAATTTATTACCCGCTCGTGAATTCCCGATGACGGATGCGAGCATCGAAAAATTCCGCCAATCCTTTCGCAATGAATTCAGCGGCAATCCACTCAAGAGTGCGTTATATCAAGATGTTTCGGAAGGCATTTGCCCGCCAGGCATAGAATATTACTTGCCATTATTCTTCGAACAAACCTCAACATTATTCGATTATTTACCTGCCAATACCTTGTTATTCACCATCCATAATACGGATGAAAAAGCACAAGAATTTTGGCACGAAGTGAAATCACGTTATGAGTTATGCCGCTATGATATAGAGCGGCCGATATTGGCGCCTGAAAAATTATTCTTAACGCCGGAAGCATTACATACTGCATTTCATTTATATCAACGCGTGCGAATTAATCCAGACACACGCAAAGACATGATAGAGTTTGGCACAGAGCCGGCACGCATGCTGGAGATCAATCATAAAGCTGCGGCACCGTTGGCAAAATTACAGTCCTTTTTAGCTGATTATCATGGTCGTGTGTTGTTCTGCGCAGAAAGCGCCGGCCGACGTGAAGTATTACTTCAACTGCTGCGCGGCATTCATTTTGATATCAGCGTTGAAGAAAGCTGGCAAAAATTCTTATCCGATCAATCAAAATACTCAATCGTGATCGCGCCCATCGAAGAAGGTTTTGGTTTAACAAACCCAGCATTTACTTTAATTGCCGAATCGCAATTATATGGCAAGCGTGTCATGCAAAGCCGCTTGCGTAAAAAGTCCATTCAAGACCCAGATGCCTTAATTCGCGATTTAACCGAGTTAAAAATCAATGACCCTGTGGTGCACATTGATCATGGTGTCGGCCGCTATCTGGGTTTACAAACGCTCACCGTCGGCGAACAGACAAATGAATTTTTCTGTCTTGAATATCAAGGCGGCGACAAACTGTATGTGCCCGTTTCATCACTGCATACCATCAGCCGCTACACCGGGGCAAATGCAGAATCCACGCCAATTAACAAATTGGGTACGGATCAATGGTCTCGCGCCAAACGCCGCGCAGCACAAAAAGCACGTGATGCCGCTGCAGAACTATTAGATTTATACGCGCGCCGCGCAGCTCAGCCAGGTCTTGCTTGTGAGATTCCAGTGGAACAATATGAAAAGTTTGCTGCGTCGTTCCCGTTCGAAGAAACACCGGATCAACTAAATGCTATCGACCAGGTCTTTGCTGACATGGCTTCAGAAAAACCGATGGATCGTGTGATTTGCGGCGATGTCGGATTTGGTAAAACAGAAGTCGCTTTACGCGCAGCTTTTATTGCGGCGCAAAATGGTAAACAAACGGCAGTACTCGTGCCCACGACTTTACTCGCCGAACAACATTTTCAAAACTTCCTGGACCGCTTTGCCGATTGGCCAATTCAAGTAGAGTGCCTGTCTCGCTTCAAAACCAAGAAACAGCAAGAAGCGGTCATTGCACGCTTGAAAAGCGGTACCCTGGATATCGTCATTGGGACACATAAGTTATTACAAAGTGACGTTGCGTTTAAACGTCTGGGGTTAATTATTGTCGATGAGGAACACCGCTTCGGCGTGAAGCAAAAAGAAAAACTCAAAGCCATACGAGCAAACGTCGATATTTTAACGCTAACTGCAACTCCGATTCCACGCACCATGAACATGGCCATGTCTGGCATTCGTGATTTATCCATCATTGCCACGCCGCCATTAAAGCGCTTGTCTGTTAAAACGTTTGTGCACGAATATCAAGACGGGATTATCAAAGAAGCCATCCAGCGCGAAATTTTACGCGGTGGTCAAGTGTATTTCCTGCATAATGAAGTCTCCACCATTCAAAAGAAAGCCGAAGAAATTCAAGCCATGCTCGCAGAAGCTCGTGTGACAGTCGCGCATGGCCAAATGCATGAACGTGACCTTGAGCGCGTCATGACGGAATTTTACCATCGTCATTTTAACGTACTAGTATGCTCTACCATTATTGAGAGCGGTATTGATATACCAACTGCCAATACCATCATCATCAACCGCGCAGATAAATTGGGTATTGCACAATTACATCAATTACGCGGACGCGTAGGCAGATCACACCATCAAGCCTATGCCTACCTGATGACACCGACCCGCAAGATGATGACTACCGATGCTTTGAAGCGGCTCGAAGCCATCAGCGCCTTTGATGATCTTGGTATTGGTTTCACATTAGCGACACATGATTTGGAAATTCGCGGTGCAGGTGAATTATTAGGTGAAGAGCAAAGCGGCGAAATGCAGGAAGTTGGTTTTACGTTATATATGGATTTATTATCACGCGCAGTCGACGCCCTGAAAGCTGGCAAAGAACCAGACTTCGATAAAGCACTCATTAACACACGCTCTGAAATTGACTTACACATCACAGCGCTCATACCCGAGAGTTACCTGGCTGATGTCCCATTGCGTCTGCAATTTTACAAACGCATCGCGAATGCTAAAACCGACGCAGATTTAGATGAAATCCAAGTTGAAATGATAGACCGCTTTGGTTTACTGCCAGACCCATTAAAGCAATTATTCAGTATCAGTTCACTGAAATTGAAAGCTGACGCTGCCGGCATCGCCAAGTTAGATGCTAATGACAAAGGCGGAAAATTTGAATTCGTAGACCAACCAGCGATTAAACCTGAAACCGTTATCAAGTTAATTCAAACCAAACCGGCGCGTTACCGGTTCGATGGTCCAGGCAAAATCCGCTTTACCTTGAACGCACATGAGCCCGCAGCACGCGCAGCGGAAGTTGAAGCATTACTTGAAGAGTTGATGCGCTAGGAGAACAGATGTCTAAATCCACGTTATCTTTTGTCTTATTGATTTTACTCGGCACGATTTGGGGTACCGGTTATTCCATTGCACGTTTTGCCATGACTAACGATGTGCCACCGCTGGGTTATAGCTTCTGGCAATCCTTAGGGCCTGCTATTGTCATTGGGTTATTAACTTTATTTAATGATAACCGTATCACCGTCTCAACCTCACGTATGCGTTTCTATCTCGTTACCGGCTTAACTGGCATCGCCATTCCAAATACTTCCATGTATTTTGCCGCACCGCATTTACCAGCAGGCATCTTGGCGATGATAGTTAACACCGTGCCTATCTTCGCTTACCCCATGGCATTAGTAGCGGGATTAGAAAAATTTCATTGGGAACGCATGATTGGTATCTTCTGCGCGCTCACCGGATTGATGCTGATTATCCTACCCAAAGCCAGTCTACCCTCACCAGATTTAGTTCCATGGGTGTTATCCACCTTAATTACACCTCTCTCTTTTGCCTTCTGCTCTATCTACATTGCACGATACCGTCCCGCCGGCAGTGATTCATTAATGCTGTCTGCCGGCATGTTAATTGTTTCCAGCTTACTGTTAATCCCACTAGTCGCTGCAAGTCACAGTTGGTATATATTTCACTGGCCGTTAACTGCAGCTGATGGCGTGATTTTGCTGGAAATCGTTTTATCTAGTGTTGGTTACGTGCTGTTCTTCCAATTAATAAAAATCGCAGGCCCAGTCTATTACAGCCTCGTTGATACCGTCGTCGTCATCACCGGTTTATTTTGGGGACGCGTGATATTCGGTGAGCACTTGAACCGATGGACATTACCAGCAGTATTATTCATTATTCTCGCTCTGTTATTAGTTACCAGACACCAACGCAGGATTAAAAATAAAGCCTAATGAACTCTGTACATTACCTGGAAGTATTGCCGCATTTACAACAAACGGATGTGATGATCACACCCAATAGACGTCTTGCTTCATTCTTACAGCAAGTGTATCAACAACAGCAAATTGACGCTGGTAAAACATGTTTTGAAACACCGCTCATTGTGCCAGTGAATACCTGGATAGACAGCCTGTGGCAACAGTATTCGCAACAGCATTTTGCTGATGTACCGCTTATTTTAAATTCATTGCAAGAACAACAACTATGGGAAAGCATTTTAGGTGATGCAGAATACCAAGGGTATTTTCTGCAATTATCCGAAACCGCCAGACTGGTAAAATCAGCACGCGGCTTATTAAAGATGTGGCAAGTCAGCGTGGAACATCCTTTATTTACCACGTCAGATGATTATCATGCCTTCACCTCGTGGCTAACTAAATTTGAAGCACAATGTCATGCTAAAGACTGGGTAGATGCCGCATGCTTACCGGAGTTAGTACGCGATGCGATAGCAAATGAGTTATTGTCACCGCCTGCAAATCTTTATTACGCGGGCTTTACTGAGCTTTCACCAGCACTACAGTCATTACTTGATACTTGCCCGAATGTCACTGCTGTTGAATTATCAACGCCAAACCAAAACCTGCAACGAGTAACCACGCAAGACGATGATAATGAAATTCGCTTATGCGCAAATTGGGCTAAAGTATTACATGAAGAACACCCCAACCAGCTGATAGGCTGCGTCATCCCGATGTTAGACAAGAAGCGGCATCGCATTGCGCAACTGTTTGCGGAGGTATTTGGCGAGACATCAGCATATAATATTTCAGCCGGTCAGCCCTTATCTCACTATCCTGTGATGCATGCCGCGCTGCAATTATTGACGTTGAATCGAAAGCAAATCACAGCAGAAACACTGTATTTCATTTTATCTACACCATTTATCAGCGCAGCAGAAACAGAACGACTTAAACGCAGTCAATTCGACAGTCGCCTGCGCGGCAAAAACTTTTCAACAATTGCCATAGACCAACAAATTCATGCCGATAAAGAAGAGAAAGGATTAAGTCTTGCCAAGAGCTGTCCGCTGTTAGCGAAGCGCATTCGTGAATTTAAAGTGTTACTTGAAGGATACTCCAAACTCGCCACATATGCTGAATGGGCGCAACGCTTCAATCAATTGCTCAGCAAATTAGGCTGGCCGGGTGAGCGCGTGATTAATAGTGAAGAATATCAGGTCATTGAAGAATGGCTCAAACTACTGCAATCACTCAATGCGCTCGATTATCTAGCTGCACCTGTCGATTATTATCAAGCCCTAACCGTGCTGACAGCCGAAGCTGCCGTGAAAACGTTTCAGCCGCAATCGCCTGCTGCGAATGTGCAGGTGTTGGGTATTTTAGAAGCCTCCGGTTTAATCTACGATCAACTCTGGATTTGCGGCATGGATGACAGCAGTTGGCCCGCGCAGCCAAAACCCAATCCTTTTATTCCCAAGAAATTACAGCGTGAGTTGAAAATGCCGCACGCATCGGCTGAGCGCGAACTGGATTATTGCGAGGCGATGACTCAACAGTTTTGTCGCAGCGCTGGGAATGTCATTTTCAGCTATGCAAAAAATCACGATGACACCATCAGAGAAGTCAGCCCTTTGATTCGTCATTTACGTGAAGTGAATGTGTCAGACTTAATTCCACAATTAACAACCTCTTCGTCTGAACAATTATTCAAATGCAAAATGATAGAAGAAATCCTGGATGAAACAGCGCCGCCCATACAGCCAACAGATAAAGTCTCTGGCGGCGTGGACATCATCAAGAATCAAGCCTTATGCCCATTCAAAGCGTTTGCTGAGTGCAGACTGAATGCGCGTGAACTCGAAAGTCCCTTACCCGGTCTACGCGCGAAAGAACGCGGAACAATCATGCATTACATTTTGGAAAAATGCTGGGACACAATACAGACTTCTGAGACCTTGCATGAGTATAGCGACGTCGCCCTGGATGAATTGCTGGATGGCATCATTGTTCAAGCGTTACTTGAACATGCGCCAGCTCAGTCACACCAAACCAGTTATCTGGCATTAGAAAAAATCCGCTTAAAAAAATTAGCGCTAGATTGGCTACAGCTTGAAAAACAGCGACCACCGTTTCGTGTGATCAACAGTGAAAAATCAGCTGTGATTCCGTTAAATCAATTGTCATTGCAAGTTCGCATAGACCGTATTGATGAATTGCCAGACGGCAAGAAGCTAATCATTGATTACAAAACCAGTACATCGCGCGCTATCAATCACTGGCTGGGTGAACGTCCTGATGAACCGCAACTCCCGCTCTATGCTCAACTAGACAGCGAACACACAGCCGGTATTGCGTTTGCTCAAGTGGCCGCGCGCGAACACAAATTCAAAGGCATCTCACAATACGACTTGGCCATTGAAGGCATCAAGACACCAGATGAATTGCGCCAGACAGAAGACTTATCCTGGCCGCAATTAGTCGCGCAATGGCAGCAAGTCTTAACTAAATTAGGCGATGACTTTGCAGCGGGTATTGCCTGTGTCGATCCTAAAGAAAAGCAAACCTGCACCTACTGCAAATTACAGCCATTATGCAGAATACATCAAGATGGAACCGAAGATGACGACAGCGAATAACCCAGCGATATCCGATCAAGAACAACGCCGTCAGGCATTAAACCCCCGCGCCTCATTCATTGTGCAAGCGCCAGCTGGATCCGGTAAAACGGAATTAATTATTCAGCGACTGCTAACCTTGCTCGGCCATGTCAATGCACCCGAAGAAATACTCGCCATCACCTTCACGAAAAAAGCTGCGCACGAAATGCGAACGCGCGTACTCAAAGCCTTGACCCAGGCTCTGCAAGAACCCGAACCTGAGAAAGCACATGAACAGCTAACTTGGCGTCTGGCGACACGCGTGTTACAGCGTGACCGCGAGTTAAAGTGGAATCTCATCAACAATCCAAATCAATTACAGATTAAAACCATAGACTCATTTTGCACTTTTCTCACTAGTCAATTACCACTGCTTTCGCATTTTGGTTCGCAGCCTGATATTTCCCTGCATCCACAGATTTTATATCGCGAGACTGTTTATGAAGTGTTATCACATGTAGAAGAAAACCATCCATGGTCGCCCGCTATTGCGCGCTTGCTGACACATCTTGATAACGACATGAATCGCGTTGCCAAACTACTGATGAAGCTGCTGGAAAAACGCGATCAATGGCATCGTTATTTAACGCTGGATTTATCTGACAAAGACATGCGCCGCCTGTTGACCCAACAAATTGCTGATGTGGTGAATTTCAATCTAGCCGGGGCTCACGCTTTGTTTCCAGCACAGCATGTCAGTGAGTTAATGGCGCTGCTCATATTCACGCGAAAAGTGGATACAACGGTTCTACCAGTACATGATTATGCGGTCTGGAATGCGATTGCTGCGCTACTGTTAACAAACACCGGTGACTGGCGTAAAAAAGTCACCGAAGACCTGGGCTTTACCAAGTTAGCGGATCTCAAAGGTGAAGAACTGAAAGCCGAGCGTGCCATGCGCGACCGACATAAAGCTTTACTTGAAGAGCTGATGGATAACGAACAACTGCGCGCTTCACTCGCCAACATCAAGCATTTGCCTGCACCCGCTTACACCGACCGGCAATGGGACGCTCTTAAAGCTTTACTTGAAGTTCTTAAAATCACCCTCGCCCAACTGCGTGTGACGTTTCAGTTACACGGCCAAATCGATTTCATTGAAAACGCCTGGGGCGCCGCGCAAGCATTAGGTGATAGCAGCAACCCAACTAATCTGGCGCTCGCGCTGGATTATCAAATTCAACATATTCTGGTGGATGAATTTCAGGATACCTCGTTTCCACAATTCCGTTTGCTGGAAATGCTGACCCATGGCTGGCAAGCAGGCGATGGCCGCACGCTGTTTGTAGTGGGCGACCCCATGCAATCCATTTACCGGTTCAGACAAGCCGAAGTAGGTTTATTCATTCGCATGCAGCAGGAAGGCATTGGAGAAATTCCTTTAACTTCGTTACAACTGCAAGTGAATTTCCGCTCGATAGGCTCCATTGTGGACTGGAACAACCGGCATTACTCTGCCATTTTCCCCTCCTATAATGACATCGGTACTGGCGCTGTGACGTTTAGTCCCAGTATCGCCAATCAAACCCAGGAATCAGTGGCGTCCACTAACAGTATCACCATGAATGGTTTTCTAAATGGCAGCGATGATGATCAGGCAGATGCTTTAGTGGAATATGTTAAAGTAACACTTGAACTTCATCCCAACGAAAAAATAGCGATCCTGGTTCGCTCTCGCCCCCACTTGGCTGCTATCATCCCGGCGTTGAAAGCCGCACAGCTACCCTATCAGGCCATTGAAATTGACGCGCTTGGCACTCGGCAATGCATTCAAGATTTACTGGCACTCACTCGTGCCCTGCTCCATCCCGCAGATCGCATCGCTTGGCTAGCCATTTTACGCGCGCCATGGTGCGGCTTGACGCTGGCAGACTTATTGAAGATTAGCGGTGAAGACAGATATCAAGTGATGTGGGACCGCATGACGCAACCCGAAGTCGTCTCACAACTGAGTGAAGACGGACAAATTCGTTTAGGCAAAATCATGCCAGCACTCCAATACGCTTTGCAAAATCGTCAACGTGACGGATTCAGACAATGGGTAGAACAAACATGGCTGTCCTTAGGCGGCCCCGCTACTCTGGCTGACGAAAGCGAAATGGCAGATGCCAATGTCTACCTGGACTTACTCGAAGAGTTAGCCAGCCGTTCGCACGCTGTGAACCTGGAACGCCTGAGCGACCGCATCAAGCATTTATTTGCCGCTTCACAAAATGATCATGCACCGATTCAAATCATGACTATTCACTCAGCCAAAGGTTTGGAGTTTGATACAGTGATATTGCCGCAACTCGAACGCGCTAGCTCACGTGATGACAGATCATTACTGTTGTGGATGGAGCATACCTTGCATGATGAACGTAACGCATTATTACTCGCGCCATTGCATGCGGCGGACAGTGAAGCTGATCCTTTATATAAATTCATTGAAAAATTGCAAAAAGAAAAATCCTATTTTGAAATCGACCGACTGCTGTATGTCGCCACTACGCGAGCGAAGAAACGCTTGCACTTGATTTTCAATGTTAACGATGTGAAGAAAGGCGCCGCGCGCGGTAGCTTTTTGGAAAAGCTGTGGCCGATGATGCAGCATGAAACCACCTTGATAGAAATGCAGCCATCAGAGGAAGCCGTGACTGAGGTGAAGCAGAACATCTCACGACCAATTAAGCGTTTAAGCAGTACGTGGCGCAATCCGCTGCCTGTGTTGAAGACGGCAGTTGAGCCATCGACGCAAAATGTCAGCGGTTTTATGCTGCGCGATCACACGGCACGGCTCGTTGGAACCATCACGCATGGTATTTTCCAGCAGATTTCTCTCTTAGGTCTGGATTGGTGGTCTAGCCAACCTGACTCACAAGCGATTTATATTGATCGTGAAATTAAGCGTGCCGGCATCGCTATTACGGAGCGTGCTCTGGTGCGTGAGCAAATCGCCAAGCTGGTGTCTGATGCACTTTTAAATGAACATGGGCGCTGGATTTTGTCTTCGCATCGTCACGCAAAGTCTGAGTATCAACTGACAATGGTGATTAATGGTGTGGTCGAACATATTGTTATTGATAGAACGTTTGTGGATGAAGCTGGGACGCGCTGGATTGTTGATTATAAAACGGCGGATTTTTCGGGTGAGGATATTGAGGCGTTTTTGTTGAAGCAAAAAGAAAAATATCGACCGCAGATGCAGAAATACCTGACTGCTATGTCATTGCTTGAGACTCGCGAGGTTCAAGCTGGGTTGTATTTTCCGGCGGTTCAGCGTTGGGTGACGATCTAGCATCATTCGATGTTTCACTTGAATATTGAGTTGTCTTGTTCGTGCCTGCGTTGATGGTTCAGTTGAGTGCTGAGCGATGTTGTTCGTGCCTGTGTTGATGGTTTAGTTGAGTGCTGAGCGATGTTGCTCGTGCCTGTGTTGATGGTTTAGTTGAGTGCTGAGCGATGTTGTTCGTGCCTGTGTTGATGGTTCAGTTGAGTGCTGAGCGATGTGTTCGTGCCTGTGTTGATGGTTTAGTTGAGTGCTGAGCGATGTTGTTCGTGCCTGCGTTCACCACCGAACGCCCGCTCTGGTGGATAGGCACTCCAGACGAAGCTGCTCCCTGCGATCAGCGCGCACATCCCTGTGCGCGATGGTCTTCCGTACCTATCCACCAGATCGAGCGTTCTCACTGCCTCATTTGTATGTATTTGTGGGTGAGATAAAAAACATTTTGTTTCTGATGATTCATCTCGATGCAACGCTGCTATTACGCAAACCGAAAGCGGCGTGCTGGCATAACATCAATGTGTCCGTCGAGCCCACGCCACTCCAATACGCTCGTCGTACCCTCATCACTCCAACGCGCCCGTTGCACCCTCATCACTCCAACGCGCCCGTCGTCCCCGCATGCTTTTAGCGGGGATCTGTTCGTGCAACCGTGCGATTGATCGAAGGCGCTATTACTCAGTTACACAAACAGATCCCCGCTAAAAGCATGCGGGGACGACGGGCGCGTTGGAGTGATGAGGG